>JAYWBP010000039.1:0-7590 GCA_043781375.1 Novosphingobium sp.
ACCACGCGCGGACAGGTGGCAGAGTGGTCGATTGCAGCGGTCTTGAAAACCGCCGTGGGTGGAAGCTCACCGTGGGTTCGAATCCCACCCTGTCCGCCATTCGACGTTGATTTAATTGAAAATGTTTCAACCGATCCGGCGAATTACCAAAAACGCTCCCCGATAGCGTGCCCGCTAGGGCCGTATGCGATGGCATTGATCGGGATATTCAGGCCGAGCCGTCAAAATGCCCGCTGCGCGGTTGCGGGGTCAAACTTTTGACAGCGACCGTTGAATTGCCCAGCCTTGCCCGCAAGGCTCACGGTGCCCGCCAATCGATCGAGGAACAGCTTGGGATGGTTTAACCCGCTGACCAGCACTGTGCCGGTAATCTCGGTATCAGACACGCGAATGTCCTGACGTCGAACCAGCCGCCGCCCGGCAGACCGGCCGTTAACTCGGACGCTCTGGCTTGTGCCGTTTCGGAACGAAAGAAGGCGCGTCCCGCTGTGGGACAATCCAGCCGCCTGTTGCGCTGCGTGACTTGTTGCATAGCATCGGCTCAGCGGCGAAAGTCCGGCTATCGAACCATTCGCTCGACCCAACTTTGGCGCGAAACCCGCCCGGAGTCGTTCAAATTCTTGGAATGAAGAGGCCCGACATGCAGACCAAGTTCCTAGCGCTTGCCGCCTTCGCCACCTTCGGTCTGCCTTCGGCGGCCATCGCGGATTCAATCACGCTCGGTTCGGGCAATATCGGGTCGAGCTTCTCGCTCAACTACAACGGATTTACCAACGGCACGACCGTCCAGGGCCTGACCGGGTCGACGACCTTCACGCTGACCGGCATCTCGGGCAACGACTACACGTTCAACTACAGCGTCGCCAACACGAGTTCGGCGCCGGTCACTGATTCGCGCATCTCGAGCTTCGCGTTCAACACCGATCCCAACATCACCAGCGCGACCAGCACCGGCGCCTTTGCCTATACCACGCTGTCGTCGAACTATCCCAACGGGATCGGCACGGTCGACGTGTGTTTCAAGGACGCGAAGACCGGCAGCTGCGCCGGCGGCGCCGGCGGCGGCCTGACCATCGGCCAGAGCGGCACCGGCGCGTTCACCCTGTCGTTCTCGCAGCCGGTCTCGTCGCTGACGCTGAGCGACTTTGCGGTCCGCTACCAGTCGATCACCGGTATCAGCGGCGTGTCCTCGGCCAGCGGCACTGGCACGCTCACCAGCAGCGGCAATTCGAGCGGCGGCACCCCGGTGCCAGAACCGGGCATGGTGCTGCTGTTCGCCGGCGGCCTGCTCGGCCTGGTGGCGTTCCGCCGCAAGCTGCTGCCGGCTTCGGCAACGCTCAGGCCCGCCTTCGCCTGAACGACCGGCCGGCAATCGGCCCGGCTCAGGCGGCTTTTTCCGCCTGAGCCAGGTGATCGCGAATGGCGGCGTTCTGTGGTGCGGCCTGGGCCGCGCGACGCAGCAGCGCCAGCGCCCTGCCGCGATCACCGCGCGTCTCGATCAGCAACTGGCCCACCGTATCCATCACCGACGCGCTGTTCGGGGCGAATTTCAGCGCCCGCTCGGCATAAGTCAGCGCCTTGGCGCGGTTGCCCAGCCGGCTCTGGGCGAACGCCAAGTTGTTGAGCACCAGCGGGTTCGTCCCGTCGGTCACCCCAAGGATCTTGACGTAGCTCGCCGATGCCTCGGCCCAGCGACCGGCACGCATCGCGGTGTCGGCCAGCGCGAGGTTGGCCGCCAGCCACTGCGGCCTGGGATAGCGCGCATCGGCTGCGGCGGCCGTGGCATCGGGCCGTCCGGCAAGTTGCGCGGCGGCCGCATAGGCGCGCTGGTCCTCAGGAGCCGAGGTCGGCTTGCCGACGAGCGGAGCAAGCGTTTCGGCCGCGGTTTTCCCGTCGTGCTGCGCCAGTTCGATCTTCGCCAACTCGCGCCGCGCCAGGACGTTGCCCGGGCTGCGGGTCAGCACCGGTGCCAGCAGCGCGCGCGCCTGCTCGACCTGGCCGAGATGCGCCAGCACTTCGGCGTTGAGCACCGCCGCGGCATCGTTGTCGCGCAGCAGCGTCGCGTTGGCCTGTAGAATGTCGCGCGCGCCGCGCCAGTCGTTCTCGGCAACAGCGGCGCGCGCCTTGACGAACGCAAGCGTGGGATTACGCCCGGTTGCACCGTCGGTGATCGCCAGCACCTGCTGCATCTCGCGCGTGCGTCCCAGATCGCCGAGCACCCCGGCCTTGCCGGCGATCGCCGCGAGGTTACCCGGATAGAGCCGAAGCGCACGATCATAGGCGTCGAGCGCGGCCAGCGTCTCACCGCTGGTGGTCGCGTACTGGGCCTTGACCAGCAGCGCGTCGAGCGAGCGTGGATCGGCGCCGAGCGCGGCCTCGATCAGCGGGCGCGCGCCCACGACGTCGTGCGTGCCGAGCCTGAACCGGGCGTAGTCAGCGGCAAGCCGGACATCGAGCGGGCGGAGCGCCATGCCGCGCTCGAACGCGGCGCGCGCCCGTTCGGGCTGGTCCTTGCCGATGAACGCGAGCGCGCGGATGCGCTCGGCTTCGGCGGTACGCCCTTCGCCCAGCGCGGTTAGCGCCTGATCGGGTTGCCCGCCGAGCAGCTGGGCTTCGGCCAGCAACACCGCATAGTCGCCCGGGCGCCGCGCCGCGGGCAGGGCGGTAAGCGCGCTGCGCGCCGCCTGGCCATCACCCAGCGCCAGCGCAGCGCGCGCGGCAAGCAGCCCGGCTTCGGCATTGGCAGGATCGAACGACAGGATCGGCGACAGCATTTCGCGCACGTCGCCGTAGCGGTGCGCGTCGTAGGCTTCGCGCGCCTTGCCGATCTGGTGGTTGACGTCGGGCTGGCAAGCCGTGGTTGCGGCCAGGGCCAGGAGCGGGAGGAGCAGGCTCGATATGGATCGCTTCATTTGTCCGGATTACCGGTTCCCGCTTAAAGCCTGGTAAACCGCGCTCAGTCGTCAGTTCGAACCACTCGGAGCCTAGTCGAACGCGACGCCCAAGCTGAAGCCGCTCTCTGGCGCCAATCCGCCGGGGACACCTGACTTGTAGAAGCGGCGACGCAGCGATTGACGCAACCTTTTGACCATGCTTTTTTCGAGTGCGCGTGTCGAGGCTATCAACGGACAAACCGCCCTATATGGCTGCAATGGCTTTCGGTGCAAAGATACCGCTGCGCGTCTTGCCATAAGGCCATTTTATAAATGGGGCCAATCCGGTCCCGATAGGTTTTAGTTTAAACGATGGGTGGCTAGAAGTGAACGACAACAGCAAGCTTCAACTTCTAAACCTCTTACCGGGTTGGGCGGTCGGCAAACTTATGCGTGCCAAATACGAGCGCATGATTGGCGGAGGTGGCGAGGCCGAATTGAGTCAGCTGCCTCGCATCGTTCGAAAGGACGACTTGGCGATCGACGTGGGCAGCAATCTTGGGATTTACACCTATGCTTTGAGCCAGCTTGCCAAGCAGGTGATCGCTTTTGAGCCGATCCCTCTATTTGCGAAGTTTGTGCGAAACCAAGCCTTGCCCAACGTAACCGTTCGAGAGTGCGCATTGTCTGCGACCGATGGTGAACGCGAATTGTGCGTTCCTGAGGAGGGGGCGGCGTATGCTACGCTGCGCGATGATGCACCCACTGGAAACGTCAAGCACCTCAAAGTCACCACTCGCACACTCGACGCCCTTGGCCTTTCACGCATCGGTTTTTTGAAGATCGCTGTTGAGGGATTTGAGGAAGCCGTGCTGAATGGCGCGCGTGCGACCATTGATCGGGATAAACCTCGGCTGCTCGTTAAAATTGAGGAGCGCCACAACGTTGGCGGCCCCGATCGTATCGTGGCCATGTTAGAATCGATGGGCTACAGTTGCTCCTTCTTCGACAACGGAAATTGGAACCCAATTGCTGACTTCAATTTAGCGCTCGACCAGAACCCGGACACGTTAGATAACCCGGTCGAGGGACGGCGCTATATCAACAATTTCTTGTTCCTTCCCCAAGGCGAGGCGCTGCAGGGTGGATAGCTAACACTCAACGTCACGGACTAGCCGCGCGATCGATTTGATAAATCGCACCGCTTCCTTGGTTTTGGCGGAATAGCCGCCATGCTTCCGAGCGTTGCGGTTGCCGATCGGCGCTCGGCTAAATGGAGGGAGAAACCCCGCGAAAGACCAACCACCCTTCGGAAGGATGGATTGGGCCGTTCTCAGTTTCGTTTTTGGACTTCACAGCGTCGAGGTCATCCTCGGGCATGACAAATATTAGCCGCCATCGAGGCAAATTGGCAGCATCGGTCCGCGCTTCCAGTTTTTCGACGCGCGTTCTGGTCTTTGATATGCTCATACGATTACCCCCCTTCGGTATTCTTCGGCCGGCACGTCAACAATGCGGATGCTCGCCAACACGCAAAGGTCATCCGTCGAAAGCTCCTCAACCGGGTTCCCGGCGTCGAGCGTCCGAACAATCACTTCCAGCCGTTCCAAGGTTTTCGTGCTCAGTCCGTCCAGGCAAAGGTGCATGGGCACGGCCTGCGACGCCAAGCGCATCTCCAGTCCGGACAGCCTGCGATCAAGTGCCCGCACTGAGCATCGCCTTCAGTTCCGCTACGGTCAGGTGCAAGTCGGGGTTCGGTTCGATCGGCAAACCGATTGCGGTCAACCGCTCGCAAAAGGCGCGTATCTGGTCCTGAATTTCTTCGTCCGACAGGTGCGATAAATCGGGGCCCGCTTTGGCTTCCAATGCCCTTAGCCGCTCACTCATGCGCATTGTGCCCTCCCACTTCCCAAAGGGAGGCATCGATCAGTAAAACGGCTGGCGCGGCTGGTTCAGGACACGCGGGCCGGCGGTTGCCATTAGACGATGACACGGACAATCACTCCTTCGCCTGACCCGATGGCCCCATGCACGGCCTCATACGCTGCGCGCGCGGTTGCTTCGGTCTGGCCAAGTTCGACAACGAGCCGATGCCACCGCTGAACACCAAGCCGCACGCCCTCAAGGGCCTTCAGGCGACTATCTAGGCGCATTCGAAACTCCTCCCCCGGGGCACCCCGGTTTTAATCCAGTGGAGCGCCGCGCGTGCCGGGACAGGCCCGTTGGCGGCTTCGTAGTGTGCGCGGGCTGTTGCCTCATGCTCGCCGGGTTCCACGACAATCAGCACCGTGCCGCCGCCGCCATTTTCCAGCGCTTCCACGCGCAGCGTCATATCCTTTCGAGCCATTCTCTTGCCTCCTGTGAAAGTCCGGACGTATCGATTGCGCCGGTCTTGGTGCTGAAGGTGAAGTCGCCGCCGTGTTCACCCTGCGCGGGCATGCCAAACCACAGCCTCACAGCATCGGATAGTGCGTCTTGCCCGCCCACCTCCAACGCCCGCACCCGCTTTGAAAGAGCCGTCATTTCCTTGCCTCCAATGCTGTAATTCGCGCCTCGAGGTCGCCCGCTTCCACAAGCGCCTTGTGCGCCGTCAGAAGCGCCATCACGCGCCCAGCCTCGTCAGGGGTCACGTCACCAGCGGCAACCGCCTGTAACAGCGACGTGGAAGCCGTCACCGCGTCGGCGGCAGTGCTGATTGGCGGCAGCGGAAACGACACCGGCCCATCTCTGCGGGGTGGCGCGATCCTATCCAGGCACAAGCGCAGCGCAGGCCCATCACCGGCAAGCGCCAGGTCGATTGCCTTGCGGGTCAGGCCCTCAGCCTCGCCTTCCAACAGGGCTTCGACTGCGAGCGTCGTCTTATGCCGCGATCCAGAGCGACTTCCGCCTAGGCTATTGCCCGGCGCGAACGTCCCGTCCGATTTTCGACCGCCATTTTTCGGGTCATCTGCCATCGTCAATTCACCTCGGTTTTCGTGATCATAGCGCCTTTTTGTCGGACCTCGGTTTCGTCATGCCAGCCGCCCATCGAAAAAAACGGCCGCGCACGTGGCCCCGACGTGGCCCCAACCAACCAAGGGGAATGGCTGTTTTTTCCCGTTTTTGAAACTTTGGGGCCACGTGGGGCCACCAAAACGCCATTATGAGCTTCACGCGTGCGCGGGATATGTGTCATCCGAAAAACGTGGCCCCACGTGGCCCCACGTGGCCCTCGTGGCCCTCGTGGCCCCAATCATTGGATTGCCCCTCTCAGTGAGACACCGCGATAGACTTTGATCCCACCCGTCTTGCCGCGATGGATTCCCCGCCGTGCCAGTGACGCTTTGAAGTCCTTGGCATTGCCGGGCGCTTCGCCAGCATCGCGGGCATAGTCGCACCATGACTTGAACAAGGGCGTGGGTTGCTCCCACTTGTCAGAGGCGCACTGGCAGCAATCATCTAGCCACTGCCCGAACACGTCTTGATCGGTGAAATAGGTTTCAGTTGCCCCCGCTACAGCCGCTGGGCGCTGCAAGCCGCTGGCCTGCCAATCGAGGCAACCCGCAATCATCCAGGCAAAGATTTGCGGCCACTCGCTGTGCAACTTGGCCTCTAGCTCACGATCGGGATTGGCAGGCTTCACCACGAACGGGAGAATGTTAAGCCGCCGCCGCATGGCCTCGTCCACGTTGCGTAGCGACGGTGCATGATTGCCCGCGATCATCAGCTTGAATTGCGGCTGGAACGTGAAGTTGTCCTGTCGCATAAACCGCGCGGTGATCGGGTCTCCGCCGGTTATCGCCTTCACCTTCGCTTCGGCAAAGCCGCGCCCTTGCTCGGTCTCCGATGCTGTCACCAGCCGCGCGCCGGTTAGCATGGCCAGTTCGGTCGAATGCCGATCGTTGCGCGCCTCGGTGAATGTCTCCATCGCAGCCGTCACCGAATAGTCGCCAAGGATGCCAGCCACCGCATTTAGGAACACGGATTTGCCATTGCCGCCGGGGCCATGAATGAAGGCAAATGCGTGCTCTTGCGTCGAGCCTGTCAGGATATAGCCGCACCAGCGTTGCAGAAAGCCAATCATCTCGGCGTCGTCCGCCACCGCTTCACGCAGGAAACGCAGCCACTGGACGGGTTCGCCATCGCCGGGAGAAACCGCTGCCAGCTTCGTGATTAGCGCGCCGGGGTTAGCGCGCCGGACCTTGCCAGTTTTCAAATCTACCGTCCCGGCTGGCGTGCCGATAATCCAAGCGTCCGCGTCCCATTTGTCGTTAATGAGCGCCACGGCTGGATTTGTTGCTGCGATCGATTCGACACCGCGCAGCACCTTTGCGGAAGCGATATGCGCGGCCTTGGATGCCGCACCAGCCGCGCGCAAGTGCTCAGCGATTAGGTAGCCGACAAGTCTGCAATCATCCCTCGCCCAACGTTGGCCATCCCAATGGAACCAGCGGTGCGCGGTGTGGTCGAATCGCCAGCCTTCGCCGTGGATCGCCACCCATTCGCGAGCCAGCGATTCTTCGGTCGGCTTTCCGTCAGGGCTTAGGCTGCCCGGCTGGATTAGCTGAATTGCCGCCGCACTAGCCATTGTGCGCCCCCATCGGTTCGGGTGCTGAGCGCGGATGCGTTGCGCCATCGGCAAGGGCGCGATCCACCTTTGCCGCGATCGCTGGCAACGTCCACAACCGGCGCGGGTCATGGTTCGGCATACACATTCCGGCCCGCACCAGTTCGACGC
>JAYWBP010000040.1:0-51883 GCA_043781375.1 Novosphingobium sp.
ACGCTTTGCGCCAGACTTCGGGCAATTCGCGCCGTGCCATCGCCGCGCTGGAGGCGAAGTACCGCGACGAGACCGGCATCGCTGCGCTCAAGATCCGCCACAACGGCGTGCTCGGCTATTTCATCGAAGTCCCCGCACGCCATGCCGACGCGCTGATGGCCCCCGACAGCGCCTTCACCCACCGCCAGACTATGGCCGGGGCAGTGCGCTTCAACGCGCTCGCCTTGCATGAGGAAGCCAGCCGCATCGCCGAGGCGGGTGGCCATGCCCTGGCCGCCGAAGACGCGCATTTCGAGGAACTGGTCGCCATGGCGGTCGCCAGCCGCCAGACTATCGCCGCCACCGCCCAGGCTCTGGCCCGGATCGACGTCGCTGTCAGTCAGGCTGAGCGCGCCGCCGAGGGCGGCTGGTGCCGCCCGCAGATTGTCGCCGAGCCGTGCCTTTCAATCAGCGGCGGACGCCATCCGGTGGTCGAAGCGGCACTGGCGGCCTCGGGCGGACGGTTCGTCGCCAATGATTGCGCGCTCGGACCCGCTGACCGCCTCTGGCTGGTCGGCGGCCCCAACATGGGCGGCAAGTCGACCTTCCTGCGCCAGAACGCGCTGATCGTCCTGCTCGCCCAGGCTGGAGGCTTCGTGCCCGCCAGCAGCGCCACGATCGGTCTGGTCGACCGCCTGTTCAGCCGGGTCGGCGCAGCGGACAATCTGGCGCGCGGGCGCTCGACCTTCATGGTCGAGATGGTCGAGACCGCCGCAATCCTCGCTCAGGCGACGCCGCACAGCTTCGTCATCCTCGACGAGGTCGGGCGCGGCACCTCGACCTATGACGGGCTCGCGCTGGCCTGGGCGGTAGCCGAGGCGATCCACGAGACCAACTGCTGCCGCTGCCTGTTCGCCACCCACTATCACGAACTCAGCCGCTTGGCCGAGACCTGCGAGGCGCTGTCGCTTCACCATGTCCGGGCGCGCGAGTGGAAGGGCGAGCTGGTCCTCCTCCACGAACTCGCCCCCGGCCCGGCCGACCGCAGCTATGGCATTGCCGTCGCCCGGCTGGCGGGAGTGCCGCCAGCAGTCCTTGCCCGCGCCAAGTCGGTGCTCGACCGGCTGGAGAAAGGCCGTGTTGCCACCGGGGGGCTCGCCGCAGGGCTGGGCGACCTGCCGCTGTTCGCCGCTGCGCTTCAGGCTGAAGTGGCGCCGGTCGATACTTTGCGCCAGTGTCTGGAAGGGCTCGATGTCGATGCCCTGGCCCCGCGCGAGGCGCTGGAATTGCTCTATCGATTGCAGCGCGAGGCCACCGAAAGTTAACCCCCTTGCGCTAACCCGGTGCCATGATGATCGGCCCCCGCCTTAACACGGTCTTCGCCAGCCGCTGGAAAGCGTTGTTCTGGGCCGCTGGCGTGATGATGACCGCCTATTGCTCGATCCCCTCGGCCGAGGAGACCGACGCCTCGGCCGGTCCCGACAAAGCCGCGGTCCATGTTCCGCACAAGTCTCCCTGGGCGAAGTAGGCACGATGCAGCAACTCCTGTTCCGCAGCCGCTGGTTCGCCCTGGTCTGGGCAGCGCTCACCCTCATCTCGATCGCCGCCTTCGTCGCTAAAGGCGGCGGCGTGGAGAAGCTCGACAAGGCCGCCGCCGAGCTGCGCGCTCAACGCGAAGCGGCAGGCAGGGTGGTGGATAGCGACGGCGATCCCGATGCGAGGCGCCGGGCACATGAGGAGTGGCTCAACGGGCCTGCCGCCGCTCCGGTCGCGACACCGACACCCATGGTCAAGGAAGTGATCGACCCCGATACCGGCCAGATCCAGCGGGTGCTGGTCCAGCCTCCCGCCGGTGCGGCTGATCCGCAAGCTGCGCCGGGCGAGTAGCGCCGACCCCTGATCAAACTATACCCCCGGTGGGAGCTTTGGGTGCTACTGGCACAGCTCCTCATTCCGGCCGCATCGCCGCCGACGCGAGACTCTCCGCTTCCAGCAGCAACTCATCGTCCACCGCCCCGGTCGGCAGCCGCTCGCGCCCGATCATCACCAGCACCGGCACCGCCAGCGGGCTGACCCGGTCGAGCACGACATGGTCGACCTGTTCGGCCGCGCGTTCGAGCACGTCGGCAACGCGGGCGACGTCGGTCATCCGGCTGCGCGCATCGGCCCAGGCCGCTTCGATCAGGACATGGTCGGGCTCGTATTTGCGCAAGACGTCGTAGATCAGGTCGGTCGAGAAGGTGACCTGGCGGCCGGTCTTCTTCTTGCCCGGATGCTGCCGCTCAACCAGTCCGGCAATCACCGCCACCTCGCGAAAGGCGCGCCGCAGCAAGTGCGAATCCTGGACCCAGGCGATGAATTCATCGGTCAGGATGTCGGGCGAGAGCAACGCGGCGGGATCGTCGATCGGCTTCAATCCCCACACCGCCAGCGCATAGTCGTTGGCGACAAAGCCAAGCGGCGAGAGACCGCGATCGGCCATCCGCCGGGTGATGAGCATCCCCAGCGACTGGTTCGCATTCCACCCATCGAAGGTGTAGAACACCGAGTAATGCCGCTTGTCGTGGGGGAAGCTCTCGACCAGCAGCGTCCCCGGTCCAGGCAGTTTCGAGCGCCAGTCCTGCACCTCCAGCCACTCCCGGACATCGTCGGGGAACCGCGCCCAGCCGGCGCGATCGACCAGCATCGCACGGACCCGGTCAGCCAGGTGCGTCGAGATCGGCATCCGCGCGCCCATGTAACTGGGGATCATGCCCGAGCGCTTGGCCGCACGTACGATCAGCTCCAGATCGCGCACCCCTTCGACTTCCAGGTCGAGCCCGGCAAAGCGGAAAGTATCGCCCGGCGTGAGGCTCGCCCCGAAGCCTTCTTCAACCCGGCCCAGCGAACGCCCGTTGCGGAAGCGGACCTCGAGCATCTCGGCATCCACGATGATCCCGGCGTTGATCCGATGACGCGCAGCGTGTTCGGGATGGGTCAGCCGCCAGACCCCGTCCCCAATACCCCCTGCGCCCCGGACGATCCGCTTGAACCGGTCATAAGCCTTGAGCGAATAGCCTCCGGTGGCCACAAAATTGAGCACGCGGGCGAAACCCGCCTTGTCCAGCCAGGCATAGGCCAGCGACGAGCGCACCTCGGCCAGCAGTGATTCCTCGTGGAACGGCCCGGCACAGGCACAGGCCATGATGTGCTGGGCAAGCACGTCGAGCCCGCCGGGACGAAAATCCTCGCCATCGCGCTGGCCGGCCGCGACTGCATCGAGCGCCGCCATCGCCTCCAGGTATTCGAAGCGGTTGCCCGGCACCAGCAATGCCCGGCTGGGGCTATCGAGCCGGTGGTTAGCCCGGCCGATCCGCTGGAGCAGGCGCGATGAGCCCTTGGGGGCGCCCATCTGCACGACCAGGTCGATATCGCCCCAGTCCACCCCCAGATCAAGGCTGGCGGTGCAGACCAGCGCACGCAATTCGCCGCGCGCCATTGCCCCCTCGACCTTGCGCCGCGCCTCTTTGGACAGCGAGCCGTGGTGGATCCCGATTGGCAGGGTATCCTCGTTGATGTCCCACAGCAGCTGGAAGATGTACTCGGCCAGGAACCGTGTGTTGGTGAAGATCAGCGTCGTCCGGTTGGCCTTGATCGCCGCATAAAGCTGCGGCACCGCCCAGGCAGCCGCATGCCCGCTCCAGGGCACGCGTTCCTCCTTGGGCAGCAGCACTTCGAGTTGCGGTTCGGCGCCCTTCTCACCCTCGACCAGCACGACCGAATCCAAGTCCCCCCACGGCGCGAGCCAGGCGCGGAACGCTTCGGGATCAGCCACCGTCGCCGACAGTGCCGCGCGGCGCATCTGCGGGGCGAGCGCCTGGATGCGGGTCAGGGCCAGCGCCAGCAGATCGCCGCGCTTGCTGGTGGCGAAGGCGTGGACCTCGTCGATCACTACCCTCTGGAGTGTGGCAAACAGGGTCGCAGCTTCGGGATAGGTCAGCAGCAGCGACAGTGATTCGGGCGTAGTCAGCAGGATGTGCGGCGGCCGGGCGCGCTGGCGGGCCTTGCGGTCGGACGGGGTATCGCCGCTGCGGGTCTCGACCCGGATCGGCAGGCCGAGCTCTTCCACCGGGGTCATCAGGTTGCGCTGGACATCATGCGCCAACGCCTTGAGCGGCGAGACGTAGAGCGTGTGCAAGCCCTCGGGCGGAGCCGCGCCCTGCAGCCGAGAGGGGGTGAACGCGGCCAGGGTAGGCAAGAACCCGGCCAGCGTCTTGCCCGCCCCGGTATCGGCGACAAGCATGGCGTGAAGCCCCGCGTCGTCAGCCTTGAGCATCTCGACCTGATGCCGCCGCACCCGCCAGCCGCGGCCATCGAACCATGCGGTCAGTTCGAGCGGGACCCCCGAGGGGATCATTCCGGCTGGCCTGCAAAGGCCCGAAGCTTACAAACCTGACAGGTCCAAGGGGGGGGAAATTCCGGGGTGGAGCAGGTATACCCTGGCAGCAATGGGAAAAGCCGTCCGGGGCACCTCATAAACAGACCATACCGCGATTGGCTGGCAGTAGGAAAGTGCGGAACACGATCCCGCTCGCTAATTCTCGATGAGATAGTGGATCGGCTTGAAACTGCCCCCGTTCGAGGCTGGTGCAGAGCAGGCGGTGAGGCCGACGATCAGATCCATTGCGGCGCGCAGCCGGATGAAGTCGCCCGCCTGGCTGGTCGGAGGCAGCACTTCGAGCTTTCCGCTCTCGCCATCGACCGACACATTCATAAACAGGTTGAACGCCACGGGGATCGCGTCGGGCTCGATGCCAAAAGGCGCCAGAGCAGCGCCGAGATTGCCGAAGCAGCCACGATGGACCGGCAGTTCGGGATAAAAATGGCGAAAGGTCGCCTCGCTGCACGGGGTCAGCAGGAAATCGTGGCGGCCGACGCGGTCCTCGATGATTTCCAGCATCACGCGCGAGCGATTGGACCACAGCCGGTTGCCTGTGCCCAAACGGATAGTTTCTTCGTAATCAAATGTCCGCCCGGACGAGATGACTTCGCGCAGATCATCGGCGGCAAAGGCGAGCAAGTCGGCCACTTGCATGCCGCGCGGGTCAATCACGCGCAGCACCTGGCCCTTTTTCAAAGCGAACGCCGTGCCTGAACGCGGCGGAATCTCCATGGTTTCGCTCACGAAAGTCATTGGTTGTGACTGCGCGAATCGTGGAACGGGCATTTCCATTCCGGCCCGACCAGCCGCCCCGAATACTGCGCTGCCTCGCTCACCTCGCCATGGCGGACTAGCATCGGATTGACGTTGCCCGCCAGTGCTTCGTCACGGGCGAGGATTTTGTCGCGCATCCGCTCATAGCGGCCCTCATCGCGCAGCCGCTCGAACTGGTCGTGGAGATTGAACACCAGTGTCGGCCGGGGAAACCGCCGCGCCGGGCGTGAGGCATTGGGGTGCAGGCCCACGACAAAGAACGCCTCGCCCCCGAAGCTCAGCGAGAAATGCGGATCCTGGGGATCGGCGCTGACCCGGTGGTCATAAGACTGGCCGAGCCACGCGTCCTTGTCGGCGAACGACTGGATGCGCTGCCACATCAGCGTTTCGAACTTAGCCTCGCCAAGATCGTCTGGTCCATCGAAGACCGCAGCCAGGCTACGCAGCCCGCCCGGGTCGCTGCGGTACGCATCGGCCCAGTCCATCAGGCTGCGGTGGATCACCAGATCGTCCCACCCACTCGCCAGGCTGTGGCAGGGCAAGACCTTGAGGGTGCCGCGCGCCAGCGCCGACTTTGCGCCGACGCAAGGGAACGCCGGATCGGCAATTCGGGCAAAAATGTCGCTTTCGGCCAAGGCCGCCGTTTTTTCATCGATCCGCATGAAGCACCCTTTTCAAGGTAAAAGACTCATTCCGCCCGCCGCGGTTCCCATTGAACCGGTCCGTTATACCCCTTCCGGCTCGGGGCTATCTTCCTCCTTCGCCGCGCTGCGCAGGAAGTCGAAGCGGATGCTTACCCACACGCCCATCAGCGGCTTGCCATCAAGCCGCGGGGGGCGGACGAGGAATTGCCAGGCAGCCTGGCGCAGCGCGCGCGAAAGCCCCGAACCCGGCGGCGATTCGCCCAGTTCGCGGCAATCCTCGACGTGGTAGTGCTCGATCGTGCGGCAGGCGATAGTCGCCCAGGCGCCATTGGGCGCACCGCGCGCGGGCATATAAGTGACCATCTCGGCGCGACTGGGTTCACGGTACCATTCGGCCTTGTACAGCTGCGCGCCCGAGGGTCCCTCGCCCGGTCCATAAACTGCCCCGCCGCCCTGGCTCGCGCCTGATGAACTGGCCCCGCCTGCCTTGGGCAGCTTGCTGATATCCGAGGCGGCAAAGTCCTGGCTGGTCATCGGCACGATCTTGAGTGCGGGCGGCAGGATGATCGGATGCGGTTGGATCTTCAGCGCCTCGACCGGGTGAGGCACGGGTGCGCTGGCCGGCGCCGCTTTCTCCTCGGCATGGCTTTTGCTCGCCACCTTGGCTGTCGAGTTGGAGGTGGTGATCGCGGTCAGCCGACTTCCCGGGACCCCCGGCGGCAGGACGACCATGCCCATCCGGATCAGCATGACCAGAATCAGCAGGCTCATCACCAGCGCCATCAGCAGCGCGGCGGTGCGGCTGCGTAGCGAGGGCCGATAGGCATAGATCGCCCGCAATGGCAGGTCCCACTCCGGCGATCTATCAGGCATAGGCCAAGCTCATGCGCGCATTACCAATGTCCCGAGCGCGACCTCGCCCGCGCCTTGGCGGGACAGAGATAAAGCTCAGATGAACAGGTCGTCCCAGAGCGACGCAATCCTGTAAAAAACTGAAATAAATTCAGTGCCCGGCTTGTTCGCCCCGCTCCAGGCCCGAGGCGGCGAGCTGGGCGTCGATCATGCCCATCAGCCGGTCAAGCCCGGGCTGGTCGTTGCTTTCGGCGCGCGCGACCAGCACGTCCTGGGTGTTCGAGGCGCGCAACAGCCACCAGCCGTCGGCGGTGGTCACGCGCACCCCGTCGATGTCGTTGACATCGGCGCCGGTGCCCGCAAGCCGCGCCTTGACCTCGTCGATCACTGCAAACTTGCGGCTCTCGTCGACCTGGAAGCGCAGTTCGGGCGTGTTGACCAGCGCCGGCATCTCGCTGCGCAGTTCGGTCACCGACTTGCCCAGCCGGACCGAGGCCGCGATGAGGCGAATCGCGGCATAAAGCGCGTCGTCGAAGCCATAGTACTGGTGCTTGAAGAATACGTGGCCGCTCATCTCGCCCGCCAGCGGCGCACCGGTTTCCTTCATTTTGGATTTAATCAGGCTGTGTCCGGTTTTCCACATAACCGGGTGTCCACCAAGTGCAGAGACTCGCTCGAATAAAGCATGTGAGGCCTTCACATCCGCGATTATCGTGGAACCAGGATCCATTCGCAGCAGGTCTTCGGCATAGATCATGAGCAATTGGTCGCCCCAGATTACCCGGCCCGTGCCGTCGACCGCGCCGATTCGGTCACCATCCCCGTCGAAAGCTATTCCGAAATCGAGGTTCTTCTCCGCGACCAGCGCCTTGAGATCGGCCAGGTTCTTCTCCTCCGTCGGGTCCGGATGATGGTTCGGAAAATTCCCGTCGACTTCGGTAAAGAGGCAATAATGCTCCCCAGGCAGTTTGGCAGTCAGCAATTCGAGCGCGGGACCGGCGGCACCGTTCCCCGAGTCCCAACCGACCCGAAAAGTGGCCAGCCGATCGTCGTCGATCCCGGCCAGCCCTTCGAGCAGGCGATCGACATAAGCGTGGAGGACCTCGCGCTGCTCGCTGACGCCATTGCCGTCGAGCCACGCGCCGGTGGCCGCCAAGCGGCCGAGTTCCAGTATGTCGTCGCCGAAAAACGGGCGACCCATAAATACCATCTTGAAGCCATTGTAATTGGCGGGATTGTGGCTGCCGGTTATCTGAATGCCGCCCTGCACATCTTCCGCTGAGGCTTCGGCGTAATAAAGCATCGGGGTTGGCCCCATGCCGACCCGGACGACATCGACGCCGCTGGCGTTGAGCCCCTCGACCAGCGCAGCCTCGAGCACCGGCGAACTCAGCCGCCCGTCATAGCCAACCGCAACCTTCTTGCCGCCAGCCTGGCGCAGCAAGGTGGCGAAGCCGCGGCCGATCGCGCGGGCATCGTCCACGCCCAGGGTTTCTCCGATGATCCCGCGGATATCGTATTCGCGCAAGACAGTCGGGTCGAATTTATGCCTCATGGTTGCTCCAGCGTGGGTTGAGCCTGCGCCAGCAACAGGTCGCGTGCGGCGTTCGCCTCATGGACCTGTTCGTTGCTGCCGCCGCGGTCGGGATGGACCAGGGCGATCAGCCGACGGTGGGCTTCGATGATGTTTTCCCGGGTTGCGTTACGCCGCACACCCAGCAGTGCGCGGGCCTGATCGGCGGCCCTTGAACGGGTGGAACCACCCCAAAGTTCCCACGGCCAGTGCCCGGCAAGCATTTTGCACGCCACCGTGGCGACAACCAGCAGCCACAGGAGTTTCATGCTGCGCTGGGCAAGGCGAGTTCGCGCTCGACCGCGCGATTGGCCGGAGCTGGCGCCGAAGTGGGCATCGGCAGCTTGAGCGCGGAGAGCAGCGAGCGCAATTCCTGCCGCGCGATCAGATGGCTGGTGCCCAGCTCGCCCAGTTGCCCTTTGTCGAGCAACGTGAGCCCCGACGGAAACAGCTCACGATAAATCACCCGTTCGGACAGGCCTCCGGCAACGCGGAAGCCGACCCGCTTGGACAGCTCGGCCAGCGCTCCGTCGAGGCGCTTCATGTTGCGCGCCTCGGCATGCTGGGTGCGATTGCGGACCACCACCCAGTCCATGTCCTTGCCCACACCACTATCCTGGCGGTCCTTGATCGTGGCCATCGCCCGCTTCTTGCGCGCTTCCCAGATCAGCTCGGCATAAAACGACAGCTTGCGGACCTTGAAAGTCTCGGCATCGACCTGACCGATCAGATCGAAATCGACGAAGCTGTCGTTGAGCGGGGTGACCAGGGTGTCGGCACTGGTCGCAATATGGCGGGCAAATTCGTCATCGCGCCCGGGAGTGTCGAAAACGACGAAGTCGCAGCCCCGGCCCAGCTCGGCGATCAACGCGTCCAGCTGAGCAATGGTCGTGCCGTTGAACACGGCGAACTGCGCAGTGGGCAAGGTGATCTTGCGGCGCTGGGCAGTCTCGGTGCGATTTTCGAGATAACGATGCAAGGTGCGCTGGCGCGGATCGAGGTCGATCGCGGCGACCCGCGCGCCTTGGTAGGCGAGCGCCACAGCGACATGGACCGCCGTGGTCGACTTGCCGGTCCCGCCCTTTTCATTGGCGAAGACGATGCGATGCGGAGAAGAAGCGATGGACACGGCGGCGGTTCAGGCTTTCTGCAATAAGGCGAGAGCGAACTTGTGGTCCCGGCCGGGCCCGCGCTAGGCAGGGCACGGCCGGATGATTCGGTCTTATCGGAGCCCCCCGGCGCGTGCAAATCATCAAACAGCTTGATCCACTGCGCATTTGTGTCGCGGACCTGCGCGAACGGGGCAAGCTGGTGCTGGTCCCGACGATGGGCGCACTGCACGAGGGCCACCTGACCCTGGTGCGCGCGGCGCGGCGCCACGCCGATGCGGTTGCCGTATCGATCTTCGTCAACCCGCTGCAATTCGGCGCCAACGAGGATCTCGCCGCCTATCCCCGCCAGCTCGCGCGCGACTGCGCCCTACTTGAAGGCGAGGGCGTCGACCTGGTCTGGGCGCCCGACGCGGCGACGATGTACCCCGCCGGCTTTGCCACCAGCATTGCCATCGCCGGAGTCAGCGAAGGCCTGTGCGGTGCCGCGCGGCCTGGGCATTTCGACGGGGTCGCCACGGTGGTGTGCAAGCTCTTCAATCAGGTCCAGCCCGACCTTGCGCTGTTCGGCGAGAAGGACTGGCAGCAGCTCTTAGTAATCCGCCGCATGGCGCACGATCTCGACCTGGTCGCTCCCAACGCGGATGCGATCCTGGGTGTGCCCACGGTCCGCGAAGCCGACGGGCTCGCGCTGTCCTCGCGCAATGCCTATTTATCGGCTGAAAACCGCACCCGCGCCGCGCTCCTCCCCGCGGCGATGAAGAAGGCGATTGCCGAGATTACCGCGGGCAAGCCGGTCAGCGAAGCACTCACCCGGCTCAAGGCGGTGCTGCTCGCCAGCGGTTTCGAGAGCATCGACTACGCCGAACTGCGCGATGCGACGAGTTTTGCCGAGCTTGCGGAACAGCCCGGCAAGCCCGCGCGCTTGCTCGTCGCCGCGCGGATCGGCGGAACACGGCTGATCGACAACATGGCGGTGGGGTGAGCTTTTCGTAAATGGCGAACCCCGGATACGTGACTTTGCCGTATTATCTTGCCTTTTCTTATTGCGATATTTCGATTGGGTATCGCGAATCAGGGGGCCACTATTAATGACGCAGTTCGGCAACAGCTGACCTTTGAGGCCAATCGCAAATCTACCGGCGGCGCCTATCTTCTCTGGTTTTTTCTGGGTAGCTTTGCCGCTCATCGGTTTTATCTAGGGTCAGACCGGAACGACGATTGCACAACTTTTGCTGCTTCTGCTCGAGTGGAAACCGGTCTTCACCGGGTGGGTGGTGCTTGGATTGTGGCTGTTCGTCGATCTTTTTCTCATTCCCGACATCGCACGCCGAAAAAATATGGAAATGGTCAACATGATTGCCGGTCCCGCGAGAACTTTCGAATACGCGCAGAAGGCTTGACCGAGGTGGAGCGGGTAGCGGGAATCGAACCCGCCTAGCTAGCTTGGAAGGCTAGTGCATTACCACTATGCTATACCCGCGCTAGAACTTCCCTATGCGAGACGGGTGGGTGGGGTCAATCGCTGGGTGTTGGCCTGAAAGCCGAACGGGCGGCGAGCGTTCCTTCGCTCACCGCCCACTTGCGCTCCCTAAATGTCGTTCTCAGACAATCAGTGCTTGGGCTTCTGGCCTTCCCACATCCGCTTGTAGGCGAGGTAGGAGAGGATCGTCGCGAAGACCAGGAACAGCACCACCGGCCAGCCGGTCTGCTTGCGTTTTTCAAGCTTGGGCTCGGCGGTCCACACCAGGAAGGCGGCGACGTCCTGGGCCATTTGATCGACCGTTGCCTTGGTCCCATCCGTGTACCCGACCTGGCCTTCGCTGGCCAATGGCGGCGGCATGGCGAGGTTGAGGTTGGCGAAATAAGGATTGAAGTATAGCCCCGGCGGGGTCTTCGAGTCCGGGAAATGCTTGAGCAGCTCAACGCCATGGTCGTTCTTGTAGCCGACCTGCTTGCGGTACCCGGTCAGCAGCGAATAGACATAAGCCGGGCCTTCGTCGCGGGCTTTGGTCATCAGCGACAAGTCGGGCGGAATCGCGTTATTGTTGGCGGCGCGCGCGGCGATATCGTTGGCGAAGGGCTTGGGGAAGTAATCGGTAGCCATGCCTTTGCGCATGTTAACTTCGCCGGTCTTGGGATCGATCCCGGGGACCTGGAAGCCGGCGGCGATCGCCTTCACTTCGTCGACGTTATAACCCAGCGCGGTCAGGTCGCGGAAAGCGACCAGGCGCAGCGAATGGCAGGCCGAGCAGACTTCCTTGTAGACCTGGAAGCCGCGCTGCAGCTGGCGCTTGTCGAAGCGGCCGAAGGCGCCGTTGCTGGCCAGCTCCAGCTCGTGCGGTGCCATGTGGAAAGCATGTTCGGCGGTTTCGGCGACCGGCTCGGTAATCGCGCTGTAGGCGCCGTTGCCCAGCGACCACAGCAATGCTGCGGCGAAGAACAGCCCACCGAGAATGGAGAAGATGCGGATCATGGGTCTCTCTTTCTCGCGGGGGTTCAGGCCGTCAGCGGCGCTGTTGCGGGCGTCACTGAAGGGGGCGCCAGCACGGCATGGTCATCCTTGCCCAGCACCGCCTCGGTGATCGAGAACGGCAGCGGTTCGGGCCGCTCGATCGAAGAGACGAGCGGCAGGATGACCAGGAAGTGCACGAAGTAATAGATCGCCGCGACCTGGCTGATCATCACGTAGGGCTCGGCCGCTGGCGAACCGCCGCAATAGCCCAGGACCAGCACGTCGAGCACCAGAACCCAGAAGAACTTGCGGAACAGCGGACGGTAATTGCCTGAGCGCACCGGCGAAGTGTCCAGCCACGGCAGGAGGAAGAACAGCAGGATCGCGCTGAACATGGCGAGTACGCCCAACAGCTTGGCCGGGATGAACAGGAAGTTCAAGGTAAAGGCACGCAGGATCGCGTAGAACGGCCAGTAGTACCATTCGGGCACGATGTGTGCGGGTGTGCTCATTGGGTTAGCCGGGATGTAATTGTCCGGGTGGCCCAGCGAGTTGGGGAAAAAGAACAGGATAGTGCAGTAGATCGTCAGGAAAAACAGCAGCCCGAAGCCATCTTTGGCGGTGTAGTAGGGATGAAACGGGAGGGTATCGCTCTCGGTCTTGACGTCGACCCCGGTGGGGTTGGACGAGCCCGGGATGTGCAGCGCCCAGATGTGCAGGATGATGACCCCCGCGATCACGAACGGCAGCAGGAAGTGCAGGCTGAAGAAGCGGTTGAGCGCAGCGTTATCGGGCGAATACCCGCCCAGCAGCCAATGCTGCAGCGGCTCGCCGATGAAGGGAATCGCGCTGAACAGCCCGGTGATGACCTTGGCTCCCCAGAAGCTCATCTGGCCCCAGGGCAGGACGTAGCCCATGAACCCGGTAGCCATCATCAGCAGGTAGATGACCACGCCGAGCAGCCAGACCATCTCGCGCGGGGCCTTATACGAGCTGTAGTAAAGCCCGCGGAAGATGTGAATATAGACCACCACGAAGAACGCCGAAGCCCCGTTCGCATGCGCATAGCGCATCAGCCAACCCCAGTTGACGTCGCGCATGATGTGCTCGGTCGAATCGAAGGCGATCTGGGCGTTGGCTGCATAATGCATCGCCAAGACCACCCCGGTAACGATCTGCAGCATCAGGCAGAAGCCGGCGAGGACGCCGAAGTTCCAGAAATAGTTGAGGTTGCGCGGCACCGGATAGCCGCCGCCCAACGAGTTGTAGACGAGCCGCGGCAGAGGCAGCTTCTCGTCCAGCCACTTCATCAGCGGCGCTTGCGGGGTGTAGCTCTGGGCCCAGGGAAAGCTCATGGATTGTTGCCTCAGCCGATCTTGACGACAGTGTCGGAGGAGAATGCGTAAAGTGGCACTTCCAGGTTCTTGGGTGCCGGACCCTTGCGGATGCGCGCGGCAGTATCGTAGACCGAGCCGTGGCATGGGCAGAAATAGCCGCCGAACTCGCCACGAACCTCGCCCTCGCTCGCGCCCAGCGGGACGCAGCCAAGATGGGTGCATACGCCCATCGTGATCAGCCAGTTTTCCTTGCCCGGCTTGGTCCGGTCACCCAGCGACTGCGGATCGCGCAGCGAAGAGACCGGCACGGCGTTGGCCGCGGCGATTTCCTTGGGGGTCAGGTTGCGGATGAACACCGGCTGCTTGCGGAACACGCCCTTGATCGCTTGGCCCGGCTGGATCGCGCTGATGTCGATTTCGGTCGAGCTTTCAGCCAAGACGTCGGCCGAAGGCGCCATCTGGCTGATCAGCGGATAAAGCGCCGCCAGACCACCGATCCCGGCGGCGCTGAACGCGGCGATGTTAATGAAGTCGCGCCGCCGCACACCTTCCGGGGCGCTTGTCGCCTCGGGAGTTTCGATGACCGCATCGTTGGACATGATTGACCGTGCCTTGCTCATTTGCAGCCCGCGAGGCCAGAGGCCGGGCGAACCCTAAATCTTCGTTCAGTCGCGCGTTCAGGAAACCCCGGCGCCCGCCCTCCGCTGCCGCCGTGAACGCGCAGCAGGTGCCGACTTGGCGGGCCTGATAGACGCGATTGATGGCACTGCCAATGGCCTTTTTGTGGCTATTTAGGGGGGGCTGGTTGGCGATCAGGCCAGCCCGATCAGGGCGATCTGGCGGCCGTAGTCTGCCTGACCGTTAAGCGTGGCGCGGCGATAGGAGAAGAACCGGGCAGAAAGTGCGCAGGTGTCGAGCCCGAGGTTATCGACTGAACCGATCCCCGCTTGTGCCAGTCGGACCGCGACGTAGCCGGGCAAGTCGAAGTGGTAATGACCGGGACGGCCTGATCCGAAGAAGTGCGCGTTGTTCGCGTTCTCGGCTAAAAATCGTGTGTGGAAGCTCTCGTCTACCTCGTAGCTCGGCTGGGCAATCGTCGGCCCGATGGCGGCGACAATCCGCTCGCGCCGCGCGCCGAGCGCCTCCATCGCCGCGATGGTCGTGTCGGTCACCCCAGCCAGCGCGCCCTTCCACCCAGCATGGGCCGCGCCGACCACTCCGGCCGCGTGGTCGGCAAACAGTACCGGGGTGCAGTCGGCGGTGAGGATGCCCAGCAGGATCCCCGGACAGTCAGTGACTATGGCGTCGGCGTGGGGACGCCGATCATCGGGCCAGGGCGCGGTGACTGTCTCGCACCGGACGCCGTGGACCTGATAGACGGTAGCCAGCCGCGCGCCCGGCAGCACCGCGTCGATCGCCAGACGCTGGTTCTGTGCGACAGCCTGCGGATCATCCTCGCTGCCCAGGCCGATGTTCAGACTCGCGACCACGCCTTGCGACACTCCGCCCCGGCGCCCGAGGAAGCCATGCGGCAGTCCGGCCAGCGCTGTTGCGCGGTTGACCTCAAGGGCTTCACGCAAGGCTGCGGGTTACCTGTTCGAGCGTATCGCGCGACAGCCCCGGCTGCGCCCCGACCCGCTCCAGTTCGGCCCGCATCAAGGCCGCACGGCCCGGCTCAATCCGCCGCCAGCGGCCCAGTGGGGGGACGAATTTGGCGGCAGTCTGCGAATTGGAAGGATCGAGCTTGATGATCAGGTCGGCAATCATCCGATAGCCCGCGCCGTCCATGGCGTGGAACGCGGCCGGGTTCGCCGCCATCGCCATGTACAGCGCGCGCACCCGGTTGGGGTTGGCCATGGTGAAGTCGGGATGGTCTGCCAGCGCCCGGACATGGTCGAGCACCTTGGGATGGAGCGAGCCGGCCTGAAGCGAGAACCACTTGTCGATGACGAGGGCATTGTCAGCAAAACGCTGGTGGAAGTCGGCGAGGCATTCGGCGCGTTCGGGGCAATCGAGCCCAGCCAACACCATCAGTGCGCCCTGGCGGTCGGTCATGTTGTCGGCAGCGCGATACTGAGCGGTCGCACGCTTCGCCGCATCTTCCGGCGTTCCCGCAGCGAGGTAGACCAGCGTCTGGGTCTTGAGCTTGCGCGCGCCGCGAGCTTTGGGATCGAGGCTGTAGGGCACCGCTCTAACCCGGTCGTGCAACGTGCGCAGCTGATCACCCAGATGCTGGCCGAGCCAGGCCTTGAGGCCCTCGCGCTCGGCATGAATCGCGGCGGGATCGGCAATCGGCAATTGCTCGGCAAGATAGGTCTCGGCCGGCAGGATCATCAGTTCGCCGCGCATCAGATCGTCGAGCGCGGGATCAGCAATGACCGCAGCCAGCGCCTCGCCGATCGCGTTTCGGCCTTCGTCGCGCGCCGCATCGCTCATCCCGGTATTAACTGCGCCGACCAGATGCTGCACCACCAGCGTCTGCATCGCTTCGTAGCGGGCAAAGGGATCGTCATCGTGCGCGGCGAGAAACACCAGATCATCGCGCGACTGGTCGGCCGACACTGCCACCGGCGCGGAGAAATTGCGATTGAGCGACAGGATCGGTGATGCCGTAAAGCCGGGGAAAGTGAACTCCGCCTCGGCCTTGTCGAGCACCAGCAATTGCTCGCCGCCGTGCTTGCCGGTGTCCCGATCGAACAACGCGACGCGCAAGGGAATCGGCATCGGCAGCTTGTCAGGCTCACCCGGGGTCGCGGGCACCACCTGGGTCAGGCGCAAGGTGGCCACATTGTCGGCATGGCCAAGGGTAGCGGTCACCTTGGGCGTACCCGCCTGGCTGTACCACAGGCGGAACTGTTTGAGATCGAGCCCAGCGCCGTCTTCGATCGCCGTGACAAAATCCTCGCAGGTCGCCGCCTCGCCGTCGTGGCGCTTGAAATAGAGGTCGGTGCCTGCCCGAAAGCGCTCTGGCCCGGCCCCAAAATCAGCGAGTGTCCGCATCATCCGGATCACTTCGGCGCCCTTGTTGTAGACCGTCGCGGTGTAGAAGTTGGAGATCTCCTGAAAGCTGTCGGGCCGGATCGGGTGCGCCAGCGGCCCCGAATCCTCGGGGAACTGCGCCACCCGCAGCACCCGCACGTCCTCGATCCGCTTGACTGCTTCGGAGCCCATGGCGGCGCTGAACAGCTGGTCGCGCAGCACGGTAAAACCTTCCTTAAGGCTCAGCTGGAACCAGTCGCGGCAGGTCACGCGGTTGCCCGACCAGTTGTGGAAATACTCGTGACCGATGACGCCCTCGATCGCGTTATAGTCACCGTCGGTCGCGGTTTCGGGATCGGCCAGGACATAGCGGGTATTGAACACGTTCAGCCCCTTGTTCTCCATCGCCCCCATGTTGAAATCGGAGACGGCGACGATATTGAACAGGTCGAGATCGTATTCGCGCCCGAACGCCTCTTCGTCCCAGCGCATTGACGCGATCAGCGACTGCATCGCGTGGTGCGTGCGTGCTTCGTCGCCGGGGCGGACCCAGATCGCCAGCTCAACCTTGCGGCCACTCATGGTGGTGAACGCGCCCTTGTTGGCCACAAGCTGCCCGGCGACGAGCGCGAACAGGTAGCTCGGCTTGGGCCAGGGATCGTGCCACTGCGCCCAATGGTTGCCGTTCTCGCCTTGGCCCATGGCGGTGCAGTTGCCGTTGGAAAGCAGCACCGGGAACTGCGCGGCGTCTCCGGCCAGCCGCACGGTATAGACCGACAGCACATCGGGCCGGTCGGGGAAGAACGCGATGCGGCGGAACCCTTCGGATTCGCACTGGGTGCAGAGCATCCCATTGGAGGCATAGAGTCCCATTAACTGGCTGTTGGCAGCCGGATTGATCCCAGTCACGACTTTCACCTCGTGCGCTTCGCCGGGCAGGTCGATCAGCAGGTCGGCCCCGTCCATCCGCCAGTCGTTGACCGCGCGGCCATCGACCTCGACGCTGCGCGCCGCCAGCCCGTCGCCGTTAAGGCGCAGCGTGCCACTACCGCTTGCGGCCGGATTACGTCTGATCGACAGGGTGGCGGTCACGACTGTCTCGTCGAGCCCCAGCGCGAAATCGAGCGCAACTTGCGGCACGAGCCAGTCGGGCGGGCGATAGTCCTTGCGAAAGATCACCGCCGGGGCCTGCGGTGCGACGGCGGCATCGGCGGTTTCAGAATTTCCGGGCGAGGTGGCGGGGTTGAGGGCAATATCCATGCCCGCTATCTAGGGTCGGGCAGCGTCGCACCCAAGAGCAAACTTGGCGCTTGCATCATTCCCTCCGCCCGTTAGGTGTATTGCTCGAGTAAAACACTTAGGGGAAGGTTGGGCATGACACAAAGCAAATTCGGCTACGCAGCGGTAGCGCTGGCAACGCCGCTGCTCAACACCCTGACCCGCACCCAGGAAAGCGAGGCCGATGCCTTCGGCCTGGCCACCGCGAAAGAGCCCGACGGCTTTGCCCTGACTGCGATGAAGCTGGCCGAGTACCGCAAGATCGAGCCTTCGCCGTTTGAGGAGGCGGTGTTCTATGATCATCCTTCGGGCGCCACGCGGGTGCGGCTGGCAATGCAGTGGAAGCAGGATCATGTGCCTAACGCGCAGATGGTCATGCCGCCGCCGATGGCTCCGGACGCTCCCGCAAAACCGTGAGCGGTCGGCTATTCCTGTTTGGATTAGGCTATAGCGCCGGATTCATCGCCGCAGCTTTGCGCGATCGTGACTGGGAGGTAGTTTCGACCGGGCGCGCCGGCGATCTTGCTTTCGATGATGGGGCCGGGGTGCGGGCCGGGCTGGCGCGGGCGAGCCATGTGCTGTCCTCGGTCCCGCCTGTTGACGGCCACGATCCGGTCCTGACCCGCTATGGCGATGCGCTGGGGCATGGCTGGCTGGGCTATTTATCAAGCACCGGGGTTTATGGCGATACAAAAGGTGCCTGGGTCGACGAGAGCGCTTCCACCGGACAGGGCCGCCGCAGTGCAAGGGCGCTCGCCGATGTCGCATGGCTGGCGCGCAGCGCGCGGGTGTTCCGCCTGCCCGGAATTTATGGCCCTGGACGCAGCGCGCTGGAGCGGGTGCGCGAGGGCAAGGCGCATCGGATCGACCTGCCCGAACAAGTATTCAGCCGAGTCCATGTCGCCGATATCGCCAGCGGGGTGATCGCCGGGCTCGATGGACCACCGGGGGCGTATAATCTGGCCGATGGCCTGCCGTGCTCACAGAACGCGGTGATCGAGGAGGCTTGCCGCCTGCTCGGTCTGGAACTGCCGCCGCTGCAAACGCTCGACCAAGCCGGACTCTCGCCGATGGCGCGCGAGTTCTATGCCGAGAACCGCCGTGCCGCCAACGGCAAGGCGCGGCGGGTGCTGGGCTGGGCGCCGCGCTATTCCGACTTTCGCTCAGGGTTGCGCGCGCTTGCCGAAGCCAGAGAACGCGATCAATAAGCCCGCCATCGCCAGCACTGCACCGCCCACGGCCAGCGCGCCCCAGCGAAAATGCTCGAACAGCGTTGACAGCGCCATCGCCACTACCGGCACCGCGACATTGATATAGGCCGCGCGGCCTGCGCCCATGGTCCGGATCAGTCCGAAGTAGAGCGGAAAAGTCACCACCGAGCCGACGATTGCCAGATAGGCGATCCCGCCCAGATAGAGCGGTCGCGGATCGAATACCGGCGGTCCGGCGAACACCCAGGCAAACGCTGCGTTGGCCACCGTGCCCCAGACCATCGCCCAGCCGATCAGTGGCACGATCGCCCGCGCCCGCACGCTGGGCATGGCCTGGATGACATTGGCGACCGAGGCCGACATCATCCCGGCGAGCCCGAACGCTACGCCCAGGATTACATCCGGGCCCAGGCCCTTGCTGGCCGCGCGATACTCGTGGAGCAGCAGCAGCGCGATCCCGCCCATCGCCACCAGCGATCCGGCAATGAACCGCCTACCGATCGGCACACCAAGAAAAATCCGCGAGAACACCGCATTGGGAACGATCAGCAGCGCGAACATCACCGCAACCAACCCAGAGGTGAGATAAATCTCGGCGCGGTAGAGAAACTGGAAATCGGCGAAAAACTGGAACAGGCCGACTACCAGGGCAAGGATTTGTCCGGCGCGGTCCAGCCGCAGGCTCTCTCCGCGTACCAGCGCCAGCGCGAGCATCGCTACCGAGGCCAGGGCGAAGCGGTAGGTTACCGTCCAGCTGGGCGGAACCACGCTGATCTGGTCGCGGATCACGAACCAGGTCGAGCCCCAGATCAGGGCCACCAGGGCAAATGCCGCCGCATCGCGCGCGCGGCTGGATGGTACGCTCATAATCCGTCCAGGGCCCGGGCCAGCGCGGCGACATCGTCGGGATTGCTGTTCCACGAGGTTATCAGCCGGGCGTCGTCGCCGCCCCAATCATAGAAGGCAAAGCCCTGGGCGCGCAAAGCGGCGCGTTCGGCCGTGGTCAGGGTGACAAAAATCTCATTGGCCTCAACCGGGTGCATCAGCCGCGATCCCGCCGCGCTGGCAATCTCCTGCGCTGCGGCATTGGCGGTGCGGGCGTTGTCGAGCCACAGGCCACCCTCAACCAGAGCCAGGACTTGCGCGGCAAGGAACCGTCCTTTCGACTGGAGGTGCCCGGCGCGCTTGCGGCGATAGTGGATGATTTCGGCCAGCTCCGGGTCGAACAGGACGATTACGTCGGCCCCCATCCCTCCGTTCTTGGTGCAGCCGAAGGCCAGCACGTCGACTCCGCCCGCGCAGCTTGCCTGGGCCGGCGAGCAGCCCAGCCAGGCCACCGCATTGGCGAAACGCGCGCCATCCATCTGCAGGCAGAGACCGCGCTCGCGCGCAAATGCGCCGATCGCCACGACTTCCTCGGGACGATAGACCCGGCCATATTCGCTGGCCTGCGAGATCGAGATAGCATGGGGTCGGACCTGATGAATACCGTCGCGCAGGCCATCGACCAGTGCGGCCATTTCGGGCACCGCGATCTTCGCGCCCTCGCCCTCGATCAGCATCAGCTTGGCGCCGTGGGTGTAAAAGCCCATCGCACCGCCCTCGTCGGTTTCGATATGGGCCTCACGGTGGCAGATCACGCCGCCGTGGGGCGGAACCAGGGCGGCCAGCGCCAGGCCATTGGCGGCGGTACCGGAGGCCACCCACAGCGCGGTGCACTCGCGCTCGAACAGGGCGGAGAAGGCCGCGTCCATCCGCTGGCTCAACGCGTCGCCGTCATAGGGCGACTGGGCTTCATCGGCAGCGTGCATCGCGGCCCAGACCTTGGGATGAACCGCAGCGGCATTGTCGGAGAGGAATTGCATGGCCATATCAGCCATGCGGTTCGGCGCGCGGAGCGTCAAGCTCGGGACCGCCGCTTACCAAGGAACGCATCATGGAAGGGATGACCATCACTCGCCACGGTTCGGAACAGGCGGGCGAATATCACGCCCACGTTCCCGACAGCGATGTTATCGGGCGGCTGACCTGGGTTCAGCGCGGCGATGTGCGCCATGCCGAACACACCCTGGTTCCCCCGGCAATCGGTGGCAAAGGCGTGGCCGCGCAGCTGGTCGAGGCGCTGGTGGCCGATGCCCGCGAGCATGGCTTCCGCATCGCGCCCGAGTGCAGTTACGTCGAAGCCGCCTTCCGGCGCCATCCCGATTGGGCTGATTTGCGCGCCTGAGGGAATCTGTCGAAGTTTGGGATCCCCATAAGAAAATTGGGCCGCGTCTCGAAAGACGCGGCCCAGGGCACAGAGGTCCCGACGGGAGGGGGGAGGGAAGCGGAACCTCTGAAGAAGAGCTTTCGTGCGATCCGGGGACCGACGTCTGCACCATTCGAAGATTATAACGGCGCTTGCAAAGTCCGGTTCCCGCGATCCTGAATTTTTTTCGCAGCAAAATGATTTTTTCCAAACCGCCGGTTTGTGCGGTGTTAAGCGCAGGCAAGCGATTGTCCGAATGCGGCTTTGCTGCCACTATCGGCGGATGACAAAAGGCAAACCTCTGTCGCGCGCCGGACTGGTGATGATCGTCGAGGACGACCCGCTGTTGTCTCAGGATATGGCCGACGCGATCAGGGCTGCCGGAGCGAAGAAGGTCAAGACCCTATCCAGCGTGGCCGCTGCGCTGACCGCTTTCGAGAAGTTTCAGCCCGCGGTACTCGTCCTCGATGTCAACCTTGCCGACCGCGGCGATGGCTGGGCTTTGGCCGAGCTGGCGATCCAGCTTTCGCCCAAGCGCCCGGCAATCGTGTTTTCGACCGGCAGCCCCGAATCGATCCCAACACGGATTGCCGACATGGGCACCTTGCTGTCCAAGCCATTTCCGATGGCGGTGCTGGTCAAGGCGATCGAGGATCAGCTGGCTCCGCCCGGCCTGATGGCCCGACTGATGCGCAGTGGTTGAGAGCGTCAGCGCCAGCGGCGGATAAAGTCAGCACATAAAACAATGGCCTCCCTCACCGGGGGGATGAGGAAGGCCAGAGAATTTGTCTCGCTGACCCAAGTGCAACGCGTACTTGGACAGAGAGTTCCCCGCAGCGCAGTGAGCAGGAGGTTTTGCCAAGGCGGTTGGCATTGTGCATAAGCAGATCAGGCCTTCACTCAGGGGCCCGGAACCGAAACCGTCGGACGGCGTTCTCCGCCGAAGAAGTGCATGAGCATCGGGAGATCAATCTGTGTCCATCGGCGAAGACGTCGCCCGCCATCTGCCCTATCTACGCCGTTATGCGCGCGCCCTGACCGGCTCGCAGCATGAAGGCGATGCGTTTGTCCGTGCGACGCTCGAAGCGGCGCTGGAGGATAACGCCCTGCTTCATTCGATTTCGGAGAGCCGTGTCGGGCTCTATGCGGCGTTCAACAAGCTGTGGTCTTCGGCCCAGGTCGCGGTCACTGGGCATCCGGTTGGCGAAAGCGTCCACGAAGCCGCAGCCCAGGCGCACCTTGCGCGGATGACTCCGCTTAGCCGGCAGGCGCTGCTTCTGACCACGCTTGAGGATTTCTCCAGCGATGAGACGGCCCAGGTGATGGGCCTCGATCGCGACACGGTTGATTCGCTGGTCCACGAGGCCATCACCGATATCGAGAACGAGTCCGCCACCTCTGTGCTGATCATCGAGGACGAACCGCTGATCTCGATGCAGCTGGAGCAGCTGGTTGAGAGTATCGGCCACCGCGTCTGCGGCACCGCTGCCACCCGCCGCCAGGCGCTCGAAATCGTCGCCGAGCAATCGCCCGGGCTGGTCCTGGCCGATATCCAGCTAGCCGATGGCAGCTCGGGCATCGATGCGGTTGCCGACATCCTGGCGATGGGCGAAGTGCCGGTGATCTTCATCACCGCCTATCCGGAAAAGCTTCTGACCGGCGAACGCCAGGAACCCACCTATCTGGTGACCAAGCCGTTCCAGGAATCGACCGTGCGCGCGGCGATCAGCCAGGCGCTGTTCTTCGGTTCGAGCCGGCCGCTGCAAAGGTAGGTTTCGCGGGTTCTGCACCTGGGACCGCAAGCCCGCTCGCCCAGTCTGCCCAGTCCGCCCCGTCCGTCCAGCCGAACCAGCCGAACCAGCAGTTCACCGCTTAACTGCCGCTCGGAGCCCTGAGGCGGAACTCAGCCACGTCGCGCACGGGCACCACCAGGCGGCAGCTTACGCCTTCGGGATTGAAGCGCAGGTCAACCCGCGAATGCAATTCATGCGCGACGATCTTTTCGATCAGCTCGGTGCCGAAGCCGCGGCTGATCGGCGAGCTGACCGGCGGGCCGCCTTCTTCACGCCAGTCGATCTGGGCGAGGTGCTTGGTGATCAGCTTCCAGTCGACATGGACTCGGCCCTCCGGCACGCTCAGCGCCCCGAACTTGGCAGCATTGGTCACCAGCTCATGCACCGCCATGCCGAGCGACAGGGCATCGTTGGGCGCCAGGTTCACCGGTGGACCGCTTTGGCTGACAAGGCGATCAAGGCCATAAGGCATCAGCTCGACGCTGATCACGTCGGACAGCAAGGTCGTGCCCCAGTGCGAATGGGTCAGCAGATCGTGCGTTGCCGACAGCGCGCGAATGCGCTGAGTCAGACTTTCGGAAAAGCTGTCGAGATCGGATGCTCGGCGTCGGGTGAGGGCGATGATCGACAAGACATTGGCCAGGGTATTCTTGACCCGGTGATTGAGCTCACGAGTCAGCGAATCGCGGATCCCCGCCTGCTGGCTCTCGAACTCCAAGGCGCGGCGATCTTCTTCCGCGCGGGCAAGCAACATTCGCGTGATCAGCAGCAACAGCGTCGACACGGTCAGCCCCGCGAGCAGGGCTGCCATGCCCATCGGCGACAGTGTGGCCAGCGTCGGGAAAGTCACCTTGAGCAGCCAGCTTCGCTGCGCCACGTCGATCCGGCGAGTCACCGAAACGCCTCCATCCGCGAGCCCCGGGCCTTTGGTGAGGGCAAACAGTTGGTCTCCCAAAGGAGATTCCTGATCGCGAATCTCGATCCGTCCCGACGGTAGGTGCGCCAGGCCGAGCGCTGCCGAGACGAATTCGCCCGCACGCAGCGGACTGTAGAGAAAGCCGCGAAGGATCGGCTGGCCATTATCGGTCCGATAGACCGGCATGTAGATCAGAAAGCCCGGCTGGGGATGCGGGCCCTGATCTTGCAGAAGCACAACTTTGGCCGTCGCTGCCGCCTGACCGCTGTGCTCGGCCCGGTCCATCGCTACCCGGCGAATCGGGTCGGCGTACATATTGAAGCCGATGGCCCTGACATTTGCGGGAGTCTTGGGCTCGAGGAACAGGATCGCATCGATGCTGTTGTTCGAAACCGGACGCTGCGACCAGACACGCGCCTGCGCGCCGTAGGTCGCTTTCATCTTGCGCTCGGCCAGGTCGCGGTACTTGGCCGGAAAGCGGGCCGTATAGCCGACTCCCAGCGAACCCCGAAAGCTGCGATCGAGTTGCAGGTTGCGGACATATTTCTCAAACAGGTTGCTCGACATCGGCTCGATCTCGGCGAACATCGCCGCGCCCGAACGCAGATAAGCGACATTGGCGATCACCCGACTTTCGATCGCCGCCTGCAGATCGGACGCATATTGCTCAAGCTCGGCTTGTTGGCGCTGGCGGGCGGAGCGTTCGATCGCGAGCACGCTCATTGCGGTCAGGACGCAGGCGAGCAGGAACAGACAAATCGTGACAACCCGCGGATAGCGCATCAGCAGCCGCGCGAAGCGCCACCTCGACAGTCGGGTTCCGTGCCCCTCCCCGGACCCCCGCAAGTCTTCGCTGGCGTGGCTGTAAGGCGCGAGGTCAGACAAGCAAAACCCCAAGTTTCATCGCTTTAACGAGATTCCTTTTTGCCCCCTACGCCGATTACCGAGGGCTATTATACATCGGACGCCGCAGGGGCATTCGATAACGGAACAAATCATAGCTCCGATCGTTCCCGCATCATGCCCCCCAAACCACCAATGGACCATGTTGCAACATTCCCTCACGCCAACTCGCTATCCCCGCCAATGGGGTGGGCGAAATCGTCTGGTCCCTCCGGCCGTTCTCTGCCAGACGGCTTTCGGGCAATTCTGCAGATGTGCAACGAGGACGGCGAACTGATGACCGGTGGCAACAAGCAATCGCGAAATCCGTCGGGCAAGTCTGGGACGGACAAAGCAAAGCGACAGCCCGATTGGGCGCAGGGCCTGCAAAAGCTCTATTCATCGGTCGTTGAAGAGCCCTTGCCCGACATGTTTCAGGATCTTCTGCGCAGGCTGGATGGTGACGATCGTGGCTGAAGTGCGACGCGAAGTGACCGGGGCAAACGATTTCAAGAGTTTGCTCGCTGGTGAGATTCCGCATCTGCGTGCGTTTGCCCGCGGCCTGTGCGGACGGCCCGATGCTGCCGACGATCTGGTCCAAGAGACCATGCTCAAGGCCTGGGCCGCACGTGACCGGTTCGAGCCCGGGACCAACCTGCGTGCCTGGACCTTTGTGATCCTGCGCAACGTTTTCCTCACCGAAATGCGCCGTAACCGCTTCAAGGGCGAATACGATGAAGGCGTGGCCGAGCGTACCTTGACCACGGCTGCGGGCCAGGAAGCGCCAATCCATCTTGCCGACATGCACCGCGCTTTGATGACCTTGGCCCCTGAGCGGCGCGAGGCCCTGCTGCTCGTGGGCGCAGGCGGGTTCAGTTATGAAGAAGCCGCCGCGATCACCGGCTGCGCCGTGGGCACGATCAAGAGCCGCGTGGGTCGCGCCCGCGCCGCGCTCACCGCGTTGCTTGCGGGTAATGCCATGCCTGCGCGTCATGCGGGCGACGAGAGCCGCGCGCACCAGGCAATCATGGAAGGGCTCCGGATCGCCTCGCGTTCGGCTGCCTGAACCCGCACTGGCGCTTGGCGGAACAAATGACGGGCCCGCTCATTTCCTCTTAAACCCGCTCCCGGCTGCAAAACCTTGGCTTGAAGCGACTTTGAGGAGGCTTCCTATGCCCGATACCCTGCCCACCACGCCCCAAGCGACCGCCAAGGATGGCGATATCGGCGAGGGCAGCTATGCTGGCACGCAGCAGTACAATACCGAAACCAAGGAGTTCATGGCCGAGCAAGGTAAGAATGTGCAAAAACTGGCCAAGGACGCAGCGACGGCGCTCGACGGACCCGAAGGAGACGCTTTGCGCGCCGCCGACGATGAAGCCAAGGCACACGCGAAGCATTAGACAAAACAGCCGGGCGGAATAGCCGTCGGCAGCGGGGGCACCATGGATCGACCGAGTGAGGCCTGGGCAACGGACGATATCGCCGCCGGCGGATTGAGCCATACTGCGTCCGGCCTTGGCCGCGCACCTTCTGCGGGGACTGGTTCTGCAGAGACTGGTTTCACAGAGGCGGGCGAAAGTCCCGCCAACCCACCGGTCGGCCACACACCGCCCGATCGTCTGCTGGCGGCGATGCTGCTGCTGCTCGGGGTGCTCATCTTTATGGGCCTGCCGTTCGTGCTGTCGCATGGCGCAGTGGTATTTTTGCCGCTGGTGACCGCGTTCGTCCTGATGATTATCCTGGCGCCGGTGGCCGATGCGCTCGATCGGCTAGGATTGCCAAACTCAATTTCGTCGTTCCTTGCGATCGTCCTGCTGATGCTGATCCTGGTCGTGGCTGGCTTGCTGATCGTCCAGCCGGCGCTTAACCTGGCGAGCAGTCTGCCCGACCTCTCCCGTTCACTGGGCGAGCACATCCATCAGCTTCAGGCCAAGTTCGCCGGTTTCACCAAGTTGACCGGTCAGCTCCAGGGTCTGGCCGGCGGCGGCAAGCCAGCAGCGCGCGAGGTGGTGATATCCTCGCCCACGGTCGTCCAGCAACTCGCCATGGCGACACCGTCGCTGGTGTTCGAGGTGCTGGTAACGTTTTTGTTGGGCTATTTCATGATCGAATCGCGAATCCGCATCCGCCGCTCGCTGCTGCTCGAACGCACCAGCGTCGGCGCATCGCTGCGCGCCGCGCGGACCTTGCGTGAAGTCCAGGAGCGGGTGTCGGCCTACATCGCCACGATCTCCATGATCAACGTCACGATCGGGGTGATTGTCGGCACCGGGGCCTGGCTGTTCGGGATGGAAGCACCGGTGATGTGGGGCGGGCTTGCCGCAATGTTCAATTTCCTGCCCTACATGGGCCCCTTGATCATGGCCGGACTGCTCGCGCTGTTCAACCTGGCGGGCTCGCAGGACATCCTCACCGGACTGGCCCCTGCGCTGTGTTACCTCGGCCTGCACGCGATCGAGGCCAATCTGGTTACCCCCAAGATCCTCCACAACCGTTTCACCATCAGTCCGGTCGCGATCCTGTTCTCGATCAGCTATTTCACCTGGGTCTGGGGCGTGCTTGGCGCGCTGTTGTCGATGCCGATCCTGATCACGTTGAGCGCGCTGATCGACCATGTCGGCAAGCCCAACGTGATCGGCTTCATCTTCGGCGATCCCCTGTTCGACGAAAAGGTCGAGAAGGTCGTCGGGCCGAGTTGAAAGTCACCTGCGCTGACCGGATCAAGCAAGCTTGATCCTCGTGCCGCAAGGCCGACAACAGAGTTTGCCGCGAGAGGGGCCGACACAGCTGGTCACGGACAACACATAACAACGCTGCAGGGATACTTGCGTCGCTGCGTTGCAAAACCTCCGCACGCCCATATCCTCGCTGCGCTTGCGTCGCTGTTCGGCGCCAAAAAATCCATGAGGTGCCCTGTGCCTGACGCTGGCGAGACGACCCCCACCGACATTCCGTTCCGCGTAACCAACCCGGAGCGAATCCCGGCGCAGCGTTATTACGACGAGGACTTCTACAAGCTTGAAAACGCAAAGCTGTGGCCGCGCGCCTGGCAGATGGCCTGCCGTCTGGAGCAGATCCCGGACGTCGGCGACTGGGTCGAATACAGCAACCTGGGCCATTCGGTACTGGTCGTGCGCACTGCGGATGGGGTGAAGGCCTATCACAATGCCTGCCGCCATCGCGGCGTGCCGCTGGCGACGCCGGGGGGCACAGGCAACTGCAAGCAGGGTCTGGTCTGCCCGTTCCACGGCTGGCGCTGGAACATGGATGGTCAGAGCACTTTCGTCTACGGCCGCCACATGTTCAGCGAAAGCCAGCTGGACCAGACTGACCTCGCCCTGCGGAGGTGCCGGGTCGAGCTGTGGGGCGGCTGCGCCTTTATCAACCACGACGATGATGCGGCGCCGCTGCGCCAGACTTTGGGGCCAATTGCCGACCGACTCGACAAATACCAGGTCGACAAGATGCGCAGCGAATGGTGGTACGCCACGGTCCTTCCCGCCAACTGGAAGATCGCGATGGAAGCCTTCATGGAAGGCTACCACGTGATGCGCACCCACCCGCAGCTGCATCACGCCGCCAGCGGGCTGTACAATACGATGTATGGGCAGGAAACGGGCCTGGCCAATCCGCCCTCCCCGGCGCTGACCGTGCGCGACAACATCCATGCACAGGTCAAGCATCTGGAATTGCTCAGCGAAGGCATGGCCGGGATGTGCCATGCCAAAGACGTCGAATCGGCACGCAAACTGCTCGCTGTCGAAGCCATGTTGCCCGAGGATCCGGGCCAGGCGGTGATGCACTGGTACGGTATGCTCAACCATCAGGTCATGACCGACGGCCGCGCCCGCGGCGAGGCAACGCCCGACCTCAACGCGCTGGCGGTCAGCGATCCGATCAATGCGGTCGAATTCTTCTTCCCGCATTATTTCCTGCTGCCGTTTCTTTCGAGCATGGCCAGCTACCGAATCCGCCCGCTCGGCCCGGAAAGCTGCCTGTTCGAACTGTGGTCGCTAACCCAGTTCCCAGAAGGCGAGGAGCCCGAGGTGCCGATGGAGCCCGTCATGCTGCCCTACGACAGCGACCAGTTCCCCCCGATTCCTCGCCAGGATTATTCGAACATCCCGATCCAGCAACTGGGCCTGCACGCCAAGGGTTTCGAGTTCATGCGGCTTTCGCAGCAGATCGAGGGCCTGATCAGCAACTACCAGCGGATCATCGACGGCTACCTCGACGATGCCCCGGCGGACAAGCTGGCCACGGCCAGTGCTATGCTGGGCGGCAATTTCGACGGCCCGATCAAGGATCTGGGATTGTAGGCTCAAGACCCTCCCCGGCACGGGACGCACGGCTCCCAATCTCGTGAAAGCCTCGCCTCTCGGGAAAGCCTCGCCAGAAATGGTGCTGCTGGGGAGGATTGAACTCCCGACCTCAGCCTTACCAAGGATGCGCTCTACCACTGAGCTACAGCAGCCTACCATTTCCGGCAGCTCCGACGGGTGGACGCAAACTGCGCGTCGTGACCGGTCGGGCGGGGGGCGCTATTGGCTGGAGGGCAGGCTTTGTCAAGCCGGGGCTTGCGTCATGGTCAAGCCTTGAGGCACGAGAGCACTATGCCCGACGATCCACAGCCCAGCCGCGAACAACGCCTTGCCACCAAGCTGCGCGAGAACCTGAAACGCCGCAAGGCGCAGTCTCGTGAGATGGGAGCCCGCGCATTCCAGGCCAACACCGATCCCACCCTTCCCAAACCGGACACGAAAAGCTAGGCGCTCAAGCACTTCCCTTCGGGGCCTTGGCCCGCGCTAGAGTATCCGATGCCGCAACTGATCCTGATCCGCCACGGCCAGAGCCAGTGGAACCTGGAAAACCGCTTCACCGGCTGGTGGGACGTCGATCTTACGGCCAAGGGCGAAGACGAGGCGCGGGCCGCCGGGCGTCTCCTTGCAGACATGGCGATGCTGCCCGATGTGGCGTTCACCTCGCTCCAGACCCGCGCCATCCGCACGCTGCATCTGGCGCTGGAAAGCGCCGGGCGGGTGTGGATTCCGGAGACGAAGGACTGGCGCCTCAACGAGCGCCACTATGGCGGGCTGACCGGACTCGACAAGGCCGAGACAACCGCTCGCCATGGCGAGGCGCAGGTCAAGATCTGGCGCCGCAGCTTCGATATTCCACCGCCGCTGCTCGAGGCGGGATCGGAGTTCGATCTGGCCAGCGACCCGCGCTATGCCGGGATCGCAATCCCCTCGACCGAGAGCCTCAAGGACACCATCGCCCGCGTCCTGCCCTATTACGACAGCGCGATCGTGCCGATGCTGCAGGCCGGCCAGCGCGTGCTGATCGCCGCCCACGGCAATTCGCTGCGCGCACTGGTCAAGCACCTGTCGGGCATTTCCGACGATGAGATCACCGGTCTTGAAATCCCCACCGGCCAGCCGATCGTCTATGAATTGAACGACGGCCTGTCGACGCGCGAGCGCTACTATCTGGCGGATCGATGACGGCGCCCGTCGCTATCGTCATGGGCAGCCAGTCCGATTGGGGGACCATGCGCTGCACGGCCGACGCGCTCGACACGCTGGGCGTGGCCTATGACGCGCGGATTGTCTCGGCTCACCGCACCCCTGCTCGGCTGGTGCGCTTTGCCCAGGGCGCAGCGGACGAAGGCTTCCAGGTAATCATCGCCGGTGCGGGCGGAGCAGCGCATCTGCCGGGCATGGTCGCGGCAATGACCCACCTGCCGGTGCTGGGCGTGCCGGTGCAAAGCAAAGCGCTGTCGGGCCAGGATAGCCTGCTCTCGATCGTCCAGATGCCTGCGGGCATTCCGGTGGGCACGCTGGCGATCGGCGAGGCCGGGGCGACCAACGCCGGGCTGCTCGCCGCTGCGATCCTCGCGCTGTCCGATCCCGCGCTGGGCGAGCGCCTCAAGGCCTATCGCGCGGCGCAGTCGGCCGGCGTGGCGGAACGGCCAGCGTAAAGGCTATGCCAGCACGCAGCACCAGCCCAACATGATCCCCCCCGGCGAAACCATCGGCATCCTTGGCGGCGGTCAGCTTGGACGGATGCTGGCCATGGCTGCGGCGCAATTGGGTTACCGGGTCCATGTCTATGCGCCCGAGGCGGACTCCATCGCCCAGGACGTCTGCGCCACTTTCACCGCCGCTGCATGGAGCGATGCCACGGCCATGGCCCGCTTTGCTGCCGACTGCGCGGTGGTGACCTACGAGTTCGAGAACGTGCCCGTCGCGCCGCTGGCGGCTCTCGGCACAGTCCCCCTGCTGCCCCACCCGCGCGCGCTCGAATGTGCGCAGGACCGGCTGGCGGAGAAGCAGTTCGCCATAAGCCTGGGCGGTACCCCTGCGCCATTCGCCCCGGTCGACACTCCCGACCAACTGGCCGAGGCGATCGCCCGGATCGGCACCCCCGGCATCCTCAAGACCCGCCGCGAGGGCTATGACGGCAAGGGCCAGTGGCGGATTGATAGCGCCTACGCCTTACCCGAACTGCCCGCCACCGCGATGGTTTACGAAGGCTTCGTCGCGTTCGAGGCCGAATTCTCGGTGCTCCTGTGCCGCGGCCACGACGGCGACCTGCGCTTCTGGGATTCACCGCAGAACGTCCACCACCACGGCATCCTTGCCCGCTCCACTCTTCCGACGTCTTCTTTAGTCGCCGCGCAAGTCCCCGCAGCGCGCGAACTGGCCCGCAAGATCGCCGAAGCGCTGGACTATGTCGGCGTGCTGTGCTGCGAATTCTTCGCCACCCCGGCGGGTCCGGTGTTCAACGAGATGGCGCCGCGGGTCCACAATTCGGGCCACTGGACCATTGAAGGCGCGGTCACCAGCCAGTTCGAGAATCACATCCGCGCCATTTGTGGCCTGCCGCTGGGGGCCACATCGCTTGCCGCCAAGGGCGTGGAGATGCGCAACGTCATCGGTGACGCGGCCGAGGACTGGGCGGTAATTCTCGCCGACCCCGCCAACCACCTCCACCTCTATGGCAAGGCCGCGGCCCGCCCCGGGCGCAAGATGGGCCACGTCACCCGGCTGGCGCTGACATGAGCGGCGCGCGCGAGATCTTCCTGGTGGTTGCGATGGCCCGCAACGGTACGATCGGTGCGGGCGGAGCTTTGCCGTGGCATATCCCGGCAGATCTGCGCCACTTCAAGACGGTAACCACGGGCACTCCGATGATCATGGGCCGCAAAACCTTCGATTCGCTGCCTGGCGTGCTGCCCGGTCGCCGCCATATCGTCATCACCCGCGATGCCGCGTGGCAGCACGACGAAGTCGAAATCGCGCCCAGCTTCGAAGCCGCACTGGTGTTGGCCAATGCCGCCCATGTCGTGGTGATCGGCGGGGCGGAAGTGTTCGCCCTCGCCCTGCCCCACGCCACCCGGATCGAGCTGACCGAAGTCCATGGCGACTTCGCCGGCGATACTGTCATGCCCCCGCTGGGCGAAGGCTGGCAGGAAGTCGCGCGCGCGGAACACCCTGCAGAAGCCACCCGCCCCGCTTTCGCTTTCGTGACGCTCAAGCGCGAGCTCGCGCCCGCATGATCCGCCTCGACGCGCGTCAGCCGATCCCCGAAAACTTGCGCGGCGCGATCCTGGCGCTGGGTAACTTCGACGGCTTCCACCTGGGTCATCAGGCGGTGGTCAGCGAGGCGCTGGCCTGGGCCAAAGCAGAACGCCGCCCGTGCATAGTCGCCACTTTCGATCCCCATCCCCGGCGCTATTTCGTCCCCGACGCCGCACCCTTCCGCCTGACCACGCTCGACCAGCGCGCCGAGCTTTTCGCTGCCGCCGGGGCCGATGCCATGCTGGTGTTCCATTTCGACGCGGCCATGGCGGCAATGACCGCCGAGCGATGGGCCAGGGACGTAATCGTCGAATGGATCGGCGCGACCGGGGTGGTCACCGGCGAGGATTTCACTTTCGGCAAGGATCGCGGCGGCAACCCGCAAGTGCTCGCCGAACTGGGCGCGCCGCTCGGCCTGGCGGTGCGAACCGTCGGTGCGGTACTCGATGCTGAGGGCCCGATCAGCTCAAGCCGGATCCGCGCCGCGCTCCAGGCGGGCGATTGCGCCACCGCCACCCGCCTACTGACCCGGCCCTTTGCGATCAGCGGCATGGTCGAGCACGGGGCCCAGCTGGGCCGCTCCATCGGCTATCCCACCGCCAACCTGACGCTCGGCAACTACCTGCGCCCGCGCTACGGGATCTATGCGGTAACCGGGCGGCTTGCGGACGGGCAGGTGTTCCCAGGCGCCGCCAACCTTGGCATCCGCCCCAGCTTCGATCCGCCGATCGAACTGCTTGAGACTTATTTCTTCGACTTTTCCGGCGATCTCTATGGCCAGGAGATCGCGGTTGCCTTGCGTCACTTCCTCCGGCCAGAGGCGAAGTTTGACAGTCTGGAGGCGCTGCAGGCACAGATGGAGCTGGATTGCGCGCAGGCCCGGAAACTCCTAAGCGCCGCCGCATAATGACCGAAAAGCGCGATTACAGAGACACCGTCTTCCTGCCGAAGACCGAGTTCCCGATGAAAGCCGGCCTCCCCCAGAAGGAGCCGCATATCCTCGCCCGCTGGCAGGAGCAGGACCTCTACGCCCGGCTGCGCGAGGCGCGCGCAGGCCGCGATAAGTTCATCCTTCACGATGGGCCGCCCTATGCCAACGGCGATATGCACATCGGCCACGCGCTCAACCACATCCTCAAGGACATGGTCTGCCGCACGCAGAGCCTGCTCGGCAAGGACGCGCCCTATGTGCCCGGCTGGGACTGCCACGGCCTGCCAATCGAATGGAAGGTTGAGGAGCAGTACCGCAAGAAGAAGCTCGACAAGGATCAGGTCGACCCGATCGAATTCCGCGCCGAATGCCGCGCTTACGCCCAGCAGTGGGTCGACGTGCAGCGCGAGCAGGTCAAGCGGCTGGGCGTGCTCGGCAACTGGGACAAGCCCTACCTGACGATGGACCCCGAGGCCGAAGGCACCATCGTCGCCGAGCTGATGAAATTCGCCGAGAGCGGGCAATTGTATCGCGGGGCCAAGCCGGTGATGTGGTCGCCAGTGGAAAAGACCGCCTTGGCCGAGGCGGAGGTCGAGTACGAGGATATCGTCTCGACGCAGGTGGATGTGGCGTTCAAGATTGTCGAGTCGCCGATCGAAGCGCTCAAGGGCGCTTATGCGGTGATCTGGACGACGACGCCGTGGACGATCCCGGTGAACCAGGCTTTGGCTTATGGGCCGGAGGTTGATTATCGGCTTTGCCAGATCAGTGGGCAAAGTGGGCAGCCACATCCTGAACATTCCGGCAGATCAATCGTTGTCGCAGTAAATTTGATTCCTGAAATCGAACGCCGGTGGAATTGCTCGCTACATGTCTTGATTGGAAATGCTTCGGTTACATTCAAAGGCTCCGACCTCGCCGGAACCATCGCCCGCCACCCGATGCACCACCTCGGCGGGTTCTTTGCCAAACCGCGTCCGTTTCTGCCCGGCGACTTTGTCACCACCGACACCGGCACCGGGCTGGTCCATATGTCGCCCGATCACGGCGAGGACGATTTTGCGCTGTGCAAGCAATACGGCATCGAACCGGTCTTCGCGGTCGAGGCCGATGGCAAATATCGTGCCGACTGGGCCTGGCTGCCCGGCCAAGGCTCAGTCATCAACGCCAAGTTCAACGCCCCCGATGGGCCGATCTGCGAGGCCTTGCGCGCCGCTGGCGGGCTGCTGGCGGCTTCGGCCGATTACAAGCACAGCTACCCGCATTCATGGCGTTCCAAAGCCAAAGTGATCTATCGCTGCACGCCGCAATGGTTCGTGCCGATGGATGTTGAGCGCAACCCCTCCACCGCCGGCTACGCCAGCGGGCCGCAGGCTGGTGGAGGGGTCTCTACCCTCCGCCAAACTGCCCTCACCGCCATTTCCGCCACCCGCTGGGTGCCCGAAAAGGGCGAGAACCGGATCCGCTCGATGGTCGCTGGCCGCCCCGACTGGGTGCTTTCACGCCAGCGCGCGTGGGGAGTGCCGATCGCGTTGTTCGTGAAGAAGGGCACCAACCAGTACCTCGCCGATCCTGCGGTCAACGCGCGGATTGTCGCCGCGATCCGCCTTGGCGGAGTCGATGCCTGGAGCGAGGACCGCGCGCAGGAATACCTCGGCAATGAGTACCAGGCCGAGGACTACGAGCGCGTCACCGACATTCTCGACGTGTGGTTCGATAGCGGCTGCACCCATGCCTTCGTGCTCGAATCGGGGCGCTGGCCGGAGCTTTCCGCCCCCGCCGACCTGTATCTCGAAGGCAGCGACCAGCATCGCGGCTGGTTCCAGTCCTCGCTGCTCGAAAGCTGCGCCACGCGCGGCCGCGCGCCGTACAAAGCGGTGCTGACCCACGGCTTCACCATGGACGCCAAGGGCATGAAGATGTCCAAGTCACTGGGCAACACGATCAGCCCGCTCAAGGTCATGGAGACCAACGGCGCAGACATCATCCGGCTGTGGGCACTGTCGGTCGACTATACCGAAGACCACCGCATCGGTGACGAGATCCTCAAGGGCGTGGCCGACCAGTACCGCAAGCTGAGGAACACGTTCCGCTATCTGCTGGGTGCGCTGGAGGGTTATGAAAAATCTGATATTCCGGTTAACAAGCTCCCTGAACTTGAACGTTATGTCCTAAATCAACTTTTCCATCTTGATTGCGACATAAAGGAAGCTATCGAAAACTTAGATTTCAATACTTATACACGAAGTTTAAGCGATTTCTGCAATGAAGTTTTATCTTCTTTATTTTTCGATATTCGGAAAGATTGCCTATATTGCGATGACGCCACTACATCGTCCCGTACAGCGTATCGGCAGGTCCTTGATATCGTATTTGAGTGGCTCATTCGCTATGTCGCGCCCGTATTAGTTTTTACCGCTGAAGAGGTGTGGCAGTCGCGTTACCCAGGAAGGGAAAGCATTCATTTTCAGGAGTTAGATGCATTTACAGGACATTGGCACGATCCACAAATCGCTGACTGGATGATGCCGATGATAGTAGCACGCGCAGAAATTTTAGAGGCCGTTGAGCCACTTCGACGCGAGAAACTAATTGGGTCAGGGCTGGAAGCAGCGGTGATCTATCCTCAAAAAGATTTGGCAAATCGAATGCAAGGGCTGGTGTGCCTAAATTATGATTTGCTAGCCGAATACGCGATTGTGTCGTCGGTATCGGATGGTAACACCCTGACTGTCACCCGCACCCCCCACCACAAATGCGGCCGCTGCTGGCGGCACCTCCCCGAAGTCACTTCCGATGGCGAGCTGTGTTCACGTTGTGACAATGTCGTCTCCGCCATGGACGCGGCTTTATGACCCCCGCCACCCGCAACCGCTCGATCGGCCTCGCGCTCGCCGCGCTTATTTTCCTGGCGGATCAGGCAATCAAGTGGGCGATGATGGTGCCGCTGCGGCTGGTCGAACGCGGGATGATCGAGGTGCTGCCGTTTTTCCGCTTCACCTGGACCGAGAATCGCGGCGTCTCGCTGGGGATGCTCACTGCCGATTCGGAGCAATCGCGCTGGCTGCTGGTCGCGCTGACGGCGGCCATTGCGCTGTTCGTGTTCGTCTGGCTGCTGCGCGAAAAGGCGCTGGGCGAGATTATTGCGCTGGGGCTGGTGCTGGGCGGGGCGCTGGGCAATATCCGCGACCGCGCGATGCTGGGCTATGTGGTCGATTACGCCGACCTCCATTTCGGCGCGTGGCGCCCGTTCCTGATTTTCAACCTCAGCGATGCGGCGATCACGCTGGGAGTCCTGATAATCCTTGCCCGTTCGTTCCTTTCGCGCGAAAAGCCGCCCCATAACCTGCCAGCGGTCGATACCGCCCCGGAGACTTGAGACTATGCTTATCGAATCTGGGCCTATCCAATTTGGCCGCATCAAATCTGGCCTGATCATCGCGCTTGCCGGCACCACTCTGCTGGGCGGTTGCGGAGCGGGCGGCGGGCTGTTCAATCGTGGCCGGCCCGACGAATTCGCGGTCCAGCGTCAGGCTCCGCTGGTGGTCCCGCCCGATTTCGCGCTGGTCCCGCCCGCCCCCGGCGCGCCGCGCCCCGGCGATACGACCACCCAGCAGCAGACGCTCGACGCATTGTTCGGCGGCACTTCCCCGCGTTCGGCAGTGGAGACCAGCACGCTCAACCGTGCCGGCGCAGCCGCTCCGGGAATTCGCTCGAACGTCGGCGATCCGGGCACCAATACGGTGGCCAAGGGCGATGTCACTCGCGATATCGTTTCCGCCCCCCAAGGCGACGGCCGCGAAGCCCAGGCAGTGGTTCCGGGGAAATAAACCGCGCGCTCTTCTCCCTACGGGAAAGGAGCCTAGCCGGTCTCGCTAGCCCGCTCTGGCACGGCACTGACCAGCAGCTTGTCGATCTTGCGCCCGTCCATGTCGACGATCTCGAAGCGCCAGGCCTGTTCGGTGAAGTGTTCGCCCTCGACCGGAAGCCGCTTGAGCACCGATAGCGCAAAGCCCGCCGCAGTCGCATAGTCGCGGTCGTCGGGCAGGTCGATGCCCAGGCGATCGGCCAAAGCATCGGCGGGCAGGGCTCCAGCAATCAGCAACGATCGGTCCTCGCGCTCGACGATCATCGGCACATCGCCGGCGTCCTGATGGCTGACGAAGTTGCCGACGATCGCCGCGAGCAAGTCTGCCGGGGTCACCACGCCTTCCAGGTGCCCGTATTCGTCATGAACCAGCGCCATCGAGACGCCCGACTGCTGAAGCAGGCGGAGCGCGTCCATCGCGTCGAGCTGGTCGGGGATGACCTCGGCCTTCTTCATCAGCCGCGCGATCTGGAGTTCGCGGCCCGCCAGCAGCACCGCCAGCACATCACGCACCTTGACCACGCCGACAATCCGGTCGGGCGAGCCATCGGCAACCGCCAGCAGCGAGTGCGGGCTGTCCTTGATCCGGGCGCGAACCTCGGCCGTGCTGGCATTGCGGTCGATCCAGTGAAGTTCGGTGCGCGGGGTCATCAATTCGCGCACCGGGCGGTCGGCCAGGCGCATGATCCCGGTCATGATCGCGCGCTCGTCTTCCTCGATCACGCCATGACGGGTGGCCTCGGCGAAGATCATCTGGAGCTCTTCGGCGGTGACCCCGGCCTCACCCGAATGGCGCATCCCGACCAGCCGCAGGATCAGCCCGGATGAACGATCCAGCACCCACACGAACGGCGCGGTGGCCTTGGCGATGAAGGCCATCGGCCGTGCCGCGACGATCGCGATCGGCTCGGCCGCGCGCAAGGCGAGTTGCTTGGGGACCAGTTCGCCGATGACCAGGCTGGCGAAAGTGGTCCCGGCGATGGCCAGGGCAAACCCGACGTTCTGGGCATATTTGGCCGCGACCCCGATCAGCATCAGCCGCTCGGCCAGTGGCCCTCCCAGGCGCGATCCCGAGAAAGCCCCGGCAATGATCGCCACCAGCGAGATGCCGATCTGCGCAGTGGACAAAAATTTACCCGGGTTCGAAGCAAGCGCAATGGCGAGCTTGGCCCCCCCGCTGCCACGCTCCGCCGCGATCCGCAGGCGCGGCGTGCGCGCCGAAACGATCGCCAGTTCCGACATGGAAAACAGGCCGTTGAGCAGGATCAGCCCGGCAATGATGAGGACATCGGTCCAGGGAAACGGCGTCACCCGAAGGTGTCTAGCAGATCATCGAGCAAAGGCGAAGCGGGCTTGATGAGGGAACCGAAGCGCGCGTGGTTCGTCTTTCGTTCAGGAAATTGCCTCCAATCCTGTCTGCCAGAACTCATTAGGGAGAAACCCATGTCCAGATCGCGCCTTCTTGTTTCTGCCGCCGCAACGCTGTCGCTGCTGACCGTCTCGGCCTGCGTCACCGATCCCAACACCGGCGAGCGCAAGGTCTCGCGCACCGCGCTTGGCGGCGTTGGCGGAGTGCTGGCGGGCGGCGTGCTCGGTGGCCTGATCGGCGGCAGCACCGGACGTATTATCGGCGCGGGCATCGGCGGTGTTGCCGGTGGCGTAATCGGTTACAAGATGGACCAGCAAATCAAGGAGCTGCGCGAGAAGACTGCCGGCACCGGGATTGACGTCAGCCCCACCGACAACGGCCAGGCAATCCTGGTCAATCTGCCCGAAGGCGTTACTTTCGACGTTGGCAGCTCAGCGCTGCGCCCGCAGTTCCGCAACGTGCTCGTCAATGTCAGCCAAAGCCTCAACCAGTATCCCGACAGCCTGATTGATGTCTACGGCCACACCGATTCGACAGGCTCGGAAGCGTTCAACCAGACCCTTTCAGAAAACCGTGCGCGGACCGTGGCCAATTATCTGAGCACGCAGCAGGTCTCCTCGGCGCGCATCCGCAGCCAGGGCTTTGGCGAGACCATGCCCGTCGCCAGCAACGATACCCCCGAGGGTCGGGCGAAGAACCGCCGGGTTGAGATCAAGATCGTGCCGGTCAGCCAGGACGACGTGCAGGCAGCACGGCAGAGGCAAAGGTAGAGTTTCGGTAGCCGCACCCACCATCCCTCAACGAGGGCGTTATTCAATCCCTCCCCCGTGATGGGTGAGGGATACGCAGGCTTGGCAGCGTGCTGCCTAGCCGAGGTTGGCAGGAGGTGAATTCACTTTGCCAGCCGCTTCGCTCGCTCCGCCAACCGCTCAACCGCTGCCTCATGGATCGCAGGCGCGGTCACCAGCACGCCAAACGCCCGTGGATCGCGTTTGTTGTAGTTGAGCGGCTGGCCAAATGCGTCGGTCACGCGCGCCCCCGCCTCGCGCGCAATCAGGGCGGCGGCGCCGATGTCCCATTCCCAGCCCCAGCGTAAAGTCGCCAGCAAATCAGCCTCATCGGCAGCGACCATGGCGATACGCAAGGCAATGCTATTCGGCTTTTCCACCAGAGTCAGATCGAAGTCCTCACGCCCCAGCGCATCGGCAGGCACCCGCGATCCGGTCAGTATTTTTCGCCGGGTAGCCTGCAAGGTCACGCCATTTCGCCAGCTACCGCGCCCCGACTCGCCCAGCCAGAACTCGTCGCGTGCCGGGGCGCAGAGCATTCCGAGCAAAGGCCGCCCGGCGCTGACCAACGCGACCGACACCGCCCAGCCCTTGCGCCCGCGAATAAAATCGCGCGTCCCGTCGATCGGATCGACCAGCCACAGCAGTCCGCTGCCCAGCCCGTCCGCCCCCAGCCGCTCGGGCGCGTCGACCGATTCCTCGGATAGCCAGCCAGCAGCGGGCAGCAGCGCGGTCAGTTCGCGGCGCAGAAAACGGTCGACCGCCAGGTCAGCGGCGGTCACCGGATCGCCCGGGGCCTTTTCCCACACGTCTGGCGCATGGCCATTGCCGGGCCAGGCATCGAGCGCGATCCGCCCGGCTTCGCGGACGATCGCTTCGAGGCGGATGCGGTCGATCATCGATTTCGCGACATGCGCTGCCCGCCGGGACTTTTCAAGCCGCCAAGTCTATGCTTATGCGGCACCGCACAATCGTCGGCACGGCGCGCCATCAGCGAAAGCCTTCAAGCATGAACATCCATGAATACCAGGCCAAGGAGCTGCTGGCCCAGTTCGGCGTCGCCATCCCCGCCGGCCATGCCGCGCTCTCCGTCGAGGAAGCCGTCGCCGGAGCCAGGCAGCTTCCCGGGCCGCTCTATGTGGTCAAAGCGCAGATCCACGCCGGCGGACGCGGCAAGGGCAAGTATGTCGAGCTTGGCCCCGACGCCAAGGGCGGCGTGCGCCTGGCCAAGTCGCTCGATGAGGTCGAAAGCGATGCCAGGGAAATGCTCGGCAATACGCTGGTCACGATCCAGACCGGCCCGGCGGGCAAGCAGGTCAACCGGCTCTACGTCACCGACGGCGTCGATATCGCCAAGGAATTCTATCTGGCCCTGCTGGTCGATCGGGTGTCCGGACGCATCGCCGTGGTCGCCTCGACCGAGGGCGGCATGGACATCGAGGAAGTGGCGCATTCCACGCCCGAGAAGATCACCACCATCACCATCGATCCCGCGCAAGGCTTCATGCCCCACCACGGCCGCGCGGTAGCCTTTGCGCTCAAGCTCAAGGGCGATCTCAACAAGCAGGCGCAACTGGTCGCCAGGCAGCTGTATGACGCCTTCGTCGCACTCGACTGCGCGATGCTCGAGATCAATCCACTGGTGGCAACGAACCCCGATGCTTCTGGGACAGCCAAGCTGCTGGTCCTCGACACCAAGATGAGCTTCGATGCCAATGCGCTCTACCGCCACCCCGACGTCGAAGCGCTGCGCGACGAGAGCGAGGAAGACCCGGCCGAGGTCGAGGCGAGCAAATACGACCTCGCCTACATCAAGCTCGACGGGAACATCGGCTGCATGGTCAACGGCGCCGGCCTGGCCATGGCGACGATGGACATCATCAAGCTGAACGGTGAATTCCCGGCCAACTTCCTCGACGTCGGCGGCGGGGCGACCAAGGAAAAGGTCACCGCAGCGTTCAAGATCATCCTCAAGGATCCCGCGGTGAAGGGCATTCTGGTCAACATCTTCGGCGGAATCATGAAATGTGACGTCATCGCCGACGGCATTGTCGCCGCAGCCAGGGACGTAAACCTGTCGGTCCCGCTGGTGGTGCGCCTCGAAGGGACGAACGTGGAGCAGGGTAAGGCCATCCTCGAAAACTCGGGCCTGGCCATCGTCTCGGCCTCGGATCTTGGCGACGCAGCGAAGAAGATCGTGGCGGAAGTGAAAAAGGCGGCTTGAGGCCAAAATTGCGCGGGTCCTTCGTCGGGCGCAGGATGAGCGGGACTTGCGGTTCCAGGCAAGCTACCAAGATCCGCTCAGCCAGAGCTTGTCGAAGACCCCGCGCCGACATAGGAATAACCGCGCTCAGCAAAGCTGTGGCTGCATTTGAGAAAGGCTTGAAGCGAAATGAAAGCCCTGGTCTGCGTTAAGCGGGTGATCGATTACAACGTCAAACCGCGGGTCAAATCCGACGGCAGCGGCGTCGATCTCGCCAACGTCAAGATGAGCATGAACCCGTTCGACGAGATCGCGGTGGAAGAAGCTTTGCGCCTCAAGACCAAAGGCGTTGTGACCGAGACCATCGCGGTGTCGATCGGGCCGGCCAAAGCCACTGAAACCCTGCGCACCGCGCTGGCCATGGGCATCGACCGCGCGATCCTGGTGCAGACCGATGACCCGGTCGAGCCCTTGGCCGTCGCCAAGATCCTCAAGGGTGTGGCTGACGAGGAACACCCCGGGCTGATCATCCTGGGCAAGCAGGCAATCGACGATGACAGCAACCAGACCGGCCAGATGCTCGCCGCGCTGATGGGGCGCCCGCAGGGCACGTTTGCCAATGCCGTGACGATCGAAGGCGATTCGGTTACTGTCACCCGCGAGGTCGACGGTGGACTGGAGACGGTCAAGCTCACCCTGCCCGCAATCGTCACCACCGACTTGCGCCTGAATGAGCCGCGCTATGCTTCGCTGCCCAACATCATGAAGGCCAAGTCCAAGCCCTTGTTGCAAAAAACGCCCGAAGATTACGGTGTCGATACCACCCCGCGCCTCAAGACACTCAAGGTCGGTGAGCCGCCGGTGCGTGTGGCGGGGATCAAAGTAGCCAATGTCGACGCGCTGATCGCCAAGATGAAGGAGCTGGGGATCGCCTGATCCCGCTCCGTCCGCACTTTACACTTCACAGGATAAATCCATGAACACGCTGGTCTGGGTCGAACACGATAACGCAACGGTCAAGGACGCCACGCTCGCTGCAGTGACGGCTGCCGGACAAATCGGCGAAGTCACCGCGCTGGTCGCGGGCGCCGATTGCGATGGCGCAGCGCAGGCTGCGGCCAAGATCGCGGGCGTGAGCAAGGTGCTCAAGGCCGACGATCCCGCCTATGGCCACGCCCTGGCGGAGAACGTCGCGCCGCTGATCGTCGGGCTGATGGCCGGATACGACGCCTTCGTCGCCCCGGCCACGACTACAGCCAAAAACATCGCCCCGCGCGTCGCCGCGCTGCTCGACGTGATGCAGATTTCGGACATCCTGTCGGTCGAAGGTCCCAAGACCTTCACTCGGCCAATCTATGCCGGCAACGCCATCGCCACGGTCGAATCGAGCGATCCCAAGCTGGTCATTACCGTGCGCGGCACCGCCTTTGCCAAGGCCGCGACCGCAGGCGGCTCGGCCAGTGTCGAGAGCGTTTCGGGCCCTGGCGATGCTGGCCTCTCAAGCTTCGTCAGCGCCGAAATCGCCAAGAGCGAGCGTCCTGAACTGACCAGCGCCAAGGTCATCGTCTCGGGCGGCCGTGCGCTCAAGGACGCCGAGACTTTTCAGCAGATCATCATACCTTTGGCGGATAAGCTTGGTGCAGGCGTCGGTGCCAGCCGCGCTGCGGTGGATGCTGGCTACGTCCCCAACGATTACCAGGTCGGCCAGACCGGCAAGATCGTCGCCCCCCAGGTCTATATCGCGGTCGGCATCTCGGGCGCGATCCAGCATCTGGCCGGAATGAAGGACTCCAAGACGATCATCGCCATCAACAAGGACGAGGACGCCCCGATCTTCCAGGTGGCGGATATCGGCCTGGTCGGGGACCTGTTCACGCTGGTGCCGGAGTTGACCGGGAAGCTCTAGTCAAGATCAATGCACCGCCAACCGCGGATTCCAGGCCAACGCGTCGGGATCGAACCGCGGGTTGCCGCGGGCGCTGGCGGCAATCGCGCGGATAGCGCGGCGAGCGATTTGACGGGCCTGCTCGGCGGTAACGCCTGCGGTCGGTCCATCGGCCGGACAATCCTCGGCGTCACCCACCATATAGGCTGTGACGATCGCGCGCTCGCGCAGGAGCCGGGCTTCGAGCCGTGCGATTTCCAGCGGGTCTATCGTTCCGGGGCAGTTCCACTCAGCCCCGCGCGGGGGCGACCGGCGATTGCGCCGGGCCAGTGCTGCGGTCCGCAGCGAACCCATGTAGTCTTCCACCAAAGTCCCGCAGGCCCGCCGCGCCAGCGCGTCGGCGGCTAGAGCTTCGGTGCGGCCCAGCGCCTGGGTATCGAGTAGCGCGCTCTGTTCTCCCGCCTCGCACAGCGCATCGTAGGACAGCGTCACCGCGCCGACCTTGCGCGCCGATTCGCGCGTGTCATACCGCAGCCGAAAGCGCAGGCTCTGCAGTTCGCCGCGCAACTGCCAGTTGAGGAAAGTGGTGAAGCGCGCCTTGTCTCTGTCATAGGCCTCGATTGCCCGGAACAGCCCGATGGCGCAGGCCTGTTCGGCGTCCTCGTTGTGATCGAACAATCCGTAAGCGCGGATAAAATGGCGAACGCGCGGCGCAATCAGGCGTAGCAGGCGAGCGTAGTGCCGATCGATCTGGGTGCGCTGACGCGGCAGCAGCCCGAGTGGACTGGCGGCTTCGACAATCGCCTTGATCGCGCCGACTTGGCTTTCAAGAGCGTCGCTGGTCGCGGACATTGCAGCCCTCCCCACGATCCCGCCCCGGAATGCGGAGGGGTCATCGCAGGGATAATCTTGCCCGGATGAAGGTTTGCCGCCATCGCCCTTAGGGATTAGCGCTTATTCACGAGCGGCCAGGCTGGCGCGGCGCACTGCGTGGCGGCAAGCGTCGAGTGCGGCATTGGGATCGTCAGACACCAGCGCGGCGGCGATCCGGGCACAGTCCGCCTGACCAGCCAGAGTGCGATCCTCCCCGACCACCCGGCGCAAGGGATCGGTCAGGCGATGACTATCGCGCCCGGGATCGTCGCTGCCGGCGAGCAGATCGAGCATGGCGTAATAGAGGCACCGCGCAACTGAGAGCAATTCACCCCCTTCATCGCCGGTTTGACTGGTGCTTGAAACCTCCCGGCTAACGGGCGCCACAAGCACAGCCGCAGTGTCCGCAGGGGACGCCTTGCGCGACAGATGCCGTTTGGGGCAGAGTTCGATGGTGGCCATGGCTGCATTATAGAGAGGCGAGCCGCAGGCCGGGCAGCGACCGACAAAAAGTTCAGACGGTTCCCGACATCTTGGCCAAGCGCTCATAAAACACCAGGCTTGCCTCGTCTTCGGCCAGACGGTGGCGACCATAAGGGCGGAATCCCAGCCGCCGCGCCAACCGGTCCGAAACCGTATGCCCGTCCTCGATCATGCAGGTGATCCGCTGCGGACCGTGGGTTTCTTCAAACCAGGCGAGAATCGCGCGCATCGCCTCGCCGGCCAGGCCCTGGCCCCAATACGCGCGGCTGACGATCCAGCCCGCTTCCGCCACATCGTCCATCCCCCGGCCGAACCCGCGCCAGCTGTGGAACACGCCGCAGTTGCCAACGATTTCGGGGCTGCTCCTGAACCGCAGCATCAGGTTGCCGTAGCCATAGAACTGCCATGTGCCGCCGGTCCGCATCAGCCGGGCGAAGCTGTCGGCCATGCACTCAGGATCGGGGCCGAGGAAGCGGCGCGTCTCCTGATCGTCGCTCAGCGCGTGCATTTCGGCCAGATCCGACACCACCGGCTGCCACAGCTCAAGCCGTTCGGTTACAAGGAACGGTGTTGCCCCGCCTGTATTAGGGGCAGCGCTCACAACAGCCGGTCGGCAGCATGGATCGCCACCCCGACCAGGCCGCCCACCAGAGTTCCGTTGATCCGGATGAACTGCAGGTCGCGGCCCACCGCACTTTCTATCCGGTCGGTGACGGTGCGCGCATCCCACCGCCGGACCGTTTCCGACACCAGCCGAACAATCTCACCGCCATAACGCGAGGCGATGCCGACCAGCGTGCGCCGGGCGAAACGATTGACCAGGTCCTGCAGTCGCCGGTCACGCTGAAGTGCGCCGCCCAGCTCGGCGAGACTCGCCCCGAACTGGCCCGACAAGGCGCCTTGAGGATCGCGCGCGGCGCGCAACAGGGCCGAGCGCATCCGCTCCCACATGCCGTCCAGCCAGCGGGTCATCGCCGGATTGGCCAGGATCTCGTCCTTGAGCTTGGCCACCCGCTCCTGCATTGCCGGATCGTGGAGCAGGCGGTCAGCCAGATCGTCGAGCCCTTCCTCGATCTTGCGGCGCAGCGGGTGATCGGGGTCGATCATGCTCTCAGCGAGCATCTTGTAGAGCCCGTCGACAATTGCATTGGCCAGGGTCTCGTCCAGCCCGGTCCACCGCACCAGCCGATTGGCCCGCTCGTGGATCATCGCGCGAAGCATGACTTCGTTGGCTTCGAGCGTCAGCCCGGCCCAGCGAATCAGGCTTTCGATCACGGGCAAGTGGCGCTTGTCGGCGATCGCGGCGCTGAGCAACTGGCCGAGCAGCAACGCGGCATCGAGCTTGGCCAGCTGCGCGCGCAGGCCCTGACGAACCATTCCGCCAAGCCGCTCGGGATCGAGCGATTCGAGCACGTCGCCCAGCAGGTTAGCCGCGCCGGTGCGAACCTTGGCAGAGTCTCCAGGGGCGGGATGCGCCAGGAATGCGCCTGCTGCGGCGGCTATGTTCAGCGCGTGGAGGCGACGGGCTACCACCGGGGGAATCAGGAAATTCTCTTTCAGGAACATTGCCATGGTATCGGCGATGCGGTCCTTGTTCTCCGGGATGATCGCAGTATGCGGGATCGGCAGGCCCATCGGGTGACGGAATAGCGCGGTTACCGCGAACCAGTCGGCCAGGCCGCCGACCAGTGCCGCCTCGCTGAAAGCGAGGACCCAGCCCCAACCTGGTCCTTGCAGGCCAATTCCGATCCGGGCGACCAGGAACAGCGCAGCCATGGCCAGCAACAGCCCGGTGGCAATGAACCGCATCCGCCGAGCCCGATCGACCGGTAACGCGATCCTGCGGCGCCTGGCGACGGGCGCTGTAAGCAGCGAACCGCTCACTCGGCGGGAAAGGCGCCTGGCTCGTGCGCTCCGCGATGATCAGGCATTTGCGCTGCCAGCCGGTCCTTCGGATCGTAAGTCAGCAGCGAGCGACGCAGCTTGGGCCCGAGGCGCTTTTCCAGGCCATCGGCGAGGCTGAACGCGGCCGGCACAATCAGCAGCGTCAACAGCGTCGACATCAGCAGCCCACCGATCACCACCAGGGCCATCGGCGCGCGCCACGCGCTATCGCCCGACAGCGACAGCGCGGTAGGAATCATGCCTGCGATCATCGCCACGGTCGTCATCACGATCGGCTGCGCGCGCTTGCGCCCGGCATCGACGATGGCGGTGAATTTCTCGACCCCCGCAGCCATTTCCTCGATCGCGAAATCGATCAGCAGGATCGAGTTCTTGGCAACGATCCCGAACAGCATGAGAATGCCGATAAACACCGGCATCGACAGCGGCTGGCCAAACAGGGCGATGGTCAACAAGCCACCTAGCGGGGCCAGAAACAACGAGCCCATGTTGACCAGCGGCGAGATCAGGCGGCGATAGAGTAGCACCAGGACGGCAAAGACCAGGACGATCCCCGCAGGGACCGCAAAGGCGATGTTCGTGATCATCTCATTCTGCCAGCGATCTTCGCCGAACGGGGTGTTGGAGACCCCGGTGGGCAGCTTGGTCATTGCCGGCAGCAAGTTGATCGCCTTCATCGCCTCGCTCTTGATTACGCCGGGCGGCAGGTCCGCACCGACGAACACGCGGTGTTGCTGGTTGTAGCGCTGGATGCTGGTCGGGCCCGAACCAAAACTGATCTCGGCCACGCGCGACAGCGGGATCGAGCCTCCGGAAGCGGTCTGAACCGGGAGATTTGCAATGTTCGACAAGTCGCGCCGGGCCGACTCGGGCATCCGCACCCGGATCGGTATTTGGCGGTCGGACAGTGAGAACTTGGCGGCATTCTGGTCGATTTCGCCAATCGTAGCGACGCGAATCGTCTGGCTTAGCGCCTGGGTAGTCACCCCCAACGAGGCCGCCAGATCTGCGCGTGGTTTGATGATTACTTCGGGGCGGCGCATATCGGCGCTGAGCCGCGGGGCCACCACCTGCTTGAGCCCCTGCATCTGCCCGACCAGCGTGGTTGCGGTATCTTCTAGCAGTTTGGGATCAGACCCGGCCAGCATTACAGAGATCGGCCGTCCAGCGCCACCAGTGCCGGCCCCGCCCGCGCTGTTGAGTGACTGGAAGGTCACCCGAGCATCGGCCACCTTCTGCAATATCGGGGTCAGTTCGCGTTCGAATACGAGGCTCGACTTCTTCCGATCCTTGCGCAGCGTGACGAGAACCCGGGCATTGCCCTCGAATATGCGCTCTAGCACGGATTCGGTTTCGGGCCGGGCCCGCACGATCCTGGTCACCTGATCGGCGAATTTTTCGGTCTGCGCGATCGTCGTGCCGGGCACGGTTTCGATCACAATCTGACTGAAATCGTTGTTGTTGTCGGGCAGGAACTGGCTCGGCCGGGTCATGAACATGACAGCGGTCATCATCAGAGCAAACACGGCTACGCCGATCATCCACACCCGGTGATCGCGCAGCCGCGCGCCGATGCGGTGGCCGACCGACAAGCGCCCGCTGGCGTTGCGATGCTGGTCGCGATAGGCATCGGCCGGGTCGGTATCCAGCGACCAGTGGAGAATGCCGAGATACTTGTCCATCAGGACGCCGCCGGCATGTTCGGCATTGCCGTGCGACTTGAGAAAATAGGCCGCAACCATCGGCGTGATCATCCGCGCGACGGCGAGGCTCATCAGCACCGAGACCACTACGGTCAGCCCGAAGTTCTTGAAGAACTGACCCGATACACCCGGCATCAGACCGACCGGCAGGAACACCGCGACGATCGAGAATGTAGTCGCGACCACCGCCAGCCCGATCTCGTCGGCGGCATCGATCGAGGCCTGGTAGGCGCTTTTGCCCATCCGCATATGCCGCACGATATTCTCGATCTCGACGATTGCATCGTCGACCAGCACGCCCGCGACCAGCCCCAACGCGAGCAACGAGAGCTGGTTGAGCGTAAACCCAAGCAAGTTCATGAACCAGAAGGTGGGGATCGCCGAAAGCGGGATCGCGATCGCCGAGATGATCGTCGCGCGCCAGTCACGCAGGAACAGGAACACCACGATCACCGCGAGAATGGCGCCTTCGACCATTGAGGCCATCGAGCTCTCGTATTGCTTTTTGGTATAATCGACCGAGGTAAACAACCGCTTGAAATGAAGCCCCGGGCTCTCCTTTTCAAGCTTCGCCAGAATGGCGGTAGCGGCATCGTAGACGCTGACGTCCGAGGCCCCGCGCGCGCGCGTGATCCCGAAGGTGACCACCGGTTTGTCGTTGATCTTGGCCTTGGACGTGATCTCGCCGACGCCATCGCTGACCGTGGCAACATCGGAAAGCTTGACCATCCGGCCCCCGCCCAGCGGAATTTCGGCTTGCGACAGGGCATAGGCATTGGCGGCATTTCCCAGCACCCGGACCGACTGGCGCGAGCCCGCGATCTCGGCCCGGCCGCCTGCGGCATTGATATTGATCTGGCGCAAGGTGGTGTTGATCTGTGCGCCCGTCACTCCCAGCGACTGCATCCGCGCGGGATTGAGCGTCACCAGAATCTCGCGGTTGACCCCACCGCCGCGGCTGACAGTGGCCATACCCGGGATCGACAGCAGGCGCTTGGCCACGGTATCGTCGACATACCACGACAGCTGTTCGAGAGTCATGTCTTCGGCACTGACCCCGAAGTATGCAATCGGGTTGGATGAGGTCTGGGCCTTGAACACATTGGGCTCGAGGATGCCATCGGGCAGGCCGCCACGGGCCTGGTCGACCGCGTTCTTGACCTCGTTAACCGACTCATTGATATTTTGACCGATCTGGAACTCGACCAGGGTCTGGCTCGAGCCTTCCGAGGCCGTCGAGCTGATCGAGGCGACCCCGGCAATCGAGCGGACTGCCGATTCGACCCGCTGGGTAATCTGAGTCTCAATCTCGGTCGGTGCTGCACCCGGCTGGGAGATCTGGATGATCACCATCGGAAATTCGATGTCGGGCTGCTGCTGAACTTCCATCCGCATGAAGCTGATCACGCCCATCAGCATCAACGCCGCAAACAGCACCAGCGGGGTGATCGGATTGCGAATCGACCAGGCAGAGATATTGCGAAAATTCATACTTCTAGCGGCCCTTAGCCAAGGTCGGTATCGCGCACGCCGGGGCTAACCCCATCACTGGGTCAGCCGCTTGGGATTGACCGTTTCGTTGGGCTGAAGAAAGCCGCCGGCGCGCAGCACCACGCGTTCGGTGCCAGACAGGCCGGAGACGATGGCGATCCCGTTCTCGCTGACCAGCCCGATCTTGATCGGGCGGCGCACGACCTTGTTGGACCCATCGATGATGTAGACATAGCTGCCCTGATTGTCCGACAGGATCGCCGATTCGGGCAGCATCGGTGCAACGACCGTGCCCGCGCGCACGACTGCGCTGGCAAAGCCGCCGGGTCGCAGCTGCGGCGAATAAGGCAGCGCGATGCGCGCGATGCCCTGGCGGGTCTGCGGATCGATCACCGGCGAGATCTGCCAGACCTGGCCGATGGTCGGCTTGTCTGCGCCCACCGGGGTAACTTCGGCACTGACGCCGGGGGCAAGCTTGGCCAGATCGTCCTCGACCAACCGCGCCGCCAGTTCCATCTCGCCGCCCTTGGCGATCCGGAACAAAACACCGCTGCCCGGGCTGACCACCTGGCCCGGCTCGATTTTGCGTTCAAGCACCAGACCAGCCGCGGGCGCGACGATATTGAGGCGGTTGGTCCGCGCGCGTAGCTCGCCTAGCGTCGCCTGGGCCACACGGACGCGGGCGTTGGCGCCATCGCGGGTCGCGGTCAGGCGATCGACATCGGCCTTGGAGATAAACCCACGCTCGATCAGCTTGAGCGCGCGATCGAGATTAGCCTGGGCCAGCCGGGCGTCGGCTTGGGCGACTTGAATCTGCGCGCCCTGACCAGCCTGCTGCTGGACCTGGACCGAACGGTCGACCACCGCCAGGGTCTGGCCTTTGGCCACCCAGACACCCGAATCGACCAACACTTGCGCCACCTGGCCACCGTCTCCGGCGATACCGACCGGCAGTTCGCGACGCGCTGCCAGAGTGCCGGTAGCGTTGATGGTTCCCGCAATGGTCGTCCGTCCCGGGATGATGACTGTGACCGAGGGCGCCTGCGTCCCGCTGCTCGCGACCGTATCGGCAGGTTTGGCGCGGTGCATCATGAACCACAATCCGACGAGGACTGCGGCGACAATCAGCGCGCCGATGATCAGGCGGCGGCGTGAACGGCGATCCTCGTCATCGACCGGGTCGAGCGGATTGAACGCAAGGTCGCGCTGTTCCCCGGTCGGATCGATCCTGGCATCGTAATTCATCTGCGCTCACCGCCCTGGCCTCGCGCTCGACACGCAGGCAATCCCGGGCGCGCAGGCGAGTAGTGTATTACATCGGCAGGGCACCGCTCGCAAGACATGAGCGGACAAGTAAGGCCCTGTTACGTCGAACATAGGCCTGCCTCAGCGCGGTTGCAATGCGCGCGCTTCGCGAATCACGTGACAGGCTTGTCGCGCGAGCAAGTGTGACGCTGGAATTATGCTGCATTTACCGGCCCCGTCCGATCCCGGGTCCGGGGTCCGGTGGGACTCAGTATTTCAGCTGGCGCTCATACAGATCGCGATAATGCTGGATGCGGGTGACCCGCAGGCCCTGCATACCCGAGCGATCGACCGCGCGCTGCCACGATGCGAACTCCTCGAGCGTGAGGTTATAGCGTTCGCAAACGTCGTCGATCGACAGCAGCCCGCCATTGACCGCAGCCACAACCTCAGCCTTGCGACGGATCACCCAGCGGGTGGTCTGCGGCGCCGGGAGCGAATCGATGGTCAACGGCTCGCCAAGGGGGCCGATCACCATCGCCGGGCGAATTTTCTGGTTTTCGATCATCTTTGAACCTCGATCGCCGGGCGCTGATGCACCGTTGACGTTTCATCAATGCCATGGCGGGATTTGCCATCGCCTAAAGCAGTTGGGTTAACGACGCGTAAGGCATTGCAATAACCGGTAATCGCCAGTGCTGCGGTGAGATCGAAGCTAGCAGCGGTTTGCGTGCTCGGGACAAACGCCGCAGGTCCGGGGAGCGGTAGGGCACAGCGCAAGGCATGGGCTGCGGCAAGCCGCGCCCGCAACCCGGGCCAGTCGAGCGCAGCCCTGGGCGTCCGCTCAAGGACACCCGTCGGTTCGCCGACCTGCCAGGCATCAAGGTGAATTGGCATTTCCATAAGCCGGCCTATAGCCGCGCCTTGGTCAAGGCTAAGTAAAGGCGGCCTTTACCTTGTGTTGACCATGGTTAACCGAACTGCGTGCTGCGCTTTGCCGTCGCCACAGAGAATGTGTATGGGCACGGCCATGCCGCTTTCCGCCGCTCTTGATGTGCCTGACCAGGCCGTTGCGCTGTTCCAGCTTGCTGGGCCGATGGCCG
>JAYWBP010000041.1:0-21115 GCA_043781375.1 Novosphingobium sp.
CGGTGCAGCCGCCAGGTGACATCGGCGTCCTCGGCGGCATAGCGCGTGGCCTTGTCGAGCGGGACTTCGCCGAAGGGAATGGCCTTCTTGCCGCTGCCGCAGATGTCCTTGAAGGTCAGGGTAGTGTGGCCCAGGTGGCGTGCGGAAAGCTCGTCCATCCCGTGGCCGCCGCCGATTCCCTCCTCGCCGCGGCCTGCATCGAGATCGAAGCTGATCACCATCGTATCGTCGACCGGGGTCACGTGGATGCCCCCTTCTTCTTTAAGTTGGCGAGCGAGGATGTTGATGTCGTATTTGATATTCTGCCCGATCTTGAGCACCGCATCGCTTTCCAGCAGCGGTTTGAGCATGGCCAGCGCCAGCGGAGCGGGAATCTGTTCGGGAACCTCGCTGAACATGTCGCTGCCACCATGGCGCAGCGGGATGTAGCAGGCATCGTTCGGCCCCAGCGCGAGGCTGATCCCGACCAGATCGGCGCGCATTGCGTCGAGCATCGAGGTTTCGGTATCGATCGCCACCTTGCGCGCGGCGAACGCACGGTCGATCCAGCGCTGCAGCGCCTCGGCGGTCTGGACGCACTCATAGCTGTCCAGATCGATTGTCGGCATCTCGGGCAACGGTTGGCGGTTGCCTTGCGGCGCTGCTGCGGCGCCCGGGGTGACCGGCTTGGACGGCTGGAGCTGGGTATTGGGCCCCGGACTGCCCGCGCCCGCACCCAGCCGCCGCAGCAGGCTGGTGAAGCCATGCACGGTCAGGAACGCGGCCAGCGGCTCGGGCGGGATCGCGGTCAGGGCGAAGTCGTCGATCGCGATCGGCAGGTCACAGTCTTCCTTGAGCTGGACCAGCACCCGCGAGAGTCGCGCCATGTCGGCTTGCTCGATCAGCGAATCGCGCAGCTTGCCCGGCTTCATGTCGCGGGCAGCGGCCAGCACGGCTTCGAGGTTGCCATGCTCCTGGATCAACTTGGTCGCGGTCTTGGGTCCGATCCCGCGGATGCCAGGGACGTTGTCCACCGCATCGCCCATTAGCGCCAGGACGTCGCCGACCAGTTCGGGCACCACTCCGAACTTCTCAGCCACCTCGGGAATGTCGATCCGCTGATTCTTCATCGTATCGAGCATGTCGATGCAGCCGCCGCCCTCACCATCTTCTGTGGCGGAACACTTGCCGACCAGTTGCATCAGATCCTTGTCCGAACTGACGATGGTCACGTCCCAGCCGCGGCGAGTCGCTTCGCGGGCGTAAGAGGCGATCAGGTCGTCGGCTTCGAGGTTATCCTCCTCGATGCAGGCCAGGCTGAAGGCGCGGGTAGCGTCGCGAATCAGGGGGAACTGAGGCACCAGGTCCTCGGGCGGGGGCGGACGGTTGGCCTTGTACTGATCGTAGATGGCGTTGCGGAACGTGGTCGAACCCTTGTCCAGGATCACCGCCAGATGCGTCGGCCCGTCGGCCTTGTTGAGATCCTCGGCCAGTTTCCACAGCATCGTGGTATAGCCGTATACCGCGCCAACCGGCGTGCCCTGCGGATTGGTCAGGGGCGGAAGCCGATGATAGGCCCGGAAAATATAAGCCGACCCGTCGACCAGATAGAGGTGGTTCCTGGGTTCCATCGGGTTGCTTTAGCAAGCAGAAGCGGGATCGTCAGCCTGCTTGTGCACCGTCGCAATCGGGCCATCCGGTCACTCTGTTGACACAATTGGGGATTAGGCCGGTGAGGTGAAATCCGCGCCATGCGCCGCGGAAACAAGACTAGCGCTTGCATCGGCGAAGGAAGCCGATTATTTGGCGTGTGAAGTCTACTGTAAAGGTAGGCTTTCCGCGCGGCCTCCAGTGTCCCAGACACCAGGGCGCGCGTGGTCCACTCGCTGTTCAAGGAATACCATACATGCGCAAGATCGTTCTCGCCGCCGCCGCTGGCGCCGCTGCTCTCGCCCTTTCGGCCTGCTCGCAGAAGACCCAAGACGCCGCTGCCACCACCGTGGATGCCGCTGCTTCGGATACCGCTGCTAACGCTTCGGATGCTGCCGGCATGGCCGCAACTGCCGCCACCGACGCCGCTGCCGGCGCTTCGGCTGCTGCTACCGATGCCGCTGCCTCGGCTTCGACTGCCGCTACCGATGCCGCTGCTGCTGCTTCGTCTGCCGCAATGGATGCCAAGAAGAAGATGTAATCTTCGCCTTTTGGCAAGCGACTACAGGATTGGGCGCTCAGGCTTCGGTCTGGGCGCCCATTTCTTTTTGTTCGGATAGAAAGAACCCCTTCGTCAGTTCCAGACGAAACTGGCAGCCCCTATTTGCGCCTGCGGAAAAACAGGGACGATTTAAGGAGGACTCAGCTCCTTCCTGTTTTTGCGAAGCACAAATGAGCAGGTGGCAATCGCATCAGCGACTGACGGAGGGTAAACCCTCAGCGCGAAGCGGCGAGCTGCACTTCGGCTGGGGCAGCCTGATACCCGTCATATAGCGCCCGGGCGATCGTCGCGATGCGCGAATCGCGGGCCATGCCGTTGCCCTGCCCGGTGACATAGATCGCCACGGCCAGCGCGCGACCGTCGGGCGTGTGGATGATGCCGACGTCGCTGGAAGTATTGGCTAGGGTGCCGGTCTTGTGTGCAACCAGCGTACCTTCAGGCAGTAACGCGGCGATCCGGTGTTTGCCAGTCCTGCAGCGTTCCATCGTCGCCAGCAGGAAGCCGCGGCTGGCCGAGCTGAGCCAGGTGCCGCGATAGAGCCCGGTGAGGAGCTGGACCATCGCCATCGGCGTCGCGCTGTCGCGCACGTCGATTGTAGTCGCCGGGTTGATCGCGCCGTCGTCGCGGACCAGCGTAGCGATATCGCGATCAATCCGCAGACCAGTCACCCCGGCATTGCGCAACCAGCGGTTGACCGACTGCGGGCCACCCACGGCGGCGAGCAAGGCGTCGGTTGCCTGGTTATCGCTGCGGATCAGCGACAATTCGATCAAGGTCTGCGCCGAATAGAGCGTGCCCGGACGGACCGGGGCGACGGCCCCCGAAAACTTCGGACTGGGTAGCGCGACCATTAACGGAAACTGGTCGGTCAGGCGGAAGCGGCCTTCCTCGACGCCCTGAAGAAACGTGGCGGCAATTGCGATCTTGCTGGTGCTGGCCATCGGGAACGGCTGGTTGCCGAGCACCGCGACGCTCTGGCCACTGCTCAGATCGACCGCAGCGACGCCGATCCGGCCATTCTGGCCATTGGCCAGTGCCGCAACCTGCAATCCAAGCGGACTATTATCGAACTTGGGCACGCGCAGTTCGGTGCCGAACGTGCGGTCAAACGAAGACTGGAGGTCGTCGGCGCGGGTCGCGCCGGGGACCACGAACGCACCGGCTAGCGCCAGCACATTCAATACAGCTTTGGCCAGTTTGATGTTCACGTGTTTGTTATATCCCGCCTACCCTTGGTTTTTCCTTAACCGATCAGCGCATTGCCATCTAGACCTGCGCGACGAACTGCACTTCGCCTGCGGTTAGTTGAGATTGCAAGCTAAATCGTAGCGTCAAAAGTCGCAAAGCGAGGATTGTGCCGGCCCATCTGCCCGAATCTCCTCCGCTTCAGATCGCGTACTGAGCGCCCAATTCGATCACCCGGTTGGGCGGAATGTTGTAGTAGTCGGTCGGATCGGCGGCGTTGCGGTGGAGCGCGATGAACAGGATGTCCTGCCAGATCGGCATGCCGACCTCGGCCGAGAAGGCATAATTGTTCCGCCCGATGAAGAAGCTGGCGCGCTCGGCCCCGGGCAGGGCATCACCGGCGCGAATCAGATCGTCGCGCACCTCAGGGTTTTCCATAAAGCCATAGCGCAATTCGATCTTGGCGAAGTTCTCGTCGATCCTTTCGACCCGGAGACGATCGGCGGGGTCGCAATAGGGGCGGGGCAGGGTGCGCACCGTCAGAACGTAATTGCTCCGGTGCAGCACATGGTTGTGCTTGAGGTTGTGGAGCAGGGCATGGGGCGTCAGTTCGCTCCGCGCGGTCAGGAAGATCGCCACGCCCTCGACCCGCGCCGGGGGACGCTTGGCCAGGGCCGCGGCCATCTGGTCGAGTGGAACCGCGCCGTCGGCCTCCAGCCCGGCGGTGAACTTGCGCCCGCGAACCCAGGTCCAGATGATCAGAAGCACCGCCGAGGCAATCATCAGCGGCACCCAGCCACCTTCGACTACGCGCAGGATATTGGCACCGAAGAACATCAGGTCAATCGCCAGGAACGGCACGATCACGGCTAGGCTCAACGGCAGGCTCCAGCCCCAGCGGCGGCGGAATACAACAAAGGCCAGGCAGCAGGTCACCACCATCGTGCCCGTAACTGCGATGCCATAGGCCGCTGCCATCGCCGAGGAACTGCGGAAGCCCAGGACCAGGGCAATGACCCCGAACAGCATCAACCAGTTGGCGACCGGGATATAAATCTGCCCGGCGTGGCCCTCAGAGGTCTGATCGACCCGCAGTCGCGGCAACAAGCCAAGCTGCATCGCCTGCTGGGTCAGCGAATAGGCCCCGGTAATCACCGCCTGGCTGGCGATGATCGTGGCGGCGGTGGCCAGCAGCACCATCGGCAGGCGTATGGCCGCCGGAACCATCAGGAAGAACCAATCAAGATTGACGAACGGCTTGCCTGCGGCCTGCGCAGCCTCCAGCGTCTTGATCGCGAAAGCGCCCTGGCCCAGGTAATTGAGCGCCAGTGCGGGGAACACCAGGATCACCCAGGCGAGGCGGATCGGGCGCTTGCCGAAGTGGCCCATGTCGGCCGTAAGCGCCTCGGCCCCGGTCACGGTCAGGAACACCGCGCCGAGCACAAACAAGCCCAGGACTCCATGGCTCGCGACGAAACCGACCGCATGCCACGGCAGGAACGCGGCGAGGATGCCCGGCCCATCGGCAATGTGGATCGCGCCGATCCCGGCAATCGCCAGGAACCAGACGATGCACACCGGTCCGAACAGCTTGGACACCGCCGCCGTCCCGCGCGACTGAAAGGCGAACAGCCCGACCATGATCACCAGGCTGACCACCAGAATAATGTTTTCGGTCACCAGGTCGCGCAGCTGGGGCAGTGACTTGATCCCTTCGACCGCGGACAGCACCGACAACGCCGGGGTAATCACCGCGTCGCCGTAGAACAGCGCCGCCCCGATCGCGCCCAGGGCGACCACGATTCCCCCGGCCTTGGTCGCTCCGCGCCGGGCCAGCGCCAGCAGGGCGAGCACGCCGCCTTCGCCATCATTGTCGGCGCGCATCAGCAGGACGACATATTTCAGCGTCACAATGACGATCAGCGCCCATAGCGCCAGGCTCATTACCCCGACGATCTCTTCCACCGACGTGCCGTCCGAAGCGGCCTGGCCCAATGCCTCACGAAAGGCGTAAAGCGGACTGGTCCCGATGTCTCCGAACACGACCCCGATCGCGCCGATCGTCAGCGGAAGCAGCGGCTGAGGCGTGTGGGCACCATGGCTTTCGCTCTCGTCAACGGCGGGATCGGCAGTGGTGGACAGCATTGGAGCATCCTTGGCAGACGGCAGCAGCCGAACGGCGTGCAAAAAAACGCGACACCTGGCGAGAAGCTGCAGCCGCGCTCGGTAATGGGCCTTGGCTGCTAAACAAGCGGAATTTGCGCGGGAGGCGTGGGGCCCATTGGGACGGTACAAGCAAAACGGGCCGGGAGATTGCTCTCCCGGCCCGCTCTAAAGGGTCGTTGGGTTGGTTGACTGAGCTTAGAAGCCCATGTCGCCCATGCCACCCATTCCGCCGCCACCCATCGAGGGCATCGAGGGCTTGTCGTCGGCGCGCTCGCTGATCGCGGCTTCCGTCGTGATCAGCAGGCCGGCGACCGAGGCCGCGTCCTGCAGCGCGATGCGAACGACCTTGGTCGGATCGATCACGCCGGCGGCGACGAGGTTCTCGTAGACGTCGGTCTGGGCGTTAAAGCCCATCGTCTGATCGCCTTCGCGCAGCAGATTGCCCGAAACCACCGCGCCATCGTGGCCGGCATTCTGGGCGATCTGACGCACCGGGGTGAGGATTGCCTTACGGACGATGTCGATCCCGCGGGTCTGATCGTCGTTGGCGCCCTTCATCCCTTCAAGGGCCATGGTCGCATAGAGCAGCGCGGTGCCGCCCCCCGGAACAATGCCTTCCTCGACTGCGGCACGGGTCGCGTGGAGGGCGTCGTCGACGCGATCCTTGCGCTCCTTGACCTCGACCTCGGAAGCGCCGCCGACCTTGATCACGGCCACGCCGCCAGCCAGCTTGGCCAGGCGTTCCTGCAGCTTTTCCTTGTCGTAGTCGCTGCTGGTGGTCTCGATCTGCGAACGGATCTGCTCGACCCGGGCCTTGATGTCGTCCGCCGAACCGTTGCCGTCGACAATCGTGGTGTTATCCTTGTCGATGGTGACGCGCTTGGCCTGGCCGAGCATGCCCACGGTGACGCTCTCGAGCTTGATCCCGAGGTCCTCGGAAATCATCTCGCCAGCGGTCAACGTAGCGATATCGCCCAGCATCGCCTTGCGACGATCACCGAAGCCTGGCGCCTTGACCGCAGCAACCTTGAGCCCGCCGCGCAGCTTGTTGACCACCAGAGTGGCCAGAGCCTCGCCTTCGATATCTTCGGCGATGATCAGCAGCGGACGCCCGCTCTGGACCACGGCTTCGAGGATCGGCAGCATCGCCTGCAGATTCGACAGCTTCTTCTCGTGGATGAGAATGTACGGATTCTCAAGTTCCACGGTCATCTTGTCGGGGTTGGTTACGAAGTAGGGCGACAGATAGCCACGGTCGAACTGCATGCCTTCGACGACATCGAGTTCGAATTCGAGGCCCTTGGCCTCTTCCACGGTGATCACGCCTTCCTTGCCGACCTTTTCCATCGCTTCGGCAATTTTCGAGCCGACTTCGACGTCGCCATTGGCCGAGATGATCCCGACCTGGGCGATTTCCTGGCTGCCCGAGACCGGCTTGGAGCGGGCCTTGAGGTCCTCGACAACCCTGGCGACGGCCAAATCGATGCCGCGCTTGAGGTCCATCGGGTTCATGCCGGCAGCGACCGAGGTCATGCCTTCGCGCACGATCGACTGAGCCAGAACGGTGGCGGTGGTGGTGCCGTCACCGGCCTGATCGTTGGTCTTGCTGGCGACTTCGCGCAGCATCTGCGCGCCCATGTTCTCGAACTTGTCCTTGAGTTCGATTTCCTTGGCGACGGTGACGCCGTCTTTGGTGATGCGGGGAGCGCCGAAGCTCTTGTCGATCACCACGTTGCGGCCCTTGGGGCCCAAGGTGACCTTCACCGCGTTGGCGAGGATGTCCACGCCGGCCAGAATGCGTTCGCGCGCATCGCGCGAAAAGCGTACGTCCTTGGCAGCCATAATGTGTTCCTTATGAATTCAGGGGATTGAAGAAAGCTCTCGTCGGGTTCGGCTCAGCCGATGATCCCCAGGACGTCGCTTTCCTTCATGATCAGCAGGTCTTCACCGTCAATCTTGACCTCGGTGCCCGACCACTTGCCGAACAGCACGCGGTCGCCGGACTTGACATCAAGCGGGGTGATCGTGCCGTCTTCAGCGCGCGAGCCCGAGCCGACCGAGACGATTTCGCCTTCGCTGGGCTTTTCCTTGGCGCTGTCAGGGATGATAATGCCGCCGGCGGTTTTTTCCTCGGCTTCGATGCGACGGACCAGAACCCGGTCGTGCAGCGGACGGAAAGTCATAGATAACTACCTCTCGCGATTGTTGATCATGCTTTGGCACTCACAGGGGGTGAGTGCCAGCGAAGCGCATATGGTGTTGTGGGATGGCAACGTCAAGTCGCTTCGGGCTCAATCGCACCGGGGATCAGACAGGCAACAATCCCAGCCGCTCACGCCAGTGCCACCGCCATAGCAGCAGCCACGCAACAATCACCAGCCCTACCGCCAGCCCGAGCCAAACGCCGATCCCACCCAGCGGTGTCCCCAGCCCGAGGAGCGCCGCCGTTCCGAAACCGGGAATCCAGTATCCAGCCAGCGCAATAACCATCGGCATCCGCGTATCCTGCAGCCCGCGCAGCAACCCAGCCGCCACCGCCTGGACCGAATCGAACAACTGGAACGCTGCGGCGATCAGCAGGAATTGCATGGCGAAAGCAACCATCGTGGCATTCGCCGGGCTTTGCACATCGACATAGGCCGAGACGATCGCGCGCGGGAACAGCACCATCGCGACCGCCGCGAACAACGCAAAGATCAGGCACACGATCAGGCCGGCGCTGCCCGCGCGAGCGATGGCGAGGCGGTCGCCCGCGCCGAAGTGATAGCCGACGCGGATCGTTGCGGCCTGGCCCAGGCCCATCGGCACCTGGAACGCCAGCGCCGCGATCTGCAAGGCCACCGCGTGCCCGGCCAGTTGCGCCGCACCGATCCGGCCCATCAGGAACGCGGCGGAACTGAACAGTCCGCCCTCGGCGACGATAATCAGCAGGATCGGCAGACCCAGCACCAGCAGCTCGCGCAGGCGGCTCCACTCGGGCCGCCAGAACCGCCCGAGGATATGATAGCGCCGCAGTCGTCGGTCGCAGGCGATGGCCACGAAATAGGCGAGCAGCACCGCCACCGAGGTGATCACGCTGGCACTGGCCGATCCTTCCACGCCGTAGGCGGGCACGCCGAGATGGCCGAATACCAGCACCCAGTTGCCCAGTGCGTTCACCCCGATCGCGATGGCCGTGATTACCGTGGCAAACACCGGCCGACCCAGCGCCGAAACGAAATTGCGCAGAACATTGCTGGCGATCATTGGGATCACTGCCCAGCGCAGCACCCCCAGGAAGTGCCCGGCACGCTCGGCTACCGCCGGATTCTGGCCGGTCAAGCGCATGAACGGCTCGCCGAAGCTGGCCATGCTCATACCCAACACGCCCAGGCCCAGCGCCAGCCACAGGCCCATGCGGACCGACCGGCGCACCTCGCGCACGGCATGGCGGCGGCGGCCCAGTTCGGCAGCGATCAGCGGGGCGACGGCTCCGACCAGGCCGGTGAAAGCCCAGGTCGTCAGCATGAAGAACGAGATCGACAGGCTCGACGCGGCCAGCGCCTCCTGCCCCAGCCGGGCCACGAAAATCACGTCGATCGCATAGACCGTCATCTGCAGCAGATTGGCAATGGCCAGCGGTACCGCCAGTTGCAGCATCGCGCGCAGCTCGGCGCGGAACGTGGATGGAGACCCCTCGAACATAAAGCCGGCCCCGATAGGGCAGGGCTGGCCGGGGGCCAAGCACTCTTACACTATGCGGATCATTCCGCCGTGGTCGGGTCGATCACAGCGCGCACCTGGGCGATGCTGTTGGCCGGAAAGCCTGCGGTCTGGGCGTGCTCGCGGATCAGCTCGGCATTGGGGGCGCGATAGATGCAGTAGATCTTGTCGTCGGTGACATAGGAGTGGACCCACTGGATTTCGGGACCCAGATCGCGCAGCACCGCGCAGCTTCCCTGCGAGGCACCCTTGAGCTGCTCTGGACCCAGTTGCCCGGCCCCGGGCATGTCCCGCTCGATCACGAATTGCGGCATCGAAACCTCCGTCAACGGACTGCGCGACTCCCTGATCGGCAAGCTATCGTCATGCAGGGTGCTTGGCCAGTGCGTTGATCCCCCAAACGAAAAAGGGCGGCCCCGAAGGACCGCCCTTTCCATCCGCGAATGCTTCAAGACACCCGCGAAACTGGTGTAGCTTACTTGATCTCGACGGTACCACCGGCGGCTTCGACCCTGGTCTTGATCTCTTCGGCTTCGGCCTTGTTGACGCCTTCCTTGATCGCCTTGGGAGCTGATTCCACAAGGGTCTTGGCTTCGGTCAGGCCCAGCTGGGTGATCGCACGGACTTCCTTGATGACCTGGATCTTCTTCCCGCCGTCGCCGGTCAGGATAACGTCGAATTCGGTCTTCTCTTCCACGGCTTCGGCAGCGGCGCCGCCACCGGCAGGCGCAGCAACGGCCACAGCGGCAGCGGCAGACACGCCCCAAGCTTCTTCCAGCGCCTTGGCGAGGTCAGCGGCTTCCAGGACGGTCAGCTTCGAAAGTTCGGCTACGAGATTGGCGATATCGGCCATGATGTTTCACTCCGTCTAAGATGTGCCGGAAAGGCCCGGCGGATTATTGAAAGTCTTGCGTAAGCGTCAGGCGGCTTCTTTGGTGGCGTAAGCCGCAAAGACGCGGGCGAGCTTGCTGGCCGGGGCCACGACAACCTGAGCGATCTTGGTCGCCGGTGCCTGGACAAGTCCGATAAGCCGGGCGCGCAGCTCGTCGAGCGACGGCAGCGCGGCAAGCGCCCTGATCCCATCTTCGTTGAGAACCTGTGCACCCATCGATCCGCCGACGATTTCCAACTTGGCGTTGGTCTTGGCGAAATCGACAGCCACCTTGGCCGCCGCCACCGGATCGACCGAACTTGCGAGCGCCACCGGACCGGTGAGCATCTCGTCAATTCCGGCATAGTCGGTGTTGGCGATGGCCAGCTTGGCAAGAGAGTTCTTGGAAACCTTGTAGGCCGCACCGGCATCGCGCATCTTCACCCGCAGGGCCGTGGACTGGGCCACGGACATGCCGAGGTTGCGGGTGACTACCACCACGCCGGCCTCGTTGAAGTTTGCGCTCAGCAATGCGACCGCGTCGGCTTTTTGCGAACGATCCATGCGTACTCCTTCACGTAATGGCCGCACGGACAAGCCGCGCAGCCGGGCTGCAGTGCCGCCCACGGCCTAAGCCTAAGGCGGACGAGTCCGTTGAGTGGGGAAGGAGCCACGCCGAAAAGCGCAGTCAGGACCGGCGTCTTATCAACGGCGCGGGCCGGAAATTCTCTATTCCCCGTCTAGGCTGGAGATTAAGCTGCGGGCAAACCCCGCAGCACCAACTGTCTCGGACGGATGACCGGCAAGCAGAAACCTGCCGATCGGGGCAGGCCTCTGTCCTAGAGTCTCGTCAAAGTCAACTTTATGTTATTTCCTGAATGCCCCCATCGAACCCCAGCAATTCCCCCGGCTGGCAGTCGAGTGCGGCGCAGATCGCCTCCAGGGTGGAGAAGCGGATGGCCTTGGCTTTGCCGGTCTTGAGGATCGATAGGTTGGCCAGGGTCAGGTCGACCCGCTCGGCCAGTTCGGTCAGGGTCATCCGCCGGGCATGAAGCAGGTCGTCGAGGTGGACTGTTATGCGGTTTCCTGGAATCGCCATCAGACCATCCCTTCCAGCTCTTCGCGCATCAGCGCGCCAGTGCGGAACACGCGGGCCAGGATGAACAGGACCAGGGCCAGCAGGAACCCTGTGATCGAGATGCTGAACTCCAGGTGGACGTTCTTGGTATTGGCCTCGATCCAGGCGCCGAGGGCGCTGGCCGGAATCGCGACCAGCTCGATCGCGATGAGCAGCCAGCCCATCTGACGCAGGCGATCGGCATTGGCAGGGACGAAAGGATCGCCCTGGCCGACGCTGTCGACAATGCGCCGCATGGCGCGCAGGAACAAAAAGCCGGTCGCCATCATCGCTGCGGCCAGGAGCATGACCGCCGCCAGTGCTGTTGCCATCGACGCGGTGGGGGTGTGGCCCATCTCACTGGCGATGGCCACGATGATCGCTTGCCGGAAGATCAGCAGAAACGGTGCGGCAATCACCAGCGCTGCGGCGACGAGCAGGGCGATGCCCATGAAGAAAGTGATGACGCCGCGGGCGATGCCCAGCAGCGGATCGGAACGCAGTGTAGCCATGGCAAGTCTCCTCTTGAATGTGGCTCAGGCGAGTGGGGTGACGAGAATGGTGTGATGGGCAACGGGCACGGTGATCACCGGCAGCCAGGTGGCCAAGACGATCAGGGCTGAAAGGATGAAAGCGGTCGAGCGAAGCAGGGGGGACTGGGTCATTGATTGTTCTCCGATATGGTCGATATTGATAATCAATAATGTGATTCGGTGCAGCCGTCAACAAGAATTATTGATAAACAATATAGTCCGCATTGTTTATCGGAAAACTCGTTTTAAAGCGGTTGTGCAAGCCATCCCAGCGCCCCGGCGCGTTTGACTCCAACGCGCCCCGCTCCTATATGCCTTCCTCGCTCGGTGCTTCGAGCAAGGACGATCCATGCGCGGGGATCGGCCACAGGAAGGAAGCATCCGGGTTTTTCATCGACGCAAAGGCTGCGGGCTTGCGAGCTCCCGGAAGGGATTCGCTATGCTTTGCGGCCTTTTTGCGTCGCGGAAATGAGTCACATCACCCGCGCGTGGCATGAATTCTCGCCGGGCTTTGTTGTCCGGCTCACAGCAAGAGGCACGACCCCTCCATGGCAACCAAGTCCCAGTCGGCCAGCACGGCGACTTCCGATTCGCCCCTGCGCCGCTCATCGGCCAAGAAGCGCATTCGCAAGATTTTCGGCGACATCCACGAAGTTGTGGCGATGCCCAACCTGATCGAGGTCCAGCGCGAGAGCTATGAGCAGTTCCTCCGCTCCGATTCGGCGACCGGTTATGTCTCGGGGCTGGAAAAGACCCTGCGCTCGGTCTTCCCGGTGCGCGATTTCGCCGGCACTAGCGAACTCGACTTCGTCCATTACGTGCTGGAAGACCCCAAGTATGACACCACCGAGTGCCGCCAGCGCGGGATCACCTATGCCGCGCCGATGAAAGTCACGCTGCGTCTGATCGTGTTCGAAGTGGATGCCGAGACCGAGACGCGCTCGGTCCTCGATATCAAAGAGCAGGACGTTTACATGGGCGACATGCCGCTCATGACCAAGAACGGCACCTTCATCATCAACGGTACCGAGCGGGTGATCGTTTCGCAGATGCACCGTTCGCCGGGGGTGCTGTTCGATCATGATCGCGGCAAGACGCACTCGTCGGGCAAGTTCCTGTTCGCCGCGCGGGTCATTCCTTATCGCGGTTCGTGGCTCGATTTCGAGTTCGACGCCAAGGATATCGTCAACGTCCGGATCGATCGCAAGCGCAAGCTGCCGGTCACCGCGCTGCTTCACGCGCTGGGCCTGGGCGATGAGGCGATCCTCGACCATTTCTACCAAAAGGTTACCTGGGTTCGCGACGCCAACGATGCCGGTGGCGGCTGGCGCGTGCCGTTCGCGGTCGAGCAATGGCGCGGCACCAAGCCCACATTCGACATCGTCGATGCCAATTCGGGCGAAGTAATTTTCGCCGCCGGGACCAAGATCTCCCCGCGCGCCGCCAACAAGGCGGAAAAGGACGGGCTCAAGGAGCTGCTGATCCCGACCGAGGAAATCTTCGGCCGCTATTCGGCGCTGGACCTGATCAACGAGAGCACTGGCCGCATCTATATCGAGTCGGGCGACGAAGTTTCGCCGGAGAACCTGGAAGCACTCGACAAGGCCGGGATCGACCGGGTCGAACTGCTCGACGTCGATCATATCAATATCGGCCCGTGGATCCGCAATACGCTCAAGGCCGACAAGGCCCCCGATCGCGATCACGCTCTGGCCGATATCTACCGGGTCATGCGCCCGGGCGAGCCGCCGACGCGTGAGACCGCTGAGGCGCTGTTCGCCGGGCTGTTCTTCGATGCCGACCGCTATGACCTGTCGGCCGTGGGCCGGGTCAAGCTCAACATGCGCCTGGCACTCGACGCCGAGGATACCGTCACCACCCTGCGGACCGAGGACATCCTCGCCGTGGTCAAGGAACTGGTCAACCTCAAGGACGGCAAGGGCGAGATCGACGATATCGACAACCTCGGCAACCGCCGGGTCCGTTCGGTCGGCGAGCTGCTCGAGAACCAGTACCGCGTCGGGCTGCTGCGCATGGAGCGTGCGGTCAAAGAGCGGATGAGCTCGGTCGACGTGTCGACTGTCATGCCCAACGATCTGATCAACGCCAAACCGGCGGTGGCTGCGGTGCGCGAATTCTTCGGCTCGTCGCAGCTGTCGCAGTTCATGGATCAGACCAACCCGCTGTCCGAAGTCACCCACAAGCGCCGCGTGTCGGCGCTCGGGCCGGGCGGGCTTACCCGTGAAAGGGCTGGCTTCGAAGTCCGCGACGTTCATCCGACCCACTATGGCCGAATCTGCCCGATCGAGACGCCCGAAGGCCCGAACATCGGCCTGATCAACTCGCTGAGCACGTTTGCCCGGGTCAACAAGTACGGCTTCATCGAAACGCCGTACCGCAAGATCATCGACGGCAAGGTCACCGGTGATGTGGTCTACCTTTCGGCGATGGAAGAGCAGAAGCACGTCGTCGCCCAGGCCTCGGCCGAGCTTAACAAGGACGGCAGCTTCGTCGACGAACTGGTTTCGGCGCGCGATAGCGGCGAATTCGTGATGAGCCCGCGCGATCTTGTCACCCTGATGGACGTCAGCCCCAAGCAGCTGGTCTCGGTTGCCGCATCGCTGATCCCGTTCCTAGAAAACGATGACGCCAACCGCGCGCTGATGGGCTCGAACATGCAGCGCCAGGCAGTGCCGCTGGTCCAGGCCGAGGCGCCGTTCGTCGGCACTGGCATGGAAGAGACCGTGGCGCGCGATTCGGGCGCTGCGATCGGTGCCCTGCGCGGCGGCGTGGTCGATCAGGTCGACGCCACGCGCATCGTGATCCGCGCGGCCGGCGAGATCGAGCCGGGCCGTTCGGGTGTGGACATCTACTCGCTGCAGAAGTTCCAGCGCAGCAACCAGAACACCTGCATCAACCAGCGTCCGCTGGTGAAGGTGGGCGAAGTGGTTGAGACCGGCGACATCATTGCCGACGGTCCCTCGACCGACCTGGGCGAGCTCGCCCTGGGCCGCAACAGCCTGGTCGCGTTCATGCCGTGGAATGGCTACAATTATGAGGATTCGATCCTCATTTCCGAACGCATCGTCAAGGATGACGTGTTCACCTCGATCCACATCGAGGAGTTCGAAGTCATGGCCCGCGATACCAAGCTCGGGCCTGAGGACATCACCCGCGACATTCCCAACGTCGGCGAGGAAGCCTTGCGCAGCCTCGACGAAGCCGGGATCGTCTACATCGGTGCCGAAGTGCATCCGGGCGACATTCTGGTCGGCAAGATCACCCCCAAGGGCGAATCGCCGATGACTCCGGAGGAGAAGCTCCTCCGCGCGATCTTCGGCGAAAAGGCTTCGGACGTGCGCGACACCTCGCTCAAGTTGCCTCCGGGCGTCTCGGGCACGGTGGTCGAGGTTCGCGTGTTCAACCGTCACGGCATCGAGATCGACGACCGCACCCGCGCCATCCAGAACGAGGAAATCGAACGCCTCGCCAAGGATCGCGAGGACGAGCGCGCGATCCTCAACCGGGCAACCTACAACCGTCTGCGCGAGATGCTCGACGGCCAGGTCGTCGCCGCCGCGCCCAAGGGCATCAAGAAGGGCGTGACCATCGACGAGGCCGTGCTGGCCGAAGCCGAGCGCCACGAATGGTGGAAATTCGCCGTTGCCGACGATGCTCGCCAGACCCAGCTCGAAGCGGTCAAGCTGCAGTATGACGAGGCGGTCAAGCTGATCAACGAGAAGTTCGACGATCGCCGTGAAAAGCTGGAGCGCGGCGACGAGCTGGCTCCGGGCGTGCTCAAGATGGTCAAGGTGTTCGTGGCGGTGAAGCGCAAGCTGCAGCCGGGCGACAAGATGGCCGGGCGTCATGGCAACAAGGGCGTGATCAGCCGGATCCTGCCGGTCGAGGACATGCCGTTTCTGGAAGACGGCACTCACGTCGATATCGTGCTCAACCCGCTCGGCGTGCCGAGCCGGATGAACGTTGGACAGATTTTCGAGACGCATCTGGGCTGGGCCGCGCGCGGTCTGGGCCAGCAGATCACGGCGGCTCTGGAAGACTGGCGCCATGCCAATCCCGATCCCAAGACGGCGCCCGCGCCAACCGCAGTGATCGAGCGTCTGGTCGACATCTATGGCGATAACTACGAGGCCGAAATCCGGGCGCGTTCAACCGCCGAGATCGTCGAACTGGCCGGGAACCTCAAGAACGGGGTTCCGATGGGCACTCCGGTGTTCGATGGCGCGCGCGAAAGCGACGTCACCGCGATGCTGGAAAAGGCCGGGCTCGATACCTCGGGTCAGGTCACGCTCTATGACGGGCGCACCGGCGACGCGTTCGACCGCAAGGTGACGGTGGGCTACATCTACATGCTCAAGCTGCATCACCTTGTGGACGACAAGATCCACGCGCGTTCGATCGGGCCCTACAGCCTCGTTACCCAGCAGCCGCTTGGCGGCAAGGCGCAGTTCGGTGGGCAACGCTTCGGCGAAATGGAGGTCTGGGCGCTCCAGGCCTATGGCGCGGCTTATACCTTGCAGGAAATGCTGACGGTCAAGTCGGACGATGTCGTCGGACGGACCAAGGTCTACGAAGCGATCGTCAAAGGTGACGATACCTTCGAGGCCGGCATTCCCGAGAGCTTCAACGTGCTCGTCAAGGAAATGCGCTCGCTGGGGTTGAACGTGGAACTGTCCTCGGTGGTCGATCCCGACGCCGACGATGATTTCGCGCAGGCCGCGCAGTAACGCCTTCTCCTCTCCCGCATGCGGGAGAGGCCGGGGGTGGGGCCGCAATGGCGCCACCCAGAAATGCCCACCCCTAACCCCTCGCGCAAGCGGGAGGGGGATAAAGGAAAAAGACCATGAACGACCTGACCAAATTCACCAACCAGATCGCCAAGCCGGAAACCTTCGACCAGATCCAGATCGGTCTGGCCTCGCCTGAGCGAATCCGCTCGTGGTCTTTCGGCGAGATCAAGAAGCCCGAGACGATTAACTACCGCACGTTCAAGCCCGAGCGTGACGGGCTGTTCTGCGCGCGCATCTTTGGTCCGGTGAAGGACTACGAATGCCTGTGCGGCAAGTACAAGCGGATGAAGTACAAGGGCGTCGTCTGCGAAAAGTGCGGCGTCGAGGTCACCGTTACCAAGGTCCGGCGCGAGCGCATGGGCCATATCGAGCTGGCCGCTCCGGTCGCGCACATCTGGTTCCTCAAATCGCTGCCCTCGCGCATCGGCCTGCTGCTCGACATGCAGCTCAAGCAGCTTGAGCGCGTGCTGTATTTCGAAAGCTACATCGTCACCGAGCCGGGCATCACCGCGCTCGAACGCTATCAGCTGATGACCGAGGACGAGCTGCTCGACGCGCAGGACGAGTATGGCGAAGACGCTTTCTCGGCCGGAATCGGCGCCGAAGCGGTCAAGTTCATGCTGATGAACCTCGACCTCGTGCAAGAGCGCGATGACCTGATGGAAGAGCTGCGGACGACCAAGTCCGAGCTCAAACCCAAGAAGATCATCAAGCGCCTCAAGGTCGTCGAAAGCTTTATCGATTCGGGGAACAAGCCCGAATGGATGATCCTCGATGTCGTGCCGGTTATCCCGCCCGAGCTGCGCCCGCTGGTGCCACTCGACGGAGGCCGCTTTGCGACCTCGGATCTCAACGATCTCTATCGCCGCGTGATCAACCGCAACAACCGGCTCAAGCGCCTGATCGAACTGCGCGCGCCGGACATCATCGTCCGCAACGAAAAGCGGATGTTGCAGGAGGCGGTCGACGCCTTGTTCGACAACGGCCGCCGTGGCCGGGTCATCACCGGTGCCAACAAGCGTCCGCTCAAGTCGCTGTCCGATATGCTTAAGGGCAAGCAGGGCCGCTTCCGCCAGAACCTTCTGGGCAAGCGCGTCGACTATTCGGGCCGTTCGGTGATCGTCACCGGGCCGGAATTGAAGTTGCACCAGTGCGGCCTGCCCAAGAAGATGGCGCTCGAACTGTTCAAGCCGTTCATCTATGCACGGCTTGACGCCAAGGGTCTGTCGATGACGCTCAAGCAGGCCAAAAAGTGGGTCGAGAAAGAGCGCAAGGAAGTCTGGGATATCCTGGACGAAGTGATCCGCGAACATCCGGTGCTGCTCAACCGCGCCCCCACGCTTCACCGCCTGGGCATCCAGGCGTTCGAGCCGGTACTGATCGAGGGCAAGGCGATCCAGCTTCACCCGCTGGTCTGCTCGGCCTTCAACGCCGATTTCGACGGGGACCAGATGGCGGTCCACGTGCCGCTTTCGCTCGAAGCCCAGCTCGAAGCGCGCGTGCTGATGATGTCGACCAACAACATCCTCTCACCCGCCAACGGCAAGCCGATCATCGTTCCTTCACAGGACATGGTTCTGGGACTTTATTACCTGTCGATGGATCGCCAGGGTGAGCCGGGCGAAGGCATGATGATGTCCGACATGGCCGAGGTCCACCAGGCGCTTGAAGCCAAAGCGGTCACGCTCCACACCAAGATCATCGCCCGCGTCCCGCAGACTGATGAGGCCGGTAACCAGTACCTGCGCCGGTTTGACACCACGCCGGGCCGGATGCTGATCGGCGAATGCCTGCCCAAGAGTCACACCGTCCCCTTCGAGCTGGTCAACCGCCTGCTCACCAAGAAGGAAATCGGCGACGTGATCGATCAGGTCTATCGCCACACCGGCCAGAAGGACACGGTGCTGTTTGCCGACGCGATCATGTCGCTCGGCTTCCGCAACGCGTTCAAGGCGGGGATCAGCTTCGGCAAGGATGACATGATCATCCCCGACAGCAAGGACGCTCTGGTCGACGAGACCAAGGCACTGGTCGCCGACTACGAGCAGCAGTACCAGGATGGGCTCATCACCCAGCAGGAAAAGTACAACAAGGTAATCGACGCCTGGAGCCGTTGCGGTGACCAGGTGGCCAATGCCATGATGGACGAGATCCGCGCCACTCCGATCGACGAGAACGGTCGCGAAAAACCGGTCAACTCGATCTACATGATGAGCCATTCGGGCGCGCGTGGTTCGCCAACCCAGATGAAGCAGCTGGCGGGTATGCGCGGGCTGATGGCCAAGCCTTCGGGCGAGATCATCGAGACTCCGATCATCTCGAACTTCAAGGAAGGCCTGACTGTCCTTGAATACTTCAACTCCACCCACGGCGCGCGCAAGGGCCTGGCCGATACGGCGCTCAAGACCGCCAACTCGGGCTACCTGACGCGCCGTCTGGTCGATGTGTCGCAGGATTGCGTGGTGGTGATTGAGGATTGCGGGACCGAGCGGGCGCTGGAAATGCGCGCGATCGTCCAGGGCGGCTCGATCATCGCCTCGCTGGGCGAACGTATCCTGGGCCGCACTTTGGCCGAGGATATCGTCGATCCCAAGACCGGTGAAGTTATCGCTCCCCACGGCGCCTTGCTCGATGAGCCGGCGATTGCGGCGATCGAGGCGGCTGGCACCCAGGGCGCACGGATCCGCTCGCCGCTGGTCTGCGAGGCGCAGATGGGCGTGTGCGGCAAGTGCTACGGGCGCGATCTTGCCCGCGGCACTCCGGTCAATATCGGCGAAGCGGTAGGCGTTATCGCTGCCCAATCGATCGGTGAGCCGGGCACCCAGCTGACGATGCGGACTTTCCACATCGGCGGCGCCGCGCAAGTCAACGAACAGTCGCACCTCGAGGCGATCAGCGAGGGAACTATCGTTCATCGCGATATCCCACTGATCACCGACAAGCGCGGCCGTCGCCTCAGCCTGGCCCGCAACGGCGAGATCGTGGTCATGGACAACGAAGGCCGCGAGCGCGCGATGCATCGCGTCCCTTACGGCACGCACTTGCTCCATGAGAACGGCGCGTCGATCAAACTGGGCGAACGCCTGGCCGAATGGGATCCGTTCACCACTCCGGTGATCACCGACAAGTCGGGTATCGTGAAGTACCAGGACCTGATTGACGGGCGCACTCTGACCGAGCTGGTCGACGAGGCCACCGGCATCGCCCAGCGCGTCGTCACCGAGAACCGCGGCACCAACCGCGGCAAGAAGGAAGATCTGCGCCCGCGCCTGACCCTGCTCGACGAAGCTTCGGGTGAGGCCGCGCGCTATCTGATGGCGCCGGGTACGACGCTTTCGGTCGAGGACGGCCAGACGGTCGAAGCGGGCGACATTCTTGCCCGTGCCAGCCGCGAAGCCGCCAAGACGCGCGACATCACCGGCGGTCTGCCGCGGGTGGCCGAGCTGTTCGAGGCGCGCAAGCCCAAGGACAACTCGATCATTGCCAAGATTGCCGGGCGGATCGAATTCGTCCGCGACTACAAGGCCAAGCGCAAGATCGCGATCGTTCCCGATGAAGGCGAGCCGGTCGAGTACCTGATCCCCAAAAGCCGGGTGATCGACGTCCAGGAAGGCGATTTCGTCAAGAAGGGCGACAACCTGATCTCGGGCAGCCCCGATCCGCACGACATCCTTGAGGTGATGGGCGTTGAAGCGCTGGCCGAATATCTGGTTGCCGAAATCCAGGAAGTCTATCGGCTCCAGGGCGTGAAGATCAACGACAAGCACATCGAGGTGATCGTTCGCCAGATGCTCCAGAAGGTCGAGATCACCGAAGGCGGCGACACGACGCTGCTCGTTGGCGAACAGCTCGATTATGAGGAGATGAACGAGTACAACGCCAAGCTGACGAGCGGACAGAAGTTCGCCGAAGGCAAGCCGGTGCTGCTCGGGATCACCAAAGCCAGCCTGCAGACGCGCTCATTCATCTCGGCCGCGTCGTTCCAGGAAACCACCCGGGTGCTGACCCAGGCGGCGGTCGAGGGCAAGAAGGACTCGCTGATCGGGCTTAAGGAGAACGTCATCGTCGGTCGGCTGATCCCGGCGGGCACCGGGGCGGGGATGAACCGTCTGCGAGTGGCCGCTTCCAGCCGCGATGCCGCGCTCCGCGCTCAGTACCGCAAGCTCCAGGAAAGCCTGATTGCTCCGGCGAGCGCAGCCGAAGAGCATGCCGCCGAACTGGCGCAAGGCCCCGAGGCTGCGATCGGCGACGATCCGCTGGCTGCGGTCGAAGGTGAAACCCACGGCACCGATGCCGATGCGGGCGATTACCTGAACGCCGAAGCCGCCGACGGCGAATGAGGTAGCGTCGTCCCGGGCCCCGACCCGGGACCGCTGCTCTTAGTTAAAGGCCTGACAAATAAAGATCCCGCCGGAGCAATCCGGCGGGGTTTTCACGCGTAATACCAATGTGCATTGATCAGTACTTATGGGCCCATTGCCTGAGGCCGATGGACATGATGCGCCACGGCTGATCGACGAGCGTGTTCCAGGCGTGGCA
>JAYWBP010000042.1:0-7500 GCA_043781375.1 Novosphingobium sp.
ATCGAATGTGCTTCGGTGATCTGGCCATCCTCGTCTTGAAGCAGGAACGTCTTGTTACCGTGGAGAATGCCAGGCGATCCGCCTGCCAGACTGGCAGCATGGGCCTTGTCGAGGCCGTGTCCTGCCGCCTCGATGCCGAGCATCTTCACGTCCGTGTCGTCGAGGAACGGGTGGAACAGGCCGATCGCATTCGACCCGCCGCCAATTGCGGCGACCAGCAGGTCAGGCAAACGCCCCTCGCGTTTCATGATTTGCTCGCGTGCTTCCTTGCCGATGACGCTTTGGAAATCGCGAACCAGTTCGGGATAGGGATGCGGCCCGGCAGCAGTACCGATGATGTAGAATGTGTCGTGAACGTTAGCGACCCAGTCGCGCAACGCTTCGTTCATGGCGTCCTTGAGCGTTTGCGCGCCGCTGGTCACGGGCACGACTTCGGCGCCGAGCAACTTCATCCGGAACACGTTGGGCGCCTGACGCTCGACGTCTTTGGCACCCATATAGATCACGCAAGGCAGGCCGAACCGGGCAGCCACGGTGGCGGTGGCGACGCCGTGCTGGCCCGCGCCGGTCTCGGCGATGATCCGGGTTTTGCCCATGCGGATCGCGAGCAGGATTTGCCCGACGCAATTGTTGATCTTGTGCGCGCCGGTGTGGTTGAGTTCGTCGCGCTTAAACCAGATCTGCGCGCCCATTTTTTGACCATCTGGCCCAGGAATAGCCGTTTTGCGCAGTTCCTCGGTCAGCCGGGGCGCATAATACATCGGGCTGGGGCGGCCGACATAGTGTTCAAGCAAGTCGTCGAACTCGGCGGTAAACGCCGGATCGGCCTTGGCGCGGCGGTATTCGCGCTCCAGCTCAAGGATCAGCGGCATCAGCGTTTCGGCGACATAGCGCCCGCCGAACTGGCCGAAATGGCCGCGATCGTCAGGCTGGTTACGGAAGGAGTTGGGTGCGTTCATAGGTGATGCGCCGCGTAAGCGAAGGCTGCGATTCTGTCCACATCCTTGACCCCCGGCGCGCTTTCCACGCCCGAAGAGGTATCGACCAGCGGCGCCCCCGTCAGCCGGATCGCCTCAGCGACATTGTCGGGGGTAAGGCCACCGGCGAGGCCCCAAGGCAGCGCGCCTTTCCAGTGGGCCACGAGACTCCAGTCGAATGCCAGGCCCATGCCGCCGGGCAGCGTACCGGGTGGAGTCTTGGCGTCGAACAGGATCAGATCGGCCGCGCTGACATAGGTCTGGGCGCAGGCGACGTCTTTGGCGCAGGCGACAGGCAGGGCCTTCCACACGGGCAAGCCAAAGGCCGCGCGCAGCTGGGCGGCGCGAGCGGGGCTTTCCTTGCCATGAAGCTGCAGCGCATTAAGCCTGGCGGCGACGACCGCCTCGGCAATCAGCGTGTCAGACGCATCGACGAACAGCCCAACCTTGCCGACTTGCCCGTTAGCGCGCGCCGCCAGTGCGGCAGCATCGCCAAGCGCGAGGTTGCGCGGCGAGGGGGCGTAGAACACAAACCCGACGTGCTCGGCGCGTGCCTTGATCGCGGCATCGAGCGCAGCTGGGGTGGTCAGGCCACAGATCTTGATTGCGGTCGCGGGCATGGCCGCGAGTTAGCCCAGCTTCGGTGCAGGTCAAGCGCCCAATACTCCCGGGCCCGTCATCCTGAACTTGATTCAGGATGACGAAGAGTGAGAGGAATGAGTCCGGCGTTACGGCGCCAATTCGAACAGCACCGTTATCCCCGCATTCATCTGTAGCTCCCCTGCAGCCACTGGAGTCGGCGCAGCGGCCATGTCGGCCTTGGCCATGCGCGCATACATCACGGGCGGCTGATAGCCCCCCCCGCCGCTTTCGCTGATCGAGATGATCCGGGCGACCCGCAAACCGGCGGCGCGGGCGAAGAGATCGGCGCGGGCGCGGGCCTTTTTCATCGCATCGATCCGTGCTTCATCATTGGCCGCTTCGGCGTCGTCCATCATAAAGGCGGGTCCGCTAATCTGGTTTGCGCCTGCCGCCACCAGCGTATCGAGCACCCGCCCGAACTGGTCGAGCTTGCGCTGGCGGACCGAGACCGTGTTGGTGACTTGATAGCCGATTATCCGCTGCTCGGCCGGTTCGTACTGGCCGTCGGGAAGGCGGTGCGGCGGGGCGTAGACCGGGCTAAGGCTGAGATTGCTGGTCTGGATATCGCGGTCGGCAATCCCGGCGCGCTTCAGAGCACCAATCACGCCGTTCATCGATAGGGCATTGGCCGATAGTGCCTCGCCCGCAGTCTTGCCGCTGCTGGTAACTCCGGCGCTGAACATGGCGAGTTCGGGCGTGCGGGTTGATTTGCCCTCGGCGCTGACGGTTAGCAAGGTATCGCCCGGCGTGATCGGCGGCAGGATCGACGCCTGCTGGGCGTGAGCGGTGACCGGCAGCAGGACGGCCAGAATGACAAGGGCAAGGTAACGCTTCATCGTCGCTCTCCAACGGTTGATCGCAGCGGCATGCGGTGTGCTTGCTGTCGTTTGGCTTAACCGCGCGCAATCACGAATCAAGGGAGGCGCGCCAGATCCTAAAGCGTTGCCTCAATCGCCCGTGCTGCGGCCAGCGGGTCTTCCGCGCGCGTGATCGGCCGCCCGATGACCAGCACGCTGGCGCCCGCCTCGCGCGCCTCGCGCGGGGTGACGGTGCGTTTCTGGTCGCTCAGCTTGCCATCGGCAGGGCGCAGGCCCGGGACCACCAGGAAGCCATCCTTCCACTGGGCATGGATCGCGCCAACCTCTTGACCTGAACAGACGATCCCGTCGAGCCCGGCGCTATGCGCGAGATCGGCCAGCCGCAGAGCCTGATCGTGCGGGGTGCCGGTAATCCCGGTACGCATCAGGTCGCGCTCATCCAGGCTGGTAAGGACAGTGACCGCCACCACCTTGCAATGCTCGCCCGCCGCGGCCTTGGCGTCTTCCATCATCGCGCGTCCGCCTGCGGCATGGACCGTGACGATCGCCGGTTCGAGCACATGGAGCGCCTGCATCGCGGAGGCTACGGTGTTGGGAATGTCGTGCAGCTTGAGGTCCAGGAAGATCGGCAGTCCCAGCTTGGCCAGTTCGTGGACCCCATGGTGGCCGTGGGCGCAGAAGAATTCGAGCCCCAGCTTGAGCCCGCCGACATGGCCCGCAACTTTGCGCGCCAATGCTTCGGCAGTCTCGATCCGGGGCAGGTCGAGCGCGAGGAAGACCGGATTATGGTTCATTACATAAGCGGAGATTGAGGCGGCGGGACGTCGGCGTCGGCCTCAGCCGCTGACGTTGTCGCGGGCGGGGTCACGACACTCGTGCGCGCCGAGCTTTCCAGTGCGTTGATCCGCCGGTTGAGGCGCCAGCGCCCGGTCTTGTGGAGCAACCACATCGGCACCAGCCCGAGCAGGAATGAGACCAGCACCAGAGCGGGCTTTTTGGTCTCGAGGATCAGGCCTTCCCAGATCTTGACCTCGACCGTCTGCCAATTGTTGAGGCTGAACAGTAGCAGCGCAATCAGCACCACTACCCAAACGATTGTGCGGATGATCTGCATTGGCCCGGTCCTCCTGAAACAAGGGCGCTGCTGCCCCTAAGGATCGGGAGCGATGCTAGGCGGGAATGGCAGGGAAGGGAAGGTGGGGCGGATGGGGAAGAAAGAACCCCTCCGTCAGTCGGAATACGACTGCCACCGCCCCATTTGTGCCTGCGGCAAAACCAGGGAGGATCAAGGGAGGCCAAAGTCGCGGGAGTCTAGCGCCTACAAACACGCCTCAAGGTATGCTTGGTCGAACCCGAACTGGCGCGCTTTTTCCAGCGTGTACGGGCGCAGGCCCGAGGGACGAAATTCGCCGATGATCTTGCCGTCGTCGCCCTCGTCGAGATATTCGAACTTGAACAGCTCTTGCGTGACGATCACGTCGCCTTCCATCCCGATAACCTCGGTGATGCCGGTGGTGCGGCGCGAGCCATCGCGCAGGCGCTTGACCTGGACGATGAGGTCGACAGATTCGGCGATCTGGCGGCTGATCGCTTCCTTGGGAATTTTGATGTCGCCCATCAGGATCATGTTTTCCATACGGCCCAGGCATTCGCGCGCCGAGTTGGCGTGGAGCGTGCACATCGAGCCATCATGGCCGGTGTTCATCGCCGCGAGCAGATCGAAGCACTCGGCGCCGCGGATTTCGCCCAGGATGATCCGGTCCGGGCGCATACGCAGGGCGTTCTTGACGAGATCGCCGATGGTGATGGCGCCCTGGCCTTCGAGGTTGGGCGGGCGCGTTTCAAGCGGCAGCCAGTGCGGCTGCTGCAAGCGAAGCTCGGCCGCGTCCTCGATCGTCAGCACCCGCTCACCCGGATCGATCATCTTGGACAGGGCGTTGAGCATGGTCGTCTTGCCCGAACCGGTACCGCCCGAAATGACGATGTTCATCCGGCAGGCCCCGGCGATCTTCAGGGCGGTGGCCATCTTGTCGCTCATCGACCCGAATTCCTTGAGCATATCGATGGTGATCGGCTTTTCGGAAAACTTACGAATCGAGATCGCGGTGCCGCGCAGCGACAGCGGCGGGACGATAACGTTGACGCGGCTGCCGTCCTTGAGGCGGGCATCGGCCAGCGGCGTAGTCTGATCGACGCGGCGGCCGACCTGGTTGACGATGCGCTGGGCGATCTGGAACAGGTGCTGCTCGTCGCGGAAGCGGATCGGGGCAATCATCAGTTTGCCCTTCTTTTCGATGTAGGTCTGCTCGGGTCCGTTGACCATGATGTCCGAGATATCGGGATCGTTGAGCAGTTCCTCGAGCGGACCGAAGCCGAGCAACTCGTCGATCAGCACCTTTTCCAGCGCGAATTGCTCGCGCCGGTTGAGCGTGACTTTCAGCTCGGCCAGCACTTCCATGATGATCGGGCGGAACTCCTCGCTCAGCTCGTCCTTGCTGAGCGTTGCGGCGGCTTCGGGATCGACCCGTTCGAGCAGGCGCGGAAGCACCTGTTCCTTGATCTTGTGGACCGAGGCTTCGAAGCCTTCGGCCTGGTAGTTGCCTTCGGAGACCGCATTCGCGCGATCGGTCAGGCGGGTCATCGCATCCGCTTTAAGGTTGGCGGCGTCGGCGCTGCGGTTGAGTGGATCGTCCTCGCCGCTGGGCAGCGGGGGGAACTGATCGCCGCCGAATGGCATTGGCGCGGCTTGCTGTGGCATAGAAGCCTTGGCCTCGCCGCCGCTGCTGCTCCCTTTCATCGGACGCGCGACGCCAAACGCGGGACGTGCTCCGGGGGCCATCCCGCCCGCTCCATTCCGTCGCCCGAATGCGCTCATGATAATCAGATCCTCAACCAACCATGGATTCCGCGGGACATTGCGTTCCCGGCAGGGGTCATGTGAGCGTGGTGAATATCGCGGAAACTTTTAGGATTCCCTAATAAGTGAGGACCGGGGACAGAGGTTGGCACTTTGGCGAACCGCTTCGCAGCTGTGAGCATGTGGTGTAGGCGCGGGGTCATGATCTCGAGAAACCTGTCGTGGATGACCCTGGCCGCCGCGTCGCTGGCGCTGGCCGGTCCTGGCTTGGCGCAAAGCGCGCCAATACCGCTGTCTGTGCCGCTGCCCGGCTGGATGGCCGGTGGCTGGGAGATGCAGGACGGCCTGCGCTGGACCGACGAATTCTGGCTGCCGCCGCGCGGTGAGAAGATGATCGGCGGCGGACAGTCGGGCTTCGGGCGTGAGCTGGAGCAGTGGGAAACCACCCGGATCGAACGCAAGACCGATGGCTCGTTAAGCTATGTCGCCCAGTCAAAGGGCGGCAAGGTCACCGAATTTGCGATGACATTGACCAGCGACCAGACGATCGAATTCGCCAATCCCACGCATGATTACCCGCAGCGCATCCGCTACTGGCGCGAAGGCAACCTGTTGATGGCCGAGATTTCGAAGATGGACGGGTCGAACGCCCAGCGCTGGAACTACCGCCCGCTGGGGCAGTAACCCCGTAACCTGTCAGTCGATGACCCGTTCGGCCAGCACCGTCAGGCCGTTGCTGCCAACCTCGGCGAAACCGCCTTCAATGCGGATCGTTTCAGGCGTGGCGCCTTCGGTCTTGTAGATCGCCAGCGCGCCGTCCGCACGGATCGTCGACATTATCGGAGCATGACCGACCAGCACGCCGAAATCGCCCTCGCCGCCGGGCACGACGACCATGTAGACGTCCTCGGAACGGACCAGCTTGGCAGGAGTGACGAGTTCGAAGTGGAGCATTGACTTATCCTTGCCCCCTCCTTCGAAAAGGAGGAGGAGAGTTGACCTCAGGCCTCTTCAGCCAGCTTCTTGCCCTTGGCGATGGCTTCGTCGATCCCGCCGACCATGTAGAAGGCGCTCTCGGGCAGGTGATCGTATTCGCCGTCGACGACTGCCTTGAAGCTTTTCACGGTGTCTTCGACCTGGACGAACTTGCCTGGGATGCCGGTGAAGACCTCGGCGACGTGGAACGGCTGCGACAGGAACTTCTGGATCTTGCGCGCGCGCTGAACGGTCAGTTTGTCCTCTTCGGACAGCTCATCCATTCCCAGGATCGCGATGATATCCTGCAAACTCTTGTACTTCTGCAGCGTTTCCTGAACGCGGCGGGCGGTCTCGTAGTGGACCTGGCCGACCACAGCAGGGGTCAGCACGCGGCTAGTCGAATCGAGTGGATCGACCGCCGGGTAGATGCCCAGTTCCGAGATCGCGCGGTTCAGCGTGGTGGTCGCGTCAAGATGCGCGAACGAGGCGGCAGGCGCGGGATCGGTGAGATCGTCCGCGGGGACGTAAATCGCCTGGACCGAGGTGATTGAGCCCTTGTTGGTCGAGGTGATCCGCTCCTGCAGCGCGCCCATGTCGGTGGCCAGCGTCGGCTGATAGCCCACCGCCGAAGGAATACGGCCTAGCAGCGCCGACACTTCCGAGCCCGCCTGGGTGAAGCGGAAGATGTTGTCGATGAAGAACAGCACGTCCTGGCCTTCCTGATCACGGAAGTACTCGGCCATGGTCAGGCCCGACAGCGCGACGCGGGCGCGCGCACCCGGAGGCTCGTTCATCTGGCCAAAGACCAGCGCAACCTTTGAACCTTCAGGCGTGGCATTGCCGTCGGCGTCCTTGGCGATGACCCCGGCGTCGAGGAATTCGTGATAGAGATCATTGCCCTCGCGGGTGCGTTCGCCGACCCCGGCAAACACGCTGACGCCGCCGTGGCCTTTGGCGATGTTGTTGATCAGCTCCTGAATCAGCACGGTCTTGCCGACCCCGGCGCCGCCGAACAGCCCGATCTTGCCGCCCTTGGCATAGGGCGCGAGGAGATCGATGACCTTGATCCCGGTGACCAGGATGCTGGCTTCGGTCGACTGGTCGACGAACGGCGGCGCCTCGGCGTGGATGTTGGAATAGAGGTCGCTGCCGATCGGACCCTGCTCGTCGATCGGCTCGCCGATGACGTTCATGATCCGGCCCAAGGTCATCGGGCCGACGGGGACGC
>JAYWBP010000043.1:0-7494 GCA_043781375.1 Novosphingobium sp.
GCCAAGATCGCTGTCACCTCGGTCGGCACCAACACCTATCTGCTGACAGGAACTGTCGCCTCGCCCGAAGACGCCGCCGAAGCGCAGCGACTGGTCCAGGCTTTTGTCAACAATGGAGCCACCGGCGCTGCTTCGGGCAGCAATATCATCAGCCGGTTGCGGACTGCGACGCCGCTGCAGGTCAATCTGCAGGTTCGCTTCGCCGAAGTCAGCCGCTCGCTGGTTCGCTCACTTGGCGTCAATCTGACTACCATCAGTGGCGGCGGCAACGGCATCCAGTTCGGCGTGGGCCAGGGCCGCGCCAATTTCGCCCCGAATTTCCGTCCGACGGCTCCGCTGGGTGCCGGCGGACCGGTCAAGTACTTCACTCCGGACATCAACAATCCCGGCAAATTCGTCGAGGTCAACGGCTCTCAGGTCAATCCTGTTTCCGTAGGAAGCACCTTCGCCGCTGCCGGCAGGTTGTTTGGCCTCGACATCCTCGGCGCGCTTGATGCCGGTGAGACGGTCGGTCTGGTCAGCACGTTGGCCCAGCCCAACCTGACCGCGCTGTCGGGCGAGACGGCCGACTTCCTGGCAGGCGGCGAATATCCGATCCCGTCTTCGCAGGGCTTGGGCACGACCTCGATCGAGTACAAGAAGTTCGGGGTCAGTCTGTCCTATACGCCGACTGTGCTGGCCAATGGCCGGATTTCGCTGCGAGTCCGCCCCGAAGTGTCCGAGCTATCCAGCCAGGGTGCGGTCACGCTAAACGGCTTCCAGGTTCCGGCACTGACCATCCGCCGCGCCGAAACGACGATCGAGCTCGGCTCGGGCCAGAGCTTCATGATCGCCGGGCTGATGAGCAACAATTCGCAAAGCACAGTGCAGAAGACCCCAGGTGCCGGGGACATTCCAATCCTGGGCGCGCTGTTCAAATCGACCAACTTTCAAAAGGGCCAGACCGAACTGGTGATCGTGGTCACGCCGTATCTGGTGAACCCGGTCAATGCCAATGACATCAAGCTGCCAACCGACGGCCTGGAAACCGCCAATATGGGCGAGCAGCTGCTGCTCAACCAGATGAACGGCGGCAAGAGCGGGGGTGACCGGCCCAAACCCAGTATGGTTCCGTCTGGGGCAACTTCGCCCAAGGTCGGAGCTGCCGATGAGACCCCCGCGCCTGCCACTCCGGCTGGGCGCAAGGATAGCCGCGCGGTTGCGGTCGCGCCGCCCAAGCCTGGCTTCAACCTGAACTGAGAGAGGTGACGACGATGTTTCATTCCATGTTCCGATCGGCACCTGCCGCTCTCGCTTTTGCTTTGGCCGCGACTTTGTCAGGATGCGGCACGATGGCGACAAACAATTCGCTGGAGTCCATCAATCAGCCGGTGGTCAGCCACACCAATTACACCTTTGATGCGGCCGCCGGTCCTTCGGGCCTGGCTCCGCCCGAGCAGCATCGCCTGGCTGGCTGGTTCGATGCGATGAACCTGCGTTATGGTGATCGCATCGCCATCGACGATCCCCTGTCGAGCGGCGCGACACGCAGTTCGATCGAGGCGGTTGCCTCGCGCTATGGCCTGCTGGTCTCCGACGATGCGCCGGCCACCCCGGGCTATGTCCAGGCCGGCACCGTGCGCGTGGTCGTCACCCGCTCGATGGCGATGGTCCCGCACTGCCCCGACTGGTCGACCAAGTCGGAGACCAATCTCAAGAACGCCACCGCCAGCGGCTATGGTTGCGCGATCAACGGCAATCTTGCGGCGATGGTCGCCAATCCCGAGCACCTTGTCCGCGGCGCTGCCGGGGACAGCATGACCACGGTCATGAGCTCGACCAAGGCCATCGACAGCTATCGCGAAGCCAAGCCCACCGGCGAAGGCGGGTTGAAGCAGACGTCCAGCAAAGCGACCGGGAACTAAGCCATGAACGCACCTTGGAAATCCGGCGCGCACGGAGCGCGTGACGCCTTCGCCGCCTTTGTCTGCGACGAAGGGTCGCTCGACGTCCTGCGTCCGGTGGTCATCGAAATGGGCTGGCAGCCAGAAAAGTGCAACAAGGGCGGCCTGCGCAATGCAGTCCAATCATTGTCGATCACCGCCAGCCCCAACATTCTGATGGTCGATCTGTCAGAAAGCGGCGATCCGCTCAACGATATCAACGCCTTGGCCGAAGTCTGCGAGCCCGGCACGGTGGTGATCGCGGTCGGCCAGGTCAACGACGTGCGGCTCTATCGCGACCTGCTCGCCAGCGGGATCCACGATTACCTGCTCAAGCCATTGTCACCCGGGCAGGTCCGCGACGCGCTGGTTCATGCTCAGGCGATCTTCGCCTCGCCCAAGCATGCCGATCCCTCGGTCGCCAAGAAGCACATCTCCACCGCCGTCGTGGGGACACGCGGCGGCGTGGGCGCCTCAACCCTGGCGACTTCGCTCGCCTGGCTGTTCAGCGCCGATCACAAGCTACCGACCGCGCTGCTCGATCTCGACGTCCATTTCGGGACCGGCGCGCTGTCGCTCGATCTCGAACCGGGCCGCGGCCTGACCGATGCGATCGAGAACCCGAGCCGGATCGACGGGCTGTTCCTCGAACGCGCGATGATCCGCGCCAACGACAATCTGGCGATCCTTTCAGCCGAAGCGCCGATCAACTCGCCGCTGATGACCGATGGCACTGCGTTCGTGCAGCTGGAGGAAGAATTCCGCCAGGCGTTCGAGATGACTGTAATCGATCTGCCGCGCAACATGCTCATCAACTTTCCGCATCTGCTAGCCGACGTTAACGTTGTCCTGCTGACCACAGAAATGACGCTCGCCTCGGCGCGCGATGCGATCCGGCTGCTGTCCTGGCTCAAGGCCAATGCCGCGCACATCCAGACGATCGTCGTGGCCAACAAAGTCCAGAGCGGCGTTGCCGAGATCAGCAAAGCGGACTTCGAAGCTTCGATAGAACGCAAGATCGGCTTCACTGTCCCCTATGACATCAAGGCCGCGAGCAATGCCGCCAAGCTGGGTCAGACCTTTGCCGATGCCAACCGCTCGACCAAGGCCGGAATCGTAATGCGCGACATCGCCTCGGCCGTCATGGGCGTGACCGACGCGCTCGAGGCAGAGACCGTCGAACCCGCCAAGAAGTCGCTTTTGGGCAAGCTGGATTTCAAATCCATGCTCGCCAAGAAAAGCAAGACCCCGGTGGCTGTGGCCTGATCGATGGCGGGCGCAACCAGCCTTGATTCGCGCGCGCCCAGGAAAGGCGGAAGTCCGCGATGAGTATCGTCCAACTGGTGTTGATCGCTGGCGGCCTGATGGCGCTGATGGTCCTGAGCTATACCGCATTTTCCGGGCCGTCGGCGGCCAAGGAAAGTGCGCGTCGGTTGCAGGCTTTGCGCTATCGCCACTCGGACAATGCCCGCGATCGGGTCGAGATGCAGCTGCGCAAGGCCGTGCAGTCACGCAAGCCCAAGATGCACCATATCGCAGGCTCTGGCTCGCGCGCCGAAGCGCTGAGCTTGCGCCTGCATCGCACCGGCAAAGGCTGGACGGTCTCGCAGTATCTCTACGCCTCGCTTGGGATAATGCTGACGATAACCGTGCTGCTCTACCTCAAGACCGGGGCGGCGCTGCTGTCGCTCGGCGTCGGGCTGGTATTCGGCGCGGGGCTGCCGCACTTCGTGGTCGGTAACCGCGTCAAGAAGCGTTCCAGCAACTTCACCAACAAGTTTCCCGACGCCATCGAACTCCTCGTCCGCGGCTTGCGCTCGGGCCTGCCCGTGACCGAGACGCTCGGCGTCGTGTCGAGCGAAGTGCCCGGCCCGGTGGGCGAGGAATTTAAGCTGGTGACCGAGCGGATCAAGATCGGCCGAACCATGGAGGACGCTCTCCAGGAGACCGCCGACCGGCTCAATACGCCTGAATTCAGCTTCTTCGTGATCACGCTGGCGATCCAGCGCGAGACCGGCGGCAACCTGGCCGAGACGTTATCGAACCTGGCCGACGTGCTGCGCAAGCGCGCCCAGATGAAGCTCAAGATCCGCGCGATGAGCTCGGAATCAAAAGCTTCGGCCTATATCGTCGGCTCACTGCCATTCCTGGTCTTCACCATGATTTGGTGGATCAACCCCAAGTACCTCGCCGGTTTCTTCACCGACGAGCGGCTGATCGTCACCGGTCTCGGTGGGGCCGTGTGGATGAGCCTCGGGGCCTTTATCATGGCCAAGATGGTCAGCTTCGAGATTTGAGCGAGGATCAGCGCTAGTCATGTTCAATACCCCGCCCGGACCTACGCTCCTCGGCTTCGACGTCATCTGGGTCGGCACGATCCTGGCGGCCGTCGCCTCGATGGCAGTCATGTTTGCGATCTATGCCGCAGTTACCGTGCGCGATCCGATGGCCAAGCGGGTCAAGGCGCTCAACGATCGCCGCGAGCAGCTCAAGGCGGGGATCGTCACTGGCACCGCGCGCAAGCGCGCCAGCCTGATCCGCAAGAATGACACCACCGACAGGATGCGCGACACTCTGTCGGCCTTGCGCGTGCTCCAGGACAGCCAGCTCAAGGCCGTGGTCCAGCGCCTCGCCCAGGCCGGCATCCGCAAAAAGGAATGGGCGGTCGCGGTCATCTTCGCGCGCATGGTTGCGCCGATCGTGCTGGGCGCGATCGTGGGCACGGTGGTCTACTTCATCAATTTCTTCCCCGAATGGGGCAGTTTCAAGCGCTTCATGGCGTTCGCCGTCGCAGTCGGTGCGGGCTACAAAGGGCCAGACATCTACATTTCCAACCTGATCAAGAAGCGCACCGACCTGGTCCGCAAAGGCCTGCCCGACGCGCTCGACCTGCTGGTGATCTGCGCCGAGGCCGGCCTGACGGTTGACGCAGCGTTCAACCGCGTCGCGCGCGAACTGGGCCGGGCTTATCCAGAGCTGGGCGACGAATTCGCCCTGACCGCGATCGAGCTTTCGTTCCTGTCTGAACGCCGCCAGGCCTTCGAGAACCTCGCTTACCGGGTCAAGTTGGACGCGGTCAAAGGCGTGGTCACGACCATGGTCCAGACCGAGCGCTATGGTACCCCGCTGGCGTCGGCGCTACGCGTGCTCTCGGCCGAATTCCGCAACGAGCGAATGATGCGCGCCGAGGAAAAAGCCGCGCGCCTGCCCGCGATCATGACCGTACCGCTGATCCTGTTCATCCTGCCGGTGCTGTTCATCGTCATTCTCGGCCCCGCCGCCTGCTCGATCGCCGACGCCTTCAGCAAGCATCCAGGTCAAGGGACCAGCTGAGCGAGACCGGAGCCGTTCGCGGCTCCGGTTTTCAGGCCTTGATGACCTCGTTTTCGATCGCACCGAACACACTCTTACCTTTGGCATCGCGCATCTCGATCCGGACGCAGTCGCCGTACTTCAGGAACGCAGTTGTTGCTTCGCCCGTAGCAATGATCTCAACCATGCGCTGTTCGGCGATGCAGCTGTAACCGCGACCCCCTTGCGCCACCGGGCGCCCGGGTGAGCCATCGGGAGCGCGGTTCGAGACCGTGCCCGATCCGACGATCGATCCCGCCCCGATCCGGCGGGTTTTCGCCAGATGCGCGATCAGCGTGCCGAAATCGAACGTGCAGTCCTCGCCCGCTTCGGCCCGGCCGAAAGGCCGGCCATTGAGATCGACCTGCAGCGACAGGTTTAGGCGCCCGTCGCGCCAGACCGCGCCCAGTCCGGCAGGCGTCACGAACACCGGTGAGAAGTGGCTGGCCGGCTTGGCTTGGACGAAGCCGAAGCCTTTGGCCAGCTCATCGGGAATGAGATTGCGAAGCGACACGTCGTTTACCAGCCCGACGAGGCGCACTGCAGCCAGCGCCTCCTCGCGGCTCGCGCCCTGCTGCACGTCGCCGGTGACGACGCAAATCTCGGCTTCCATATCGCAGCCCCAGGCCTCATCGGCCAGGGTGATCGGCGCCCGGGCGGCGCGCAGATCGTCGCTGCCGCCCTGGTACATCAACGGATCGTGCCAGAAGCTGTCGGGCAGCTCAGCCCCGCGCGCCTTGCGCACCAGGTCGACATGATTGACATAAGCGCTGCCATCGACCCACTGGAAGGCCCGCGGTAACGGCGCGGCGGCCTCGCGCTCGTGAAAGCGCTTTTGCGGGACCGCCTCATGCTCGAGTTCGATCGCCAGGCTTTCCAACAACGGCGCATGGCGCTCCCATTGGTCGAGCGCGCCCTGTAATGTCGGCACGATGTGATCGGCATCGGCATACCAGGCCAAGTCGCTCGACACCACGATCAGCCGACCGTCGCGCCCCTGGGGTAAGGAGGCGAGTTTCATGGCGCCGTCTTCATGGAATCAATCTCCGTGGCTTTGACCTGCGCCATGATCCGGCCCAGCAACTGCTTGAATGCGGTGCGTTCGGCCGCGCTGAGCGGGGCAAACAGGAGTTGTTCCATCTCCAGCGCCAGCGGCATGATCCGACCGTGCATATCGCGGCCTGAATCCGTCAGTTCGAGGTGGTGCGAGCGACCGTCCTGCAGGTTCGGACTGCGCGTGGCCAGCCCGCGCTGCTCCAGCACCTTGCACGCCCGATTGACCGCAACCTTGTCCATCAGGGTGAACCCGCCCAGTTCGCGCTGGGTCAGCGCGCCGGCATCGCCGAGCACTGCCATCACCCGCCATTCGGAAATCTTGAGCGAAAATTTCGCTTCGTATTCATCGGCAATACGGCAGCTGACGGCATTGGAGGTGACCGACAGCAGGTAGGGCAGGAATTCGGCAAGGCGGGTCATCTTGGCGGCCATCTGAACCCGTCTCTAATGCAACCACTTCCCACCGCAAGGCAATTTCACTGCGTCCGCGCGATCCAGCGTGTAACAATCGGTATCGATTTGCCACGCAAGCGCAACAAGTCCTACCGTGGCGGCATCCGGATCGCGCCATCCAGACGCACGTCCTCACCGTTGAAATAGCCGCACTCGATCATGGTCAGCGCCAATTGCGCAAACTCACCGGGTTGCCCCATGCGCTTGGGGAACGGCACCGACGCACCCAGCACCTCACGCGCCTTTTCGGGCAGGGCCATCAGCAGAGGCGTTTCGAAAATCCCCGGCAGGATGGTGTTGACGCGAATGCCCTCGTTCATCAGGTCGCGCGCGATCGGCAGCGTCATGCCGACCACCCCACCCTTCGAGGCCGAGTAGGCCGCTTGGCCGATCTGGCCATCCTCGGCCGCAGCCGAAGCAGTATTGACGATTGCCCCGCGCTCGCCGTCTTCCAGCATATCGAGGCTGAGCATCCCCGCCGCTGCCTTGGCGATGCAGCGGAACGTGCCGACCAGATTGATCTGGATGATGAAGTTGAACGCCTCAAGCGGAAAGTGCCTGACCGCGCCGGTCTCCTTGTCGCGGCTGACGGTCTTGATCGCATTAGCGGTGCCCGCGCAGTTGACCAGGATGCGCTCCTGGCCATGCGCGGCCCGCGCCGCAGCAAATCCGGCATCGACGCTTTCGTCCGAGGTTACGTTGACCTCACAGA
>JAYWBP010000044.1:0-7473 GCA_043781375.1 Novosphingobium sp.
GGGCCACTGCTACATCTATTCGGCGGACTTGCCCGAAGCGCGCGATGCCTACAGCGCGATCGTCAAGTTCTTCCAGAAATACCTTCACTGACGATAGCCCACCGAGGGTGAGCAGATGGCTCACCCTCCGACGGCGGACCGCACGATGAAATACAAGATCGAAGGCGCAAGAAGACACCCAAGGCCCGTGTGGAAAGTCGCGGTCAGCGCGCCGTAGGGGACCAGTCGCCGGTCGGTGGCGGCCAGCCCTGCAGAAACGCCGCTGACCGTGCCCATCATACCGCCGAACACCATCGCCGAGCGCGGATTGTCGAGGCGGATCAGCGGGGCAACGATCGGCGTGAACACCATCACAAGGATCGCCTTGACCACGCCCGTTGCGATAGACAGCGCGATCACCGCCGAACTTGCGCCCAGCGCCGCGCCGGTAACCGGCCCGACGATATAGGTCACCGCACCGGCGCCGATGGTTGAAAGCGACACCGCGTCGCGATAGCCGAAGCCCCATGCCACGGCCACACCGACGAAGAACGGCAGCACGGTGCCGAGAACGAGAGCCAGCGCGCCGACCAGCCCCGCCTGCCGCGCGCGTGCCACATCGACCTCGCACGCGGTGGCGACGATCGCGAAATCGCGCAGCATCGCGCCGCCCATCAGCCCGATGCCCGAAAGCAGCGGCAAGTCGGCCAGGCCCTTGTGCCCACCGGTGGCGATGCCACCCCAGAAGGCGAACCCCAGGCCGATAACGATCGCGATCGCCGAACCGTGGATGCGTCCGGCAGTGAGCCGCGCCGACAGAAAGTTGGACAACCACATGACCATGCCGACAAGTGCGAACGCGACAACCAGCCCGTTGGCGAGAAGGACACGCTCGATCGGCGCCAGCGCCGCGATCATGGCTCGCCCCGGGCGACCCGTGCCGCAAGCTCTGCCTGCTCGCGCGCTTCGATTTCATCCATCGTTTCGCCGGCACCAGCCAGGCGGCCGATCAGCGCGACCATCGCAAAGCACAGGATGACGACCAAGACTGCGCCCAGGACGACCATCGGCCCGCCCGTGACGGCCGCGATAACATCCTGCTGCGCTGCCATCGCGACCACGATGGGAATGTAGAGCGATCCCCACAGCGAGATGCCGCGGTTGACGCCTTCGCTGAGCAACCCGCGCCGCTGGAGCGACAGCCGCATGCCGATTAGCAGCAGCATCGCAAAGCCCACCCCGCCGACGTTGGCCTTGACCCCCAGCAGCGCGCCGAGCAACTCGCCGAAGACCTGCCCCAGCAACGTGCACAGCGCGAGCAGTGCAACGCCCGATATGGTCATCGAAGGACCCCCGGACCTTGCGGCCGCGATCTTGAAACGCGCATGATCCCCCCGGATTTCCATCTGCACAATGCGACACGAATGTGTAAGCACATGGATGACTGGCCGTCATCCGATATCGATGCCGGCGACCAGACCGGGGGCTTGAAGACACGTCATGGCAAATCTCTACACCCGCCTGCAGGATTGTTTCCCCGGTGACCGCAGCCGGCCCTTTGCCTTCCTGTGCGACGGATCGACGATGACATATGGCGATCTCGACCAGGCGTCGGCGCGCTATGCGAACATGCTCGTCGATCTTGGCGTGGCGCAAGGCGATCGCGTGGCGGTGCAGACGCCCAAGAGCATCGAGATGATCGTGCTCTACCTCGGCTGCGTGCGCGCGGGTGCGATCTTCCTGCCGCTCAACCCGGCCTACACCGCGCACGAACTCGACTATTTCATGCGCGATGCGCAGCCGGCGCTGTTCGTCTGCGATCCCGCGCAGGAAAGCACGATCCGACCGCTCGCCGAGGCGGCCGATGTGCCGCGTGTGGAAACGCTCGGGGCAAGCGGAGACGGTTCGCTTCCGCAGAAAGCCGCGTCCTGCTCGACCAGCTTCGACACGCTGGACCTGGCCGACGACGACCTGGCCGCCATCCTCTACACCTCGGGCACGACCGGCCGTTCGAAGGGCGCGATGCTGAGCCACGGCAACCTGGCCTCGAACGCCTTCACCTTGCGCGAATACTGGCGCTTCACGGCAGATGACACGCTGCTCCATGCGCTGCCGATATTCCACACCCACGGGCTGTTCGTCGCCACCAACATCACGCTGGCTGCGGGCGCCAGCCTGATCTTCCAGCCCACGTTCGATGTCGATGCGATGCTGGCTGCGCTGCCCCGCGCCAGCGTGCTGATGGGCGTGCCCACGTTCTACATCCGTCTGCTGAAGGAGGACCGCTTCACGCGCGATCTCGTGGCGCACATGCGGCTGTTCGTATCGGGATCCGCACCGCTGTCCGCCGACATCCACCGCGAATTTTCCGAACGCACCGGCCACGCCATCCTCGAACGCTATGGCATGACCGAAACCAACATGAACACCTCGAACCCCTATGACGGGGACCGGATCGCGGGCACCGTGGGCCTGCCGCTCCCCGGCGTATCGATCCGGATCGCCGATCCGGAGACCGGCCGCGTGCTGCCGCAAGGCGAGATCGGGGTGATCGAGATCCAGGGGCCCAACGTGTTCCAGGGCTACTGGAAGATGCCCGAAAGGACCGCGGCCGAATTTCGAGATGGATACTTCATCTCGGGCGATCTCGGCTTCATCGATCTGCGCGGCTATGTCTCGATCGTCGGGCGCGCAAAGGACCTGATCATCTCGGGCGGCTACAACATTTACCCGGCCGAAGTCGAAACCGCGCTCGACGAATTGCGCGAGGTGCGCGAATCCGCGGTGATCGGCGTGCCCCATCCCGACATGGGCGAAGGCGTTGTCGGTGTTGTCGTGCCGATGGAAGCAGGCTTTGCCGACAGTGCCGCGCTCATGGCCACGCTCGCCGACAAACTCGCCCGTTTCAAGCAGCCGCGCCGGATCGTGTTCGTCGACGAATTGCCCAAGAACGGCATGGGCAAAGTCCAAAAGACCGTTTTGCGCGAGCAACTGGCCGACAGTTTTAGTTGAGCGGTCCGGTCCGGGCCCGTCAGCCCGACAGAATCACAATTTCATCGGACCGCCTATCGCATCGACCCCGGCGACGGTTCCGCCATCGACCAGAATGTCGGTCCCGGTGATGTAGCTGGCCGAGGGGGAGGCGAGGAACGCCACCACCGAGGCGATCTCGCTTGCCTCGCCCATCCGGCCCAGTGGCGTAACTCCGATCAGCTTGTCCATCTCCGGGCCAGCGCTCTTTTCCAGCCGGCCCATGTTGGTGTCGATCATGCCGGGCGATAGCGAGACGATGCGCGCGCCAAGCTTGCCGAAGGCCGGCGCCATCGTTGGAGCATAAAGCTGCACCGCGCGCTTCGACATCGGATAGGCGGTCCGCGACCCGCGCAGCATCAGCTTGACGATCAGCGACGATCCGCCGCGCAGGAGCTTCCTCACCGCCTTGTCAAACATCGGCCGCGCGATCATCTGCCCCGAGTTGGACGCAATCAGCACGGCCACGCCCCCGCGTGCCATCTTGGGCAGGAGCGCTTCGACCAGCCGCTTGGTGGCCGTGAAGTTGATCTCGAAGACGCGCTTGCCGTCGGCCATCGATGGTGAAACACCCGCCGCATGCGCGAGCACGCCGATCTTGCGCGCGCCCAGCGCGGCCAGGACCTTCGCCGGAAAATCCGGACTGCTGACGTCCCCTGCCACGGTGGCAATGGGATAGCTCCCGTCCTGCGACGCGACGAAGTCCGCGAGAGGGCCGCCGTTGAGATCGCACAGGATCAAAGGTCGCCGTTGCCGCGCAAATTCCTGCGCAATTGCAGCACCCATGCCGCTGGCGGCGCCGGTGATAATGACAGTATCGACAGTTTGCTCGGTCATGATGTCTCCAAACTCATTGATGGGCCGGTTCGACCAGCGCTTGAATCGCGCCCGCCAGCCATGCGCGGGTCATGCCGACGATCGGGCCATTCAGCACCGGCAATGGCAGGACTTGCCGGACGGCCATGTAGCCAATCCATAAAATGTTGATCTGCGCCGCACGGGCCAGCGCATCAGGACCGCCCAGCCATTCGGCGAGCGGGCGATCGATATGCTGGTCCATCAAATCGCTGCACAAGGCGCGGGCGTCAGGGTTGGCTGTGGCGAGAATCATGATCGCGAGTGCGCTGGGAAGATCCTCGCCATAGACTAGAAGATCGACGCAGCGCTGGCCGAATGAGCCCCGCGGACCGGAGATGAATGGCTCCACAACCAGGAAGTCTTCGACGGCAGCACGGAACAGCCCCTCTTTAGAGCCAAAATAGCGGCGGATCAGGGTCGAGTTAATTCCCGCCTCGGCGGCTACTTCTCGTACACCAACCGTAGTGTAACCCTTTTGCGCAAATAGCTTTTGTGCCGCGCGCAGGATCGCTTCACGCGTGCGTGCGGCATCACGCAGCTTGGTTGGGGCGAGTGCTGTTTCTGTCGTCATGGCCACTTTACCTAAGCCGGTAGTGCTGCTACGTCCAGCTTTGTACACGACTGTGGACAAAAATTGGAGCGGATGGAAATGGCCGAAGCAGGCAACGCCGGGGCAGGCATCGAAGCGACTCGCCAAAAGCTGGAAGCGGTTCTCGCGAAGTATCGCGAGGAACGCGAAAAGCGTCTGCGGCCCGACGGCAACGACCAGTACCGCCCCCTGTCCGGCGACTTCGAGGAATTCGACCGTGACCCCTACGCCGACCTCTCGTTCACCCGCGCTGCGGTTACTGACGAGGTCGAAGTCGCGATCATCGGCGCCGGCATCGGCGGCCTGGTCGCCTCAGCCAGGCTGGTCGAGCGCGGCGTCACCAGCCTGCGCGTGATCGACAAGGCGGGAGACTTCGGCGGAACCTGGTATTGGAACCGCTATCCCGGCGCGGCCTGCGACATCGAATCGTACATCTACATGCCGCTGCTCGAAGAGACCGGCTACGTCCCGACCGAGAAGTACGCCAAGGCTCCCGAGATCTTCGCGCACTGCCAGCGGATCGCCAAGCAATACGATCTTTATCCCAAGGCGCTGTTCCAGACGCTCGTCACCGAAGTGCAGTGGCACGACGCTGATGGCCGCTGGGAGGTTTCGACCAACCGCGGCGACAAGGTTCGCGCGAAATTCCTCATCATGGCCGGCGGCATCCTCCACAAAGCCAAGCTGCCCGGCATCCCCGGTGTCGAAACCTTCAGGGGCAGGAGCTTCCACACCAGCCGGTGGGATTACAGCTACACCGGCGGCAGTCCGACCGAGCCGATGGTCAAGCTCGCCGACAAGCGTGTCGCCGTGATCGGGACCGGCGCGACGTCGGTGCAGGTGATCCCGCGCGTGGCCGAAATGGCCGAGCACCTCTACGTCGTCCAGCGCACGCCCACCGCGGTAGGGATTCGCGCCAACCGGCCAACCGATCCGGAGTGGGCCAAAAGTGTGAAGCCGGGCTGGCAGACCGAGCGGATGGAGAACTTCACCCGCATCGTCGCCGGACAGGAAGCGGGCCCGGACATGGTTGACGACGGCTTCAGCCGCATCTTCAGCCGCAATTCGAAGGCACTGCAGATTTCAACCGAGGAAGATCAGTTGATCGATCTCGAAATGATGGAAGAGTTGCGCGCCCGCATCGGGGCTTCGATCGACGATCCCGCAACTGCCGAAGCGCTCAAGCCGTGGTACAACCAGATGTGCAAGCGGCCCTGCTTCCACGACGAATACCTGCCGGCGTTCAACAAGCCGAACGTGACGCTGGTCGATAGCGGCGGCAAGGGCGTCGAGCGGATCACCGAGGACGCGATTGTCGTCGGCGGGGTGACCTACCCGGTAGACTGCATCGTCTATGGTTCGGGCTTCGAAGTGGGTTCGGGCTACAAGAGCCGGCTCGGCTTCGAAATCTACGGGCGCGGCGGCGTCAGCATGACCGAGGCCTGGGCCGGCGGCCCGGCCACTCTTCATGGCATGCTGGCGCGGGGCTTCCCCAACCTTATGATCTTCGACCAGCTTCAGGGCGGAATCGCGATCAACTTCGCGCATCTGATGACCGAACTCGCCAACCACGCAAGCTGGCTGATCGCGCATTGCATCGAACAAGGTATCGACGAGATCGAGCCGACCGCCGAAGCGCAGGAAGCCTGGTTCCACACACTGCTCGGCACGATTGGCGCGCAGGCGATGTTCTTTGCCCAATGCACACCGGGCTACTTCAACGCGGAAGGCCGGATGGACCCGTCGGCGATCCGGTTGATCCCTTATTTCGGCCCGCTGCTCGACTTCATCCAGATACAGCGCGACTGGCGCGCGGATGGCTCGCTCGCAGGTGTCGAAACCAAACGACATGAAGTCACCGCTGCCTGAGCAAGATCAACACCCAAAGAATTGATGAAAAGGGGAGAAGGTATGGCAGTCTCGGGCGAGTTCACCGGCAAGGTGGTGGTCGTGACTGGTGCGGCTTCGGGCCTGGGCCGGGCGACCGCGCTGGCCTTTGCGCGTGCCGGCGCTCAACTTGCGCTGGTCGATATCGATGCAAGCGGACTTGACGCAACAGCGAGCAGCGTGCGCGAACTCGGCAGCGACGCCGTCGCAATTCCAACCGATGTCAGCGACGCGGCAGGCTGCGCTGCGGCCGTCGCTGCGGCGGTCGCGAAATTCGGCCAGCTCGACGCGCTTTGTAACGTTGCCGGGATTTGCAAGTTCGAGCACGCCAGCGCGACCACCCCTGCGCTTTGGGACAAGACCTTCGCGATCAACGTTCGCGGGCCTTTCTTCCTGGCGCAAGCCGCGATCCCGCACCTGATCGAAAGCAGCGGCGCGATCGTCAATATCGCCTCGGCGTCAGCGTTCCTTGGGCACGCCTATCTCGCGCACTATGCCGCGAGCAAGGCCGCGCTCGTCAGCATGACCAAGTCGCTGGCGATGGAATACGTGAACTCGCCGGTCCGGATCAACGCTCTCGCGCCGGGTGGGATCAACACCGCGATGACTGCCAATACAACGGTCCCCGACGGCGTCGATTTCCAGCTGATCATGCGCTATTCGCCACTCCGCGGTTCTTCCGAGCCCGAAGATCTGACCGACCTGATCCTTATGCTGGCAGGTCCGCGCGGCAAGCCGTTCCACGGCAATTGCATCAATGCCGATCGCGGAATCACCGCCGGCTGACCAGAATTTCCATCGAAATCATCAAGCAGGAGAGCGATCCTCATGCCGCATAGCAAACTCGAAAACCTTCCCAGCGGCGGCGAACGCTGGCCCGCGATCGGCCACGAAGGCTTCCGTACGACCCAGTGGGGCGACATGGAAGTCGGGTTCACGACGGTTCATGCACCGCTCGACTGTTCGGAGCAGTACAAGTTCGGCGGCTTGCCAGGCGGCGTCTGCCCCTGCCCGCATTATGGCTACATTTTTGAAGGCCGTATGCGCGCGCAGTATCCGGGTTCGGACTGGCCCGAAGAAGTGATCGAGGCGGGCGAGGCCTATTTCATCCCATCGGGCCACGTGCTCAT
>JAYWBP010000045.1:0-115035 GCA_043781375.1 Novosphingobium sp.
TGCCTGGTGCGATGAAGTTGCCAAATGGGAAAATGCAAGCGGGCGCGCCGAAAAGGCCTGGGACAATTTGCTGCTGGGCTTGCGCCTGGGCGAATGGCCAGGACTCCGGTCAATAGCAGTGCCTCGGGCGGTCTCAGTTCGGGCGGTCTCAGTTCGGGCGGGGGCAGCGTCGAAAGCCTGCTGGTCGATGTGCGTGCCAGCACCCAAGGCTTTGCACAGGACATCGCCGCGATGCGCGGGACTTTCGATGGCACTTTAGTGGACGGATTCGCCAAAGCCGGCGACGTGCTCGAGCGCGGGCTGCTCAGTGCGATCCGTCGCGGCAGCTTTGGCTTCGAGGACCTGCGGCGGATCGCGCTGAGCGTGATCGATGACATCGCTGCGCAGGCGGTGCGCTCGCTGCTCGGCGGGATCGGCGGCGGCAAAGGGGGCAGCGGCGGCGACGGCGGGGCCGGCGGCCTGCTCAGTGGGCTGCTCGGCTCGGTTCTCGGTCTGCCTGGCCGGGCCACAGGCGGGCCGGTCTCGCCCGGGCGCGGCTATATGGTCGGCGAGCGCGGACCCGAATTATTTGTGCCGACCTCGGCGGGCAGCGTGGTGGCCAACCAGGGCAGCGCCCCGACGCGCGACGTGCGCGTCTCGATCAACGTCATCGCGCCCGCCGGCGGCAATGCCCCGCAAGCCCTGCAACGCTCGGGCCGGCAAATCGCCAGTGCGGTGCGCCGGGCGCTGAGCGAATACTGATAGGACAGGAGCGTAATATGGCATTCTGGCTCGCTGCAAAGCGCGAAGGGCAGCAGGGCGACTGGATTCAGCGGTTTGATCCGCGGTTCTGGACGGTCAACTTCCCCCGCCCGATGATGGCCTCGGTCGTCACCACTGCGCCCGATGCACTGCGCGTGGACGCCGTGTTTCTGCGCCAGGGGGATTTGGCTGGGTTAATCTGGGACAGCGTCGATCGGCTCGATCACCCGCTGCTCGCCTACAAGACTGACCGGGATTATGGACGCACTTCACTGGCGTTTCGCTGGCGTTCGGGCGGGATCATCGCGCTCGACGCGCTCAACGGCCCGACCTTGACCATCGAGGGTCGCGATTCGGCCGGGGCGGTGCGCAGTTGGTACGTGCGGCTGTGGAACTATGCGACCGGCACCCCACAGGACGCGCAGATTGTGTTATCGTTCTCCGCGCTGGCCGGGGGTTTCCTCCATCCCTCCGAAGCCGACCCGGTTTATCCAGCCAGCATCGACCGCATGTTCATCTCGATGGTCGCGCCCGGCTTCGTGTCCGGTAGCACCGCGGCCCTGGCCGCTCCGGCTGAAGGCTGGGCCGAGTTGACCGGCATCCTTTGCGACGGGCATCGGGCGATACTGGAGGTCGGCGATGTCATGGTCCCGCCGCACGGCCTGGCTATCGCCACCGCCTATGATGATTGCTGCAACCAGACCCCGGCCCGGCTGATCCGCGGCGCGCGCGGGCTCGGCTATCGCGGCAGCATTCTGCACTACCTAGGCATGAGCCACTTCTTCCGCCTGGCGGCGCAAGGCTCGGACTTCCTGGTCACGACCAGCGGCGAATTGCTGTGCACACCGGCAAAGGCTTGGCATCGCAACTTCTTTGCCGAGGCCAAACGGCGCGGGTTCTCGCCGATTGCCTCGCTGTCCTATGAATTGCTGGCGCAGCATTGCCCGGCGGACTGGCAGCAGCGCGCGGCCAATGGTGATCCGGCGCGGACCGGCTGGGATCCGCCTTCGGCTCTGCTGTCCCCGGCCAACACCGCAGCGATGGCTTGGCTGCGCTCGGTGGCGCAGGCGTTCGTCGGCCTGATGGTTGAGGCGGGCGTGGCGGTGCGGTTCCAGGTGGGAGAGCCGTGGTGGTGGATCATGGCCGACGGCCGGATCTGTCTTTATGATTCAGCCGCGCGCGCTGCGCTGGGCGGTAACCCGGTGACGATTGGGGACATGCGGCAGAGCCTGACGGCAACGCAAAAATCGCTGCTCGACGCGGCGGGTGTGCTGCTCGCCGCCTCGACTGCGGCCTTGGTCGCAGCGGTGCGTAGTGCTGCTTCGTCGGCCACTGCCGAGGCACTGCTGCTGACCTATCTGCCCGGCGTCCTCGACCCAGCGATGCCCGAAGCGATGCGGGCCAACCTGCCTTTGGGCTGGGCCTCGCCCGCCTTCGACCGCTTGCAGGTCGAGGATTATGACTGGCTGACCGCTGGCGCCGACGCCCAGCGGCGCTCGGGCTATGCCGCCGCGACATTGCGACTGGGCTATCCGATCGCCGCCCAGGACTATCTCGCCGGCTTTGTCCTGAATCCCGGCGACGCGGCCCAGTGGCGCGCGATCGATGCCGGCATTGACGAGGCCTGGACACGCCAGGCGCATGAGGTCTTCGTCTGGGCCATGCCGCAGGTCTGCCGCGACGGGTTTGTTCGCCTTCCCGATCCATCCGACACAGCACAGGGGCAAGACGCCATGCTCGCTTTCGACGACCTTCCCTATCCGCTGGCGTTGGGGCGCGACGCCACGGTCACGCCCGAATTCTCGACCAGCGTTTCAGTCACCGCCTCGGGCTTCGAGCGGCGAAACAGCCTGTGGTCGAACGCGCGGCTGCGGTTCGATGTCGGGCCAGGGATCCGCTCCGAGGCAGAACTGGGCGTGTTGCTCGCCTTTTTCCGCGCCCGGCGGGGTGCCGCTCGCGGCTTTCGCCTGCGTGATCCGTCCGACTTCAGCTCGCACGCGATGACTGGGCCTCCGTTAGCGACAGACCAGGTCCTGGGCGTCGGCAATGGCACCGTGGGGAGCTTCCCGCTGGTCAAGAGCTATGGCACAGCTGGGCCCGGCGGCGATGGCGCGCAGTTGCGCCGGATCACGCGACCGCGCGCCGAGACCGTGCTGGTCAGCCTCAACAATACGTCGGTCACAACCGGCTGGGCGCTCGACCCTTCCGGGATCGTGACCTTTACCGCGCCTCCCGCTGCTGGAGTCTCGGTCAAGGCCGGGTTCCTGTTCGACGTGCCGGTGCGCTTTGCCGAGGACAAGCTCGACATTTCCGGCGCGGCCTTTGCCGCAGGCGATGCGCCCAGCGTGCCGATCGTCGAAATCCGCGAGGCCCCATGAGCAGGATCTGGTTTTCCGGCTCGCTCGAGACGGTCGCGACTTTTTGGCGGGTGTTGCGCCGCGATGGCGTCACCCTGGGCTTCACCACCCATGATCGCGATCTGTGGTTCGACGGGATCCAGCATCGCGCGATGCCCGGGATGATCCCCTCGGCAATCCGTCGTTCGGCCGATTTTGAGCCTGACAGCGCCGAAGTGCAGGGCGCGCTGACCCACGATTCGATCTCCGCCGAAGATCTCGCCGCAGGCCGCTTCGACGGCGCGCGGGTAGCGATCGGTCTGGTCGACTGGGACACCCGCGAACGGCTCGTGCTCTATCAAGGCGCAATCGGTTCGGTTTCCGAGGAAGCCGGGCAGTTCACCGCCGCCTTGCAATCGCGCAAGGCCGAACTGCAGATCGACCCTATTCCCCGGACCAGCCCCGGTTGCCGCGCCAACTTCTGCGGTCCGGGCTGCGGGCTTTCGCCGGTCCGCTTCGAACACGAGGCAGTGCTGGTCAGCTGCGATCTGGCCAGCAATAGCGTGATCGTGACCAGCGAAGTTGCGGCGGGCTTGCTGGCGGGCGGATCGCTCCGCTGGCTTGAGGGCCCGTTTGCCGGCGCGATCATGGGCGTGCTGGCGGCTCAGGGCACCGCCCTGGTGCTCGATATCCCGCTCGATGCGACGCTCATTGCGGGCCTTCGCGCGATCGTGCGCGAGGGCTGTGATCGGACGCTGGCGACCTGTTCTGCGCGCTTTGCCAACGCGATCAACTTCCAGGGCGAGCCGTTCCTTCCCGGTAACGACCTGATCGCGCGCTATCCGGCGCCGGCCCAGTGACGGTTCCCGCGCGGCTGACTCTGGCCCGGGCCGCGCAGGCTTTCGAAGGCACCCCATTTCGCCTGCACGGACGTGATCCGCAAACCGGGCTGGATTGCCTGGGGCTGCTGGCCGCTGCGCTGGCAAGCCTGGGCCGGTCGTGCCCGCTCCCCAACGGCTATCACCTGCGCAACCGGGATGCCACCGCGCTCTTGCCCGAGCCGACCGCACTGGGCTTTGAGCTGGGGCGGGGACCAGGCGAACCTGGCGACGTTTTGCTGCTCCAGCCGGGTCCGGCCCAATTCCACCTGGCGATAGCGCTGGAGGCAGGCCGCTTCGTCCATGCCCATGCCGGGATCGGCCGGGTCGTGATCAGCGCGGGCACGCTGCCGTGGCCGGTCTTCGAACGCTGGCGCCTGTGCAGCGACAACTAGGATCAAACGATGGCGACTTTGGTATTTTCAGTGGTCGGGACACTCGTCGGCGGTCCGCTCGGTGGCGCGATCGGAGCGCTGATCGGGCAGCAGATCGATCACGCGATTATCGGCAGCCCGCACCGCGAGGGGCCGCGGCTCAAGGAGTTGGCGGTTACCACCTCGACCTACGGCGCAGCGCTGCCCCGCCATTTCGGGCGGATGCGGGTGGCCGGGACGATCATCTGGTCGACCGACCTGATCGAACATCGCGAGCAGCAGGGCGGCGGCAAAGGGCGCGCTTCGACCACGACTTACAACTACACCGCTTCGTTCGCTGTGGCCTTGGGCAGCCGTCCGATCGGGCGGATCGGGCGGATCTGGGCGGACGGCAACCTCCTGCGCGGTGCGGCGGGCGATATGAAGACAGCGGGGACTTTCCGCTTCCATTCCGGCGCACGCGATCAGGCGCCCGACCCGTTGATCGCCGCCAGTGAGGGTGTTGGGCTGTGTCCGGCCTTCCGTGGAACTGCTTACGCCGTATTCGAAGACCTCCAGCTCGCCGACTTCGGCAATCGCATCCCAACGCTCAGCTTCGAGGTCTTCGCCGATGAGGCGGCATTCAGCCTGGCGGCGCTGTTCGACGATGTGCTCGACGGCGTGGATGCAGACCTGCCTCTGCCCGGGATTGCAGGGATGTCCTGCGAAGGTCCACTGGTCGAAGCTCTCGTGGCGTTGGATCCGGCCTTCCCGATGGATTGCGACGCTGGCGGAGACCGGCTGGTGCTGGCACCCGCACGGTTGCAGTTCGAGGCGGTAGCTCTGCCCGAAGCTGCGGTCTCGGGCACCCAGGGTGACTTTGGCGGCAACCATGGCTCGGCTCGCAAACGTAGCCCCGAGCCGGCCCGACGCACCGAGATCCTGCGCTATTACGATATCGATCGTGATTATCAGCCCGGGGCGCAACGCGCACCCGGTCGTCCAGGTCCCGGCCAGCCGCAGACGATCGAACTACCTGCCGCCCTGGCAGCGGACGATGCGCGGCGGATCGCCGATGAAATGGCCCGTCGCACCAGCTGGGCTCGCCAGACGCTGTCGTGGCGCAGCTGTCATTTCGATCCGCAGGTCACTCCGGGCGCCATAGTCTCGGCGCCGGGAGTACCGGGACGCTGGCGCGTTGCTGCCTGGGAGTGGCGCGAAAGCGGGGTCGAGCTATCGCTGCTGCGCCAAGGCCCAAGTGTTGCCAGCGCGCCGGCAGCCGATGCCGGGCGGTCCAATGCGCCGCCTGACACGGCGGTTCAGCCCAGCCAGCTTTTCGCCTTCGAATTGCCGTGGGACGGCATCGGGGCAGGGGACAGCCCGACGATTTTCGCCGCGCTGTCGTCGTCCGAACCGGGATGGAGCGGCGCAGCGCTGTTTGTCGATCATGGCGATGGTGGTCTGGTCCCGCTCGGCCCGAGCGGGCGAACGCGAAGCATCCTTGGCCATACCACACAGATCCTGGCTCCCGCTTCGGCAGGTTTGCTTGACCGGAAATCACGTGTCATCGTCCAGCTTGCCGGGGCCGATCTGGCACTGGTCAACGCTACGCTGCGGCAATTGGCGATGGGCGCCAACCAAGCCCTCATCGGGTCGGAAATTGTCCAGTTCGCCCGGGCCGTATCGTTAGGTGCCGGGCTGTGGCAACTCGATCACTTGCTGCGCGGGCGTGGCGGAACCGAAGCGGCTGTGACCGGCCATCAGATCGGCGAAGCGTTCGTCCTCCTTGATGGCAGTTCCCTGGCGCTCGATAGCGCGGCGGTCGGCCAGGCTGCGCAGGCGCAGATCGCCGCTGTCGGTCTGGGCGATACCGTCCCGGTCGTATCCGGCATTGCCCTGCGCGGCACAACGCTGCGACCGCTTACCCCGGTCCAGCCCCGCGCCGCGCGCCTGGCCGACGGTAGCTTGCGCTTGCGCTGGACCCGGCGTTCGCGCGGCTGGTGGACCTGGCCCGATGGAGTCGAAGCGCCACTTCACGAGCAGCAGGAGCGCTATGAGGTAATTCTCGGCCCGACTGCAGCACCGATCGCACGTTGGGAAGTGAGCGAGCCACAGCTGATCCTGACCAGCGCCGCGCTGGCCAGTCTGGCCGGGACCGGAACCGGCCAACGGTTCTACGTCCGGCAGATCGGCAGCTACGCCCTGTCCGATCCCTTGCCGCATACCACCCTCTGACCGATACAGGAGCCATGTATGACCGATCCGATCGCTTTCGACAGCACGAGCCCGCGCTTCGGCCTGCCTTTGCTGTTTGCCGGGCAGGCGCAGAAGGAAATCTTCGTAAATGAAGCTCACGCCCTGACCGACGCCTTGCTTTGCTGCTCGATCGAGGGCACCGCGACCTCTCCCCCCACAACACCGATCGAAGGCTCGGCGTGGCTGGTAGGCACATCCCCGAGCGGTGACTGGGCGGGGCAGGCGGGCAAGGTTGCCTGCCGACAGGGCGGCAACTGGTTGTTCGTAACGCCGCGTGATGGCCTGCGGGTTACCAACCGGGTGACCGGTCAGGACTTGCGTTTCATTGGCTCATGGCGCTCCGCAAACCGCCCGGCGGCAATAACTGGAGGAAGCGTCATAGATGTCCAGGCCCGCGCGCAAATGCAGAATATACTGGACGCGCTGGAACTAGCTGGCATCTTCGCCGTTACGTGACCTAGCCAGGTCGGATCAGGGGAGCCAAGAAGTGGTAATTACCCTGAATTCGATAACGAATGCGGCAAAAGCGCGGCATTCTTGCAACAGTTTCGGCCTTTGCTGGCTTGCACGGGCTAAGTGATGAAGATAGGAAACGAGCTACTCGGTGGCTTGAATCGCTAAAAGGGGAATAAAATAATGCGGAAATTGGTCATAGGGATGGCTTTAGCGTCGACAGCGCTAGCCACTCCCGCCCTCGCGCGCCAGAATTCCTGGTACGTTGAAATCGATGGCGGTGCGATGATTGTTGAGGATACCAAGCTCAATATCGCTCCGACTGCTGCCTCCACTGTCTACACCAGCAACGCTGTCACGATCGACAACCACTACGGTTACGATTTCGGCGGGATCGTGGGTTACGATTTCGGCGGGTTCCGCTTGGAAGCCGAAGCCAGCTATCGCAAGGCTGATCCGGACAATTTGACTGCCACGATCCGCATTCCTGCGGCTGGTTCGGTTGCCTCGACTGCCAGTGGTATTGGCAGTTATAACTACGTTGCCGGTGACGCCAGCTCGCTGACCTTCATGGTCAACGGCATGCTCGACTTCGGTCCCGACGATGGCCTGCAAGGCTTCATCGGCGGCGGCGTCGGTGTTGCTCGCGTCAAGTTGCTGGACTCCATCAACTCGGCTGGCCCCGGCTTCATCAACGATTCGGACACCCGGTTTGCCTGGCAGGCACTGGCGGGCATCCGCGCACCGCTAAGCGATCACTGGGATGTTGGCGTCAAGTATCGCTTCCTCAACACCAACAAGCTGGCCTTCAATGATACGGGCGGTCGTCCGATCCAGACTCGTTGGCGTTCGCACAGCCTTCTTGGGACCTTCACCTACAACTTTGGTGGCCGTCCGGTTGAGGTTGCGCCTCCGCCGCCGCCGCCGCCGCCGGTTGTCGAAGCTCCCCCGCCGCCCCCGCCTCCTCCGCCGCCGGTCGTTCAGGTCGTCTGCAACAAGGGTCCCTACATCGTGTTCTTCGATTGGGATAAGTCGGACGTCACGGCCGAGGCTGCCACCATCCTCGACAGTGCGATCACGGCTTATGGCAATTGCGATCGCGTTCCGATCATGCTGGCCGGTTATGCTGACCGTTCGGGCAGCACCCAGTACAACCAGGCTCTTTCGGGTCGCCGGAACACTGCGGTCCGCGGTTACCTGACCTCGCATGGGATTGCCGATGCGGCGATCACCAGCCAGGCGTTCGGTGAAAGCAATCCGCGCGTTCCCACCGCCGATGGTGTGCGCGAACTGCAGAACCGCCGCGTCGAGATCACTTACGGACCCGGCTCGGGAATGTAAGCTTCGCGACACGCGACAAGATTGGGGGGCCGGAGAAATCCGGCCCCTTTTTCTATGGGCGCCACCCAAGCGGTCCGTCGGGCGATTGCGAACCCAAAGTGGACCGTCGATCGCAATCGTGAATCCGAAGTGGCCGTGAATCCGAAGCGGCCGTGAATCCAGCGCGGGATTCCTGCTTTCATTCAATTATCGCGCGTAAATGATGCCGTCGTGGAGTCCTGCGCTGTCGAAACCGGCGCGACGCAGTCGGCAGCTGTCGCATCGCCCGCAAGCCTTGCCGTCATCCTGTGGATCGTAGCACGACCAGCTCTTCGCTGGATCCAGCCCCAGCCGATATGATTCGCGGGCGATGTCTGCTTTCCCCAAAAACTGGAGCGGTGCGTGAATGGTAAAGTCACGCCCTTCCACCCCTGCCTTGGTCGCCAGGCGTGCCAGGTTCTCGAAACCACTGATGAATTCCGGTCGGCAGTCGGGATATCCGGAATAGTCCAGGGCATTGACCCCGATGAAAATATCCCGCGCACCGATCGCTTCGGCCCAGGCCAAAGTCAGCGAGAGAAAAACCAGGTTTCGCGCCGGCACGTAGGTTACCGGGATATCATCGCCGACTCCGTCCTTTGGTATCGGGATATCAGCGGTCAACGCAGACCCCCCGAACATGGTGAGATTCAGCGGCAGGACGACATGTCGCACCGCGTCGAACTCGCGAGCGATCACGGCGGCAGCTTCGAGTTCGCGCCAATGCCGCTGGCCATAATCGATGGTCAGAGCGTTGATTCGGTAACCCTGCTCCCTGGCAAGTCCCGCTGCGACCATCGAGTCCAGACCGCCCGACAACAGGATGACTGCGTCACGTCTCTGTTCTGAGTTTGATGCTGGCATGACCGTGCGGCTAGCCTGCCGCGTGCGACCTTGCAACGGCTGGTGGAAATCCGCTTAGGCTCCGCAATCACCCACGCGCCGGCCTTCGGCGGCGAAGTTGAATGGCAGGCCATCGGCAATTCCCTGGCTCTCGATCTGGATCAGCCGCCCGTTCTCGCGGCGAATATGTGTGCGTCCATAGCCACGGCCCCGGCACGTATACTGCACGGTGATGTCGCTGACCCCGTCATCGATTACCAATTCGCTGCAGCTGGCTTCCCGATGCCTGAGCTGGATCAGACGCCGCGGATTGTTGACGCACAGCCGCTCGACCGGGCTGGCGCCATCGCGCAGGCGAATTTCCCAACTTCCAGTATCGATGGTGGCCAGCATCGCCAGCGATGGGCGCTGTGCTGCAGTTGGACTAAAGCCGAATGTCGCAACCAGCAACAACGCCGCGGTTCTCGAGATACGCAAGTGAGCAGGGTTCAACACGGTACCGATCCCGTCAGATCAATCAGAAACGACTCCGATATACGCGTCTAGCAGATTCTGTATCAACGACCAAGCGTTCTCCAGCGTCGATGAACCGAGCAACATTAGAGTTCGATTGCAAAGTTCCTCGAACAGAACGCACAATCGACGGTGATTAGCCCATCTTCGCCACGCATCTGCAGCCGATCCTCTTCTGGAAATTTGCCCAGAACCGTCTGGTAATGATTGACACTGCAGCGACAACCTCGGGACAGGGCGATGCCTGGAGTCACGCGGACTTCGCGCTCCTCGTGAAACAAACGCCATACCAGCGCCTCGAGAGAAAGCAGCGGATCGATCAATTCGTCATGCCGCGTACTTCCGGCCATTACCGCGACATGCTCCCACTCGGGATGATCGAGCCGAACGTGCAAGCGTTCACGGCCCTCCTCGCCCTCAGCGAGATGTTGAACCAGCAGCCCCCCAGCGATGCAGTGCTGCCCGTCCCAGCGGACTCCCACCCGAATCAGCGTCGGTAGCTGTTCAGACTGGGCAAAGTAACTCTGGCAAGCCTCAGTCAACGATGCCCCCTCGAGCGGAACGATTCCCTGATAGCGCTGGCCGCTAGATCCCACGTCGAACGTAATCGCAAGGTAGCCCTCGGGACCAAACAGCGCGAACAACGACGGGTTGGCGCCAAGCATCGCCAATCGGTCGGGGTCATGCCGGACATAACCCCGAAGCTCTCCGGCGCGATAGTCGCAGACCAGCAGGTCGACGATCCCGCCCTTGGTCTGCGCCTGCAGCGTGAGCTGGCTGTCTTCGCCCTTGAGCAGCGCGCCCATCAGCGTGGCCAGGACCAGCGCTTCGGCCAGCAAATGGCGCAGCGCCGAGGGATAGGCATGGGCCGATAGGATCGTGTCGAGCACCGGACCCAGGCGCACCGCCCGGCCCCGCGCGTTAAGGTCAGGAACGACGAAGCCGAGTACCCGGTCAAATCCGGTCTCATCCTCGGGGATCGGCTCGGTCGTGCTCACCTCGCTTCGCTCACAACTGCCCGAAGACCCAGCGCAGCACCGATTTCTGGGCATGGATGCGGTTCTCCGCCTCGTCCCAGACCACCGATTGCGAGCTGTCTATGACCGCATCGGTAACTTCCTCGCCGCGGTGCGCGGGCAAGCAGTGAAGGAACAGCGCATCGGGCGCAGCTCGGGCCATCAGATCACCATCGACCCGATACGGCTGCATCGCCACCATCTGCGCATTGGTTCCAGCTTGGCCCATCGACACCCAGCAGTCTGTGACGACCGCCTGCGCTCCCGTCACTGCCTCGCGCGCATCCTGGGTGAAACGGATATCCGCCCCCGCCGCACGTGCGCGCTCGACAAAGCCACGATCGGGCTCATATCCTGCCGGGCCACCGACGCGGATGGTGAACTTCATCAGCCCCGCCGCCTCGATTAGCGAATTGAGGACGTTGTTGCCGTCGCCAAGCCAGGCCAGCTGCAGCCCCGGCAGGGCCAACCCACGCTCGACCAGAGTGAGCAGGTCCGCCATAATCTGGCAGGGATGCGAGCGGTCCGTCAGGCCGTTTATGACCGGCACACTGGCATGAGCCGCTAGTTCCTCGATCTTGGCGTGATCGTCGGTCCGGATCATAATCGCGTCGACCATCCGGCTGAGCACGCGTGCGGTATCTGCTATGCTTTCGCCGCGACCGAGCTGCATTCCCCCTGCTTCCATCACGATCGCGCTGCCGCCTAACTGGCGCATCGCCATGTCGAACGAGACGCGGGTGCGGGTCGAATTCTTCTCGAAGATCATCGCCAGGACATGACCCGCCAGCGGCGCGTCGGCGTCGATGCGACCTTTGGCCCAGCCCTGACGCATTGCCTTGCGGTCCTGCGCATCGTTGATCATCGCGGCGAGCGCATCGCTGCCCGCATCGGAGAGGTCGAGGAAGTGCCGGGTCATCGGGCTGGCTCCGCCACATAGCTCGCGGCGCCAGCCGACAGCCGCTCCATGAACTCGTCAATATGGCTGTCTCCGATAACCAGCGGCGGGACGATCCGCACGGTGTTGTCCCCGCCCGCGACCGTAAGCAGGCCATGATGGTCACGCAGATGCGCCACGAAAGCGCGCGAATCGCTGCGCAATTTAAGTCCCAGCAGCAGGCCGCGCCCCCGGACCAGTTCGAACAGCTCGGGATAATTCCCGATGAACTGCTCGAGCCGGGCACGAATCCGCTCGCCCTTGGCGCGGACATCGGCAAGGAAGGCGTCGTTGGCTACCGCATCGAGCACGGCCTCACCTGCTGCCATCGCCAACGGATTGCCGCCGTAGGTCGAGCCGTGCGCGCCGATCACCATGCCCCGCGCGGCCTTCTCGGTTGCCAGGCAAGCGCCCAGCGGAAACCCGCCGCCGATGCCCTTGGCGGTGGCGAGGATGTCGGGGACAATGCCGTATTGCTCATAGGCATAGAAGGTACCCGACCGAGCCACGCCGCACTGGACCTCGTCGAGCGCGAGCATCAGGTCATGCTCGTCGGCCAAGGCGCGCAGGCCCTGCATAAACGCGTCCGAGGCCGGGCGCACGCCGCCTTCGCCTTGGATCGGCTCGACCAGGAAGCCTGCGGTCTGCGGCCCGATCGCGGCCTTGGCAGCCTCAAGATCATCGAATTCAACAAAGCGGAAGCCGGGCAGGAGCGGTTGAAAGCCCTTGTGCATTTTGTCTTGGTTGGACGCGCTGATCGTCGCCATGGTCCGCCCGTGGAAAGCATTGCTGAAGGTGATCAGCTCATAGCGATCTTCATTGCCGTCGTGCTGGTGATAGGCGCGCGCGGTCTTGATCGCGCATTCCACCGCTTCGGCGCCCGAATTGGTGAAGAACACGGTGTCGGCAAAGGTCAGGTCGACCAGCCGCTGGGCCAGGTGTTCGCCCTGCGGGCTGCCGTAGAGGTTGGAGACGTGCATCAACTCGCCCGCCTGGCGCTGGATCGCGCCGATCAGCCCGGGATGCGAATGGCCCAGGATGTTGACCGCGATCCCGCTGGCGAAATCGAGGAAGCGCCGGCCATCCTCTCCGATCAAGTGACAGTTGTCGCCGCGCACGGGCCGCACTGCGGACCTGGGGTAAACGGGCATGAGCGGCGTGATTGCCATGGCAAATTCCTTCGTGAACTGTGAGCATACCGCAAGGGGCCAGATCTGGCGCTATGGACCGGAAACGACAAATGGCGGCTTTCCCTGGGCCAATCCCGGGAAAGCCGCCATTTGCACGTCATGCTTGTGTCGCGCGCGACCGGTTCAGCCAGCCGCACAGCAACCGGAGATCAACCCTGCATCGGCACCAGGTTGACCGCCGAATACTTGCCTCGTCGGTCCACTTCGATGTCGAACTCAAGCCGATCGCCCTCGGCAAGCTCGCGCATGCCCGAACGCTCGACAGCACTGATATGCACAAATGCGTCGGGCTGGCCGTCATCGCGGGTGATGAAGCCGAAGCCTTTCATCGCGTTGAAGAACTTGACCGTGCCAGTCGCCTTGTCGCCGGTCAGCTGACGCTGCGGGGCTTCGACGCGCTTCGCCACGGGGATGACATCGCCGACGACACTGAGGTCGCTTGCCGAGATCTTGCCGCCGCGATCGACCAAAGTGAATTCGAGCGATTGACCCTCGGCCAGACCTTCGAGACCGGCGCGCTCGACCGCGCTGATGTGCACGAACACATCCTCGCCGCCGTCTTCACGCTGGATGAAGCCGAAGCCCTTCTGGCCATTGAAGAATTTGACGACGCCCTTGCCCTGGCCGACGACCTGGGCAGGCATGCCGCCACCGCGATCTCCACCGCCGCCGGCACCGCCACCAGGACGTGGACCACCAAAGCCGCCACCACCGCCGCCGGGACGCGGGCCGCCGAAGCCGCCACCGCCGGCGCGATCGCCACCACCGAAGCCGCCGCGATCACCGCCGCCGAAGCCGCCGCGATTGCCGCCGCCGCCACCGCCACCGCGATCGCCACCACCACCACCGCCGCCGGAAAACGGATCGAAACTATCTTCGCCGAAACCGTCACGCTTGTCGCGGCCCCTGCCACGACGTCCTCTATCGAAACCCATAAACCCGAACGTACCTTCACTTCGCCCGAATTCCTGAGCCCGACCGCGCGGACGAATCGCGCCGGACCACAGAGAAAGCCGCCCACACGCACGCGCGAGACCTTTTTCTGCAATTGCTGACTTATCTCAAAAGCCTGGCCAAGGCGAACAGATTCACCGGACGTTTGCCGTGGCCCCAGGCACTGTGACATTTCTGCCAAGGCCGGTTCGTACGGCGCTCATCGCTTGCCAGGTCCGCGCTCGCTTGGCACTAGGCTGAAATGGATATCCTCGCCCTCCTGGCCGACCCTTCGGCCTGGCTCGCCCTGACCACCTTGATCGCGCTCGAAGTGGTGCTGGGGGTCGACAATCTGGTGTTCATCGCCATCCTCTCGAACAAGCTTCCGGCCGATCAGCAGCAGCGCGCGCGGCGGCTGGGGCTGGGGCTGGCGCTATTCATGCGGATCGCGCTGCTGTCGCTGATTGGCTGGATCGTCACGCTCCAGGCCACGCTGATCAACCTGGGCCTGACCGGTGCGCCCGGGCCTCATGGCGAACCGCAGTTCGAGACCGCCTTCTCGGGCCGCGACTTGATCCTGATCGCCGGCGGCCTGTTCCTGCTGTTCAAGGCGACTAAGGAAATCCACCACGCGATGGATCCCGAAGCGGCTAATGGCGCGCTGCTGGATGCCGATAAGGGCGTCGTCCGGATTACCTTCAACGCCGCCATTGCCCAGATCATCGCGCTCGACTTGGTGTTTTCGATCGATTCGATCCTTACTGCGGTCGGTATGACCGACGAAGTGCCGATCATGATCGCCGCCGTGGTGATCACCGTCGGGCTGATGATGGTTGCTGCCGATCCGCTGTCGAAGTTTATTGAGAAAAACCCGACGCTGATCATGCTGGCGCTGGCGTTCCTCGTAATGATCGGGCTGGTCTTGCTGGCCGACGGCTTCGGGGTTCACATTCCCAAGGGGTACGTCTATTCGGCGATGGCCTTCTCAGCCGGGGTCGAGGTGCTCAACATCGTCAGCCGTAATCGGCGCGTGCGCAAGGCGAGTGGGGGGTAAGGCCATGTTCCGCAGATTGTCCGATATGGTCTGGGCGAGCCCGCAGATCGACATTGCTGAGGTCGCTGCGGCTGCGCGCCAGGGAATTACCCTGATCATCAACAACCGCCCCGAGGACGAGAGCGACGACCAGACCCCGGGCGCGGCAATCGAGGCGGCCGCGCGCGCGGCGGGGCTGGGATATGTCGCCATTCCCATCACCCATGCGGGCTTCAGTGAGCCGCAGGTCAACGCCATGCGTGCGGCGCTGGAGGAAAGCGACGGTCCGGTCCTCGCTTATTGCCGCTCAGGCACGCGCTCAACTTTGCTATGGGCCCTGGCCGAGGCCAGCACGGGCGCTGATCCCGATGCGCTGGCGGCACAGGCGGGAGACGCCGGATACGATCTTGCGCCGGTGCGTCAACTGCTCGACATGCTTTCCGCCCGCGCCGGATGACGCTGCTGCTGCTTCGGCTGGGAGGTTCGCTGGCGGCGATCCTGCTGGTTGCCTGGCTGGTTGCGCGACTGGAACTGGGCGCCGACGTGCGCCTGGCCGATGCGGACGAGGCGCGCGCCCTGGCCGCTCAGGCGGTGCCTGGGTTCGTCGCGCAGGATGTTGCGCTTGATCGGGCGAAAGTCGCGGCGTTGCTGCGTGACGCTTTGGGCCGGGTGATGCTGCTGCGGCGGCATGGCGCGCATTTCGTCGGATCCTTGCTCGACAGCCACGCCGATTCCACGCTCGATCGTCAGTTCCTGACCATCGGCGCGGTCACGCTCGATCTGGGCGATCAGGCTCCGGTCTGGGCCGGCAGCCTGCGGCGGCTGTGACGGTGCATCCCTACGATCCTGTCAGCTATGCGATCCCGGTCTTCGTTGCGCTGATCCTGCTGGAGATCGCCTGGGCCCGCCGCACGCGTCCCGACAGCTACGAAGCGCGTGACACTCTGACCTCGCTCGCGCTGGGGCTGGGCAGTACGGTGGCGGGCGCGCTCACCGGCGGACTGGTCTTCGCCGCCGCGCTGTGGCTATACCAATATCGCGTGATGACGATCGGCTGGGCATGGTGGGCCTGGGCCCTGTGCTTCGTGCTCGACGATCTGGCCTATTACTGGGCCCACCGCAGCGGCCACCGCGTGCGCTGGTTCTGGGCAAGCCACGTCAACCACCACTCCAGCCAGCACTACAACCTGTCGACCGCGCTGCGCCAGACCTGGACCGGGTTCATTGCGCTGAGCTTCGTGTTCCGCCTGCCGCTCGCGCTGATCGGCTTCCACCCGGCGATGATCCTGACGTGCGCGGCGATCAACCTGATCTATCAGTTCTGGATCCACACCGAAGCGATCCGCCGCCTGCCGCGCTGGTTCGAGGCGGTGATGAACACCCCCAGCCACCACCGTGTCCACCATGCGACCAACGCGGTCTACCTCGATCGCAACTATGCCGGGACCTTCATCGTCTGGGACAAATTGTTCGGCACTTTCGAGCCCGAGCGCGACGACATCCGCATCCACTACGGCGTGGTCAAACAGCTCGGCACTTTCGGCCTGCTGTGGAGCGCTTTCCACGAATGGATCGGAATAGCGCGCGATGTGTGGAGCGCGCCGTGGTGGCACAAGCTGAGCTACGTGTGGCGCGAACCGGGCTGGAGCCACGACGGGAGCCGCGAGACGAGCGGAATGATTCGGGAGCGGGTTGGACAAGGTCTCGACGGCTTCAGCGATTGACCGCTTCGTAACTAATCTTGACGCCGCCAACGTTTTCGCGGTGCTCGAATACTCGCGGCTTTGCCGCATAACGTATGATCAACTCGGCTGGAATCGCCAAACCAGTTCTGCCCACGGCTCCCCAGTCACCAGCGGGTGCGACTCCATGATCGTCGTCTGCACGGAAAGCATTTCCGACTTCGAAAGATTGCTCGCTCGTATCAAGCCCAGATACTTGAGTGCTGAAACCCGTCGTCGCACCGCAATCGCGCTGGAACATGACAGCGGTGTGAAGTCCGTCTGGAGCAAGCTTCCACGCCACGATGGTGTTGCCACAAAGGTCGGACCATCCCCAAAGTAGAAAATTAAGGCTGCTGCCAGAACCGTTTACATACTCGAGAGGGTATAGGCCCGGTGACTGTCGTCAATGGTCTGGGATTTACGTCACCCCCCCAAAAAAATGGGCCGGAGCGGCTGGCTCCGGCCCAATAGGTGTTGTTCGCAGGAGGAACAGCGGATGGCGGATCCGGGACAGAGGAGAGGAAACCCCGGACCCGCCAAACTGGTGGAACTTTAGTAGTTGTAGGCGCGCTCGCCATGTTCGGAGAGGTCGAGGCCTTCGCGTTCGGCTTCCTCGGTCGGACGCAGGCCGAACAGCTTATCGACGATGAAGAACAGGACCGCCGAGCCGACGCCTGACCACACGAGGGTCAGCAGGACTGCCTTGAGCTGGGTCAAGACCTGGCCTGGCATGTCATAGGCGCCCGGAACGGCCGGGAACACGGTGTAGTCGAACCAGCCCTGTCCACCCAGCGCCGGAGCGGCGACCACGCCGGTGGCAATGGCGCCGAAGATCCCGCCGATGCAGTGGACCCCGAACACGTCGAGCGTGTCATCGTACTTGAAGGTGTTCTTTACCTTGCTGACGAACAGGTAGCAGAGCGGCGAAACCAGCAGGCCCATGACGATCGAGGTCATCGGCGCGCCATAACCCGAAGCCGGAGTGATCGCGACAAGGCCCGCCACCGCACCCGTGGCAGCGCCCAGCATTGATGGCTTGCCGTGGTGGAACTGTTCGACCAGCGCCCACGACACGGCTGCCGCGCAAGTCGCCAGCATGGTGTTGACGAAGGCCACGCCGGTGATGCCGTTGGCTTCCAGGTTTGACCCGGCGTTGAAGCCGAACCAGCCCACCCACAGCAGGCTCGCACCGATCATGGTCATGGTCAGCGAGTGCGGCGGAGTGGCTTCCTTGCCGTGGCCCAGGCGCTTGCCGATCATCAGGCAGCCGACCAGACCGGCGATCCCGGCGTTGATGTGCACCACGGTGCCACCAGCGAAGTCGAGCGCGCCCTTCTGGAACAGATAGCCCGCGTCGCTGGGGTTGCCCGACAGGAAGTCGGGTCCGGCCCAGTACCAGACCATGTGCGCGATCGGGAAGTAGACCACGGTCATCCACAGCACCATGAACACCATCAGCGGGGTGAACTTCACCCGCTCCGCAAAGGCCCCGACGATCAGCGCCGGGGTGATCATCGCAAAGGTCATCTGAAAGACCATATAGACCAGCTCGGGGATGTAGACGTTGTTGGAAAAGGTCGCGGCCATGCTCGAACTGGTCACGCCCATCAGGAAGATTTTGCTGAACCCGCCGACAAACGGCGTCGGCCCGCCCGTAAAGGACAGGGAATAGCCCCAGCAAGCCCAGACCAGACCGGCGACGGCCACGATCATGAACACCTGCATGCAGACGCTCAGCATGTTCTTGGTGCGGACCAGGCCGCCGTAGAACAGGGCGAGGCCGGGGATGCTCATCATCAGCACCAGCGCCGTGGAAACCAGCATCCAGGCGGTGTCGCCCTTGTTCATCATCGGTGCCATCTGCTCGGCAGTCGGTGCTTTGATCATGGTGGTGACAGCAGCGGCAACTGTGGCCACCGGTGCAGGTATGGCGGCAGCTGCGGCAGTGGTCGCTGCGGCAGTAGCTTCCTGGGCAAAGGCGGCAGTGGCGGCAAAGAGCGCAGCGCTCAAAGCGCCCGCGCCGCAGATCATCTTGCGGATCATGGTGGTGTCCCTCGTTGTAGAGAGTGGAGTGGAGGCGGAGAGGCTCACCGCCCGGCTCAGTGGCCGACTCACAGCGCAGTGTCGCCGGTTTCGCCGGTGCGGATGCGCGTGGCGGAGACCAGGTCGAGCACGAAGATCTTGCCGTCGCCGATCGCTTCGGTGCTGGCGATCTGCTGGATTGTCTCGACGATCTGCGGGGTCAGGTCATCCGAGGCGGCGACCTCGATCTTGACCTTGGGCAGCATGTTGGTCGAATATTCGGCGCCGCGATAAATCTCGGTCTGCCCTTTCTGCCGTCCGAAGCCCTTGACCTCGGTGACAGTCATTCCCGCAACGCCCAGCGCGCCGAGTGCTTCGCGCACTTCGTCGAGCTTGAACGGCTTGATGATGGCGATGATGAATTTCATCCCAGCCCCCTTGCTAAGAAGCCGACACAATGCCGACCCTAACTACCTAGCAAGCATCGTGCCAGGCCTGGATTCCCAAAGGATTCTAATCCGACCCATCCATGCTGCACCTGCGAATGGCTGGCCAGGCGCTCAATCCGCGGGCAGATGCCTATTTTTCAGGCAGCTCCAGCCGGGCCAGCACCGGCAGATGGTCCGATCCGCGCGCTGCCAGGGCGCTGTGGTGGACTCGTGTTTCGAGCAATTTCCATTGCGGCGAAAGGACGATCCGGTCGAGTGCAGCCATCGGCTGGCGCGAGGGAAAGCTGCGCCCAGGGCTCAAAACGCGCCAACCCGGCGGGGTGAATTCGCGCAGGCAGCCACCGTGCCGGGTCCATTCGTTGAGGTCGCCCATCAGCACTGCCGGATGGTCCCCGTCACAGGCTCCAACATGGCTGAGGATCGCGCGGACCTGATGGCGACGGCGGATTCCCGACAAGTCGAGGTGCATCCCCACCACTCGCAGGTTCTGTCCGCCGAAGGTCAGATCGGCGCGGATCGCCCCGCGTGGTTCGAGCGTCGGGAGCGGCACCACCGCAGCCTCGATCACTTCGATCCCGCGCCGCACCAGCAGCGCGTTGCCGTGCCAGCCGATCCCCTGCTGGTGGAGTGCAGAAGGCTTGAGACGCACCACACGATAGTCCGAATGGTCCTCGATCAGACTGAGTGGTAGCACACTAGCCCGCTCGCCAAACCGGCGGTCCGCTTCCTGCAACGCGACCACATCGGCGTCAATCTCGCGCAGCACCGCCAGAATCCGCTCAGGATCGCGGCGCCGGTCGAGCCCGACCGCCTTATGGATGTTATAGCTGGCGAAGGTGACTTTCACGGATGCGATAAGCGCTCAGGCCGACCCCGTGGTTTCCGCATCGCCGGGAATATAGCGATCGGTCGGGCGGGTCGGCAGGCCGTCGATGCTGCGGGTCCGCGCGGCGTATTTCTTTGCCCATGCCGCCGGGTTCTTGCCCTGGTGGTATTTGACCAGCGTCTGACGCTCAGTCTCCAGGCACATCACCGGTACGCCCCAGCCGCAGCTGGTCTGGACGCTCTCCACCGTCATGTCGAAGATCTGCCGCGTGCCAGGCAGCAGGGTGAAGTGCGCGGCGATTTCATCCCACCTGGCGTCGGCGGGCAGCACCGGCCTGCCCCGGCCATAGAGCCGCAGGATCAGCGCAGGCTGCTGGAAATTGCACATCATCACGGTTACCCGGCCATCGGCGAGCAGGTGCGCATTGGTCTCATTGCCCGAACCCGCCAGATCGAGCCAGGCGACGCGGGTGGGAGACAGCACCCGGAAGGTATCGCCCAAGCCCTTGGGGCTGAGATTGATCCGCCCTTCTGCGGCGGCGGTGGCGATGAAGAACACCGACTGGCGGTCGATCATCGCGGTGTGCTCGGGGGTCAGGTGATCGGTGAAGTCCATGGGGCCTTGGTAGGGCTGCGGCGATTGCGGGGCAAGCCTGAGCCGGCATCCTCGCGCACGCGGGGATTGCTAGCCGCCTAAACCCGAAGTCACGACGATAAGGTCAGCGATCCCGGGTCGAGCCCGGGACGACGTCAGCGCTCTTTCGTCGCCGAGAACCCCAGCTCCGGGTTACGCTCTTGCTGGTAGCTCACATCCCACGAAGATCGCGCCATAAACACGGGGTCGCCGTCGCGGTCGCGCGCCAGGTTTGCTTTGTTGAAATCGGTAAAGGTCTTCAGCGCAGCCTCGCTCCCGGTCAGCCAGCGGGCGGTGTCGAACGGCGCCGGCTCAAGCTGGGCGGCGACTTTGTATTCGGCCTCCAGCCGCGAGATCAGCACTTCGAGCTGGAGCTGCCCGACCACGCCGACAATCCACTGCGCGCCGATCTCGGGGTAAAATACCTGGATCACGCCTTCTTCGGACAGATCGTCAAGCGCCTTGCGCAGCTGCTTGGTCTTGGTCGGGTCGACGAGCTTGACCCTGCGCAGGATCTCGGGCGCAAAATTGGGCAGGCCGGTGAAGCGGACCTCGTTCTTTTCCGACAGCGTATCGCCCACCCGCAAGGTGCCGTGGTTGGGGATACCGATGATATCGCCGGCCTCGGCGCTATCAGCGATCTCGCGGTCCTGAGCGAAGAACAGGATCGGCGAATGCACCGCGATCGGCTTGCCCAGACCCGAGGGGGTGAGCTTCATGCCCCGTTTGAACGTGCCCGAGACCAGCCGCATGAAGGCGATCCGATCGCGGTGCTGGGGGTCCATATTAGCCTGGACCTTGAACACGAACCCCGTCACCTCGTCGCGGCTCGGGCTGATCGGGCCGTCATCGCTGGGCTGCGGGCGCGGCGGCGGTGCGTATTGTGCGATCGCGTCGATCAGCTGGGCCACCCCGAAATTTTTCAGCGCCGATCCGAAATAGACCGGGGTCAAATCGCCATTGCGATAGGCTTCGAGGTCGAACCCGGGATAACCGCCCTGCGCCAGTTCGACCTCGTCGGCGATTTCGGCAGGCAGCTCAGACGCCGTGTCGATCTTGCCCAGAAATTCGCGGCTGTCGCCCTCGGGCCGCGCGACTGACCCGCTGGCGAGGTCGAGGACGCCTTGGAACAGCCCGCCCATCCCCACCGGCCAGGCCATCGGACAGACGTCAAGCGCCAGCGCATCGGCAACCTCGTCCATCAGGTCGAACGGCGAGCGGCCTTCTCTGTCGACCTTGTTGATGAAGGTGATGATCGGCACTGAACGCATCCGGCAGACCTCGAACAGCTTGCGCGTCTGCGGCTCGATGCCCTTGGCTGCGTCGATCACCATGATCGCCGAATCGACCGCCGTCAGAGTCCGGTAGGTATCCTCGGAAAAGTCCTCATGGCCCGGGGTGTCGAGCAGGTTGAATGTTATTCCCTGGCGCTCGAAGGTCATCACGCTCGACGTCACCGAGATCCCGCGCTGCTGCTCGATCTTCATCCAGTCCGACCGCGCCCGCCGCGCCTGGCCACGCGCCTTGACCTCGCCCGCGAGATGGATCGCCCCGCCGTGAAGCAGCAGCTTCTCGGTGAGCGTGGTCTTGCCCGCATCGGGATGCGAGATGATCGCGAAAGTGCGACGGTTGGAAATGGTCGGGGGCATGGCCTGTGCGCCTAGCCCGCCACGGCCGAATTCTCAAATGCTCTCTCTCTCTCTCTCTCTCTCTCTCTCTCTCTCTCTCTCAGGGCTGTTGACGCGGTAGGGGCCTTGCCTCCGGCCGCGAAAGACCAGCGCGCATTCAAAATTAAAGTTAAGCGGCACTGACCTTCACATCCATCCGAAATGCCCGGGTCGCTTTAGGGGCAAGTTTGACCACCCCGGGCTTTTCCCGGAAATCGTCGGCAAATCCCACGGGATCGTTGTAGCCTTGCCAGGGCTCGATCGCCAGATAGGCAGCGCCCGGTTTCTGCCAGATGCCGAAGTTGGGGCTGTCGGGAAAGGCGATGTCGAGCCAGGCACCATGCTCGGCCCCAAAGCGCAGTGCGCGGCTGCGCAGATAGTCCCAGATCAACGCATCCCTGGTGAACAGACCCGCCTCAGGCACCAGTTCGCGGCCGCGCACGGGCGTCGGTTCACCGTCGGGCAGGAGCAGTGCGGTTACCCGATCGATCCGCCGCACTGGCGCGGGTTCGGGTGCGGCAAAGACCACCCGATGCGCGTCCTTGGCCGCGCCGCCGGGCAGCGGCCAGGCGAAGGCCGGGTGGAAGCCAAAGCTGAACGGCAGCGGCTCAGCGCCGGGGTTGGTGATGCGCGCGGTCATTGCCATGGTCATGCTGTCGAGTGCGAATTCCAGCTCAAGCACAAAGGCGAACGGATAGACGGCGCGAGTCTCGGCGCCGTCGGTCAAACGGAAAGTTGCGCGGTCTGCCGCCTGTTTTATAACCGCGAACCGACTGGTCCGGGCAAAACCGTGTTTGGGCAGCGCATACTCGTGCTCGCCCAGCCGATAGCGCCCGCCGTTCAGAGCGCCGATGATCGGGAACAGCACCGGCGCATGCCCCGTCCAGTAGGCTGGATCGGCGTCGGTCATATACTCACGGCCCTGCGCGTCGGTCAGCGAGAGCAGCTCGGCACCGAGCGGAGTGATCCGCGCGGTCAGATCGCCCGAGCTGATCGCGATCGGCGCCATCACCCGCGCAACACTGCGCCCAGTCCCTGCGCCGCCTTGACCACCTGCTGGGCAACTGCGGCAAGTTCAACTTCGGTAAAGCTCTTCTCGCCCGGCTGGAGAGTGACTTCCACACCTACCGATTTCTGCCCCTCAGGCACCCCCGCACCGGTGAACAGGTCGAACACCCGCGCCCCGCCGATGCTCGCCTTGTCCGCCCCGCGAATCGCGCGGACCAGCGCGCTTGCCGCCAGATCCAGCGGCACCAGGAAAGCGAAATCGCGCGTCACACTCTGCAGCGCGGGCGGAGCGTAAGCCGCACGAGCGAACCCGGCGGTGCCACGCCTGGCGGGCAGGGCATCGAGGAACAGCTCGACTGCCGCAACCGGCGCGGCGATATCGAAGCGCTTGAGCAGTGCGGGATGCAGCATCCCGAATCGCGCCAGAACGACTTTGGGCCCAAGCCTCAGCGTTCCGGATTGGCCGGGATGGAACTGCGCTCCGGCTTCGCCCATCACCTGCAGATTATCGACCGGCGCGCCCGCTTCAGCCAGCAGGGCCAGCGCCTCGGCCTTGGCGGCGAAGGCATCGAACGGCTGAGCTTTGCCTGTCGCCCATCCGCGCGAGCTGGCCTCGCCTGCCAGCACAACCGCCAGCGACAAGCGCTCGTCGCTGCGCCCGGCCTCGCCGCGCAGATAGCGCCGTCCGATCTCGAACAGCCGCAAACCAGTCGCGCCGCGCGCCAGATTGCGGCGCGTTGCCGCCAGCAGCCCGGGCAGCAGCGATGGCCGCATGGCCTTCATCTCTTCGCTGATCGGATTGGCCAGCAGCCACAGCCCGCCATTGCCTTCGGCAAACATCTTGGCCTCGTCAGTGGGCAAGAACGACCAGGTCACCGCCTCATTGAGCCCGCGCGACGCCGCCGCGCGGCGCAGGCGGCGTTCGAGCTTTTGCACCGGGGTAGCCGTCGGCCGAGCCACACCATCGGCGCGCGGCAAGGAAACCGACGTGACCCGGTCGAGCCCGTGGATGCGCACCACTTCCTCGACGATATCGGCCGCGCCGTCGATGTCCGGACGCCAGCCCGGCGTAGTGACTTGCCAAGTATCGCCAATCGCGACCGCGAAGCCCAGCGCTTCCAGAATGCGCTGTTGTTCGTTCGCTGCAATCGCGACCCCGCCCAGCCGTGTCGCCAGTTCCGGATCGTAAGCTACTGCTTTTGCTCCGCTCGGTGGCGTGCCCGCGCGAACCACTTCGCTCGCCTCGCCGCCGCACAGCCCGATGACCAGATCGGTCAGCAAGTTCATCCCGCGGTCAAGGAATTGCGGATCGACTCCTCGCTCGAACCGCTGGCGCGCGTCACTGGTCAGGTTGAGTCGGCGTCCGGTCGCGGCGATCCGCTGCGGGTCGAAATAGGCGACTTCGAGCAGTACGTCGGTGGTCGATTCGCTGCAGCCCGACTGTGCCCCGCCCATGATCCCGGCGATGTCATGGACCTGGGCCTGGTCGGCAATCACCGTCATCGCCGGGTCGAGCGCATATTCCTTGCCGTTGAGCGCCTGGCAGGTCTCACCCTTGCATGCCCGCCGCGCTACCATTGCCCCGCTCAGTTTGGCCAGATCATAGGCATGGGCCGGTCGCCCGTGGCCGAGCATCATGTAATTGGTGATGTCGACCAGCGCCGAGATCGGGCGCTGGCCCGCGCTTTTGAGCTGATCCTGCAGCCATTTGGGCGAGCTCTTGTTGGTCACCCCGCGGATCACCCGGCCATAAAAAGCCGGGCAGCCCTGCGCATCCTCGATGCGGATTTCGACCGGGCAGGGGAAGGTGCCCAACACCGACTCGGCCTTGACGGGGATCAGCGTGCCCAAACCCGCCGCCGCCAGATCGCGCGCAATGCCAAATAGCCCCATGCAGTCGGGTCGATTGGGCGTAACCGCCACGTCGAACACCGGATCGGAGCCGCGATACTGGGCAAAGGCCATGCCCACCGGGGCATCGGCAGGCAGCTCGACGATCCCGTCATGCTCTTCGCCCAGCGCCAGTTCGCGGGTCGAGCACATCATCCCGTTGGATTCGACGCCGCGCACCGTGGCCTGCTTGAGGACCATACCCGAAGCGGGCACGACTGCCCCGGGCAGGCCCAGCACCCCGACCAGCCCGGCCCGCGCATTGGGCGCGCCGCAGACCACCTGGAATGGCTCGGGACCGCCCGCATCGATACTGAGCACCTGCAGCTTGTCGGCATCGGGATGGCGCTGCGCGCTCAGCACGCGGGCCACGGTGAACCCCACGAGCTGCGCGCTCGGATCCTCGACGCCTTCGACTTCCAGCCCGATCGCGTTGAGCTTGGCGGCAATTTCGGACGCGGTAGCGTCTGTGGCGAGGTAGCGTTTGAGCCACGACAGCGAGAACTTCATGCGCCCGCTCCCACGCCGCCGGAGAGCGTCGGGACGTCGAGTGGCGAGAAGCCGTAATGCGCCAGCCACCGCGCATCGCCGTCGAAGAAGGCGCGTAAGTCGCTCATCCCGTATTTAAGCATCGCCAGCCGGTCGACCCCGACCCCGAAGGCAAAGCCCTGCCAGACGTCGGGATCAAGCCCGCCGGCTTCCAGCACGTAGCGATTGACCATGCCCGAGCCGAGCAGTTCCATCCACCCATGCCCCGGATCGTCACCGCTGCCGCCCACGACTCGTCGCCCGCCTTCGAACTTGTAGCCGGTGTCGACCTCGACCGATGGCTCGGTGAACGGGAAATAGCTCGGGCGCAGGCGCAGGACGATGTCGTCGCGCTCGAAGAAAGCCTTGAGAAAGGTCTCCAGGGTCCACTTGAGATGGCCCAGGTGAATGCCCTTGTCGATCACCAGACCCTCGATCTGATGGAACATCGGGGTGTGGGTGGCATCGCTATCCGAGCGATAGACCCGTCCCGGGGCGATGATCCGCAAGGGCGCGCCGTGTTTGCACATCGAGCGGATCTGCACTGGGGACGTGTGCGTTCGCAGCAGCATCTCGCGGCCATCTGCGTTCCGATCGGGGAAGTAGAACGTATCGTGCATCGCCCGCGCCGGGTGGCTCTCGGGCATATTGAGCGCGGTGAAATTGTGCCAGTCGTCCTCGATCTCCGGGCCAGTGGCTACGGCAAACCCCAGATCGGCAAATATCTCGGCCAGCTCGTCCATCACCTGGCTGACCGGGTGGATCGAACCGCGCGGGGTCTCCGGCGAGGGCAGGGTCAGGTCGATGCGTTCGCTCGCCAGCCGCGCCTCGAGCGCCGCCGTCTCAAAGACATCCTGTTTTGCCGCTAGCTTGTCATGAATTGCGGTGCGCCATCCTTGATATACGGGGGCACGAGCCAAGCGGTCCTCGATTGAGAGCTGGCCCACGCCCTTCAGCAGAACGGTAATAACGCCATTTCTGCCAAGAGCTTCGACCCGCAGAAATTCGAGTGCTTGGAGGTCTTCAGCATCGTCAATGCGTTGCATGAAACTGTGACCGATTGCTTCTAAATCACTCATAAAATCGTCATCCCTGCGAAGGCGGGGATCCATCTCCCGCGCCTTTCTCCCGCACAGCCCCGGTGGAAGCCGCCATCGCGAACTTTAGGTCGACAGCAAGATTGCGCCAATCGGGATTGGCCTCTTCGATCAGCCTGATCCTCCAAGCACGATTCCACTTCTTGATCCGCTTCTCGCGCCCGATAGCGCTTGCCATTGTGCCGTGTTGTTCAAACCACATCAGCCGCGCTACCCCCTTGTCCGTGGAGAAACCATCGATCAACCCCTCGCGATGCGGAGGCGGCGCTGGATCAGGTGTGAGGTGACGCCGACATACACCGTGCCCTGGCGATGCGAGGCCTGCAGGCAGACGGTAGGTTGGAACCGATCATGCGTGGGATGTGGGTGGGGAAGCCTTGGGAGATGGGTCCCCGTCTGCGCGGGAATGGCGAAGTTTTGGAGGTGAGAAATTGCCTAACAACAAAAAGACGCGGGAAGCTGTTGCTGCCCGCGCCTTCTTGGCCTTGCGATTAGGCGAAGCGTCAGGCCGGCAGCGCGGCTTTCGCTTGCGCGATAACGGTGCTGAAGATGCCGCCTTCGTTCATCGCCAGATCGGCCATCACCTTGCGGTCTAGCGTAACGCCCGCCAGCTTGGTGCCGTGGATGAACTGCGAATAAGTCAGGCCTTCTTCGCGCACGGCGGCGTTGATGCGGACGATCCACAGCGCGCGGAAGCTGCGCTTCTTCACCTTGCGATCGCGATAGGCGTATTGCCCGGCCTTTTCGACGGCCTGGCGGGCGACGCGGATCGTGTTCTTGCGACGGCCGCGATAGCCCTTCGCCTGATCGAGAATCCGCTTGTGCTTGGCGCGGGTGGTAACACCGCGTTTGATACGGGACATGCTTTGGTACTCCGATTACTGGATCAGTTCAGCCCGTAGGGCGCCCACTTTTTGATGACCTTTGCATCTGCATCGGAAATCACGTCGGTGCCGCGGTGCTGGCGGATGTACTTGGCATTATGGCTCATCAGTCGGTGCCTCTTGCCGACGGCGCCGTGCTTGATCTTGCCGGTGGCCGTGAGCTTGAAGCGCTTCTTGACGCCGCTCTTGGTCTTGAGCTTGGGCATTTCGGTCTCCTTGAGTGCGACGCGAAAGACCAGCCGTGGCAGCCCTAGTTGGCCAGGCGGGTCAGCGAATCCGGACCAAGCCCGGACTCAACCGTGTCGATGAAGTCGGCGCGCCTAGGCGAAGCGGGGGCAAATGGCAAGCAGAGAGCGGGCTAGGACGCGAACACCACATCCAGCACCAGCCCCGGCTCGGCCAGCGTCCATTTGCTCGTACCCGGCAGCCCTGCGGCAGAGGCGGCGATGATGCGGGTGCCCAGGCCGGCCTTGCGGGCGATCGCAGCCAGGGCGGCGGCGTCGGCCGCGCCATCGTCGGCGCAGCGCAGGCGGTAGTCGGCGCCTTCGTGACGACCGCGGATGGTGATCGTGCCGACGCGGCCCAGGGCGAAGGCGTATTTGCCGGCGTTGGCGAGGAATTCGTTGACGATCAGCCCGATCGAACTGGCGCGGTCGGTGGTCAACACCAGTGCCTCGGCGTCGAGCGTCATGGCGATGCCTTCGGGCAGCAGTGGCTTGGACAGGCGGACGATCCGTTCCAGATAGCGCGCCAGGTCGATCGTCTCGGCCGCACCGATGCTGTGCAACTCCTCATGCAGCGCGATCAGCGCCGCCAGCCGCGAGCGCACCCCATCGAGCGCCTGGCGCACTTCGGAATTGTCGCTGCGCGCGGTCTGGAGCCCGATGACCGCGCTGATTGCCGCCAGCGAATTCTTGACCCGGTGGTCGATTTCCATGAGCAGCACCTGCTGACGGTGCAGCGCCAGGCGCAGCTCAAGCAAGCGCATGACCTGTCCGGCCAGGGCGCGCAGGGCCTCGCGCTGTTGATCGTCGAGTTTGCGCGGCTTGGTATCGAGCACGCACAGGGTGCCTATCGGCAGGCCGTCGTCGCTGAGCAGGGTTGCTCCGGCATAGAACCGCAAGGCCCCGTCACCGGCTGCACACAGCGGATTGTCGCGCATCCGCGGATCGGCCAGGGTATCGGGAATCTCGACGAATTCGCCCTCGAGAATCACGTGCGAACACAGGCTGGTGTCGAGCGGGGTCGAGCGCACACCAAGGCCGACTTCGGCCTTGAACCACTGCCGGTCGGCATCGATCAGGTTGACCACCGCGATCGGCGCGTCGCAGATCATTGCGACCAGCTTGACGATCTCGTCATAGTCCTTCTCGGGTGCCGTATCGAGGATACCATAGCGCTGCAGCGCAGCCAGGCGGCGCTCCTGCTCGGGATGGGCGGCAGCAATCATCGGGAGGGACCTAAACTCATTTTGGAAAAGAAGGAAATGGCCGCCGCCAATCGCTTCCTCGCCCCCTGGACGGGGCCTTATTGCGAGGGGCTGAACGGCGCCGCGATACGCCGGGCGGTCAGCACCTTGACTGGCGCCGCCAGCATCTGCCCGCGCATCACGCCTTCGCCTTTGGTCGGGGCCAGCGGCGCGTCGTAGATCTTGCTGACTACGTCCATGCCGCTGATCACCCGCCCGAACACCGCATAGCCGGCCTGGGCCTCGGCATCCTTGCCCGCTGGATCGGCATCGAGGCCGCCCATGTCGGAGATCAGGATCGAGAAGTCGCCGGTCGCTGTGCCGGGCGCATAGCGGGCCATCGACAGCGCTCCGGCCTGGTGATGCAGGCCGGTGAGGCTGGTCGGCTCATGCGTGATCGGCGGCAACAGGCGCTGGGGATCGCCGCGGGTACCGGCCTGGATCAGGCCATTGGGCGGCAAACCCCAGGGCAAGTGCATTGCCCGGTAGAAGACGATCCCGTCGAAGCGCTTCTGCTCGGTGTAGCGCACGAAATTGGTTGCAGTGATGGGGGCATGCTTGACGTCGAGTTCGAGGGTGATCGTGCCAAGCTCGGTGGTCAGGGCGACATCGACCGGCCCGGGCAGCGGCGGGGGCGGCAGGACTGGCGAAGTGCGGCGATGCGGCGCGGTTGCGGTGAGCGTCAGGATCAGGGCGAGCGGGGCGATTCGGCGCAGCATGTGGTGGTTATGCCCGATGATGGTGAGCCTGGCCAACTCCCTTCGCGCAAGCGGAAGCGGGAATTCAATGCCGACAGGCCAGTGCCTCGACCACATCCTCCAACCGCGCCGGATCGCCCAGCGCCAGGACCTGGCCCGAGGATCCGGCGTGGAGCGGATCGCCGACCCAATCGCACATCGTCCCTCCCGCGCCCTCGACCACCGGGACCAGCGCGGCGAAGTCGTGGAGCTTGAGACCCGCTTCGCAGACCAGGTCGATATGGCCCGAGGCGAGCAGCGCGTAATTGTAGCAGTCGCCGCCCATCACCATCCGCTTATGGTCGGTCGTGGCGGCCAGCGCCATGAAGTGCTCGCCGTCGTGGTCGTCGAAGTAGTGTGGGCCGGTGGTGGCCAGCGTCGCTTCGGCCAGCGTGGGGCAGGCGCGGGTGCGGACCGGCTTGCCGTTGAGTACCGTCGGCTGTCCCGCCGCGCCCAGCCAGCGCTCGCCCAGCACCGCCTGGTCGATCACGCCGAGCACCGGCCAGCCCTCGACCAAGAGTGCGATCAGCGTGCCGAAGATCGGCCGCCCGACCAGGAACGAAGTGGTCCCGTCAATCGGATCAAGCACCCACGTGCGGCCCGACTGGCCCTCCTCGGTGCCGAATTCCTCACCGATGACCCCGTCGCGCGGCACTTCGGCCTTGAGAATGCGTCGCATGGCTTCCTCCGCAGCGCGGTCGGCCAGGGTCACCGGGCTTGCATCCGTCTTGCGCTCGGCGGTCAGCCCGGCGCGGTAATACGGCAGGATCGCCGCGCGTGCTGCCTCGGCCAGACGGTGGGCGAGGGCGATGTCGGAAGCCAGTTTCACTGAACCCTATCCCAAACCAGACCCGTTCGTGGCGAACGGGGACCGCGCTTTTCGAAGCTCGCAGTCGAACCAGCGCCCCCCACTTCGCGACGGGCGGTGTTTCGACGATCGGCCGCGACGCGGCCTGCTCGACACGAACGGATGGTGGTATTGATCCAGTTGAAAGGCTGCATCAGTCGAACAGGCTCGATACCGAGCTTTCGTCGGCAATCCGCCGGATCGCTTCGCCGATCAGCGTGGCGATGGGCAGAATGCGGATGCGGTTAGACTCTTTGGTGGCGTCGGTCGGCAAGATCGAATCGGTGATCACCAGTTCCTTCAGCGCCGAGGCATCGACCCGCGCCACGGCTCCACCCGAGAGCACGCCGTGGCTGATATAGGCCGACACGCTGGTCGCCCCTGCCTCAAGCAGGGCCTGCGCGGCGTTGCACAAGGTGCCACCCGAATCGATGATGTCGTCGATCATCACACAGGTCCGCCCCTTGACGTCGCCGATGATGTTCATGACCTCGGACTGGCCGGGCCGGTCGCGGCGCTTGTCGACGATGGCCAGGGATGCATTATCGAGCCGCTTGGCCAGGGCCCGGGCGCGGATCACCCCGCCGACATCGGGCGAGACGACCATCAGCTCCTGCCCGGCATAGCGCGCCTGGATATCGGCAGCCATCACTGGCGCACCAAACAGGTTGTCGGTCGGAATGTCGAAAAAGCCTTGGATCTGCCCGGCGTGGAGATCGACCGCGAGCACCCGGTCGGCCCCGGCATGCGTGATCATGTTGGCTACCAGCTTGGCCGAAATCGGGGTGCGGGGACCCGGTTTGCGATCCTGCCGGGCATAGCCGAAATAGGGGATGACTGCCGTGATCCGCCGGGCCGAGGCGCGGCGCAGCGCATCGATGCAGATCAGCAGTTCCATAAGGTTGTCGTTGGTCGGAAAGCTGGTCGACTGGACCACGAACACGTCTTCGCCGCGCACGTTCTCGTGGATCTCGACGAAGACTTCCTCGTCGGCGAACCGCCGCACGCTGGCATCGGTCAGCGGCATCTGGAGGTAGCCTGCAATCGCCCGTGCCAGCGGCAGATTGCTGTTGCCGGCCATGATCTTCATTGCGCCTGTCTCCCACGGGCCCTTACGGGTTGCGGCTCTAGCGCAGAGTCATCGGATTGCAATATTGACGCGTCCCGAAGGGGTGGATTGCGGCCCAATTCTGGGCTGAGCCGCATTCAACACGATTCTGGCTCCTGGGCGCGAATGCGTTTAGGAGACGCTTTGTAGGGAGATTTCACGATGCCGATTGCGGCGCAAGTCAATGGCCAGGCTGTTATGCTCAATGCCGAGCCGGATACTCCGCTGCTGTGGGTCCTGCGCGAAGAGCTGGGGCTGACCGGGACCAAGTTCGGGTGCGGGATCCAGGCTTGCGGTGCCTGCTCGGTGCATATCGATGGCGAAGTGATGCGCTCGTGCGGAGTGCCGGTCAGCGATGTCGCGGGCAAGGCGATCATCACGATCGAGGGGCTGGGCAGCAAGGACGCACCGCATCCCCTGCAGACGGCCTGGATCAAGCACCAGGTTCCGCAGTGCGGTTATTGCCAATCGGGGCAACTGATGGCCGCGGCGGCCTTGATCAAGACATCGCCTAACCCCACCGACGAACAGATCGATGCGGCGATGACCAATATCTGCCGCTGCGGGACCTATCCGCGGATTCGCGAAGCAATTCACGCGCTTTCGGCCACGGGAAAGTCGGCATGAAGATCAGGCGCAGGGCAGTCGTGTTCGGCGGTGTCGCGGTGGTCGGCGCCGGGCTATTCGGAATCAAGGCCCTTGATATGCACGAGGGCTCACGGGCCATCGCGCTGACTACCGGGAAGGGTGAGCACAACTTCGCCACCTGGCTCAAGATCGCGGCTGACGACACGGTCACGCTCTATTCGCCGCACATCGATTTCGGTCAGGGTTCGCAGTCCGCGCTGGCCCAGATGCTGGCCGAGGAGCTCGATGCCGACTGGAACCATGTCAAGGTCGCCCAGGCGCCGGCCGACCCGGCCTTTGCCAATGTCGCGATCGTGCGCGCGTTCATGTCGGAAATTACCGGCCATCCCGACCTGGTCGCAGCGCTACCCGCACCGTTCTTGGGTATGCTGGCGCGCGGGATCAAACTGCAGATCACCGGCGGATCGACTGCGGTGCGCTTTACCGGCCAGCACAGCGTGCGCGCTGTCGGCGCCGCGGCGCGCGCCGCCCTGGTTGACACCGCTGCGGCGCGGCTCAATGTTCCCGCAACCGAACTGACCGCCGCCGACAGCAAGGTCAGCCATGCCAAATCCGGCCGCGCGCTGCGCTATGGCGAGCTGGCTGAAGAGGCGGCTGGACGGTCGCTCGACCTCCAGGTCCAACTCAAGCCGCGCGCGGCCTACAAGCTGATCGGCAAGCCGGTCGATCGCTTCGATATCCCCGCTAAGGTCGATGGCTCTGCCCAATATGGCATGGATTTCAGCCTGCCCGAGATGCGCGTCGCCACGGTATTCGCCGCGCCGATCCGTGAGGGCAAGCTGCTGTCCGTGGATCCCGCGCCGGCGCTGGCAATAAAGGGCGTCGAAAAGGTCATCAAGCTCGACGATGCGGTCGTCGTGGTTGCCTCGGGCTACTGGCCGGCGCTCAACGGCGTGCGGGCGCTGGCCCCCAGCTTCAGCGACGCCGGCCATAGCGCGCTGTCATCTGCGAGCATCTTTGCCGCACAGACCGCACTGAACATGGGTGACAAGGTCGACGACGCGGCGGGCCTGGGCGATGTAGGACCGGCCTTTGCCGCGCCCGGCGCGAAAGTGATCGAGGCCGACTATCGCCTCCCGTTCCTGCATCAGGCGATGATGGAGCCGTTCGCGCTCACCGCGCATCACCACGACGGCAAGCTGGAAGTGTGGGGCGGCAGCCAGGATCCGCTGAGCGCGCGCTATGTTCTGGCCGAGGCGTCCGGCTTGAGCCTCGACGACGTGACCTTTCACCCGATGATCATGGGCGGCGGGTTCGGACGACGCTTTCCGGCCTATGCGCAGATTCTGGCGCAAATCGCGAAAATCGCCATGCAGCTGGACCATCCGGTCAAACTGATCTGGTCGCGCGAGGAGGACGTCAAGCAGGGTGCCTACCGCCCGCAAACCTCTGCGCATCTGAAAGCGGCACTGGGCAAGGACGGCCGGATCACCGCATGGCAGACCGACTACGCACAATTTGCCGATGCCGAGCGCGAGGTGAAGTTCTTCTACACTGTGCCGGCCACCGCGCGCCGCCATCACACCTATATCAGCAACCAGGTCGATGCCTATTTCCGCTCGGTCAACAGTTCGCAGCACGGCTTCTGGAACGAAAGCTTCATGGATGAGCTGGCGCATCTGGCCGGTCAGGATCCTTACCAATTCCGCCGCGCGCACTTGTCGGCTGGCTCGCGCCATATGGCGGTGCTCGACAGCGTGGCCCAGCGATCCGGCTGGGGGTCGGACCTGCCAGCGGGAACGGGCCGGGGAATCGCGATCACCGAATGCTTCGGCACAATCGTCGCCCAGGTGGTCGAAGCCTCGCTCAATCCCGATGGCAGTCCAAAGGTGCACAGGGTCTTCGCCGTGGTCGATTGCGGGACGACGGTGAACCCGAAGAACGCCGAGGCGCAGGTCCAGGGCGGGATCATCATGGGCCTGTCGACCACGATCGGCGAGGCGATTACCCTGACCGGCGGCGCGGTCGACCAGAACAGCTTTTCGGATTACCCGGTGTTAAAGTTGGCCGAAACGCCGCAGATCGATGTGTTTTTCATCGAAAGCGACGCGATCATGGGCGGGCTTGGCGAGCCGGGCTTGCCGCCTGCGGGCCCGGCGCTGGCCAACGCGCTGTTCGCTATTACGGGCAAGCGGGTGCGCAACCTGCCGATCCTGACCCAGGCGGCTATCTAAACACGATCTGCAACTCGGATTTGATCGGGCCGGCTGACTTTTCCAGCGCCTCAATTCCTCACCGCACCTTGCGGTGTTCGCCCTTGACCCAGCGCACGGTGCCCGAGCTGGCGCGCATTACAACGCTTTCGGTGGTCATGGTGCCGCCCTTGCGGGTCTTGACCCCAGCGAGCAGCGAGCCGTCGGTAACCCCGGTCGCAGCAAAGATGCAGTCGCCCATGGCCAGTTCTTCAAGGTCGTAAATCTTGTTGAGATCGGTGATGCCCCACTTGCGGGCACGTTCCCGCTCGTCATCGTTGCGAAATAAAAGCCGCCCCTTGAACTGGCCGCCAACGCAGCGCAGCGCGGCTGCCGCCAGGACGCCTTCGGGGGCGCCGCCCGAGCCGAGGTAGAGGTCGATGTTGGTATCTTCGTTGGTCGTTGCGATTACCCCGGCCACGTCGCCGTCGGGGATCAGCTGGATGCCACAGCCGATCGCGCGCAGCTCCGCAATCAGCGCGGCGTGGCGCGGACGGTCTAGCACGCAGACGATCAGCTCGTCGGGCCGGACGCCTTTGGCCGCCGCCACCGCTTCGACGTTCTGGGTCGGGGTCTTGTCGAGATCGATTACGCCAGCGGGATAGCCCGGGCCTACCGCCAGCTTGTCCATATAGACGTCAGGGGCGTTGAGCAGGTTGCCCTCTTCGGCAATCGCCAGCACGGCCAGTGCGTTGGGTCCGGCCTTGGCGGTGATCGTGGTGCCCTCCAGCGGATCGAGCGCAATGTCGATCTTGGGCCCGGTGCCTTGGGCCGAGCCGACCTTCTCTCCGATATAAAGCATCGGCGCTTCGTCGCGCTCGCCCTCACCGATGACGACAGTTCCGTCCATCGCCAGCTCATTGAGTGCAGCGCGCATCGCTTCGACTGCGGCGGAGTCGGCGGCCTTTTCGTCGCCTCGCCCGATCAGCTTGGAGGCGGCAATCGCCGCCGCTTCGGTGACGCGCACCATTTCGAGCACGAGCAGACGATCAAGGACCTGGCTTACCGGGGTATTGCTCATTGTCGTGACATGTCCGAATAATGGGGAATGACGCCGCGCTTAGACAGGGGAGTCGCGATTGTCGAGAAGCTGCGGAGCCGTATGGGCCGTTGGTGTGATGATTGTGGGACTGGCGTTCAGCACGCCGGTCCGGGCGGCCGATCCGACTTCTGCCGAGGCCCGGATAACCCAGATCATCGACCGCGAAAAGAAGGCCTATGGCCCACCTCCGCCGAAGCCAGCCTGCAAGCGAACCGCGGGCGAAGAAATTGTCGTCTGCGGGCGCAACGACGGCGCCCAGTGGCGGGTGCCGCCGACCAGCCAGACCGATCCGCGCTCGCGTCAGGCGCTCCACGACGGGCTGCCCCGCGCGCCCAACGTCAGCGGCCTGCCCGATTGCACCGTGGTCAAGTGCCGCAGCTTCGGCCGGGTGCCCGCGCCGGTGTATTATATCGACCTCAAATCGATCCCCGAGGCGCCTGCCGACTCGGACGCGGACCTGATCGGAAAGGGGGAAATGGCGGAGCCTTAAGGGGTGCATTGCGGCGTGATATTTCCCCTAACCGACTAAAACCCGCTCGTGTCGAGCGTAAGTCTTTAAGGCACATCAATCCCCCAAGATTTGCATCACCAGCGGCGGGGCTGAAAGACTGGGCGAACCCTCTAGCAGCCGCAAAGCCTCGCTGACCGCGCTTTCCGGGCCTTCGTGCGTCACCATCGCGACCAGCACTTCGTCGCCGCTGCCGGCGCGGCCTTTCTGGATCAGGCTTTCGATCGAGACTTCGGCGTCGCGCATGGCGGCGGTGATTTCGGCCAGCACGCCAGGGCGGTCGGCCACGGTAAAGCGCAGGTAGGCGCGGCCGATGCGCTTGCCCGAAGGGGCGGGCGGCATGGCCTCCAGTTCGGCCACCGGCACCGAGAACGGCGCCCCGATTTCACCCCGCGCAATATCAATAATGTCGGCCATCACCGCGCTGGCGGTTGGACCTTCCCCCGCGCCAGCGCCCTGGAACAGCAGCCGCCCGGAGAAATTACCTTCGGCCACAACGGCATTGGTTGCACCATCAACATGGGCGAGCGGGTGGTCGAACGGCACCAGGTGCGGCTGAACCCGCTGGAACAGGCGGCAGGTGCCGTCCTGCGCGTCGGTCTCAGCCATGCCGATCAGGCGGATGACATAGCCCAGCGCATCGGCTTGAGCGATGTCGGCAGCCAGGATGCGCGAGATCCCGGCAGTTTCGACCGAGGCGAAGTCCACCTCCGCCCCGAACGCGATTGCCGCCAGGATCGCCAGCTTGTGGGCTGCGTCTGTGCCCTCGATATCGAAGCGGGGATCGGCCTCGGCAAAGCCGCGCGCCTGAGCTTCAGCGAGGACCTCGGCGAAGTCGCGGCCGGTATCTTCCATGGTCGAAAGGATGAAATTGCAGGTCCCGTTGAGGATGCCATACACCCGCTCGATGGCGTTGGCCGCAGCGCCCTCGCGCAGTCCTTTGATCACCGGGATGCCGCCCGCCACTGCCGCTTCGAACTTGAGCGGCACCCGCGCCGCCTCCGCCGCGCGGGCGAGGTCGAGGCCGTGGTGCGCGATCATCGCCTTGTTGGCGGTGACCAAAGCCTTGCCCTGCTGAATCGCATTGCGTGCCAGGGTCAGTGCCGGGCCGTCCGCGCCGCCGACCAGTTCGACCACCACGTCGACATCGGGGCGCGCGGCGATCCCGGTCATGTCGTCTTCCCAGGTGTAGCGCGAGAGGTCTACGCCGCGGTCCCGGGTCCGGTCGCGCGCGCTGATCGCGGTGATCGTTATCGGCCGCCCGGCGCGGCGCGCAATCAGCGCGGCATTGGCCTCTGCCAGGCGAATCACCCCGGCGCCGACGGTGCCCAGCCCGGCCAGGGCGATACGAAGCGGTTCGGCCAATGATGCCCCCTGTTGTGCTGTGCGCGCGCCCTAATCGAGCCGCGCGCGAATTGCCACAGCCAAGGGTCCTGACTTTACCGGGTCTTGTCGCACGGACCCAGCTCGCTCAGCACCAGCCGATAGTCGGCCTCGGCCTGATCGTGATCTGCAGGCGTGGCCGAAACGCTGGCCCCGGGTGGGAGCATCGCGGGGAGCGAACAGGCAAGGCGATACCAGGCCAGGGTGTCGCGCACCGGGGGGCGAGCAGCGGGATCAACCACTTCGCTGAACGATGCACCCCAGTGAGTCGCCGCACCCGGCGCATGAACCACGGTAATCGAGGCGGGCGAGCCGTCCTGGGTGTCGAGAAACAATTGGGTCTCGCCCTCACCCGCCAGGTTGCCCGGGACATAGCTGGCCTCACGCACCCCGACGATCGCGGGCGGCGCGTCGGGTGCGCGCAGCTCGGCCAATATTGCGCGCAGGCGGGCCTCCAGCGTCGGGTCCCACAGAAGCTGACTGTCGGGTGTAATCAGCTGCAGCTCGCCCGGCCGCTGCACCACGCCGCGCGCAAAAACCACTACCTCCCGCTTCATCAGCACGGGAGGCTTGCCCCGGGGATCGAGCGGAACATCGACCAGATAGCGCAGCTGCTCGCCAATCGGGGTGCCTGCAAGCAGCGCCTCGGTCTGCGATTCGGCATAGATGCGTACCCAGCCGGGGCGCAATCCCGTGGCTTGCGCGGGCTTGAGTGTCACCGTTTGGCGCAGCTTGACCCGCGCGATCAGCGGGGCCGAATCGGCCAGGCTGGCGAGCCGGGCATAGCTGGGTGCAGGGGCCGACGGCGGCGCTGCTGCGGCGTTGGGCGAGGCCAAGAAGGTAAAAACTGCTCCAAGGAACATCCCGGCCCGCCGTGAATTATAACCTAACATCGGGAAACTCCGTGAAATGCGATTGCGGGCAAAATTCCTGAAACGCAAGGAAAGGGCTAGACTCAAACCTTCGCCTTAACCAAGGTGAATTGCCGGTTAACCCTTGGCACTGCCGATAAGGCGTTGCACGGGTGGGACATCGGTTATAAAGACCCGGAAAACCGGGCTTGAACATGAATACAAAGTCCAAGTAAGTGCCTTGCCGGGCACCGGGGCCCGCGCGGCTCTCCGGATCGACCGGCTGGGGTGGAGATTGATAGTCGTCGGGTGGCGGGGTTAGAACCCTGTATCCGGCCGGGCGCCGGGGAACTCCCGCGTGTTGAAATTGGCCCGTGTGTTGAAATGGAGTGATGCGTCTGAATGGCTTACGCTGACCAACAGATGAGCGGTAATCGGATTACCGCGCTTATCATCGTTGCCTTGATTCATATTTTGCTGGTCTATGCCCTGGTCACGGGGCTGGCCTATGAGGCAGCCGTGAAGGTGCTCCAGAAGGTCACCACGATCGACATCAAGGAAGAAAAGAAGAAGGAAGAACCGCCGCCACCGCCCAAGAAGCCGGATACGCCGCCGCCGCCGATCGTCGCGCCGCCTCCGCTGATCAACGTTGCGGTCGCGCCCCCGCAGATTCAGACTGTGCAAACCCCGCCGCCGCCCGCACCACCGGTTGTGCTGGCTCCGCCGTCCGCTCCGCCGGCACCGCCCCCACCGCGCTTTGCCGCAAAGGGTGCCGTGCCCAAGGGCAATCCGGGCGACTGGGCGACCACCAACGACTATCCCTCGCGTGCGCTGCGTGAAGAACGCACCGGAACCACCGGTTTCCGCGTCAGTGTCGGCCCCGATGGGCGGGTCAGCGATTGCTCGGTGACAAGTTCGAGCGGGAGCCCCGATCTCGACGACGCGACTTGCGTCAATGTTCGCCGCCGGGCACGGTTTGCGCCGGCCACCGACGGCGAAGGGCATCCGACGACAGGCAGCTATACCAGCAGGGTCCGCTGGGTCATCCCGAAAGACTGATTTTCAACCGGGCGGTGGAAGCCACCCACTCCGCCAACCCAGTATCCATGCTATATTCTTGAGAGGTACCATCCCATGTTTTTTGAACTCCTTCAGGCTGCAGCCCCGGCCGCTCCGCAGAACAAGTTCGGTTTCGCCGAAGCACTGCAGCAGGGCGGTTTCATCGCCTATGCCACTGTCTCCATCCTGGGCATCATGTCATTCGGTTCGTTCTACATCCTGTTCACCAAGTGGTTCGAACAATCCAAGCTGATGCGTCAGGGCCGCGATCTGCGCGCCAGTTTTTGGCGCGCCGGCTCTCTGCGTGAGGGGTCCAACAAGCTGGAGAAGAACAGCGCCTATCGCCAGATCGTCGAAGACGGCCTGACCGCGCAGGATTCGCACAGCAAGATGGTCGATTCGCTTGAAGCCCATGACTGGCTGCATGGTTCGCTGTCGCGTTCGGAAGCCTCGATCAATGCACGGCTCGCCTCGGGCCTGCCGTTCCTCGCCACCGTCGGCGCAACCTCGCCGTTCATCGGCCTGTTCGGCACCGTTGTTGGCATCTATCGCGCGCTGATCAACATCGGCATCGCCGGTTCCGCCTCGATCGACAAGGTTGCCGGCCCGGTCGGTGAAGCTTTGATCATGACCGCGCTGGGGCTGCTCGTCGCGGTGCCTGCGGTGCTTGCTTACAACTACCTGCAGGCGCGCAACAAGCGCATCGCGGAAAACCTTTCGGGCTTCTCGACCGACGTACTGGCGAACATCAATTCGGGCGGTGTGATCCGTCCGGCAGCAATCACCAGCCCGGCCTCGGCCCAGGCTGCTGCGGCCCGTCCAGTCACTGCGCCCAAGCCGTAACGCCCTGGCGGCGGACGGCGCCCTGCCGACTGCCGCAATACGGGGATGCGCGCGGGCGAATTTGTTGCCCGCCGCGCCTTTCCCGGAGCACTGCAAGGAATAGGATTACATTATGGCAGTCTCGGTAGGCGGCGCCGGCGCCCAAGAAACACCGATGTCCGACATCAATACCACGCCTCTTGTGGACGTCATGCTGGTGCTGCTGATCATCTTCCTCATCGCGGTTCCGATCGCGATTCAGACGATTGAAAAATTGAAGCTTCCGGTCATCGTTTCATCGGAATCGAAGGACAAGGTCGAGAACTTGTTGCTCACCGTCAGCACCACCGACACCGGTGGCCGCAGCGCGGGCGAGCCCGGGTTCCAGGGTGCGTCGCGTTATGGCGAATGCCGGGTCTACTTCAACAACCTGACTCCGGTAACTGCGGCCGAGTTGCGCGACCAGGCGTTCAAGCGCCTCGACGCTATCGTCAAGCGCGAAGGCGGTGCCGAGGCGCTGAAGGCCAATCCGGACAAGATTCCGCAGGTCCACATTCGCGGTGATGTCAACGCGCCGTGGAAGTGCGTCGCCGGGGCCATCTACAACGTGCAGATTTCCGGCTATCCAACGGTCGGCTTTATTTCCAACCCGGTTGACCCGAACGCCTGATCGGGCGTTTTCGAGTCGAATTTGGCCGCAGATAGAATTCAGGAGTAGTTTCTCATGGCAATGTCAGGCGGCAAGGACGATGGTTCGCCGATGATGGAGATGAACACGACGCCGTTGATCGACGTCATGCTCGTCCTCCTCATCATGTTCATCATCACCATCCCGGTCGCGACCCATTCGACGGATATCGACCTTCCCCAGGCGACTCCGCCGACCAATATCCCGCCGCCCAAGACCGACAAGAACAAGGTTGTCATCACTCCGGACAATAAAGTCCTATGGAACGGCAATCAGGTCCAGAACGGCCAGCTCGTCTCGCTGCTGCGCCAGACGGTGGCCATGAGCCCGGAGCCCGAGCTGCAGTATCAGCCCGATCCTTACGCCAGCTATGACCTCTCAGCCCGCGTGTTGCAGATCATCAAAGCTTCGAAAGTGACCAAGTTCGGTTTTGTCGGCAACGAGCAATATGCCGAATTCGGCAAGTCGGCGAGCGCCCAATAAACCGCGAACCGACGCGAATCAAAAGGGGCGGAGTGATCCGCCCCTTTTTTTGTGTCCGGTGTCGAGGGTTCTCCCCGTTTGTGGTTTCAGCAAAAACAGGGAGGATCTGGAGAGAGCCTCCTGGCAATAGTTAGTCCTCGTCGGCCCCTTCGCCGAACTTGCCGTCCTCGTCATCGTCATTCCGTTCGCCGCGGAAGGCGCCCATATCGATGTGGCCGCTACTTTCCATCTGGCGCATATGATCGACCAGGTCCTGGACGTCGTCGCTGTCGTCGCCGGTCGAAACTTTCTCGGTATCGTCGAGCCCGAACGACGAGGTCGCCCGGCCGATCGCTTCATCGGCCAGCGACTGCGCCTGGCTGTCCTCGTCGTCGTCCTGCTCATCATTAAACGTTTCGGGGGCGAGGTTAATGGGGGTTTCAGCGTCATCGGCCGGAGCGGGACGAGGAGTTTCGTTAGTGCTGTCGGCCATCGGGCATCTCCTGGCGCCGCACCATGGGGCGCAGCTTCACACAAGTAGACGCGCCGATACCCGACCCGTTCCCACGCCTCAGCGCGTGGGGACCGGCTCCGGCCCCGAATAGTCGTAGAACCCGCGCCCGGTCTTGCGCCCCAGCCAGCCCGCCTCGACATACTTCATCAGCAAAGGCGCCGGGCGGTACTTGCTATCTCCTGTGCTCTGGAACAGCACCCGCACGATCTCCAGGCAGGTGTCGAGACCGATAAAATCGGCCAGCTGCAGTGGTCCCATCGGATGGTTGAGTCCCAGCCGACAACCTTTGTCGATATCGGCGACGCTGGCGGTGCCCTGGCCCAGCACAAACGCCGCTTCGTTGAGCATCGGCAGCAGCACGCGGTTGACTACGAAGCCCGGCTCGTCCTGGGAAAGCACGACTTCCTTGCCCAGGCTCTCGGCAAAACTGCGGGTGCGCGCAGTGGTCTCGGACGAAGTAGCAAGCCCCGGGATCAGCTCGATCAGCGCCATCAGCGCCACCGGATTGAAGAAATGCAGTCCGATGAATCGCGCCGGATCGGAGGTCTGCGCCGCCATCCGGGTAATCGGGATCGAACTGGTGTTGGACGCCAGGATCGCAGCGGGCGCGAGGACCTTGGCGACGCTGGCGAAGATCCGCTGCTTGATCTCCTCGCGCTCGGTCGCCGCCTCGATAATCAGCTCGGCCTCGGCCATCGGCGCATAATCGCCGACCGGCACGATCAGCGCGAGCGTTGTGGCGGCATCGGCCGCAGCGATCTTGTCGCGCGCAACAAGTTTGCCAAGTCCCGCCTCGATACCCTTGCGGCCCTTCTCGGCCATAGCCAGGTCGATGTCGGCGAGCAGCACACGATGGCCCTTGCTCGCCACCAGCTGCGCAATCCCGCAGCCCATCTGGCCCGCCCCGATAACCCCGACGTCGCGCATGTTCTGGTATCCTTGTGAGTCGCCTTGAGCAGTGCTCCTAGCGGTTCTGCCCGGGCACCCACAAGACATCGCCGGAGCCCCGCGCATTGATCGCGCGGGCCAGCACGAACAGATAATCCGACAGGCGATTCACGTAGCCCAGCGCCGCCGGGTTGACGCTTTCACCCTCGGCCAATGCGGTCATTGCCCGCTCGGCCCGGCGCACCTGCGCGCGCGCCAGATGGACGCGGGCGGCAGCCTCGCTCCCGCCCGGCAGGATGAAGCTGGTTAGCGGGGGCATCGCCGCGTTGAGCGCATCGATCGCGTGCTCCAGCCAGGTCACCTGGGCAGGCACGATACGCAGAACCATTGCGGAAGGCGTGAACTCTTCCCCCGGGCTAGCCAGATCGGCACCAAGATCGAACAGGTCGTTCTGGATCCGGGTCAGCGCCACGCGATCGGTAGACTCGCAGGCCATCCCGGCAAAACCGACCATGCTGTTGGCCTCGTCCACCGCGCCGATCGCTTCAAAGCGAGCATCGTGCTTGGCCCGGCGCGATCCATCGACCAGCCCGCTGGTGCCCGTGTCGCCGGTGCGGGTGTAGATGCGGTTGAGCTTGACCAAAGGGGCTAGCGGCTAATCGCCATAAGGATCGCAACCACCACCACTGCCAGCGCCTGATACTTGATCCGGTTGAACATCATTTTGTTCTGCAACAGCTGGTTCTGCGTCGGACCCGTGCCCGCGCCCTGGTTGACCTCGTCGGTGGCGGTTTGGAGGAACGCGACCACGCCGCGGACCAGGCTGACGACAACCAGGATCACCAGGATCACGATCACCGGGATAAGGACAGTTTTCATGGACACCGATGTAGGCGCGGAGTGAGCGAAATACCAGCGGGGAAGCTGGCATTTCGCAGCGACTCAGACAGGGCAAATCCGTCCTCTCCCGCTAGGCGCCGATCGGCCAGCGAAGGCGCGCCGCGCCGCTTGGCCAGCTTGCGCCCGTCTTGCCCCAGCAGCAGGCCATGGTGATGCCAGCGCGGCACGGGCAAGCCAAGCAAGGCCTGCAGCAGGCGGTGGACATGGCTCGCCAAAAACAGGTCCGCACCACGGGTAACCAGGGTGATGCCATCATCCGCATCATCGAGCGTTACCGCCAGGTGATAGCTGATCGGCGCGTCACGAGGCTTGAGCACAACGTCACCGAACATTGCCGGTGTAGCGCGCTGGAGCCCGGCCAGCGCATCCTCCCATTCCAGTGGCCCGGCCAGGGCAATCGCAGCAGCCATATCGAGCCGCCAGGCCACCGCCTCATCCGGCATGATGACCGCGCCCCGGCAAGTCCCGGGATAGACTGGCCCATCGGGGCCTTGCGCCAGCGCCGCTGCCGCTACTTCGCGCCGGCTGCACCGGCAGGGATAGAGCAGACCCATCGCCCTGAGCCGGTTCAGCAGCGCAGCATAGCCCTCTAGCCGCTGCGACTGGATCACGACCGGGCCATCCACTACCAGCCCAAGCCAGACCAGGTCCGCCGCGATCTGGGCGATCCCTTCGGACCGGCTGCGCGTCAGGTCGATATCCTCGATCCGCAGGTGGAATTCTCCGGCTCCAGCCCGCGCCAGATCGTGCGCGATTATCGCGGCATAGGCGTGGCCCAGGTGCAACGGCCCGTTGGGGCTGGGGGCGAAGCGAGTGCGGAGCATAGCCTGCTGCTTGTATCGCCCCGCGAAACCCCCGCAAGCTGTGGATTATGGCGTTGCTTCACCCTTGACCCCTTCGCCGTGTCATGGTGGAAAGCACGCATGGACTCTCGTCAAACCGTCATCCGCCTCTGCCAAGCGAGGCCATGCTCAAGTCGGAGCTGATCGAACGCGCGGTCCGCTTCCGCAGCGTCGGGGATGACCCCGCCCGCCATCTGGCGAACTGTCCAGCGCTGGTCCTCAACGCCGACTATACGCCACTGTCATACTACCCGCTGAGCCTGTGGCCGTGGCAAACCGCAATCAAGGCGATTTTCCTCGAACGGGTCGACATCGTCGCCAGCTATGAGCGCGAGGTTCATTCGCCTTCGCTCGACATGAAAATCCCCTCGGTGATCGCGCTGCGGCAATATGTCCGGCCCAGCGAATTTCCGGCATTCACCCGGTTCAACCTGTTCCTGCGCGATCGTTTTGCCTGCCAGTATTGCGGCAGCCCCAGCCAGCTGACTTTCGACCACGTCACTCCGCGCCGGCTGGGCGGCAAGACCAGTTGGGAAAACGTCGCCACCGCTTGCGCGCCGTGCAACATGCGCAAGGGCGGGCGCACGCCGCGGCAGGCCAAGATGCCGCTGCTGGTCGCCGCGATCCGCCCGACCAACTGGCAGCTCCAGGAACGCGGCCGCGGCTTCCCGCCGAATTATCTGCATGAAACCTGGCGCGACTGGCTCTATTGGGACGTCGAGCTGGAAGCGTGAGTTTTCACGCCGCGCCCAGTGGCTCGGCGTCGTGGAACGTCGGCACCGGGGGCTCCTGGCGTGCCACAGCCGAACGCAGGACGCGCATGATCGCACTATCGAACACCAGCACGATCGCCGCGCCCATCGCCGGTATCGCGGCAATGATCAGGAAGAAGGCGGGCGGTCCCAGCCGCTCGTAGAACAGCGCCAGATACCCCGTGATCAGATAGGCCAGCGACGAGAACAGCCGGATAAGCGCCATCATCGTCGCGTTGACTGGCTTGGGCGCATAACGCGATGTCAGCGACGAGATCGGCGGGTCGGCCCAGGCAATCGAAAAGGCCATCACCACATAGAACCCGACCCAGGCGAGCAACGGCACCTTGGGCAGCGTGGCCAGCGCGGCAATCATTACGAAGCTGCCGGTGATGATCAGGCAGCCGATGCCGATCTTGACCGGGTCGCTGAGCTCGCGGCCTCGATCGGCGCGGTGTTTCCACACCCAGCTGGCAAAGCTGATGCCCAGGATGGTGAGGATGCCATCGGCCACCAGGATCCAAGTCACCGGCATTTCCCAGCCGAAAATCACCCGATCGACAGCAGTATCCGCCCAGACCAGCATCAGGCCATAGGGTAGCGCCACCGCGCAGGTATAGAGCATGCGGATGAACTGGCAGAACAGGATCGCGCCAACCACTTTCCATTCGGCCCGATCCAGCTTGGCATTGTCACCGCGCCGGGTGAGCTTGCCTGCGGGATAGAACGGTCGCCCGGCGATGAAGGTCAGGGTGCCGATGATCATCCCGATGCCGGCCGCGCCAAAGCCATAGTGCCAGCCGACTTTCTCGCCGAGCGTTCCGACCACCAGCGGTGAGGCCATTGAACCGATGTTGATCGCCATAAGATAGATCGCATAACCGCGCGTGCGGCGCTCGTCCTCGGTCGCATAATGCTCGCCGATCAGTGCCGGCAGGTTGCCCAGCATCAGCCCCGCGCCCAGGATCAGCAGCAGCAGCGCAGGCAACAGCGCAGCTTCCAGCGCCATGGTCAGATGTCCCGCGGCCATCATCAGCGCCCCGATGGTGATCGCGCGCACCCGCCCGAGCACACGGTCCCCCAGTACCGCGCCGAGCAACGGGGTGATCAGGATTCCGGTGGAATACAGGCTGAAAACTTGCGCCGAAAAGGCCAGATCGCTCATCGGGCCGAACAGGCCCTCCAGCCCGTCGCGGAACCCGCGCAGCCCGGCCACATGATCGGGGCGATTGTCAAGCAACAGGTACTTGGTCAGGTACAGCATCAGCAGCGATTTCATGCCCTGATAGGAGAACCGCTCCCACACTTCGGTCCCGGCCAGATAGCCGATGCCCTTGGGATGGCCGAAGAACGCGCGATCATTACGTGCGGCGGGCTCGGCTGGGGGTTGAGTCATTCAGGGCGTCTCCGGGCGGGCGCCAGTCTCATGGCCGCCGGGCAGAGCTTATGCTGCAAAGTTCGATTGGTCCATCGCCGAGACATTGGTGGCAAATCAGACCATTCCCCACGTTTTTTCCCACGTGGAGCCCAGCTAGCGCACCCGCGCCAGCGCCTTTTGCCGCCGCCTTTGGACCGAGCTGCCCAAGCCGATCGCTTCGCGGTATTTAGCCACGGTGCGCCGGGCGAGGTCGAAGCCTTTGCCGCGCAGTAGGTCCACCAGCGTATCGTCCGAGAGGATCGCATGTGGCTGTTCGGCCTCGATCAGGCTGCGGATCGCGGCCTTGACCGCCTGGGCCGAGACCGCCTCGCCGCCGTCGGATGAGGCGACGCCCGAGGTGAAGAAGTACTTGAGCTCGAAGGTCCCGCGCGGGCAGTTAAGGTATTTGTTGGAGGTCACCCGGCTGACGGTGGATTCATGCATCGCGATCGCTTCGGCCACCGCGCGCAAAGTCAGCGGCTTGAGATGGGCGACGCCGCGGCGAAAGAAGCCGTCCTGCTGGCGGACGATCTCGGCAGCGACCTTGAGGATGGTTTTTTGCCGCTGGTCGAGTGCTTTCATCAGCCAGTTGGCATCGGCCAGCTTTTCGCTCAGCCAGCCGCGCGCGGCCTTGTCGTCGCAGGCGCCGCGCAGTTCGACATAATAGCTGCGATTGACGATCAAGCGCGGCAGGGTGGCCTGGTTGAGCGCCACGTCCCACCCGCCATCGGCGCGAGACCGCAAGAGCAGGTCGGGCACCACCGCCTCACCTCCGCCCCCGCCAAAGCGGAGGCCGGGCTTGGGATTATAGCCGCGCAGTTCGGCCAGCATATCCGCAAAGTCCTCGTCGTCGACCTGGCACATCCGCCGCAGTCGCGCGAATTCGCCGCGCGCGACCAGGTCGAGATTGTCGATCAGCCGGGCCATGCACGGATCATAGCGGTCGGCTTCCTTGGCCTGCAGCGTGAGGCATTCGGCCAGACTGCGTGCGCCGACGCCGCTCGGGTCGAGCGCCTGGACCAAAGCCAGCGCTGCCTCTGCCTCGCTAAGGGCAATGCCCAGATCGGCAACAACTTCGCGCAAAGGGATCGGGAGGTATCCGGACTCGTCAAGTTGATCGATCAGCAACCGTGCAACGAACAGCGTCTGGGCATCGTGGCGGGCGCCGATCTGCGCGCCAATCTGGGCGTGGAGGTGCTGGGCCAGCGTTTCATCGCTTTCGCCGCGTTCGTCGATCGACAGGCTTTCGCCCGCGCCGGAAGCCGCGTTGAAATCGGTGCTTCCGAAATCACCGGTATCACGGTCGCGGTCGAGACTGGCGGTGTCAATGTCGAGCGGCCGGTCGTCGTCGGCGCGGCCTTCGCCCATCAACTGATCGACCGGCGAGTTCTCCAGGCTGGTGCGGCGCAGATCCTCGACCGCCTCAGGCGCAGGATCGCCAGGCGCCTCGCTCAGATCGAGCAGCGGATTGGCCTCGATCGCCTCGCCGATGAAGGTTTCGATCTCGAGGTTGGACAGAGCCAGCAGCTTGATCGCCTGCTGCAACTGCGGCGTCATCACCAGCGACTGGCTCTGCCGAAGATCGAGGCGGGGGCCAAGCGCCATGCCTAATCAGTCGCGACCGTTGCGAAGGCCCCGCGCGCCCGCCTGCGCCAAAATCACAAGGTAAATCCCTCGCCCAGGTACAGCCGCCGCACGTTCTCGTCGGCCACCAGGTCTTCCGGACTGCCCGCAAACAGGACCTGACCGCCGTAAATGATGCAGGCGCGATCGACGATGTCGAGGGTTTCGCGCACGTTGTGGTCGGTGATTAGCACACCGATACCGCGTCGCTTGAGGTCTTTGACCAGTTCACGGATGTCCTGGATCGACAGCGGATCGATCCCCGCGAAAGGCTCATCCAGGAGCATGATCGAGGGCCGGGCAGCGAGCGCGCGCGCGATTTCGCAGCGCCGACGTTCGCCGCCCGACAGCGCCATCGCCGCGCTGTTGCGCAGCTTGGTCAGATGGAATTCCTCAAGCAGCCGCTCCAGCTCCTCGGCCCGGGTAGCCTTATCGGGTTCGATCAGTTCAAGCACGCAGGCGATATTCTGCTCGACCGTCATGCCCCGGAAAATCGAGGTTTCCTGCGGCAGATAGCCAAGGCCCAGGATCGCCCGGCGATACATCGGCAACTTGGTTATATCGACTCCATCGAGCAGGATCCGCCCCGAATCGGGCTTTACCAAACCCATGATCGAATAAAAGCAGGTGGTCTTGCCCGCGCCGTTGGGCCCGAGCAGGCCGAGTACTTCGCCTTTGCCCACCGACACCGAGATGTCGGTCAGCACCGCCCGCTTGTCATAGCTCTTGGCGATAGACACCACCTCCAGCCCACCTTGCGGGATCGGCGGCGCTGCGTTTGGCGCGGGAGTGGCGGCGGGGCGTGCGAGATCGGCGGTCTGGTCCATCATCGCGCGTTTTAAAGGCGCGGTCGGGCCGGGGCAAGCAGCGATCGGCAATCTGGCAGGTTTCATGCATGACCCGCACACATCGGCTGCACGCTTGGTTAAGTGGCTTGATCGCGCGGGGCATCGGTGTTTAACTCGCGACGAGAGTATACGAGGAGCGGATGACGATGGCCAAGTCATGGCAAAGCGCAACGTCAGCGGCGGCAACACCCGCTCGTCCGCTCGCCGCACGTCCGATAGATTGGCGCCGCAAGATGAGCGATCATATCGCCTATGGCCTGCTCGTTTATACCGGTCTGCAAATCTTCGTGACCATGGGCGCGCTTACCGCTGAAGGTCCTTCGCTGCTGCCGTACCTGGCGCTGGTCATCCTGGTTGGCGCGATCATTCCCGCCTGCCGCCGATTCGAGCGGCGGTGGAACCGGCTTGATGATATTCAGGCGGCCAATCCAGATCTGGCGCGCTTTTACCGGCGTGACCGGTCGATGCTGTGGGCCATGGCAATCGGCCTGCCGTTTGCGATCACCGCGATGTTCAAGGGCCTTGCTCTGCTGTTCTGAGGGCCCTGCCGTTCTGACGGGCTCAGCCACCGCTTTTCACCCTGTCTTTCATGCTTTAGGGCGCAGCTCTTGCGCGCACCGCCACGTCGTTTGTGAAAGACCGCTCCCATGCTCAGCCCCGCCGCCGCCCAGGACCGGGCTACCGCGCTGATCGAACGCGCGCGCCGGGCCGGTGCGGACGCCAGCGATTGCGTTTATCTCGCCGATATGTCGGAAAGCGTCTCCGTCCGGCTGGGCAAGTTGGAAGACGTCGAGCGGTCTGAAAGCGAGCACATCGGCTTGCGCGTATTTGTCGGCAGCCGTTCGGCCAGCATCGGCTCGACCGACCTGGGCGATGCCGCGCTGGATGAACTGGCGGCGCGCGCCGTAGCGATGGCCCGGCTTGCCCCCGAGGATCCTTACGCGGGCCTTGCCCCCGAAGAATTGCTGTTTCGCGGACCGTTGCCCGAACTCGACCTGGCTGAAGCTGTGGAGCCCAGCCCGGCAGCTTTGCGAGCCTTGGCGCAGGAGGCTGAGGACGCCGCGCGGGCCGTGCCGGGAGTGACCAACAGCGAAGGCGGCGGCGCCAGTGCCGGGCGCGGGTTATTCGCGCTGGCCACCAGCCACGGCTTTGCCGACGCCTATGAGAGCACCAGCCACGGGATCAGCGCCAGCGTGGTTGCCGGCGAGGGCGCGGGGATGCAGCGCGACTATGCCTGGCGCAGCGCCCATTATGCCGCCGACTTGCCCGGTGCTGCGGAAATCGGCACCCAGGCCGGCACCCGCGCGGTTGCCCGGCTCCTTCCGGCGCGGCTGGCCAGTGGGGCCATGGCAGTGGTTTTCGATCCGCGCGTCGGCGGGAGCCTGGTGGGCCATCTGCTCGGCGCCATGTCGGGCGCGGCAATTGCGCGCCGCTCCAGCTTCCTGCTCGACCGGTTGGATGACGTATTGTTCGACAGCGCAATCATCATTGCCGACGATCCGCTGCGGTTGCGCGGCCTGCGCTCGCGCCCGTTCGACGGCGAGGGGCTGGCGACTGCGCCACGTCGTCTGGTTGAAAACGGCAAAATCACCGGCTGGCTGCTCGATTGCGCCGCCGCGCGCCAGTTGGGCCTGGCCCCGACCGGCCACGCCGCACGCGGCGCCAGCGGTGCGCCAGGCATCTCGGCAAGCAACTTGCACCTCGCCGCCGGAGCGCTCTCGCCCGCCGCACTGATGGCTGATATCGCCGACGGGGTCTATGTCACTGAACTGATCGGCATGGGCGTCAACGGGGTGACCGGCGACTACAGCCGCGGCGCCTCGGGCTTCCGCATCGTCAATGGCGAAGTCGCCGGGCCGGTCGCAGAGTTCACCATCGCCGGCAACCTGGTGGACATGTTCGCTGCGCTGACCCCGGCGAACGACCTCGAATGGCACCGTGCGATCAACGTGCCCACCATCCGCGTCGACGGGATGATGATCGCAGGGGATTGAAGCTTGGCTGGAACGGTTGGAAAGGTTGACCGAAATCGCCGACGGGTCCAGCCTCACGCCGTGGCCGATCCCGAAGCCCAGCTCGAAACGTTGCTAGCGCGTTTTTTGCCCGAAGTGGCGGCGGTGGGGCGCGCAACGATCGCTCGACTTCGCGCCTGCCTGCCGGGCTGCGATGTTTTGGTCTATGACAATTACAACGCGCTGGCAGTCGGTTTCTCACCCACCGGCAAGACTGGCAATGCCTTCCTCTCGGTCGCGCTCTACCCTCGCTGGGTCAGCCTGTTCATGAGCGCCGGGCTCGACGATCCGAGCGGACTGCTCAAAGGTGAGGGTACCAAAGTGCGACATATCGTGCTGAAGTCGGCAGATGTCCTCGACAATCCAGCGATTGCGGCCCTGCTCGCTCAGGCGATTGAATTGGCCATCGTGCCATCAGCCGAAAAGCGCCAGAGCACGCTGGTGATCAAATCGATTTCCGCCAACCAGCGGCCCCGTCGCCCGGGTTGATCAGGATCGCTTTTACCGATCAGGACCGCCTTTACCGATCAGGCTCGCCCTTACCGATTAGGCTGGGGCCTGCTTTTCCCGCTCGATCGCTTCGAGCACGATCCGCCGCGCTTCGGCCGCATCGCCCCATTCGCCGATGCGGACCCACTTTTCGGATTCGAGATCTTTGTAATGCTTGAAAAAGTGCTCGATCTGCTGGAGCACGATCGAGGGTAGATCGCCGCGCTCGCCGACGTCGGAATAATAGGGGAACGTGGTGTCGATCGGGACACAGATCAGCTTCTCATCGCCGCCGGCCTCGTCTTCCAGCTTGAGCACGCCGATCGGTCGGGCGCGGACGACGCAGCCCGGAACGAACGGCGAGCGGGCGACAACCAGCGCATCGAGCGGGTCGCCGTCGGGCGACAGGGTGTGTGGGACGAAGCCGTAATTGGCCGGATAGCGCATCGGCGTGTGCAGGATACGGTCGACAAACAGCGCGCCCGATGCCTTGTCGAACTCGTACTTGACCGGCTCACCCCCGACGGGAACCTCGATGATGACGTTGAGGCTTTCGGGCGGGTTGTCCCCCACGGGGATAAGATCGATGCGCATCGGCGCGGCTTAGGCGGGCTTGTGCTGCACTGCAACACGCCATTTGCTCGGGAAGGTCAGCCGCCCCCGCCGCCCAGCGCATTGATAATGAACGCAACCACGCCAATGTTGTAGATGAAGGTGATCAGGCAATGCACGGTGACCACGCGCCGCACCGCTCCTCTGGTCAGATTAACGTCGGGCGTTCCGAAACTCATCCCCAAGGTAAAGGCAAAATAGATGAAGTCCCAATAGTCCGGCTCCTTGGTGCCGGGGAATTCGATCCCGCCGACGTCGCCACCTTCCTTGGGTTCGACCGAATAATAGGCGTGGGCATAGTGCAGCGCGAACACGGTGTTGGTATAGGCCCAGGCCAGCGCAAGCGTGCCGATAAGCGTGGCCATGGCGTGAACGCTGCCTTTTTTGGCCTCGGGCAGATCGCCGGTAATCGCTGCGAAAATGGCGATCGAAATGAGCATGGTGATCCCCAGCACCAGCACGCGATTGGCCTCGTTCTCGGTCGAGTGGACGCGCATTTCGTCGGCGCGGGTGTCGTGCATCAGGGGCATAAGCGAGGCCAGAAACACCACCACACCGATATCGAAGCCGTATTCCAGGGCATCGGCGAGCTTCTGACCGGCCAGGTAAAAGGCGGTTGATCCGAGCACCAGGATCGCCAGAAACATGAGGAAGCGAGGCGGCGCGATGCGGTTGCCAAGTTTTGCTGCTAAAGGCTTCGCCTGGTCCGCCATCAGTTCTTGCCCCCCTGGTTCATCACCCGGCGCGGCGCGAGCAGGCGGTCGAGCGGCTGTTCGCCGGGCGCGACCGGCTCGAGCCACGGCCAGCGCAGCCCCTCATGCCAGGCGAGTGAAACCGGAGCAATCGCATCGCCGCGCTGGATCAGCAGCACGATCGGCGCGCCGGTGGCGCCCTTGGCGGCGGTGATCGCCTCTGTCACCCGCGTGGCCGAGTACGCCAACCCGTCCACCGCCAGCACCTTGCTGCCGCTAACCAGCCCGGCGGTGAAGGCCGGTCCGTTCCAGCGCACGCTGAGGATCTTGCCGCTCTTGTCCAGATTCAGCCCGAGCGAGGCGCTCAGGTCAAGCGTCCCGGCCGCCTCGGCGCGCGCCCTGCTGTAAGGGTTGGGCGTTTCGCGCCAGGCCAGGCGATAGCCGGCGGCGGTGATCCCGGCGAGCGGCGCGGGCTGGGCAGGGCGTTGAATCCGCGAGGCGAAAAACTGCTTCCAGTCATTGGGCGCGATCGCATCGAGCGCAGCGGTTACGTCGCCCAGTTCATAAGTCATCTGGCCGATGTCGCCGTCGCGCACGCCGAAGAAGGCCCGGGCGAAATCATCGAGCCCGCGCTTTCCTTGCGTTCGCGCGCGTAAAATCTGGTCAACCTCAAGCCACACCAGCGCGCTTTCGGCATAATAGTCGGTGCGCCGGGTCAGCGACGGCCAGACCTTGGTCCCGTGGTAATCGACCACCGGCTCGGCGGTGGTATCTTCGACCGAGCGCCAGGCGCGCCCGGCCTGCAGCGAATAGGTCGCGGCATAGCTCGCCAACTCGCCCAGCACGACATCCTTGGGCTCGATTCCAGAACGCGCTGCCAGAACCAGCCCCCAGAACTGGGTCTGGCCTTCATAGACCCACAGCAGGTCGGGCTGCATCGGCTGGCGGAAATCGGGCGTCCATAGTCGCGCCGGGCGGCGGAACTTGCCGTTCCAGCTATGGACGAATTCGTGCGGCACCACTCCCAGCTCGGGCGCATTGGCCTCGGGCTTGCGATAGGTGTCGGCTGGACTGGCCATCTCGGCGCTGCGCTGGTGCTCGGTGCCGATGCCATAGAAATCGTCGCTCAACGCCATCAGCATGGCGTAGTGATCAAAGTGCCGGGCACCGAACAGAGCCAAGGCCTCCTCTACCACCGCGCGGTGCGCGTCGATCAGCGCGGGGGCGGCGGCCAGGTCGCTGGCCTGCTCGGCAAAGAGGTTGAGGCGGACCTCATGGCCAAGGTCCCAGCGGCGGACATTGCGCCCGGCGAACAGCGGCGAATCGGCCAGGGTCTCGTAATCGGTCTCGGCAAAGCTATGCGTGGTGTTGACGATTTTCTCGCCCTCCAGCGCGCTGGCTGCGCTCCATCCTGCAGGCAAAGTCACACTCGGGCGAATGGCGATGCGGCGCACGTAATGTCCGGCGGGGTAAAGGCTCAGCCGGTCCCACTGGATGTCGGCGATATTGGGCGTGGCCAGAACCTGGCCCTCAGTTGTCTGGATCGCGCCGACGTAAGTCAGCTCGACGGTCACCGCACTGGCACCTGCGGGAAGGTCTAGATGGAAGGCAAAGGGCTCAAGTGGATCGCGCCGCCAGATCACGGGCTTGCCCGCAACGGCAAAGCGCAACTCGCTCAGCTGGCCCATGCGGCCGGAGGCGGAGTGGTTGCCCGGGCGCCATTGCGGATAGAGCAGGGTGACGTGACGCAAGCCGACGGGCAGCGGGATTTCCTCCTGCGCCCGAAACACCGCGCGCACCGGATCGGTGGCATCGACGTGCAGCGTAAGCGTCCCCGGCCAGGGCTGGTCAACCGGCTCGGGCACCGGATGGTCGAGCGGGATGGCCGATGGGGCGGATCGGGGGGCAGGGACCTGCGCCATGGCGGCAGAGGAACCGAGCACCAACAGGACTACGGTCAGATACGGCGTAAGGCATTGTCTCATCGCGCCTTCATGGCCGCAACTGGCGGCGGCGGCAATGGCCCGGACGCCCGCGCCTTTCACCAAGTCACAAACCGTTCTAAAGGCCGCAGATCATGACCCGCGACACTCCCAAATTCCCGACCCCGCCAAGAACGCCAATGGCGATCCGCGGCACCCAGGACATCTTCGGCGCTGAGGCCGAGGCGTTCCAGCACGTGGTCGAAACCTTCGCGCGCGTGCGCAAGCTCTACCGCTTTCGCCGGATCGAAATGCCGGTGTTCGAACGCACCGAAGTGTTCAGCCGCTCGATCGGCGAGACCACCGATGTCGTCTCCAAGGAGATGTACTCGTTCCTCGATCGCGGCGACGAATCGCTGACCCTGCGTCCCGAGTTTACCGCCGGCATCGCGCGGGCCTACCTCACCAACGGCTGGCAGCAATATGCGCCGCTGAAGGTCGCCACCCATGGGCCGTTGTTCCGCTACGAACGCCCGCAAAAAGGCCGCTATCGCCAGTTCCACCAGCTCGACGCCGAGATCATCGGCGCCGCTGAACCGCAGGCCGATGTCGAATTGCTGGCGATGGCGGATCAGTTGCTCAAGGAACTGGGCATTGCGGACGGGGTCACGCTTCAGCTCAACACCTTGGGCGATGCGGACAGCCGCGAGGCCTGGCGGGCGAGCTTAGTGGAATACTTTCGCGATCACCGCGCGAGCTTGTCCGAGGATTCGCAAGACCGCCTTGAACGCAACCCGCTGCGCATCCTCGACAGCAAGGATTCGCGCGATAAGCCTTTCGTCGAGGGAGCGCCGAAGATCGACGATTTCCTGTCCGGCGAGGCGCAGGAGTTCTTCGGCGAAGTCTGCGAGGGCCTCGGCGCAGTAGGCGTTGAATGGACCCGCGCGCCATCGCTGGTGCGCGGCCTCGATTACTACCGCCACACCGCGTTCGAATTCGTCACCGACCGGCTCGGCGCGCAGGGGACGGTACTTGGCGGCGGGCGGTACGATGGGCTGATGGAGACGCTCGGCGGGCCGCACACGCCCGCAGTGGGCTGGGCGGCCGGGATCGAGCGGTTGGCGATGTTGGTGGGGGAGGTCGAGGCGAACCGCTCCTTGATTACGGTCATTCCGGACGATGCGGGGGATGGTATCTTGGCCATACGGATTGCCAATTATTTGCGGCGCGGCGGAATCGTTACAGATGTCGCTTACGGCGGAAATGCTAAGCGCCAATTTGAGATCGCCAAACGTAACGGTTCACGGGCTCGACTGATCATTCGCCGCCAAAAAGGTGAAACGAGAATTTCTAACCGTGTCGGCCATCATATTGTGGTCAATCAGCCTGATTCGACCGGCCCAGCCGATCACCAGTATCGAGATGTTATCCTTAAAATTCTTCAAGATAACTTCGACGTCTTCCATCATGAACGGGCGCAAACCGGATATTGGGTAGATGCTGTTTTACGTGAACGCCTGTGATGGGACACTCACGGATTGAAGGGGCAGTTCCCTCTTTCCCCTCCCCCTTGATGGGGGAGGGGTACGCAGGCTTGGCGACTTGTCGCATAGCCGAAGTTGGGTGGGGGTGTGAGGCGCAGCGGGACGGCCGCGTGGCGCGAAGGCACCCCTATCCAACTGCGATTAGGCCGCTGACGCGACCAAGTCTTCGTAACCTTCCCCCATCGAGAGGGAAGGTGAGATGACCGTCTCCGACGACCGCCTCGGCCAGATCGCCAATCGCTTTGCCGAGCTAGAAGCGCGGCTGGCTTCGGGGACTTTGGAGGGTGCGGAGTTTGTTGCCGCGAGCCAGGGCTATGCCGAGCTTGAGCCGGTGGCCCGTACTGCGGCTCACGTCACTTCGATGCGCGGCGAACTGGCCGAACTCAGGGCCATCGCCGATCCCGATCCCGACATGCGCGCGCTGGTGGCCGACGATATCGCCCGACTCAACGCAGAACTTCCCGCGGCCGAACAGGCGCTCGCCATTGCCATGCTCCCCCGCGATTCCGCCGACTCGCGCCCGGCCATGCTCGAAATCCGTGGCGGGACCGGGGGCGACGAGGCGGCGCTGTTCGCGGCCGACCTGTTCCGGATGTATGAGCGGTTTGCGGTCGAGCAGGGCTGGCGGGTCGAAGTGATCTCGGCCAACGCCAACGACATCGGCGGGTTCAAGGAAATCGTCGCCAACATCGCGGGCACCGGGGTGTTCGCGCGGCTCAAGTATGAAAGCGGCGTCCACCGCGTTCAGCGGGTGCCCGTCACCGAAAGCGGCGGGCGCATCCACACCAGCGCCGCGACCGTGGCGGTGCTGCCCGAGCCCGACGAAGTCGATGTCCAGATCGACATGAACGACATCAAGATCGACATCTACCGCGCCAGCGGCGCGGGGGGACAGCACGTCAACACCACCGATTCCGCAGTCCGCCTGACCCACTTGCCGACCGGGCTAGTGGTGATTCAGCAGGACCAGCGCAGCCAGCACAAGAACAAGGACAAAGCGATGCAGGTGCTGCGCACGCGGCTGTACGACCTGCGCCGCGCCGAGGCGCATGGGGTGGAGGCCGAGGCGCGCAAGGCGATGGTCGGATCGGGCGACCGCTCCGAACGCATCCGCACCTACAATTTCCCGCAAGGCCGGGTGACCGATCACCGGATCAACCTGACGCTGCATCGCCTACCCGAAGTGCTTGCGGGGACTGGCCTGGGCGAGCTGATCGATGCGCTGACGGCGGAGGACCAGGCCAAGCGGCTGGCGGCAATGGGGGAGTGATCGGTCTAGATCGGTCGTTGCGTCTGCGCCGCCCTAGCCCGACGCTCGCATGACCATCGCCCAGACCCTGCGCGAGGCCGCCGCAACCCTTGGCGCCACCAGTGAAACGCCGCGCCTCGACGCCGAATTGCTGATGGCCCACGCACTGGGCACCAGCCGTTCCGAACTGTTGCTGCGCCACCAGTCTGCGCCGGTCCCCGCAAGTTTCGCACCCCTGCTGACACGCCGCCGAACCCACGAACCCATTGCCTACATCGTCGGAGCGCAGGAGTTCTATGGGCTGGAATTCCAGGTTACCCCCGCCGTGCTCATCCCGCGCGGTGACAGCGAGGTGCTGATCGACGCCGCGCGCGCGGACTTGGCCGAGCGGCCGCCCGCCACCATTCTCGACCTCGGCACCGGCTCGGGCGCGCTGCTGATGGCGGCGCTGACGGTCTGGCCAAAAGCCAGCGGCATGGGCATCGAACGTTCGCTCGGCGCGCTGGCGGTTGCTGCGAGCAATGCCGCACGGCTGGGGCTGGCGGAGCGCGCGCGGATGCTTCGCGGCGACTGGGAACAGCCCGACTGGGCCAGCGATCTCGGCCACTTCGACCTGATCCTGGTCAATCCGCCTTATGTCGAGGCGGAGGCGCAGCTCGCCACTTCGGTACGCGATCACGAGCCGGCGGGTGCATTGTTCGCCGGAGCGGAAGGTCTCGACGCCTACCGCGTGCTGATCCCGCAATTGCCCGGCTTGCTCGCGCCCGGAGGCCTCATAATGGTCGAGATCGGCGCGACCCAGACCGGGGCCGTATCGGCTATCGCCCACCAAAATGGCTTCGCCGTCACCATTCACCGAGACCTGGGCGCAAACCCGCGTGCCCTAGCCCTCAAGATTCCGCTTGGCTTTTGATTGCGCGCCACGTATGCCTAGCCCAAGCCAGCCGATGGATGTACGCCTCCCCGTCGCCGGCCCAAATCCAGCATTTGCAATCGGTCCGGGCTTCAACGCCAGCACCACCAAAGCAGATGTCGGGGCCAGAGGTTCAAATGCGGGCCGTGGCGGATGCAAGTCGATTTGCCTGACGATTTTCGCGGGCAGTCCGGGTTTAAGGAACGGGCTCACTTGAATAACAATCGTGGGAACAACCGCAGGCGCGGTCGCGGCAACAATAACAGCAACAACCGTCCCCAGGGCGGCGGGAGCAACGGTGGCGGCGGTGGCGGTGGCCAGCAGCTCAACCGGATCGACAGCCGTGCGCGTGGAAATGCGCCGCAGATGCTGGAGAAGTATCGCAAGCTGGCGTCCGACGCGCATCTCAACGGCGATCGGGTGAATGCGGAATACTATCTGCAGTTCGCCGATCACTATTTCCGCGTCATCGCCGACACTCGCCTGCGCCAGGAAGAGCAGCGCTCGCGCCCCGCCGAACGCTGGCAGGAAGGTGGCGACGGGGGCGAGGACGATGGTTCGGATTTCGTCGACAACGATTTCCCCGCGTTCGACCAGCCGGTCTACACCCGCCGCGAACGCGAGGACCGACCTGCCCAGGACCGACCTGCCCAGGATCGGCCCACCCAGAGTCAAACGGACAGGAACCAGACTGAGCGTCCCGAGCGCAATCAAACCGAGCGTCCCGAGCGCACTCCGCGTCCGCAGCACGAAGAACGCTTTCAGCGCCCGGACTCGGATGGAGAGGAAAGCGCGCAGACCGACGACAACGGATCGAACGAAGCCGAAAGCGCCGAGCCCAGCTTTGAACCACCTGAAAATCCGTTCGTGCGGGACAATCGCGGCACCCGTGGCTTGCGTCCCCGGCGCGAGGATCGCCGCCCGCGCCGCGACGAGGAAATCGCCGGTGACGCACGCGATGCGGGTCCGGATGCGGGCCCAGATTCGGGTGACGAAAGCTCGGGCTTCGATGCCTCGCTGCTGCCCCCAGCAATCTCTGCCGGACGCGACGTAAGCGTCGCGGCCGAAAGTGAGCCCCAAGCCGAAGCACCGCGCCGTCGCACCCGCCGTCCGCGCGCTGCTCCCGATGCCGGCGAAGCGCTCGCAACGGCCAGCCAGGACTGATCCGGGGCAGCAGATGGCTGCCTGGGCCAATATGAGTAAGCGTCTAGCCGCGCGCCTGACGGCGCATCCGCGGTGGTGTGCGCTTGTCCTTGGAGCCCTGACGGCGCTCGGCTTCGAGCCGCTGACCTTGTGGCCGCTGACCTTGCTCGGATTGGCCGGGCTGCTCGGCTTGCTCACGCGCGCGGCAACATGGCAGCAGGCAAGCCTGATCGGATGGCTGTTCGGACTGGGCCACTTCACCATCGGCAACGGCTGGATCGCGACGGCTTTTACCTATCAGGCGCAAATGCCCGGCTGGCTCGGCTGGGTCGCAGTGGTGGCGCTGGCGTTGTACCTTGCGGTCTATCCAATGCTCGCCGCGCTGGGTGGGTGGCTGCTGATGCGCGGATTGGATTCGGCGCGCGGATACTCCCTGATGCTCGGCTTTGCCGGGTGCTGGATCTTAGCCGAATGGCTTAGAAGCTGGGTGTTCACCGGCTATGCCTGGAACCCGCTGGCGATGGCCGCGCTGGGCGGCTTCGCGCGACCGGGACTGGCCGCGGTCGCGCCGTGGCTGGGAACCTATGCCTTGTCCGGGCTAATTGCGCTGCTCGGCGGAGCATGGTTCGCGGCGTGGCAGCGGGGCAAGCGCGATGCGATCGGCGCAGCGCTGTTTCTGGTCCCCGCCGCATTGTTCCTGCTCCCTGCGTTCGGGCATGACCAGCGCGAGGGGCATCTGCCGTTCACTCTGGTCCAGCCCGATATCCGCCAGCAGGACCTTGACGATCCATCCCAGTTCGAGAAGCAATTCGTTAAGACCGCGCTGCTGACCCTGCCGCGCCACCCGGGTGAACAACGCATTGTGCTGTGGCCCGAATCGGGCGTGCCTGACTATCTGCGCCCGGGCTATCCCGCGCTTTTTTACCAGCAGACGACCTTTGCCGCAGATCCGCAGGCGGCGCGCCAACGGATCGCTCAAGTTGTCGGTAAAGGCAGCGTGCTGCTGACCGGCGCAGTCGATCTGGAGATGCGCGGGAGTGTGGTAGCTGGCGCGCGCAATTCGGTCACCGCGCTCGACGATGGGGGTGAAATCCGCGGCGGCTATGCCAAGGCGCACCTGGTGCCTTACGGCGAATATCTGCCGTTGCGCTTCATTCTTGAGCCGCTCGGCGCCGCCCGGCTGGTCCCCGGAAGCCTCGATTTCTGGCCCGGTCCGGGCCCGCGCACGCTGGAACTGGGGCTATGGGGCCGGGCCGGGGTGCAGGTCTGCTACGAGATCGTCTTCTCCGGCCAGGTGGTCGATCGCGCGCATCGGCCCGATTACCTGTTCAACCCTTCCAATGATGGCTGGTTCGGCACGTGGGGCCCGCCGCAGCACCTCGCCCAGGCGCGGTTGCGCGCGATCGAGGAAGGGCTGCCGGTCCTGCGCGCGACCACGACCGGGATCAGCGCGGTGATTGATGCCGACGGCGTGGTTCGCCAGTTTATTCCCCGACACCAGGCCGCGCGGCTCGACGGGCTGGTCCCGCCGGCCCACGCCCCGACCCTGTTCGCCCGGACCGGCAATGCGCTTGGGCTTGCCTGGGCCCTAGTTCTTCTTGTCCTGAGCGTGGTTGCCAGCCGTCGCAGTCAGCGATAAAGCGCATCACATAAAGATTCCTTTATATTGAGAACCACGATGCGCAGCACCTACCTGTTTACCTCGGAAAGCGTCTCCGAAGGCCACCCCGACAAGGTCTCCGACCAGATCAGCGACGCCATCGTCGACCTGTTCCTGTCGATCGACGATGAGGCCCGGATCGCTTGCGAGACCTTGACCACGACGCAGCTGGTGGTGCTGGCTGGCGAAATCCGGGGTAAGGGCATTTACGAAATGGGCCAGTGGGCACCCGGCATCCCTGAGCGGATCGAACAGACCGTTCGCCAGACCGTGCGCGAGATCGGCTATGAGCAGGACGGTTTCCACTGGGAAAAGTTCGAATTGATCAACCGTCTGCACGGGCAGTCCGCGCAAATTGCCCAAGGCGTCGATGCCGGCAGCAACAAGGATGAAGGCGCGGGCGACCAGGGCATCATGTTCGGCTATGCCACCGACGAAACTCCCGACCTGATGCCGGCCACGCTGTACTACAGCCACAAGATCCTCGAGCGGATGGCCGCCGATCGCCACTCGGGCGTCGCGCCGTTCCTCGAGCCCGACGCCAAGAGCCAGGTTACCCTGCGCTACGAAGGCAGTCTGCCGGTGGCGGCCACTGCGATCGTCGTCTCGACCCAGCACGCCAAGGGCTATGACGAAGGCGCCCAGGAGGCCGAGCTCCATGCTTACGTAAAGCGGGTGATCGCCGAAACCCTGCCGCCGGTGCTGCTGCGCGATACCGAATATCACATCAACCCCACCGGCAGCTTTGAGATCGGTGGGCCTGATGGTGACGCCGGGCTGACTGGGCGCAAAATCATCGTCGACACTTACGGCGGCGCGGCCCCGCACGGCGGCGGCGCGTTCAGCGGCAAGGATCCGACCAAGGTCGATCGCTCAGCGGCCTACATCACGCGGTATCTGGCCAAGAACATCGTCGCCGCCGGCCTTGCCACGCGCTGCACGATCCAGCTGGCCTATGCCATCGGCGTATCCAAGCCGCTGTCGCTTTATGTCGATACGCATGAGACCGGGACGGTTGGCGACGACAAGATCGAGGAGGCGATCATGGGCATCGCCAAGCTGGGCGGGCTGACCCCGCGCGCGATCCGGACGCACCTTGGCCTCAATAAACCGATCTATCGCCAGACCGCCGCCTATGGCCATTTCGGGCGCAAGCCGGTGGGCGACAGCTTTCCGTGGGAGCGGACAGACCTGATCGATGATCTGAAGGCAGCGCTGGGGTGAATTGACCGGGTGTTCTGGCAAGGTTGCGCGTCGCAGGCCCCGCGCCACCCCTGTTTCACGCCGCCGACGCGTAGACTCCGTCTTCCTCGTCCGGCCAGTGCTCGACCCGCGCCACCCTCGGGTTGAAGAACAGCGAGGGCAGCTTGGCCAGCATCAGCGACTTGTGGATCCAGAAATCCGCCAGCCGTTCACGCCACAGTGCGCCCTGCTTGTCGTTCTGTTCCAGCCACTTCTTGTAAGGCAGGAAGTGGCTGGGTTCATCCTTGTGGATGATCTGGAAAATCTTTTTCATTACTGGATCGGACATGACCAGGCGGCTTTTGAGCAGAATCTCGACCTGAGCATAGCCGCGCTGTTCGGTCAGCATGATTACCCGGCACAGCTTTTCGAACTCCGCCCCGTCGGCGATGATCGTGGCGGTATCGAGTTGCTCGATGGTGCAGCCGAAAATCCGCTCGATAAAGCGATCGATGTGCCCACAGGTGCGATCGACTGCCAGCGGCTTGCGGCCCTGAAGCTCGAACCAGCGGCGGAACATGCGATAGTGCTTTTCCTCGTCGGCGCGGTGGCTGACGATTTCGGCGATAAAGGCATGATCGTCGCCGCAACGCGCCCGCACGGCTTCGAGCACCCGATCCAGCGAGGTGTAGCCGCGATGTTCATTATAGATGTAGATCGACGCGAGAACGTCGAGATACCGTTGGCGAAATGCCTGCACTATCCGCAAAATAAATCCGTCCCGCCTAAGTCCTGCATCCTACAAGACAAACGTGTGAAAGTCAGCTTGGTTGCGGTTCGCCACCTATCGTTTGACTAATTGAGCGGCTACTTGCCCAGTTCGGCCTCGATCGCCGCGATCAGTGCCGGATCCTCGGGGGTGGTGTCGGGCGAGAAACGCCCGGCAACCTGGCCATCGCGACCGATCAGGAACTTCTCGAAATTCCACAGCACTTCGGGATCCTCGGTCGGCTTCATGCCATAGCCGCGCAGCTTATCGCGCCACGCAGCGGCATCGCCGTGCTTTTCGGGCATCGCCTGGGTCAGCGCGGCATACAGCGGCTGCTTACCCGCGCCCGTGACGTCGGCCTTGGTATAGAGCGGGAAGCTGACGCCATAGTTGGCCGAGCAAAACTGGGCGATAGCCTCGTTGCTACCCGGCTCCTGTGAACCGAAATCGTTGGCGGGAAAGCCCAGTACTTCCAGCCCGCGGTCCTTGTTGGCGGTGTAGAGCTTTTCCAGGCCCGCGTACTGCGGGGTCAACCCGCACTTGGAGGCGACATTGACCACCAACAGGACTTTGCCGGCGTGCTGGGCGAGCGTGTCGGACGTGCCATCGATGCGGATCAGCGGGATTTCGGCGAGTGGCTGGGTCATGGGAGGATCCTTTGCAGTAGGTTTCGGCGTCATGTTGCGCGACAATAGCTTGCGTATACCAGAAAGCATTGCGCTCAGCTTACATAGTGGGCGGTGGTTTTAGCCGCGACTTCATCGGCGCTGATTCCCGGCGCGCATTCGATCAGGCGGAACGGTGTACTATGATCGGGGCGCTGGAATACCGCCAGATCGGTGATCACCATATCGACCACATTGCGCCCGGTCAGCGGCAGGGTGCAGGCGGGGATGAACTTGGGATCGCCGGTCTTGCTGGTATGCTCCATCACCACGATGATCTTCTTGACCCCGGCGACCAGGTCCATCGCCCCGCCCATGCCCTTGATCATCTTGCCCGGGATCATCCAGTTGGCGATATCGCCATTTTCGGCCACTTCCATCGCGCCAAGCACGGTCAGGTCGATGTGCCCGCCGCGGATCATGGCGAAGCTGGCGGCACTGTCGAAATACGACGAGTGCGGCAGTTCGCTGATGGTCTGCTTGCCGGCATTGATCAGGTCCGCATCGACCTCGTCCTCGTAGGGGAACGGCCCGATTCCGAGCATCCCGTTTTCCGATTGGAGCGTCACCGTGATCCCGGCCGGGACATGGTTGGCAACCAGCGTCGGGATGCCGATGCCCAGGTTGACATAGAACCCGTCCTGCAACTCCTGCGCGGCGCGGGCGGCCATCTGGTCGCGGGTCCAGCCGGTGGTCATGGCAATAGTCTCCGTGGAAGCCGTCAATGGATCGGCGCAGTCAATGGATCGGCGCAGTCAATGTATCGGCAGGGGCACGAGGAACCACCCCGTGCCGATATTCGGTTCGAGCGCGGCCGCGGCGGCGGGGTCGCGCAAGTAGTCGTAAAGCTCGTCGAAGTCGCCGCGGCGGTCACCGGCCATGGCGACGATGCAATAGCTTTTTGCCGCAGCCTGGCGCCGAGCCTGCTTGGCGTCGTCCGGCCTGGCCTGGAGCAGCAGCCGGTCGGTCCCGGCGGGATCGAGCCGGGTTTCGCGCAATTTAGCATAGAGCGCCTCGGCCTGGTCGACCGGCAGATCCGACGCCCACAGCACCGTCACCCCAGCCAGGCGCAACGAATCGAGTGCTTCGGGCAGCCCGGGCTCGGCCCTATAGCTGGACATGGGGCCGCTGCCTGCAGGATCGAACCGGGCCGAGCCAGGATCGAGGTCGATCAGCACTGCCGGGCCAAGATTGCCGCACTCGTGCATCCGTGGCTGGGCCAGCGGGCTGTCCGGATCGTAGACTACCGAGCGGCGTACTTCGCCGGCCGCGCCCGGCCGCGAACGCTCGAAGGCATAACTGGAAAAGCTGCCATAGCTGCCGGGTTCGACCGCAAGAGGAACCGGGGCAGGGATCCGCGGTGCGGCGGCTTGTGCCTCGGGGGCGTCGAGGGTGCGCACCAGCTTGGGTGCGACCGGGCGTATTCTGCCCCGAACGACCGGACGATCGTGATGCTGCCGGGCAGGCTTGGCCAGTTTGGCCAGCTTGGGCGGTTTCGGCGCATGAGATCGGTTGGACTGCTTCTTGGCGATCAGCCCGCCTGCCATGATCGGGATAGCAACGGCCACGCAGCCACCCAGCAAGCCCGTCAGGCTCAGGACCGCCAGCAGGGACTGCGCGCGCCGCAAGCTCAAGCCGCCTCGCGCTCGCGCACCGTGCGGAACTCGATCTTCTTGTCGTAAGGCGCGCCTACGATCAGCCGCTGGACGTAGACTCCGGGCAAGTGGATGCAGTCGGGCTCGAAGCTGCCGACCGGCACGATCTCCTCCACCTCGACAACGCAGACCTTGCCGCAGGTTGCTGCCGGAACGTTGAAATTGCGCGCGGTCTTGCGAAACATGACATTGCCCATGGCATCGGCCTTCCACGCCTTGACCAGAGCAAGGTCGGCGAAGATCCCACGTTCCAGGATAAAATCCTCGCCATCGAAACTCTTCACTTCCTTGCCCTCGGCGACCAGCGTCCCGACCCCGGTCTTGGTATAGAATCCGGGGATCCCTGCGCCGCCCGCCCGCATCCGTTCGGCGAGCGTGCCCTGAGGGCAGAATTCCACCTCCAGCTCGCCCGAAAGATATTGCCGCTCAAATTCCTTGTTCTCGCCGACGTAGCTGGAGAGCATCTTGCGCACCTGGCGCGTGCGCAGCAGGCGGCCGATACCTTCGTTGTCGATTCCCGCATTGTTGCTGGCAAACGTGAGGTCCTTGACCCCGCTGTCACGCACCGCATCGAGCAATCGTTCGGGCACGCCGCACAGGCCGAACCCTCCGCAGGCAATCAGCAGGCCGTCCTTGAGCAAGCCGTCGAGCGCTGCACCGGCATCGGGGAAAAGCTTGTTCATGCATCCTCACGAGGCTGAAGGGTCAAAGTGGGCCGATCTCTAGGCATTTGCGCGCGGGCTGTCACCCGTTGCGACGCGGATAATTGCCATGGCGCCAAGGCTGTGTCAGTTCTCTGGGCAACGGAGAACAATGCCATGAAACCGATCTTCCATATCCTGCCGTTGGTTGCCGTACTGCTGAGCCCCGCTGCCACCTTGGCCAAGTCGGCCCAACACCACCAAATGACCAGCGCCGCTTCGCCCAGCGCCGCCATCGCTGCTGCGATTGCCCAGCCGACACGCGCCGAGGCCAATCGCAAGCAGGATGTGGACCGCCTGCCCGCCGCAGTGCTGGCATTTGCCGGGATCCGCCCGGGTGAGACCGTCGCCGATTTTCAGGCCGGTGGGGGCTATTATACAGAGATGCTCGCTAGTCTGGTCGGGCCGCGCGGCAAGGTCATTGCGCTCGAAGCGGCGGAATATTTCAAGCCTGAACTGTGGAAGCCGATCAGCGATGCGCATCCCAACGTCTCGCTGGTGACCCCGTCGCTCGTCCAGTTGAAGCTGGGACCCAATACCGTGAACACTATTTTCACCCATCTGGTATTCCACGACTTGTACCTTGGCACTACTCGCAGTGGGGCAGCCATACCCTTGCCCAGCGATATCCTGGCCAATTGGTTCGCCGCAGTGAAGCGGGGTGGCCACGTTATCGTTGCCGATCATGTCGGACCGGCGGGCGACGCCACCGAGGTCGCCAAGCGACTCCACCGGATCGATCCGGCCAAGGTCAAGGCCGACATGGCGAAAGCCGGGTTCGTCCTGCAAAGCGAAAGTCATGTGCTGCAGCGCAACGATGACAGCCATCAATTGCTGGTTTTCGACAAGACTCTGCGCGGCCACACCGACCGGTTTTTGCTCAAATTCCGCCGCCCGTAAGGAAATTTTCGGGAGACTTGCATTTTTTTCAAGTTAAATTGCTCTTTTCGCACTTGCACAATAATCGAGTCGGGGTCATACCGATTTTGCCTTTCAGGCATCCTCTCCCAAAACTTCCAAGGCCCGGCTGGCAACAACCGGGCCTTTTTTTTATTCAAGGTCCTGGGCGCCGGTTGGCAACAACCGGGCCTTTTTTTTATTCAAGGTTCTGGGCGCCGGTTGGCGACAACTGGACCTTTTTTTGTCCCGATTGCGGAGAGGACCTTCAGCAACGATTTGTAATCAGCGGGTCGAGTTCCTAGCTTTTGTCCGGCCCCGCTAAGGGGAAGCAAGCGGGATACGGCAATGGCGGAAGCAGCGGCGGCAAGCGTGAGCGAACGGACGGTCAAGCTGCAGGTGGCTGCAGCGCGGCAGGAAGAAAGCGGCCACGGCATCGCCCGAATGCCCAAGTCCACGCTTTCGGCGCTCGGCCTGATCGAAGGCGATACCGTTCAGATCGAAGGCAAGCGGACTACTGCCGCACGTGCCGTGCTTGCCTATGCCGAGGACGAAGGGCTTGAGGTGATCCGCCTCGACGGGTTGCAGCGCGCCAATGCCGAGGTCGGGTCGGGCGATCATGTTGTGGTCAGCAAGACCGAATCGCGCCCCGCCCAGCGCGTCGTCTTCGCCCCGGCTCAGCGCGAGATGCGGCTGCAAGGTCCGCCCCAGGCGCTCAAGCGCAATTTCTTCCAACGCCCGATCGTGGCTGGCGATCTGGTTGCAACCACCGGCCAGCAGCAGGTTCGCGATATGCCGCCGCAAGTCGCGCGCATGTTTAATACCCCGGCCTATGCGTTGACCCAGATTCGTCTGCTGGTGGTCTCCACCGTGCCCAAGGGCATCGTCCATATCGACGAGACTACTGAGATCGAACTGCGCGAGGAGTTCGAGGAGACCAGCGCCACCCGTGCCGACGTCAACTATGATGACGTCGGGGGGATGGGCGACACCATCCGCCAGTTGCGCGAGATGGTCGAACTGCCGCTGCGTTATCCCGAGCTGTTCATCCGGCTTGGTGTCGATCCTCCACGGGGCGTCCTGCTCCACGGCCCGCCAGGCACCGGCAAGACCCGGCTGGCGCGCGCCGTCGCGCATGAAAGCGAGGCGAACTTTTTCACCATCAACGGCCCCGAGATCATGGGCTCGGCTTATGGCGAGAGCGAAAAGCGGCTGCGCGAGATTTTCGAGGAGGCGAACAAGGCCGCGCCGTCGATTATCTTCATCGACGAGATCGATTCGATTGCGCCCAAGCGTGGTCAGGTGACGGGTGAGGCGGAAAAGCGCCTGGTCGCCCAGTTGCTGACGCTGATGGACGGGCTGCATTCGCACTCCAATGTGGTCGTCATCGCCGCCACCAACCGCCCCGACGCGATCGACGAGGCCTTGCGTCGGCCCGGCCGGTTCGACCGCGAGATCGTCATCGGCGTTCCCGATGAGTCCGGACGGCGCGAGATCCTGGCGATCCACACCCGCGGCATGCCACTGGGCGAGGGGGTCGACCTCAACGAACTGGCGCGCACCACGCACGGCTTCGTCGGCGCCGATCTGGCCGCGCTGGCCCGCGAGGCGGCGATCGAGACTGTCCGCCGGATCATGCCCCAGCTCGATCTGGAGGCGCAAACGATCCCGCCCGAGGTGCTGGAAAGTCTGTCGGTCACCCGCGACGATTTCCTTGCCGCGCTGAAACGCGTCCAGCCCAGCGCGATGCGCGAGGTCATGGTCCAGGTGCCCAACGTGGGCTGGGGCGATATCGGCGGGCTCGACGATGCCCAATTGCGGCTGCGCGAAGGGGTGGAACTGCCGCTGCGCAATCCCGAGGCGTTCCACCGCCTGGGCATCCGTCCGGCCAAAGGCTTCTTGCTCTATGGCCCGCCCGGGACCGGCAAGACCCTGCTGGCCAAGGCCGTGGCCAAGGAAGCTGAGGCCAATTTCATCGCGATCAAAAGCTCGGACCTGCTGAGCAAATGGTTTGGTGAAAGCGAACAGCAGATCGCCCGGCTGTTCGCCCGCGCCCGCCAGGTCGCACCGTGCGTGATCTTCATCGATGAAATCGACAGCCTGGTTCCGGCGCGCGGCAGCGGCGGGGGCGAGCCGCAGGTCACCGCGCGGGTGGTCAACACGATCCTTGCCGAGATGGACGGGATGGAGGAACTGCAGTCGATCGTGGTGATCGGCGCGACCAACCGCCCGGCGCTGGTCGATCCGGCCTTGCTTCGACCCGGCCGGTTCGACGAGCTGATTTACGTGGGCACCCCCGATGTGGCCGGGCGCGAGCATATTTTGCGCATCCATACCGAGAAAATGCCGATGGCCAGCGATATCGACTTGGCTGCGATCGCCCGCCTGACCGACCGCTTCACCGGCGCGGATCTGGAGGACGTCGTCCGCCGCGCCGGCCTTGTCGCGATCCGCCGCCACGGCGAGGCCGTCACCACCGTCGATGCCGCCAACTTCGCCGAAGCGCTCGAGGATTCGCGCGCTACTGTGACGGCGGAGATGGAGGAGGAATACCTCAAGATGAAAGGCGAACTCAAACGTCGGGCGCTGGAAGTCACCCCGATCGGGTTCATCGCGCCGGGCATGGTCAGCTCGACGCGAGCCGCCAAGCCTTAGGGAAAAGGTTCCTCCCCGAAACGGAGAGCGGGACCGCCCTGACCACGGACGCGTGACGTGCTTAAGCGAGCGAGACATTGGCGCGGTTAAATTGGCTTAACCCTAACACGCAGCAATACGTTGGTGATTGATGTGTTGTCTCTGCGCTCGGGCTGGGGCACACACTGCTTCGGATGGACTCAAAGCGCGGGTTTGACACCTGGCCAGCGCTGAATGTCCAGCAGGAGGGTTGCGGATGGCACAGGATACCAGCCTGGCGGCAATTGCCGAACAGATCGAGCTCGGCGAGGGCCCAGGCCTGTCGCCGCCCGCACGCTCGACCGGCACCGCGCTGTCTGCCCTGGCCCTGGCTACCGTCGGCTCGACACTCCTTGAAGCCTGCGGCGATGGCGGAACTTACACCCCGACACCGACACCGACCCCCACGCCAACCCCGGCCAGCGTTGCGGTGACCACCGCCCAGGCCTCGCGGTTCCTTTCGCAGTCGAGCATCGGCTACGCCAAGGCCGATGTCACCAGCCTGGCGACTGGCGGCTATACCGCCTGGCTCAATGCCCAGTTCGCACTCGCCCGGCCGCAGAAGTTCTGGGATTTTCTGATCGCCAACGGCTATAACGTCTCCACCAACGTGAATACGGTCAATGGCTTCGATGCCATGATCTGGTCGCAACTGATGGGCAGCGCCGATATCCTGCGCCAGCGGGTTGGCTTGGCTCTGCTCAATCAGTGGGTGGTCGGGATCGATGGCTTTGGCGGATCGTGGCGGGCGTTTGTAATGGCCGCCTATCTTGACGGGCTGTGGGACAACACCTTCGGCAATTACCGCGACATCATGGAAAGCGTCTCGACCAGCGTCGGGATGGGCCTGTTCCTGACCTTCCTCGGCAACACCAAGGCCAATGCCACCGGTTCGATCCCCGACGAGAACTATGCGCGCGAACTGATGCAGCTGTTCACCATCGGGCTCTACCAACTCAACATGGACGGCAGCCAGGTCCTGTCGGGCGGCAATCCGGTGCCGACCTATACCCAGGCCGACGTCTCACAAGGCGCGCGGGTGTGGACCGGCTATACCTATGGCAACACTGACAACACCACGCCCAACCGTCTGCAACTGCCGCTGATCATCAATGCCGCGCAGCATGAAACCGGGGCGTCAAGCTTCCTGGGCATCACCATCCCCGCCGGGACCGACGGGGCCGGCGCGCGTAAGCTGGCTCTCGACGGGCTGTTCGCCCATGCCAACATGCCGCCATTCGTCTCCAAGCAGCTGATCCAACACATGGTCACGAGCAATCCCTCGCCCGGCTATATCGGTCGCGTCTCTGCCCTATTCGCCAACAACGGCAGCGGGGTGCGCGGCGACATGAAGGCGGTGATCCGCGCGATCCTGACCGATGTCGAGGCTCGCGACGATGCCCAGGTGACCACCACCACCTTCGGCAAGCTGCGCGAACCAGTGGTGCGTCTGACCCAGTGGGCCAAGGCCTTCAATGTCACCTCGCCGACCAACCTGTGGCCGTTCGGCAGCACCGCGTCGTCCGCCAACCGCCTCGGCCAGAGCCCGGGGCGCGCGCCCAGCGTGTTCAACTGGTTCCGCCCGGGCTACACCCCGGCGGGCACGGTTATCTCGACCAGCGGCCTGGTCGCTCCCGAGTTCCAGGTGACCAACGAGCCTTCGCTGATCGCCTATGTCAACTATATGCAAACGCTGATCGCCAACGGCGCGGGCGAGGCCAAGCCCGATTACAGCTCGCTCACTGCGCTCGCGCCGGACAGCGCAGCCCTGCTTGCCGAGCTCAACCTGGTGCTCGCTGCCAACCAGATCAGCGCAGCCACATTGGCCCAGATGAAGACCGCGCTCGATACCATCGTCACCACGACGACTGCGGGGGTCAATAACCGGATCTACGCGGCGATCGTGCTGGTCATGGCTTCGCCCGAATATCTCGTGCTGCGCTGAGGAGGACGGGACAGATGACCGATAACGGCACCAATAACGGAACCTTCAGCGGCGACCAATCACGCCGTGCCTTTATGAAGCGCGCCTCGGCCCTCTCGATCGCGGGGACCGCCACGCCCTTCGTGATGAGTCTGGCCGCGATCGGCGAGGCGGCGGCAGCCACCGCAACCGACTACAAGGCGCTGGTCTGCGTGTTCCTTTATGGCGGCAACGACTACGCCAATACCCTGGTCCCTTACGACAACACCCAGTTCGCGGTCTACAATGCCCAGCGCCCGACTCTCGGCTACAGCCAGGCATCTTTGGCGGGGACCGTTCTTAACCCCACCACCGCGCTGCCCAATGGCGCGCAATATGCCCTGGCGCCCGAGTTGGGCAAGCTTCTGCCGGTGTTCAATGCCGGCAAGATGGCGGTGATGCTCAATGTCGGCACCCTCGTCCAGCCGATCACCAAGGCGCAGTACCAGGCCAATTCGGTGCCCCTGCCACCCAAGCTGCTCAGCCACAACGATCAGCAGTCATACTGGCAGGCCTCGTCACCCGAAGGTGCAGCCTCGGGCTGGGGCGGGCGGATCGGTGATCTGCTCCAGGCCGGCAACGCCACGTCCACGCTGACCTGCATCAACTCCAGCGGCAACGCGGTATTCCTTACCGGCAAGCAGGCAGTGCAGTATTCGGTCACTACCGCGGGCCCGATCCCGCTCAACGCCCGCGTCAGCCTGCAGGGCTCGACCGCCGCCTCGACCCTGCTCCAGTCGCTGATCAGTGGCGGCGGGCCGCATCAGTTCGAGGCGGTGCTGGGCCAGGTCGGGACCCGCGCGCTCAATCTCTACAGCCAGGTCTCGACCGCGCTGGCCAGTGCCCAGGTGACGACCACCCTTTTTCCCGTCTCAGCCGATCCGCAAAGCTCGTTGGGGGCGCAGCTCCAGGTAGTCGCCAAGCTGATCTCGGTCAGCCAGCAACTCGGCGCCAAGCGCCAGGTGTTCTTCGTCTCGACCGGGCGGTTCGATACCCACGACGGGCTGGCGACGCTCCACCCCATCTTGATGACCAACCTCGCCGATGCCTTGCGCGCGTTCTACGATACTACGGTCGAACTGGGCGTCTCGCAGCAAGTCACCACTTTCACCGGATCGGACTTCGGCCGCGCCTTGACCGCCAACAATGACGGTACCGATCATGGCTGGGGCTCGATGCATTTCGTCATCGGCGGCGCGGTGAACGGCGGACGCTATTACGGGCTCAACCCGGTGCTGGCCAACGGCGGCCCCAACGATATCGGCCAGGGCCGCCTGATCCCGACCATGGGTGTCGATCAGTATGCCGCTACTCTGGCATCGTGGTTCGGTGTCGGCGCATCCGACCTCTCGACAGTGCTGCCCAATATCGGCAACTACGCCGGCAGCGCGCTGGGGACTAACCTCGGCTTCGTTTGAGAATGCTAGGCTCACATGAAAATCCGTGCTGCGGTCGCCTTTGCCGCCAAGCAGCCTCTTGAAATTGGCGAACGCGCTCTCGCAGGACTTTAGGCTGGTGAGGTTCTGGTCGAGATCAGGGCGAAGGGCATCTGCCACACCGACGCCTACCCCCTCGACGGACTGGATTCAGATGGCCTGTTTTTTTCGGTGCTGGGTCATGAGGGCGCCGGGATCGTCCGCGAGATCGGCGCTGGAGTAATTTCGCTGGTCCTGGGCGATCACGTGATCCCGCTCCACACTCCCCAATGCCGCCAGTGCAAAAACTGCCTTTCGGGCAAGACCAACCAGTGCACCGCGATCCGCGCCACCCAGGGCCAGAGCGTGATCGACCCGATGATCACCCACATCCTCACGCTTGAGGAGATTAACAAAGGCTCCGCCCTGAGCCACGCAGGCGAGTTCATCCGCTCGGGCGTGAGTTACTGAGGCGGGCCACCTCGCAACCCGGGGCCAAAAAGGTTGCCACAACCCCCAGCCCCCGATAAACGCCGCCATCCCGGACAGGGGCCGCTTTAGCTCAGTCGGTAGAGCACATCATTCGTAATGATGGGGTCAGAGGTTCGAATCCTCTAAGCGGCACCATTCCACGGCACCCCGTTTCGCAACGAAACTTTCTGAGAAACGGCCGATGGCTCGATGGCGCTGCCGAACTTTTACTGTCGTTACGGCTCTGCTGGCGGGTGCTCCGGGCCCGGCTGAGGGGCAGAGTTCCGCCTTGCCCGATATCGTCGTCTCCGGGCGCGGACTGGAGGCGCCGCCGGCCAGCACGGCCTATGATGTCCAGACTGTCAGCGCCGCCCGGCTGAGCGCCACCGCGTCGGGCCGGATCGAGGATGCCCTGGCCGATGTGGCGGGCTTCCAGCAGTTCCGCCGCTCGGACAGCCGCGCGGCCAACCCTTCGGCGCAGGGCGTGACGCTGCGTGCGTTGGGAGGCAATGCCACCAGCCGCACGCTAGTGCTGCTCGACGGGGTGCCGATGACCGATCCGTTCTTCGGCTCGATCCCGCTGAGCGCCTTGGTGCCCGAGCGGCTGGCCGGAGCGCAGGTGATCCGCGGCGGCGGGTCGGGTGCGTTCGGGGCGGGGGCAGTGGCCGGGACGATCGACCTGACCAGCGCAGACGCGCGCACGCTTGGGCTGTTCTCGGCCAGCGCAGCAGTCGACAATCGCGGCGCCAGTGAGCTGTCAGCAATACTGGCGCCACAATTGGGCGAGGGCTTTGCTGTGGTCGGCGCGCGGTGGGACCGCAGCCCGGGGTTCTGGACCACGCCGTTGACGCAACGCAACGCCGCCAGCGTACGTGCGCGCTATGAGTCATGGTCGGCCAGCCTTCGCGGGGTCGCGGCCCTTGCCCCGGGGATCGAGCTGCAGGCGCGCGGGCTGGCCTTTGGCGACACCCGTACCTTGCGCTTTGCCGGAGCAGAATCGGCGAGCAGCGGCCAGGATGCAAGCCTGCGGGTGGTCATGCACGGGGCGTGGCAGTTCGACCTGCTTGGCTATCTCCAGGCGCGCGAGTTTTCCAACGTGGTGATCAGCGCGACGAGCCTGAGGAAGACCCTCGACCAACGCCGCACGCCGTCCACAGGCGTTGGCGGCAAGATCGAACTGCGCCCGCCGGTCGGCCATGGCCAGGTACTGCGGATCGGGGCGGACTGGCGGATATCGAGCGGGCGGCTGGCTGAGGATGCCTATGCCGTCAGCGGCGCGGTCACGAACCGGCGCAGTGCGGGCGGGCGCAATTCCGACCTAGGGTTCTTCGCTGAGGACGACTGGACTCTGGGCAAACTGGTCCTGACCGGCGGACTGCGCGCGGATCGCTGGTCGATCAGCCAGGGCTTCTTCCGCGAGGCCAATGCCGCCGGGACGATCACCACCGACACCCGCTTTGCTGACCGCGCTGGGTGGGACACATCCTTGCGGGGCGGGGCATTGTGGCACGCGCTGCCCGGCCTGGCCTTGCGCGCTTCGGCTTATAGCGGATCGCGGCTGCCCACACTCAACGAGCTGTACCGGCCCTTCGTGGTTTTTCCAGTCAGCACCCGCGCCAATGCTGCCCTTGCCAACGAGCATCTGCGTGGGTTTGAGGCTGGGTTCGACTACAGCCCGATCCCCGCACTCAGCCTGTCGCTCACTGCGTTCGACAACCGCGTCAAAGCCGCGATCGCCAACGTCACGATTGCGCCCAACCTGCGCGAGCGGCGCAATGTCGATGCGGTCCATGCCCGCGGGCTGGAGCTGGGCGGGGAACTGCGACGGGGCACCGTGTCACTCTCCGCCTCGCTGGCGCTGACCGATGCGAAAGTCGAGGCCAGCGGCATTTCCGCCGCGCTTAACGCCAAGCGCCCCTCGCAGACGCCGAAGATCGCCGCCAGCGCCACGCTCGCCTGGCGACCCGGTGAGGGCTGGCTCGGCTCGCTGACGCTGCGCCACATCGGCGCGCAGTTCGAGGACGATCTGGAGACCGACGTGCTGCCCGCCGCGACCACGCTCGACGCCGTTGTGCAACTGCCGCTGGCCGGGCGGTTCGGCCTGGTGCTTCGGGCCGAGAACCTGACCGACTCCAAGCTCATCACCCGCAACCAGGCCGGTTCGATCGACCTGGGCGCGCCGCGCACGCTGTGGGCTGGCATCCGCGTCGCGCTTCGCCCATAGAACCGGACAAATTGGGAGCCGAGACAATGCACCGCAATCTCGATTGCAGCGACGCCGAGTGGCAGGCACGCCAGGATCTGGCCGCCTGTTACCGCATCTTCGACCTGCTCGGCTGGTCCGAATCGATCTATAACCATATTTCGGTCCGTGTGCCGGATACGGCCGATGCCTTCCTGATCAACCCTTTCGGGCTGCTTTATTCGGAGGTCTGCGCATCGAACCTGGTCAAGATCGATATCGACGGCAACACACTCGATGGCAGCAAGTATCCGGTCAACAAGGCTGGCTTCACCCAGCACGCCTATTTCCACCGCCACCTCGATTGGGCTCATGCGATCTGCCACGTCCATACCACCGCGACAATGGCGGTGTGTAGCCTGGAAGGCGGGTTGCAGCCGGTCAATTTCTATGCCTGCAACTTCATCGGCAAACTGGCCTATCACGATTTCGAGGGCGTTACCGTCCGTGCCGAGGAGGGCGAGCGACTGCTGGCGAACCTAGCAGACAAGCGCGTGCTGATGCTGCGCAACCATGGCCCGGTCGTGCTCGGGCATAGCCTGGCCGAGATGTTCCTGACCCAGTGGGCCCTGCAACGCGCCTGCGAGATCCAGGTGATGACGATGAGCATGGGCCAGCCGATCCATGTCGCCCCGGAGATAGTGGCGGTGCACCAGCGCGACCTGTCCCAGGTCCAGCTCCCGGGTGGTCCGGGCGCTCCCGACTTCGCCGCCTGGATGCGGCGGATCGACACGGTCGACCGGACCTGGCGCGACTGATCCTGTGGCCAGCCTGACACTCAACGGACAGCCGGTCGAGATCCGTATCGACGCGCAAGTCCCGCTGCTGTGGGCGCTGCGCGATGCGGCCAACCTGACGGGCACCAAATATGGCTGCGGGGTGGGTGATTGCGGCGCTTGCATGGTGCTTGTCGATGGCCAGGCGCAGCGCTCGTGCCTGATGAGCCTGGGCGAAGCCGAGGGCCGGACGGTCGTCACGATCGAGGGCCTGTCGACCGATCGCGGGCACCCGGTGCAACAGGCGCTGGTGGCTGAGCAGGCGATCCAGTGCGGCTTCTGCACTCCGGGCATTGTTCTGTCCGCTGCGGCATTATTGGCGCGCAATGCCGATCCTTCGGCCGACGAGATCAAGGCGGCAGTGCCCAACCTGTGCCGCTGCGGGGTCTATCCCCGGCTGGTCCGCGCGATCCAGCGCGCCGGGCGAGTGAGCCGCGGGCTCGAGACGATCAGCGCTGCCCCGCCTCCGGCGATTTCCCCGCGCGCTGCAGCCCGTGCCGTGCCGGCGCTCAGAACTTCATCCGAGCGGTCAGACGCGCGTTGAGCGGTTCACCGGTGGCGATGTTGTTGTCGGTATGGGCGCTCGGGAAGTACCGGACGTCGGTCAGATTCTCGACATTGAGCTGGAGCGAAAACGCCTGGCTGAAATCATAATAGACCGCAGCGTCGAGCCGGGTGAATCCCGGCAGGCGCACGGCATTGCTGATCGACGCGAATTGGCTCGACTGGTGGACCAGGCCCAGCCCCAGGCCCAGTTTTGGCGTCAGGTCGTACCGCGTCCATGCGGTCACCTGGTGGTGTGGCAGCTTGTCGAGGTTGCGCCCGGCCGGGGCGGCGGTGGTGGTCGTGCGGATTTCGCCCTGCTGATAGGCGTAGCCCAGGATGGCTCGCCACTGCGGCGTGATCTGGCCGCTGAGCGACGCCTCGAAGCCGCGCACCCGGCTGCTTCCGGTCAGGACCGGAAACCCGGTAACCGGATCGCTGGCGCGGGTGCCGGTACGATCGACCTGGAACACCGCAGCGGTGAATGCCAGGCCCGGATTGACGGCCCATTTCACCCCGGTTTCGAGATTGCGGAACTGTTCGGGAGCCAGCGCGAGGTACGTGGGATCGAGCGTGTTGAACTGATCGCCCGACTGGGGAAGGAAGCTGCGGGCGTAACTGGCGTAAACCGAAAGGGTCGCGGTCGGCTTCAGGATCAGGCCCAGCCGCGGCGACCATTTGCCGTCCTCCCGCGCGGTGACCACCTGGTTAAGGCGGTTCAGCGCGCTGATCCGGTAATTGTCATAGCGCGCGCCCAGAACGATCTGAACGTGATCGCCCAGATCGATCTGGTCCTGCAGATAGGCTGAAAGACTGCGAACTTTCGAACGCGAACTGCTGATCAGCCCGGTCCAACCGATCGCTGGCAAGGACAGCGTGGCGGCGAGGGGAACGATCGCCGAAGTGGTTGCTCCCGCTCCGAAAGTGGCATTGTGGCGGGTTGCCGCAGATGCCTGATCGGCGCCTTCGATTCCGGCAAGCAGGGTATGGCGCAGCGCTCCGGTGGTGCCGTGCCAGACCAGGTTGACCTGCCCAAGCAGGTTTTCGCGCGCATTGGAACTGTCATAGCCACTGAGCGACACCGTGGTTGGCGTAGTGACGCCGGGCAGGATGTTGGCGTAAAACTTGTCGTAGGTTGCATAGAGCCCAGTGACGTTGAGCGAGAGGCTGTCCGACAGTTCGTGGGCGATGCGCGCGCGGACCAGATGCGCGGTCACCGCACTGCGATTTAACGTGGGGCTGCCGAAGAACGTCCGGTCATAGCCGGTGATCGGCACACCACCGCGCGACGGCACCCCGCGATCGGTGACGCGGCGGTCCTCAACGTACTCATAGGCCAGGGTCAGCGTGGTCGCCGGGCCCAGGTTCGCGCCCAGCGTCGGCGCCACACCGATGAAATGCCCGGTGTAGACGTCGCGATGGTTGCGCAGCGCCTCATAGGTGCCGTTCACCCGCAGCGCGACATCGCCTGACAGCGGCTGGTTGACGTCGGCATGGAGCGACCACGCGCCCCAGGTGTCTGCCCCGGCGGAGACGGTGCGGATAGTATTGGCTGGATCGGCGGTCTTGGAGACGCGATTGATCACACCGCCGCCGCCGCCGCGTCCGAACAGCAGGGCGTTGGCACCCTTGAGCACTTCGACCCGCTCGGTGTTGTAGAGCGGGCGATAGTATTGCGCATCGTCGCGCAGGCCATCAAGGAAGAAGTCGGCGGTCGAGGATTGTCCGCGCAGCACCACTTGGTCGCGCTGACCCTCGCCTTGGCTAAGGATGACACCCGGAACATAGCGTAGCGCGTCGTTCAGTTGCCCCACCGCCTGGTCGTCGAGCTGCTGGCGGCTGAGCGTGGTGACGCTTTGCGGGGTGTCGATCAGCGGGGTTCCGGTCCTGGTCGCGGCTGCGCTGTCGATCAGGTAGGGCGTCTGCTGGCCGGTTACGACGATGGTCGGACCAGTCGCGCCATCGGCTGCTTCGGCGGCCCAGGCTGAAACTGGAAGGGACAAGATTGCCGGGACACTCAGCAGGGCAAAGCGGCAGGCGGTACGGTTGATCATCATGTTTCCTATTATTGCGAATAAGTCGCAGTAACAGGATTGTCGCTAATGCGAGTCGATCGCAAAAACAAGCACCATTTGCGTGAGGCGTATTCACGCCTATTGTGAGCGTCTCAATGGGGGTGAAAGGCACGATGAACGCGACGATCTGGCACAACCCGGCGTGCGGCACCTCACGCAAAACTCTGGCGATTCTCCAGGAGACTCCCGGCATCGCGCTCAGCGTGGTCGACTACCTGCGCGATCCGCCGACCGAGGCGAAGCTCGCCCAGCTTTACCGCACTGCCGGAATCAGCCCGCAGCAAGGCCTACGCCTGCGGGGCACAGATGCGCAGGAGCGCGGACTGCCGGTCGCCGACGACGCAACGGTACTGGCCGCAATGCATGCCCAACCGAGCCTGATGGAGCGTCCGCTGGTCGAGACCGACAAAGGCGTGCGGCTGTGCCGTCCTCAGGACAAGGTCCTGGAAATTCTATAACAGGACCGTCGGTTCAGGCGACATTGCTTGCAAAGTCGGGACAAATTTGCCAACGCCGCGAACCGTCGCCCCTCGACGCTCCCCATCATCTGAGGCCTTCCTTTCCCATGACCAGTACCGAGCTTGCCCGCGAGGCCCTGTCGCAGCGGGCGAAACGCAAGATCAAGCACCTGCTGGGGCCGTGGGGCGTGTTCCTGGAAGGGTTCATTCAGCACCCGGTGATGGTCGGCTCGATCATCCCATCGTCGCGCTTCACCATTACCAAGATGCTGGCGCCAGTCGACTGGAACGAATGCAAGCTGTTTGTCGAATATGGACCGGGAGTGGGCACCTTCTGCCGCCCGGTACTGGACAAGCTGCGCCGCGACGGGGCGCTGATCGTGATCGACACCAACCCCCTGTTCATCGACTATCTGCGCGCCACGATCACCGACAGCCGCTTTACCGCAGTGCTCGATTCGGCCGAGAACGTCGAAGCCATCGTCCGCGCGCATGGCCATAATCATGCCGACTATGTCCTGTCGGGCCTGCCATTCAAGAACCTGCCCGAAGGCGTCGGCCCCGAGATCGTCGCCGCCACCCACCGCGTCCTGCGCCCGGGCGGGGCCTTCCTGGTCTATCAGTTCGCCGTCCGCGCGCGCGAGTACATGGCGCGCAAGTTCAGCCGGATCGATTCGGGGTTCGAGCCGCTCAACGTCTTTCCGTGCCGCCTGTTCTGGGGCTGGAAAGAATCCGCCGCCGAGGGGTGAATTAGACAGGACGCTCGCGAAAAATCACACCCCGTTCGTGTCGAGCGTAGTCGAGACACGTCGCGCAGGTGTCGCGACTACGCTCGACACGAACGTATGTTTGAGTGGTTCTTCGCCAGAAACATCACTCGAACGTCTTGCTCACCGCCGCGCTCGAAGGCCCGGCCAGCTGGCGGTGGATCGCGGCCAGGATCGCCATCAGGTAGAGCGTCAGCACCGCGCCCAGCGCCGATGAGAACAGCGCCGCAATCGTCTTGGCGCCGCTGCCCCCCAAAGTCAGCGCCAGGATCACGCCGACCAGCGCCATAACGATCACCATCACCACCAGAAACGCCACGATCACCAGGATCAGGAACAGCGCAATCCGTCCGGTGTTTCCCCGCGACAGCGACCAGCTTCGGCGCAGCGCGGCAATCGGATTGCGGATCCGTTCGACCACCACCACCGGCGCGAGCAGGGCCACGCGGAACATCACATAGATATAGGCGACGAGCACCGCGATCACCGCGATCCCGGCCAGGGCCCGCGATCCGATGGCGAGGCCTAGCGCGCTGGTCAGTCCTATCGCCAGGCCAAAGGCAAAGCCGACCAGCAACAACGCGCCGATGTACGGCAACAGCGCCGCCGCGCCTTGGCCAAGCGCCTGGCCGACAGTGGGCCGGGTGCGATCGGTAAACAGCGCCATGATCGCCAGCACGCCGGTGCCCTCGATCAGGATCAGCGGGATCATCAAGGGCAGCGCACTGGCGTAATAGGCCTGCATCATCTGCATAATCTCGGCCGGTTGCATCCCCTGCCTCGGTTCGGGCTGGGGATAGAACAGCGCGAAGGCCAGGCTGGGCAGGACGATGAACACCCCGGCGATTGCCAGCAGCACCTCACGGTTGGCCGAGATCAGCGCGCTCGCTTCTTTCCAGGCCAAGTTGCTGTCGAGCTTCATTGACTTCACTCCCCAAGGTTCTGGCCCTTGATAAGCGCCGCGAATGCCGCCACGCAATGCGCGAATGCAAAAGTCTGTCGAGCCTTTTCCGGAGACCCGCTGCGACACCGCGCCGGTGCCCTATCGCGCGGCGCTGGCCAAGATGACTGCCCGCAACGCCGCGATTGCCGCGCATGAGGCACGTGAACTGCTGTGGCTGCTTGAGCATCCGCCGGTCTACACCGCCGGAACCAGCGCGGTGCCGGGCGAGCTGCTCGATTCCCGTTTCGAAGTGGTCGAGGCCGGGCGCGGGGGGCGCTATACCTATCACGGCCCAGGCCAGCGGATTTGCTATGTGCTGCTCGACCTGCGTGAGCGCGCGCGCGATGCCCGCGGCTTTGTCCATGCGTTGGAGGGCTGGGTGATCGCCACGCTGGGCGACTTCGGGGTCGACGCCTGGCGCAGTGAGGGCCGGATCGGGATCTGGACCCGCGACATCGACACACGCGAGGCCAAGATCGGCGCCATTGGGGTGCGCTTGCGCAAGTGGGTGACGATGCATGGCTTCTCGGTCAATCTATCGCCTGACCTGGCCCATTTCGGCGGCATCGTACCGTGCGGAATCGAGGAATTCGGCGTCACCAGCCTGGCCCGGCTGGGCATAGCCGTTGACGCGGCCGCATGGGACCAGGCGCTGCTCGCCCGCGCGCCCGAATTTCTCGCTATGCTCGATCGAGCCTGTCCCGCCCCAGATTTTCCCAAGGATTCTCTGCCATGACTTTGCGTCCCGCCGTGCTGCTCTCAATCGCGGCCCTGCTAGCCGTGGCCGGTTGCGGCGGCGCCAAGACCGAGGCGGATAACCGCAATGCCGCCGGCGAAGTGTTGCCGGGTTCGGCCAGCGACGCGATGCTGCCGGTCGATACGGTCCGCTCGCACCCGCCGCTCGCGCCGCTCAGCGCGACGAGCAAGGTTGATCGCGCTGCGTTGGTCAAGGGTGATGCGGCCGCGGCAGCAGCAGCGGGTCCAGCGTCGGCAGCGTCCGCCGCTGCCCAGGCCGAAACGCCAGCCGCTACGCCGAGCGGAGAATAGGCCGACCGGAATTCTGAGGCTTGGTTGGCGGAGCCAGGCCGATCGTGCGCCGCGCTGTCTGCAGTTGCGCCGGGTCCGATGTTCGGCGGTCACGCTGCTGGGCATCGGCGCCCGGATCCGAAGCAGTGCCCGCCGCTACGACAGCATGGGCCAGAGCCACTTCGGCCTCGCTCGGGGTGAATACGGCGTTGATCGTCTCGACTTGTGCCATGTCAATTGCGATCATCCCGGCAAAGCCATCGGCCCGGGCGGCCTGTGCCGCCGCCGTCAACCCCTGGCGGTCGGCCAGGTCGGCGAAGCCGGTATCGATCGCGACAATTTCGCGCGCTGCCGCGGTGAGCAGCGTCTGCGCCCGGACGAAGCGAAAGCTATCGGCCCAGATCCCGCGATCGTCACGCTCGCGGGTTGCACCCAGCGAGCAAGCCAGGCTGGGTGAGGCCCAGGTCAGCCCGGTCAGCCGCGGCAGCGAGGCGTCGAGGTAGGCGGGAATAGTCAGCGCGGCCTGGGCCGTCTCGCCGACCACGGGTAAGATCCGGGTCGCGCCTGTGGGAATGTGAAAGCGCTGCTCCAGCTCATAAAGTTCGGCGGCGATCTGCTGGATCTGCGCCGGACCGAGCGCTTTGGGCACCACGATCCCATCGGGCGCGCCCGCCATTACCGACAGCAGATCCTCGCGCCAGATGCGGCTGGTCAAGGGATTGATCCGCACCCAGCGGCCGGTCCGGCGCTGTTCGACGATCTGTTTGCCGTGGGCTTCGAGCCATTCGAGCGCCAGTTGCCGAGCACGCGGTTTGGCCGACGGAGCAACCGTGGCTTCAAGGTCGATCACGATCACATCGGCTCCGCTGGTCAGCGCCGCGCCCAACTGCGTCTCATTGTCGCCGGGCACAGTCAGCCAGGATCGATCGTGCATGCTTTTGCCCCTATGCCCCATACCTCTAACGGGCCGGGATTGCACTGCTTGTGCGCCGAAATGGTTTACGCGCAGTTACGCAGATAGCTCAGGCCAGGCTTTCGCGGGCCCGGAACTCTCCCTAGAGAGCGATCATGGCCGCAACCGCTCCAGCCGCTGCGCAGCGTCACCATGCCCGGCCATGGGTGCCTCTGGCGGCGTTGATCCTGGGCAATACGGTGCTCGCGCTCGGGACATGGGCTGTGCGGATGGCGGACAGCGGCCCGGTCTCGGCCGGGTTCTGGCGGCTTGCCCTGGCGGTGCCGGTGTTGGCGTTGCTCGCCCGAAGTAGCGGGCAGAGCGCCAGCAGCCTCTCGCGCCGGACCTGGCTGGCGATCGCGGGCGCTGGCGTATTCTTCGCTGCGGACCTCGCCAGCTGGCACATCGGCATCGGCCTGACCCGGCTCGGCAACGCCACGCTGTTCGGCAATTCGGGCAGCGTGATCCTGATGGTCTGGGGTCTGCTTGCGCTCCATCGCCGCCCGCGCCTGAGCGAAGTACTCGCCCTGGCCGCAGCGCTGGCGGGCGCGGCGATCATGCTCGGCCGTTCGCTCGAGATCGACACGCGCACGCTGGCGGGCGACTTGTTTTGCCTCCTCGCCGGCTTTTTCTATGCCTTTTACATCATGCTGCTGAAGAACGCGGATAGTCGCGTGGGCAATTGGTTGTTGCTGGCGGGATCGAGCGCGGCGGGCCTGCCGATCCTGCTGGGCATCGCCTTGTGGCTGGGTGAGCCGGTGCTGCCGGGGACACACGGCGGGACATGGTGGCCGCTGCTGGCGCTGGCGCTGGGCAGCCAGATTATCGGCCAGGGCCTGCTGGTCTACTCGCTGCGCCACTTCTCCTCGCTGGTGATTGGCCTGGGCCTGCTGACCCAGCCTGCGGTAGGCGTGCTCGCTGGCTGGTTCGTGTTTGGCGAGGCGATGACTGGCTGGGATGGGCTGGGGATGCTCCTGGTCGCCGCCGCGCTGGTCCTGGTCCGGGCCGGGTTGGGTGGCTCTGGCACGGATAAGCCTGGGCCGGGCGAGCAAGATGCGGTCAAACCCGGTTAAGCGTTCGCGCCTAAAGGTGATCGATACGGTGCCCGGGATGGTGCGTCGGGCGCTGGCAGGGTGATCAGGTCGCCGCCTTAAACGGCATCGCTCCCAAATCCCCCAGCCCGACCGTGCCACTCGCCATCTCCAGCATCCGGTCGAGGCTCTTCTTGGCGGCCAGGCGCAGCCCTTCCTCGATCTCGATCCGCGGGGCGAGATCGCGTAAGGAAACGTAGAGTTTCTCCAGCGTGTTGAGTGCCATGTAGGGGCAGATATTGCAGTTGCAGTTGCCGTCGGCACCGGGCGCACCGATGAAGGTTTTGGCGGGGATCGCAAGTTGCATCTGGTGGATGATGTGCGGCTCGGTCGCGACGATCAGAGTGTCGCCGGGGAAGGTCTTGGCGAACTGGAGAATGCCACTGGTCGAGCCGACATACTGGGCATGATCGACGATATGCGGGGGGCATTCGGGATGCGCCGCCACCGGCGCGCCGGGGTGCTTGGCCATCAGCTTGAGCAGTTCGCGCTCGCTGAACGCCTCATGGACGATGCACACGCCCGGCCACAGCAGCATGTCGCGGTCGAATTTGCGGTTGAGATAGCCGCCCAGGTGCCGGTCGGGGCCGAAGATGATCTTCTGGCTTTTGGGAATCTGGGCCAGGATCGTCTCGGCGCTGGAGGAGGTGACGATGACGTCGCTGAGTGCTTTCACCTCGGTCGAACAGTTAATGTAGGTCAGCGCGATGTGGTCGGGGTGGGCCTCGCGGAAGGCCTTGAATTTCCCGGGCGGGCACGAATCCTCCAGGCTGCACCCGGCGTCGAGATCGGGCAGGACAACGATCTTCTGCGGTGAGAGGATCTTGGCGGTGTCGGCCATGAACTTGACCCCGCAAAAGGCGATCACCTCGGCGTCGGTGGCCGCGGCCTTGCGGCTCAGCTCCAGGCTATCACCGACGAAATCGGCAAGGTCCTGGATCTCCGGCCTTTGGTAATAGTGCGCCAGGATCACCGCATTGCGTTCTTTGCGCAGGCGGTCGATCTCGGCGCGAATGTCGATACCGGCGAGGTTTGTCGGCTGGGCTGTCATAAGCCCTTATTGCGACTTAGCGCCCGGTGATCAAGGGCGTGGCAGGCGGCGGGGGATAGGCCAGCGGATCGATCTGCGCTCCTGGCGAGCCGGTGGTGACGGTGCGATAGACCGCCGCGCCCACTGGCGAATAGGCGATGACATCGACCATCGCAATATTGGTCAGGAGGATCGCGGCGCCCGCCAGCCAGGCCGGATGCACCCTGCCGCGCTGGCGCAGATCGCGGATCATGCCGGTAATCGGGAATACCAGCACCAGCAGGCTGGAAATCTCCAAGGCATAAGGGATCAGTAGCGGCATTGGGATCAGTCGCCCGAATGCCGGAGCCATTAGCGATGCCATTGCGCAGATATGCAGTCGTGCGTGCCATTCGGTGTCGCGCCGCCGGGCGATCGCCCAGCAAGACAGCCCGACGAACCCCAGCAGCGCCAGCGGATCGCCGATCAACAGTTGCTGGGGCGGGAAGAAGAACGGGATCTTGGCATTGCGGGTCATCGCGATCATCACCCACGCCGCCGCCGTCAGCATCAGTGCCATCCAGCCCAGCGACAACCAGCCCAGGCGGCGGTGAAGCGTCATGTCCCCGCGCGCCGCGAACCAGCTTTGCGCCAGGAACAGAGATATCCAACCCATGAACGCAACTGCATGCAAATGGACTCGCAACGGCGAGGCAAAGGTCGATCGGCCCATTGAGACCTGGACCGAAAAGGCAATGACCACCAGAACGGCCATCGCTGTGGCGAGCAGCGCATAAAAGCGATATTCGCGGCGCGGTTGTCCTCGGCGCAATTGTTCGCGCGGTGAGCCGGTTATAACTGTTGCCATGGCCTATCCCCCGATAGCTACGAGCAGCATAGCCCTTGGCGCGCATGATTTCAACGCCCCCGTCTTGTTCAGGGTGCGGGTATTGGCTCCCCGTCAAACCGCACGACGACTTTCACCTCGCCAAACCCCGCGACCTGGAGCGGGATCGCCAGGTTCTGGCGGATCGCGTCCTTGGCCGCGCCCCGCGCCAAGCCGGTCAGGACCGGATTGGCCGCCTGCTCGGTCGCCATGCGCTCGGCCAGTTGGGTGTTGGCACGGGTCAGCCGGTCTTGGGCATTGCGGCTGATCCACACGCCTTCGCGCATATACTGGGCATGGGCCTCATCGAGATTGGGCTTGGTCACGATCAGCGGCGGGAGCAGCACGTCGAGGCGCTTGGCCGCCGCGTCCCAATGCATCCGGTCGCGGCGCATCTGCGACAGGTCGAGAGTATAGTCGATCCGCGCCGGGATCACCGCGACCTGGCGTGATTTGAGCAGGCCGAACAGTTCGCTCGAATCCGCCCCGACCACCGGAGAAACCTGCGCGCTGAAGACGGTCAGCCGGTCCTGTTTTTCGAAGGCAACCAGCGAGGTGGCCAGGGGGTCGCCCAGGCTGTGCGGCCCGAACGCGCGCCACAGCGCCCACACGCCGATCGCCAGTGCGCCGATGAACAGCAGCCACGGCAGCGCGCTCGCCCGGGCCATGGTGATGGTGTGGGGCGGCGCGGCGGTCGGGCGCGCGGTCAGGCGAGAATCGTCCATGTCTCATCCGAACGAGTGACGCGGCGCTTGCGTTCCAGATCGATCAGATGGGCCAGCACCGATCGCCCGGCCGCCCCCATCAGCATCGGATTAAGCCCCTTGTACATCCGTGGCACCATCGCCTCGATCGCTTGCGGCGCTTCGCCGAGCAGCTTGAGGATCTGCCGCTCGCGCTGTTTGCGATGGCCGATCAGGCCACGGACCAGCTGCTGCGGCTTGTCGATCTGCGCGCCGTGGGCGGGGTAATAAACCCGATCCTGACGCCGATAGAGCTTGTCGAGGCTCGCCATGTAGTCCGCCATGTCGCCGTCGGGCGGCGCGACCACGGTGGTCGACCAGCCCATCACATGATCCCCGGTGAACAGGGCACCCGTTTGCTCCAGCGCGAAGCACAAGTGGTTGGAGGTGTGGCCGGGCGTCGCCACGGCAGTCAGCGTCCAGTCGGGGCCATGAAGCTGCTCGCCCTCGGCCAGCACCCGGTCGGGGCGATAGGTCCGGTCGAACGAGGCATCGGCGCGCGGGCCGCTGTCAACCAGGACCAGCGGGGCGCAGCCGACGATCGGCGCGCCGGTCCGTGCAGCCAGCGGGGCGGCAGCCGGTGAGTGATCGCGGTGGGTGTGGGTGCAGCAGATCGCGATGACCCTGGCATCGCCGATGGCGGCGATCAGCGCTGCGAGATGCGCTGGCTCATCCGGCCCGGGATCGATCACCGCCACTTGCCCACCCGCGCCGACCACATAGCTCTCGGTCCCGGTGAAAGTGAACGGCGAGGGGTTGGGCGCGAGCACGCGGCGCACCAGCGGCTCGAGCTGCTCGGCGACGCCGGTCGGCCAGGGCTTGGCGGGGATTTCCATCGCTGCGATATGGGGCGGGGTGGGGCCGGTGTCGAGGGTGCCATCATTCAAGCGGCGCTAGCGCTATGCGTACGCTTCGCTATCCTCCTCCCGGTGGGAGAAGATTTGCACATGACCGAACAACGGATCCTCGTCCTGGACGCGGGTACAACTTCGACCCGGGCGATGGTGTTCGCCCGCGACGGCACGCTCACGGCGGTGGCAAGCCGGGCGATCACGCAACACTATCCTCAACCCGGCCATGTCGAGCACGATGCAGGCGAGATTTGGGAGACGACGCTAGCCTGCGCCCGAGCGGTGACGGACAAGGTCGGCGGAGCCTCAGCCATTGCCGCGATCGGGATCACCAACCAGCGCGAAACCGTGGTCGCGTGGGATCGGACCACTGGCAAGCCGTTGGGCCCCGCGCTGGTCTGGCAGGATCGCCGCACTGCCGAGGTTTGCGCGCAACTGCGCAATCAAGGCCATGAGCCGGTGGTCCAGGCACGCACCGGGCTGCTGCTCGACCCCTATTTTTCGGCGAGCAAGATGCGCTGGCTGATCGATCATGTGGCGGCGGTGGGCGAAGCTGCGCAGGATGGCCGACTGGCGTTGGGGACGGTCGAGTCCTGGCTGGTGTGGCAGCTGACCGGGGGCGCGCGCCACGTCAGCGATGCCGGCAACGCCAGCCGCACCAGCCTGCTCGCGCTCGACGGGCTGGACTGGGACGCAGACCTGCTCGCGCTGTTCGGGGTGCCGCGCGCTGCGTTGCCGCACGTGGTCGACAGCGCCGGGCACTTCGGCACGACCAAGCTGCTCGGCGCGGCGGTGCCAATCTGCGGTCTGGCGGGCGATCAGCAGGCCGCAACAATCGGCCAGGGCTGCCTCGCTCCCGGCCAGACCAAGGCGACTTACGGCACCGGTGCCTTCGTTCTGGCCAACATGGGTCAGGCAATCCCGCGCTCGGGCCATCGTCTGCTGGGCACAGTGCTGTACCAGCTCAACGGCGAGCGCAGCTATGCGTTGGAGGGCTCGGTTTTCGTCGCCGGGAGCCTGGTCCAATGGCTGCGCGATGCCCTGGGCCTATTCGCCAGCGCCGCGGAAACCGCCGCCCTGGCGGCCAGTGTCCCCGATAGCGGCGGGGTGGTGATCGTGCCGGCGCTGGCCGGGCTGGGGGCACCGCACTGGCGACCCGAGGCGCGCGGGGCGATCTCGGGGCTGAGCTTTGCCACCACCCGCGCGCATATTGCCCGTGCCGCGCTGGAGGCAATGGCCCAGCAGACCTCCGACCTCGCCCGCGCCTTTGCCGCCGACGGGGTCGCCTGGAACACGCTGCGGATCGACGGTGGGATGAGCGCCAACAACTGGATGGCACAGGATCTGGCCGACGTGCTGGCGATTCCGGTCGAGCGGCCCAGGTTCGTCGAGACGACGGCTTTGGGTGCGGCGATGCTGGCCGGGCTTGGGGCGGGGCTATTCGCCTCGCTTAAGGAGGCCGCAGCGACGATGCGCGGCGCTGTCGAGTGTTTCGAGCCGAAAATGGACGAGGCAGTTCGGCAGGAGCGGTTGGAACGGTGGCGGAAGGCACTGGCGCGGGTTTGAAACCCAAAGCATTTTAGCCTGACCCTCCCTAAGGCGCGACCATTCCCCCCAGCCGCTCGCGCAGGGCGGCGATCGCGCTCGGCATGGCCGGATCGCGCCCGCGCCAGCCGGTGTCGAGGCGCACCAGTCGGGCATAGAACCGCTCGGTGGTAGAGATGAGCGCGCGCGTTCGCCCGTCGAGCAGAGCCAGCCGTTCGGGATCGGCAACCGGGAAATCGCCGACCAGGCGGCCATAGCGGCGCAGCTGGAATTCGGACAGTTCGCCGGCAAAGAATGCCCGGTGATTGAGCAGCCAGGCGACCGCATGCATCATCCGCGTGGTCGTGCGCAGCGCTTCACAACTCAGCGCCACCCGCGCCGCATCCTCGGTGTTGCGCGCGTCGATCCGCCCCGACAGGTCGAACGCCGCGCGGACTTCGTCCGACAGCACCAGCGATTCGCCATAGAGGCTCTCGATGATCCTCGGGTTGATAGTCGCCGGCTTGTTCATGCCCAGCCGATAGGCGCGGAAACCGGGCCACGGCAACGCAGGCACCGGCCTTTTGCATAGCCAATTCGGGAGTGTCCGGTTCCGGTACGCTTATGCGTCGACCGGGGTCCGCAAGCCGCTTCGGCCGTGAGGCGGGAAAACCAGCCTTCCGGCCAACAAATCTCCGCTATTAACCGTCTGTTAGCCAATTTCCTTCACTCCGGGCTGACAGCTTGAGCAGGGGATGGGCGCGCGATGATCGGGGGTAAGGCAGGCCGGGTTGGCACAGTCGTGGATGTGGCGATTATCGGGGCGGGGCCAGCAGGGCTGACCGCGGGGTACCTGCTGACCAAGGCCGGGCTGTCGGTGGCGATCATCGAGAAAGACGCGCACTATGTCGGCGGGATCAGCCGCACGGTCGAGCACCAGGGCTATCGCTTCGACATCGGCGGGCACCGCTTCTTTTCCAAATCACAGGCGGTGGTCGACCTGTGGGACGAGATTCTGCCCGACGATTTCATCCAGCGTCCACGGATGAGCCGGATCTATTACGAGGGCAAATTCTACGCCTATCCGCTGCGTGCCTTCGAGGCGCTGTGGAACCTGGGCATCATCCGCTCGACGCTGTGCATGGCCAGCTTCGCCAAGGCCAAGCTGTGGCCGCGCCGGGATGTCAAAAGCTTCGAGGACTGGACCGTCAACCAGTTCGGCCAAAAACTCTATTCGATCTTTTTCAAGACCTATACCGAGAAGGTGTGGGGCATGCCCTGCGACGAAATGAGCGCCGACTGGGCCGCGCAACGCATCAAGGGATTGTCGTTGTGGAGCGCGGTCACCGATGGCCTGCGCCGCAGCCTGGGCCTCAACACGCGGCCCAACGATGGCATGGCGACCAAGACCCTGCTCGAAACCTTCCGCTACCCGCGCCTTGGCCCAGGAATGATGTGGGACGCAGCGCGCGACCGGATCGTCGAACGCGGCGGCCAAGTGCTGATGGGCCACGCCCTCAAGTCGATGTCGAGTGACGGCCAGGGCGGCTGGCGCGTGGTTGCCAGCAGCGAGACCGGCGAAACCCTGATTTCCGCGCGCCACACGATCAGCTCGGCGCCGATGCGCGAGCTGGCGGCGCGGATTCATCCGTTGCCCGGCCATGCCGGCGAGGCGTTAGATCTCAAGTATCGCGATTTCCTGACCGTCGCGCTCAAGATCAAATCAGACGATCTGTTCCCCGACAACTGGATCTACATCCACGACAGCAAGGTCCAGGTCGGCCGCATCCAGAATTTCCGCTCGTGGTCGCCCGAGATGGTCCCAGATGCCGGAGTGGCCTGCGTCGGACTCGAGTATTTCTGCTTCGAAAGCGACGGGCTGTGGAGCGCCAGCGACGACGAACTGGTTGCGCTGGCCACGCGTGAGATGGCGATCCTAGGGTTGGTTTTGCCCGAACAGGTAATCGGCGGGGTCGTCGTGCGCCAGGAAAAGGCCTATCCGGTCTATGACGAGAACTACGCCGCCAATGTCGCGGCACTGCGCGGTGAGCTGGAGGAGGTTTATCCCACGCTCCATCTGGTCGGGCGCAACGGCATGCACCGCTACAACAACCAGGACCACGCGATGATGACCGCGATGCTGACGGTCGAGAACATTCTCGCCGAAGCGCGGGTCTATGACATCTGGTGCGTCAACGAGGATGCCGAATATCACGAGGCGGGCGAGGAGGGCGCGCAAGCTGCGCTGCCCGCCAGCCGCCGCGCACCTGGCGAAAGCCACCGCGCGCCTAGCGAGGATCAGGCCGCCGCGCTGGCCTCGGTCCGCGACGTGCCGCAGCTGGTTGCCGCTGCGGGCAAGCGTCAGGCCGCCTAGGTGTCGCTGCTCCTGCGCCTGCGCGAGGTGACGCTGCTGCGCTACCTGGGTGCGAGCCTGGGAGCGCTGGCGATCGATACCGGGACTTTCCTGCTGTGGCTGCAGCTGGGCATGGCGCCCGCCCCGGCCTCGGCGCTGGGCTATATGCTCGGCATCGCCGCGCACTGGCTTCTATCAAGCCGCGCGGTATTTGCCGCCGACGTGGCCCCGCGCGGGCCTGAGCGGCATCGCCAGAAAGGGCTGTTTCTGGTCTCGGCGCTGGTCGGGCTGGGGCTGACCATCGCGATCGTCGGCGCCGGTAGCGCGGCGGGCGTCAATCCACGGCTGGCCAAGCTGGTGGCCATCGCAGTCAGCTTTGTCGTCACCTGGCGGCTGCGCTCTCGGCTGGTATTTTCGGCCAGGCAGGCGGCATGAGCGGGATCGAACGCCGCCGCCCGCCGTTTGACGCCGCGCTGTTCGGCCGGGTCGGGCTGGCCTGGCTGGCGATTGCCGGGCTGCTGTTGGCAACAAGCGCGATGGCGATATGGCAGCGCCGCTTTCCCGATCCAGACGATACGCTCCGTCTGGTCGAGGTGCGCGATCTGCTCGCGGGTCAAGGCTGGTTCGATCTCCACCAGCACCGCGTCGATGCGCTCCACGGCGGAGTGCCGATGCACTGGTCGCGGCTGGTCGACATTCCGTTGGCCGGAACGATCCTGCTCCTGCGGCCCTTGCTGGGGCAAGGCGGTGCCGAGCTTGCGGCGATGGTGCTCGTGCCGCTGTTGACGCTGGGCTGCGCCCTGCTGCTTGCAGGGCGCATCGCCTGGCGGCTGTTCAACGAGGAGATTGCCGGGCTGACCTGCCTGGTTATGGCGCTGTCGGTGCCGGTGATCGCGCAGCTGCGGCCGATGCGGATCGATCATCATGGCTGGCAGATCGTCATGGCGCTCGCCGCGATGAACGGCCTGACCGCGCGCAGCGCGCGGCGCGGCGGGTGGATTACCGGACTGGCGCTGGCCGCATGGCTGGCGGTATCGCTCGAAGGCTTGCCCTTGGCTGCGGTAATCGTAGGGTTGGTGACCCTGCGCGGCCTGCGCAACCGGGCCGAACGACCTTGGCTGGCCCACGTTCTGCAAGGACTCGCAGTGGGCTCGATCGCACTGTTCTTCGCTACCCGCGGGTTCTTTGACCTGGCCGAACACTGCGATGCGATCGCTCCGGTGCATCTCGCCATGTTCGCGTGGGGAGCCTTGGTGGTAACCGGACTGGGCATGGCCGGGCGCCAACCCATGGCGCTCACTCTCGTGGGACTGGTCGCGGCGCTGGGCGGCGCACTGACGATCCTCGGCCTCGCCGCGCCGCAATGTGCGGGCGGGTCTTTCGGTGAACTCGACCCGGTCGTGCGCGCCCTGTGGTACTATCATGTCGCCGAAGGCCTGCCGGTGTGGCGCCAGCCGCTCGCCGATATGCTCCAGATTGTCATTCCACCGCTGTTCGGGATCATGGCCGCGGCCAAGTTGGCCGCACGTTCGCATGACTGGCTGCACCGCTGGTGGATGGATTACATGGTGCTGCTGATGGCCGCGCTGGCGCTGTCGCTGCTGGTCTCGCGCACCGGAGCAGTCGCCGGCGCCCTGGCCTCGGTCCCGCTCGGCTGGCAATTGCGCGAATGGATCCGCGCTGCGCGCAACCAGCCGGCACTGGGCAGCCGCGCGCTGGCACTTACCGGAGTGGCGCTGGCCCTGCTGCCGGCACTGCCGTTGACGCTGTTCGCGCTGACCGCCCCGGCGCGCGCCACCGATCCGGTCTTGGCCCTCGTTGCGCCGCCCATGGCCTCAAACTGCGACGTCGGCCCCGCCGCGCGCTGGCTTTCGCACCAGCCAGTCGCCGAAGTGCTTGCCCCGCTCGACATCGGGCCCGGGCTGATCGAGCAATCCAGCGCCCGGGTCATCGCCACCAGCCACCACCGCGGTGCCAGGGCGATGCGCGTAGTAATCGATGCCTTCACCGGCAGCGCGGCGCAAGCCCACGCCATTCTCGCCGCGCGGGGGACTGCCTATATTGCACTATGTCCGGGCCTCGCCGAGCCTGCGGTCTATGCCCAAGCCGCGCCCGCCGGGCTGGCGGCACAGCTCAATGCCGATGACCCGCCCGGTTGGTTGGTTCCGGTCAAACTGGGCGTCGGCAATCTGAAGCTCTGGAAAGTCGTCCGCTAATAGCCGCTCAGGCCGGGCGGAACAGCATTGCTTCGCCGTTCATGCAATACCGCTTGCCGGTTGGTTGCGGCCCATCATCGAAGACATGACCGAGGTGCCCGCCACAGCGTGAGCAGTGCACTTCCGTGCGGCTCATGCCAAAGCTGCGGTCGGTGGTAGTCGCCACGGCCCCGTTTAACGGCTGGAAGAAGCTGGGCCAGCCGGTGTGGCTGTCGAACTTGGTGGTCGAGGCGAACAGCGGATTGTTGTCTGCGGCGCAAACGAAAGTCCCGCGGCGATGCTCATCAAGCAGAGCGGAAGTGCCGGGGGTCTCGGTCCCTTCCTTGCGCAGGATCGCGAACTGTTTGGGGGTCAAACGCTTGCGCCATTCGGCCTCGGTGAAGCGCACCGGATAGACTTTGGGCTTGGCCTGTGCCGTCCCGCCGCCACACCCGGCGATCACAGGAATCGCTGCCGACACCCCCAGCCACTTGAGCAGTCGGCGGCGAGCGAGCGGATCGGCCATGAGCAATTCCTTTGAGCATCGCGCGGAAAAGTGGGAACCGGTTTTACGCAAAAAGTGACGCGACAACCGACGCGATAGCCGCAAAGGTAAGGTCAGCCGCGCTCGACTTCAACCATAAGTTGGCGGAAACCGTGGGCAAAGTTGCCGAGCACGCGTTCGGCCGCGCCGGTCACATGGACCCTCACCCTCCGGTCATGCATCTCTTCCATCAGGATCCGCAGCTGTAATTCCGCTAACCGCGACCCAACGCAGCGATGCGCGCCGTGGCCGAAGGACAGGTGATGGCGGGCATTGGCACGGGTCACATCGAAGCGATCGGGATCGGCGAACAGTGCTTCGTCGCGGTTGGCCGAGATGTACCACAGCGCCAGCTTGTCGCCCGCCACGATGTGCTGCCCCGCCAGTTCGGTATCGCAGGTCGCGGTGCGGCGCATATGCGCTAACGGGGTGACAAAGCGGATCGCTTCGTGAACTGCGTTGGGGATCACCGTGCGATCGCTCTCGACCAGCGCGCGCTGGTCGGGGAAGGCGTCGAGCGCGTGGACCAGGCCCGACATGGTGTTGCGGGTGGTGTCGTTGCCGCCCACCACCATCAGCATCAGGTTGCCCATGAATTCCTCGGGAGTAACTTGCCCCATCGCGCCCGAATGCATCATCATCGAGAGCACGTCGGCCCCGCGCGGCTTGCCGATCCGGTCGAGCCACAGCTGGCCGAAATAGCGCGCCATGTCGCGCAATTCCGAACGCCGCCGGGCGAACAGTTCGGGCACCTGGGTGCAGTCGATGTCGCTGGCCCAGTCGCTCCAATCGGAGAGCAGGCGGCGGTCTTCCAATGGCACGCCGAGCAGTTGCGCAAGGGTGCCGGCGGCCAGTTCGACCGAGACCCGCTCGACCCAGTCGAAACTTTCGCCCACGGGCAGGCTATCGAGCACCTCGGTGGTACGCTCGCGGATATCGAGCGCCATGCGCAACATCTGTGCGGGCGCAAAGGCCGGCGCCACGGCCTGTCGGCGCGCGCTGTGATCGGTTCCGTCCATGGCGATGAACATCGGCATTTGGAAGTTGTCGGCGCAGTCCGCAGGCGGTTCGGCCAGGGCGATACCGCCGTTCTCGAACGAGGAACTGAACAGTTCCGGCTGGCCTTCGACTTCGCGGATGGTGGCGGCGGTCGTGACGTTCCAGAAATCGCCATAGGGCGATCCGGTGACTTTGTTGACCGGGGCCTGGCCGCGCATCGCGGCAAAGATCGGCTGCCATCGATCCTGGGTATAAATGTCCGAACGGGTAACGTCCCAGGGATGGCGATGGACAGGAAGACTTTCCGGGTGGGCAGCCATCCACGCAGCATAGGCCTGCGACGGCGTATCATCGGCCTGCGGTAGGGCCCCATCGGCCTGCGGTAGGCCCCCATCTACCTGCGGTAGGGCGATGCCAAAGCTCGCCGACGGGTCGGGTCTGGTCGCCATGATCCGTAAAGTGATCCCTCAATTCCCTTTGCCGGGGCTTTAATCGAGGGTCAGGTGTTAAGCGTTCAGCCCTGCTATAGTGTTAAGATGGGCGGTCGTTGGTGGCATAGTTGATCCAGTTTAACGGCATTTTTTCAACCTAGATCAACAACTTTTATGATTTTCTGCAGTCAAACTGGTGCCAATCCGGCGGAATAACGACTTACGTTCAGCCCGACCGCTGGCATTGCCCGAGTGCATCACCCGTTTGCGGAACAACTGGGCCCCGACGCGCACGAACACGAATACACATATTGCCTGCCAGCCGATTGCCAGCAGGTGCGGCCAGATCGCAGGGTCCTGAGCCGCGCGGGCAAGCATGGCGAAGGGTGAGCTGAACGGAAAGATTGCTGCGGCCAGTTCGACCGGGCTGCCTGGCTTGGCCATGGCATAGCTGGCAAAGAAGAACACCAGCAGCTGCATCATCGTTACCGGCATCGACAGCGTCTGAACCTCGCGCACGGTGCTCGCCATCGATCCGATTGACAGGAACAGCGAACCCAGCAGGAGGTAGCCCATCGCGAAATAGACTACGCCCAGCCCCAGGAACATCGCCCAGCCGACCGCAGGTACGGGTAGTGTCGGCAGGGCGTGGCCAGCGACCAATACTGCCGCCAGCCCGGTCGCGCCCCATACTGCGACTCCGACCATCGAAACGCCGAGCATGGCGAACAGCTTGCCCAGGAACACCGCGTCCATCGGGATCGCGGCGGCCAGGATCTCGATGATCTTGTTGCCTTTCTCCTCGACCAGATTGGACAGGACCATCCCCGCCAACAGCATGGTCAGCAGGAACAGCACGGTCTGCCCGGCCTGGGCGGTCATCACCCGGCCGTGGCGCTGATCGGCGGTGCTGGTCGCCGTGCCCGACAAGCGCACTTCGGGATAGGCCTGCGGGGCGCGGCCCGCAGCCTGGGCGGCGATCATCGAGACCGGGCCTTGCCAGTCGTCAATCCGGTCGGACGGGCCGGTCAGGACCGGCGCGCCGGGAGAGCCACTGACGATCGCGGCCAGGTTGGCGCGCTTTTCCTTCATGCCCTGCGCGGGATCGAACAGATCGCCCGGCGCCAGGCGCTTGACCACCACCAGATCGGGCAGAGCGTCACCGATCCGCGTCGCCAGGGCCTCGTGTGCGGCCAACATCGCGTCGACGTCGGCGGCCTGCATGGCGATGCCGAGTTCAGGACGTTGGGCGCTTTTTTCGACCTGGTTACCGATCCCGCCCGCCATCGCCCCGACAACCAGCGGAAACAAAGGCCCGAGCAGAAAGAAGATGAAGCTCCGACTGAACAGGATCGCCGTGAAATCGCGCCGGGCAATCACGAAAGCTGCGGCCAGGGTCGAGAGGCGGCCAGACTTGGCGTCGGTTGGGCTGTTCATCGACGTGGCTCCTCGGGGTTCTCGGCCAAGGCGCGCGCGGCGGCTTCACCGGCGATGGCGACAAAGGCGTCGTGCAAGCCGGCGCGTTCGATCGACAGTGAAAGAATCCCCGCCTCGCCTTCGATCAGCGCGCGCAACAACGGCTCGATCCCGGTCTCGGGCAATGAGAAGTGCCAGAACCTTCCTTCGGCCCGGGCATCGGCGGGCAGCGCCTTGCGCCATAGTCCATCGCGATCGCGGGTTTCGAGGCGGACTTGCGGACGGATGCGGTCGCGCGCCACGTCGACCGGCCCGGCAAAGGGCACTCGGCCCCCCGCGATAATTGCCACTTCGTCGCACAGCCGCTCGGCATGAGCTATCACGTGCGTTGAGAAGATCACCGTGGTGCCGTTTTCGGCGAGCCCGCGAATCACCCGCTCGAGCCGACCCTGGTTGATCGCGTCGAGCCCCGAGAACGGCTCGTCGAAGATCACCAGCCGAGGCCGATGGACCAGGGTGCCGAGCAACTGGACTTGCTGGGCCATGCCTTTGGACAGCTGGCGGATCTGGCGGTCGGCGGCATAGCCCAGGCCGTTTTCTTCCAGCAGCACCCGCGCCCGCTTGCGCCCCTCGGCCAGCGGCAGGCCGCGCAGCGCGCCGACGAAGGCAATCGCCTCGGTGGCTTTCATCGAAGGATAAAGTCCGCGCTCCTCGGGCAGGTAACCGATCGCGTGGGCAACTTCATGCGGGCGTTCATGGCCCAGCACCCGGCGCAGGCCGGCGTCGGGATCGATGATCCCCAGCAGCATCCGCAGCGTGGTGGTCTTGCCCGCGCCGTTGGGACCGAGAATTCCGTAGATCGAACCCTCGGGCACCGCCAGGTCGACGCCGTCGACGGCAGTGAAGCCTTCGAAGCGCTTGATCAGGCCAATGGCCTCGATTGCCAAGGGGCGCTCTGCCGCTGCACCCGCGTTGCCCGCCAAGCGCCAATCTCCTAGGTCGATCTTCATGGAGCGGTCGATTAACCCTGACCGGTGAAGAGGAGCAACAGGAAGTTTGGTTAACGCCCCCGACATTTCCGTTTTTCGCAACGATTTGGAGGCCGAAGCAGGCCGGCTGGGCTTTGCCGCGTTTGGGGTTGCTCGGGCGGTGCAGGACGATCTTGCGGCGCAGCGTTTCGGTGAATGGCTGGACGATGGTCGCCACGGGACGATGGACTGGATGGAGGCCCGCGCCGAGCAGCGCAGCGCGCCTCAGAACCTGTGGCCCGAAACGCAAAGCGTGATTGCCCTGGGGATAAGCTATGCCCCCGCCACCGATCCGCTGGCGTTGGCGGAGCGGCCCGATCGGGCGCGGATTTCGGTCTATGCCCAGGGCGGCGATTACCACGACACGGTCAAGAAGGCGCTCAAGGCGCTGGCCCGCTGGCTGGTGAGCGAAGCCGCCCGGCGCGGCTTGGGCGCGGTTGGTGTCAAGGTTTTCGTCGATACCGCGCCGGTGATGGAAAAGCCGCTGGGCGAAGCGGCGGGGCTGGGCTGGCAGGGCAAGCACACCAACCTGGTCAGCCGCAGCCATGGCTCGTGGCTGTTCCTGGGTGCGATCTACACGACGCTCGAGTTCGCTCCCGACCGCGCTGGCAAGGATTTGTGCGGAAGCTGCAATGCCTGCCAACAGGCCTGCCCTACCGATGCGTTTCCCGCACCCTATCAGCTCGACGCCCGACGCTGCATTTCCTACCTGACGATCGAGCACAAGGGCCCAATCCCGCTGGAATTCCGCAAGGCGCTGGGCAACCGTATCTATGGCTGCGACGATTGCCTGGCGGTCTGCCCGTGGAACAAGTTTGCGAGTGAAGCGCAAGCCAATAAGGCCTTCCTTCCGCGCGCCGAGCTCGCCGCGCCGCGCCTGGCCGAGTTGTTGGCGCTGGACGATGCCGGGTTTCGCAAGCTGTTCGCGGGATCGCCGATCAAACGGATCGGGCGCAATCGGTTCGTGCGCAATTGCCTGATTGCGGCGGGGAACAGCGGGGATGTGGAGTTGCTGAGTGTGGTGCGGGGGTTGGTGGATGATCCCGATGCGGTCGTGGCTGAGGCTGCGGGCTGGGCGGCGGAGGAGTTGGGCAAAGGCAGCGCGACGGCTTTGCCGGGCTCAGCCTGAGCGCGGCTGTTTGGCACGATCTACCAACGTCCGCACAGCTTGAGCCTATCGCAGGTCACGCGTAACACTAGCCAAACCCACACTGGCGCCTCGCGCGGCTCGCTGCTAACCGAGGCCGCGCCGCCAACGAAAGGCTCAGATCTTCGTGAATTTTACCGCCAATCGCCTGCTTCTGTTTGGTGCCACCGGCGATCTTGCCCAACGCATGCTGCTGCCGTCGTTGTGTGCGCTGCACGCCGACAAGCTGGTCCCGGCCGACCTCAGGATCATCGGCACCGCCCGCTCCGAACATGACGATGCCAGCTACCGCTGCTTTGCCCGCGAGGCGCTCGACAAGTTCCTGCCCGACCACCGCAAGCCGGCGATCGAAGGCTTTCTGGAACGCCTGTTCTACCAGTCGCTCGACGCCACCAGGACCGACCATTTCCCAGCGCTCGCCGCCAAGGTCGGGCCGCTCAGCCAGGGTCTGGCGATCTTCCTGTCGACCGCGCCCAGCCTGTTCGAGCCGACCATCGCGGGTCTTGTCGCCAGCGGCCTGACCGGTGAAGCCAGCCGGATCGGGCTGGAAAAGCCGCTCGGCAGCGACCTGGAATCCAGCCGTCACATCAACGACGCCGTCGGCTGCGCCTTTCCCGAGGAGCGCACCTTCCGGATCGACCACTATCTGGGCAAGGAAACCGTCCAGAACCTGCTCGCGCTGCGCTTCGCCAACCTGATGTTCGAGCCGTTGTGGAACGCTGCGTACATCCACCACGTCCAGATCACCGTGGCTGAGACCGTCGGGCTGGAGGGCCGGGTCGAGTTCTACGATGGGGCCGGGGCGCTGCGCGACATGGTCGCCAACCATATGCTCCAGCTGCTCGCGCTGGTCGCAATGGAGCCGCCCGCCAACTTCGACGCGACCGCTGTGCGCGACGAAAAGGTCAAGGTGCTGCGCTCGCTCCGCCTGATCGATCCCGACGAAAGCGTCATCGGCCAATACCGCGCCGGGGCCATTTCGGGCCAGGCCGTGCCTGGCTACGACGAGGAACTGAGCAAGCCATCGGACACCGAGACTTTCGTAGCGATCAAGGCCCACCTCGATAACTGGCGCTGGAAAGACGTGCCGTTCTATCTGCGCACCGGCAAGCGCCTGCCCGAGCGGGTGACCGAGATCGTCGTCCAGTTCCGCTGCGTGCCGCATTCTATTTTTGCCAGCAAGGGCGCGCGGACGGAACCCAATCGCCTGGTCATCGGTATTCAGCCCGAGGAGAACATCCGCTTGTCGCTGATGGCCAAGACTCCGGGTCTAGACCGCGAGGGCATCCGCCTGCGCTCGGTCCCGCTCGACATCGACATGGCCGACGCTTTCGCCGGCCCACAGCGGCGGATCGCCTACGAACGCCTGCTGCTCGATCTGCTCGAAGGCGACCAGACCCTGTTCGTGCGCCGCGACGAGGTCGAGGCGCAGTGGGACTGGATCGACGGCATCCGGGCAAGCTGGGCCGATCACCGCATGGTCCCCAAGACTTACACCGCCGGAAGCTGGGGACCGTCCGCCGCGATCGCCCTGGCCGAGCGCGATGGGGTGACGTGGCATGAGTAGACTGGACGACAGGTCCTCCCCAAACCGCTCGCGCAAGCGGGAGCGGGATTGTGTTGCCTTCCCCCAACCCCGCCCGCTTGCGGGTGGGGTCGGGAAAGGGCCTGTTCCCTCACATGGTGCCCCGCAATGACCCTCCACCCCACCATCGCCCGCGTCACCGCCCGGATCATCGACCGCTCCCGCCCCGGGCGGCAGCGGTATCTCGATCTGATGGATCGCGAGGCCGAGCGGCATCCCGACCGCACCGCGCTGTCGTGTTCCAACCTTGCCCACGGCTTTGCCGCCGCGCTGGAGGACAAGCCGGCGATTGCTGGGGGCCGGGCGCCCAACCTGGGGATCGTCACCGCTTACAATGACATGCTCTCGGCGCATCAGCCTTATGGTCGCTATCCCGAGGCGATCAAGATTTATGCCCGTGAGGCCGGCGCCACGGCCCAGGTCGCAGGCGGCGTTCCGGCCATGTGCGACGGGGTGACCCAGGGTCAGGACGGCATGGAGCTGTCGTTGTTCAGCCGCGATACGATCGCGCTGGGCACGGCGGTCGCGCTCAGCCACGAGATGTTCGACGGCATGGCTTTGCTTGGGATATGCGACAAGATCGTTCCAGGGCTGATGATCGGGGCCTTGCGCTTTGGGCATCTCCCAGCGGTGTTCGTGCCGTCCGGGCCGATGCCATCGGGGATCGGCAACAAGGAAAAGCAGAAGGTCCGCCAACTCTATGCCGAGGGTAAGGCCAGCCGCGCGGAGTTGCTGGCCTCCGAGAGCGCGAGCTACCATTCGCCCGGCACCTGCACTTTCTACGGTACCGCCAACTCCAACCAGATGATGATGGAGATGATGGGGCTGCACATTCCCGGCGCAGCTTTCGTTACGCCCAATACGCCGCTGCGCTCGGCTTTAACCCGTGCGGCAGTGCACCGGCTGGCGGCGATGACGCGCAAAGGTGCGGACGATCGCCCGCTGGGCCGGGTGGTCGATGAGAAAGCGATCGTCAACGCGGCCGTCGGTTTGCTGGCGACGGGCGGCTCGACCAACCATGCGATCCATATTCCGGCGATGGCGCGGGCAGCGGGGATCGTGTTCGACTGGCAGGACCTCGATGAGTTGTCGGGTGCGGTGCCGATGATCGCGCGGGTCTATCCCAGCGGATCGGGCGACGTGAACCAGTTCCACGCCGCCGGCGGCATGGGTTATGTCATCCGCGAACTGCTCGGCGCCGGGCTGGCACATGATGACGTGCTGACCATCTCGCCCGAGGGCATGGCTGCCTATGCCCGCGAGCCGATGCTCGAAAACGAGGCTTTGGCCTGGCGCGATGCGCCCGCGACCAGCGGCGATAGCGAGATGCTCCGCCCGGTCATTACGCCATTCCTTGCCGATGGCGGGATGCGGCTGGTAACCGGCAACCTGGGCCGCGCGACCTTCAAGACCAGCGCAGTCGATCCCTCACGCTGGACAATCGAGGCCCCGGCGCGGGTGTTCGACAATCAGGAGGCGGTCAACGAGGCGTTCAAGACGGGTGAACTCGATCGCGACGTGGTGGTGGTGGTCCGCTTTCAGGGCCCGCGTGCCAATGGCATGCCCGAACTACACAAGCTGACCCCGCCACTCGGCGTGCTCCAGGATCGCGGTTTTCGCATCGCCCTGGTTACCGACGGGCGGATGTCGGGCGCATCGGGGAAGATTCCGGCAGCGATCCACGTCACGCCCGAGGCGCTCAATGGGGGCGCGCTGGCGCTGATCCGCGATGGGGATGTCATCCGGGTCTGCGCCGAGCGGGGCAGCCTCGAAGTGCTGGCGGATCTGACCGGGCGCGAGCCTGCACCTGCTCCACCCGATGCCATGGGCGTGGGCCGCGAGCTGTTCGTGATGATGCGGCTTCATGCCGATGGTGCCGAGCATGGTGCCTCGGCCATGCTCGCCCTGGCCGGGCTTTGAGGACCGATAAATGAGCTGGGCCATCGAACAGATCATGCGCACCGCGCCGGTAATTCCGGTGCTGGTGATCGAGGATGTCGCCCACGCCGTGCCGATTGCCGAGGCGCTGGTGGCAGGCGGGCTACCAGTGCTCGAAGTGACCTTGCGCACTCCTGCCGCGCTCGAGGTGATCCGGGCGATGAAGCGCGTGCCCGGTGCGATTGTGGGCGCGGGGACCGTACTCAACCCCGATCAACTCGCAGAGGCGCTGGCGGCGGGGAGCGAATTCATCGTCTCACCCGGGCTGACTCTCGCGCTCGGAAAAGCGGCGATTGCAGCTGGGGTGCCGTTCCTGCCGGGCACCGCCAATGCTGCCGACATTATGTTGGGGCTCGACCTTGGGCTCGACCGGTTCAAGTTTTTCCCGGCCGAAGCGGCGGGCGGCATCCCCGCGCTCAAGGCCATTGCCGCGCCCTTCGGCATGGCGAAGTTCTGCCCGACGGGCGGGGTGACCCAAGCCAGCGCGCCAGACTGGCTGGCGCTCGAAGCGGTGCTGTGCGTTGGCGGGAGCTGGCTGGTCGGCAAGGGTGAGTCGGACCGGGACGCGATCGAGGCAGCGGCACGGGCGGCGGCTGGTTTGGCTTGAACGTCAGGGCCGCGACCACTCCGCAATGCGCCGCTTGTGGCGCAATCTGGCTATCACACTATCGGCAAAATCCAGCCCCAGCCCCGCCGCCCGGCAGCGCCATTGGGGGTAGTCACCTGGCTTTACTCTCACGCCAACCGCGCGTGCGGGCACCAGCATCCGCGCGGTAAAGTCCGCAATCAATCCGGCATCGCGGATCGTTGCAACGTAATCGTTGTTAGTGCGGAAGCTGACGAAGTCGAAATTGCTGGATCCCAGGACCAGCGTATGACCATCGATCAGCGCAGCCTTGGCGTGAGTCATGGCGGGCAGCAACCGCACGTCCAGACGGGTGCGCTGAGCTACACCGACTAGAAAATCGCGCACCACCGGCTTGTTGTTGGGCTGCGGCGTGTGGATTGTCACCGCCACGCCGCGCTCCGCCGCCTTGACCAGCGCACCGACGAACGGTTGGGTCGGATAGGCACTGATCACCTCGATCGAGACTTGCGCCTCGGCGAACATATCGAGCAAGGGCAGGAACGCGATACGGTTGTTTGCACCGTCAAGGCTGAGCAGGTCGATCCCGTCGAAAGTCGCCGACGCAGTCACCGGCTGCCCCTGCCAGTCAGCCTCGAACTGCCCGGCAAGCCACTGCGCCACCGCCGCATCCTCGATCCGCAGCATCATGTCGTGCCAGGCAAAATTGTGGTCGGAGAAATTGATTCCGCCGATCCACGCGATGCCATCGGCGACGATCAGTTTCTTGTGGTTGCGCAGCGGATAGCCGAGCAATTTGCCGGCGATCGGATTGGTCACCCGCAGTCCCGCGCCGCCCGCAATCATGCCCTCGAACATGGCCCAGGTAATGCGCGCTTCGGCCATCAGCGCCGGGTCGCGCGACAGTTTGAGGATGGTGTCGTTGAGCACGTGGCGGCTGTAATCGTCGACCAGCACACGGCGATCCTGTGCCTGGCTGGCGTTGATCGCCGCAGCCACGCCGAGCCCCGCAGCATCGCCCTCGAAAGTCATCGCCTGGAGCAACAGCCGCTGTTTGGCCGAAACCATATCGCGAGATGCGCGTTCCCAGAAGGCTCCCGATCCGACGAGTAATTCGAAGCGGGGCACTGAATACTCCGGGAATTTGCGAGGGGTAACGAACCAGCGACCTGCCTTTGCCAGCCTTGACCATGGCTGACAACCGCATCGCGCAAGACTTTAAGGAGTCGGGCCTTGCACGGAAGAATTGAACGCTTCGAAGCCCACAGTCGCCCGCTCAAGGTACTATTGCTGCTCACCTCGTTGCACGGTGGCGGGGCTGAGCGGGTCGCGGTGCATCTGCTCAATCGCATGGACCACAATCGCTACGATATGCGGATGGGCCTGCTGCGTGAGGCAGGGCCGTATTTCGCCCAAGCCGATCAGAGTCGGATCATTCTGGCCGACGATGGCGACAAACGCTTTAATTTCGACGGGCCCAATTCTGCCCAGTACGCCCCGCTCAAACTGGCGGCAACCATGGTCCGCGCGCCGCTGGCGTTCCGCAAGATGATCGACGACATACGCCCTGACGTGGTGATGAGCTTTCTCAAAGGCACCAACATGCTGGTCTGGCTGGCGTTGGCCGGGATGGGTCAGGATCGACCCAAGTGGATCGCGCGCGAGGGCAATAACGTATTGGCGGTGATCGACGAGGAAACCCGCAGCAAGGTGGTCGCCAGCCGCTCGCTGGCGTTGACCCGCAAGGCCTATGCGCGTGCCGATGCGGTCCTCGCCAACTCCACCGACATGGCGCAGGGCCTGGTAGAGGACCTCCGGCTCGATCCTGCTCGAATGCGGATGATCAACAATCCGATCGATCTGGAGGCGATCGCGCGCGCGACGCGTGAGCCGATCCATGGCGCGCCAAACCGGCCCTTCATCCTCACCGCCGGGCGGCTCGAATACCAAAAGGGCCACGAGCTCCTGATCCGCGCCTATGCCAAAAGCGGCCTGTGGCGCAGCCATGCCCTGGTGATCCTGGGCAAGGGCAGCCGACTGGGTATGCTCCACCGGCTGGCTCAAGAACTTGGCGTGAGTGAGCATGTCCGGTTCATCGGTTTTGTCACCAACCCCTATGCCTGGATGGCGCGTGCCAAGCTGTTCGTGCTGCCCTCGCGCTGGGAAGGCTTTCCCACCGTCGCGGCCGAGGCCATGGCCAGCGGCGCACCGCTACTGTTGACCGATTGCCGCTTTGGCCCGCGCGATGTGATCGTTCCGGGGCACAGCGGCGAGCTGGTCCCGGTCGATGACGAGGCGGCGCTGGGCGCTGCCATGGCCCGATTGATCGCCGACCCTGCCCGCCGCGCGGCGCTGGTAGCCGCAGGGCGCAAGCGGGTCAGAAACTTCGCGATCGGCCCGATGATCGACCGCTATGGGCGCCTGTTTACCGAGATGGCCCTGCAACCCGCCGCACTCCGCCTTGGCGCGCCGCCGTTGGTAACCAGCAACGGGTAACCTTTTGCGGCTATGCAGTCCCTCACTGGAACGCTGCGGGCAAACCGCTGGTAATGGTCTGAGACCATGGCCATGATGGAGCCTGACGGTCCTAACCGGGAGAATTTCATGCGCGCGAGTCTTGCCCAGTGGGGCGTTCTGGCCTGCGGCCTGTTGAGCGTGGCCGTGGTTGGGCTTAGCATCACGCGCGCGTCGGGCTCGTCCCACAGCGCCGCCGCGCCAGTTCCGCATGTGGCGAGGGTTGTTCCTGCAGCGGCCCCGGCCGCAGGTCCCAAGGTCGCACCGGCCCCGGCAGACGAACCCTTCGTGATCAAGCGCATCCTGTCGATCGCGGGTCCGATCCCTTACGGCGAGTGGCACTGGGACGATGCCAATGTCCCCGCTGGTCCGCTGGTAATCACCGTCGATCTCGACGCCCGGGTACTTTCGGCTTTCCGTGCCGGTTATGAGATCGGGGCGACCGCAGTGCTGCTGGGGACTCAGGAAAAGCCGACCCCGACCGGCGTCTTCCCGATTACCCAGAAGGACGCCAACCACATCTCCAATCTCTACGACGCGCCGATGCCGTACATGATGCGGCTGACCAATGATGGGGTGACGATCCACGGCACTAACGTCGAGCGCCGCTATGCCAGCCACGGCTGCGTCGGGGTGCCGGCCCCATTTGCGAAAAAGCTGTTCGGTGTGGCGAAGCTGGGAGACCGGGTCATCATCACCCGTGGCAAATCGGCCAAGTTGGGTGACGCGCTGAGCTGATCAGGATGTAGTGCGGCGCGCAGGTTCGGGGTCGAAGCGCCAACCGGTCTTGCGGGGACTCACGATAACCCCGCACAGCGTTCCCGTCTTGCCTTGCGCCAGCCGGTCGCACAGCGCCGCCACCGCCCCGCCGCGCGGTTCTGTCCCGCCTAGCCGGGCAATGATTGCGGACATTACACGGAGTGCCACAGCGCGCGGAACCTGCCCCGACCAGTTGGCTCCTGCAGTGCCCCACACCACCGTTGCCAGTTCGCGCTGGGCCGCCCATTCCAATGCCTCATCCGCATCGGCAAGGTGAGCGGCGCTGCGGGCGAGGGCAGCTCGGTCAAGCCAGTCGACATGCGCCAGCGCAGAGCGCAGCCTGACCCGGTCATAGCGCGGGTCGCGATTGGAGGAGTCCTGCACCGGGCTTAGCCCCGCGTCTGCCACCACTTGCGCCAGTTCGGTCCGCCGCCAGCCCAGCAGTGGACGCAAAACGATGGCCTGGCTCCCCGGCACTGTTCCCCGCGCGCGCACTCCGGCAAGTCCGGCGACCCCGCTGCCCCGGTTGAGCCGCATCAGCAAGGTTTCGGTCTGGTCGTCGGCATGATGCGCGGTGGCCAAGGCGTCCAGCCCTTCGGCTGCCATCCATGCAGCAAGCGCGGCATAGCGGGAAGCGCGGGCTTCGGACTGGATATTGCCCGGTTTTACCCTGACCGGCAGCACCGCATGAGCCACACCCAGATCGGCACAAATCCGCGTGACCTTGGCGCATTCTGCGGCACTTTCACCGCGCAGACCGTGATCGACGCTGGCGACCGCGACCCGATCAGCCATTGCCTCCTGCGCCAGCAACAGCAGCGCCAGACTGTCGGGACCACCTGATACCGCGAGACCCAGTCGCCGCCCGGCGCCTTCCGGCCAGATCGCCGAAAGGTCCGCCATGAACCGCTGGCTCAACCCGGGAGCGAGCGGTCCCAAGCGGTCAGCTGCACTTCACCGAGGCGCGGGTGGCGTCGTATTGCGCCTTGAGCCGACCGGCGCTTTCGCCGGGGAAGTTGTCCTTGAACTCGGCCAGGGCAATGCAGGCGCGACTGACGTCGTGGAGACGGCTCATGGCTTCGGCCAGGTACAGCAGGCTGTCGGACGCGCGCGGGCCGGTCTTTTCGGACTGATAGTTCTGGAGGAACCACGGCGCCGCCTCGCGCGGCTTGGCATCGTCAAGAAAGCTGCGACCCAGCAGGTTGCGGGCATAGCTGAGCCGCGGATGGCGCGGGTTCTTGTCGATGAACAGTTTCAGTTGCTGCTCGGCCTCGGGATAGAACTTGGCCTCCCACAGGCGGTAGGCATAGGAATAGTCGTCGTCGCCGGCATCGCTGGTCACAGGGCGCACGATCGCCCGCACTGCTGCGAGACGTTCGGCCGAAGGTCCGGCGGCGATCGCAGGCTTGACCGGCTTGGCTGGAACGATGGTGACCCGGGTAGTCGTCGTGGTCACGGTGGTCGGCGCGCTCGCTGCAGGAGCGGGGGTGAGGACGGGCGGCGGGGCGGCCGGCAGGATCAATGCAGGCGCGCCGGTGGAGGCGGGAGTTGCAACCGCCGTCGGCGCGGGCAAGCGCGCTTCGATCAGGCGCAGACGATTGGTGTTATCCTCGTTCTGCGCGGTCAGCCGGGCGATCTGGGTTTCGAGCGCGTCCATTCGCCCGAGCAGGTCGGTCACCGCAGTCGTCGCCGGAGCGCCGGTAGTGCTCACGGGTGCCGCTTTCGCGCCGATTTCGGGGGTATAGACCTTGCCGCCCTGGGCAACCGGGAAAACCTGGCGCTGCAGCGCGCTGACCTCAGCCTCCAGTCGGCGGACGCGCGCGTCGGCGCTGCTGTCCTGAGCGAGGGCGGGCATGGCCGCGCCTGCCAGCAGCACGGCCACCAGCCCGTATCCACCAATCCTGCCGCGCGAAAAGCCGATCATTGTTATGGCACTCCTGTCGCCCAACAAGGGCCCCGTCCCGGTGATGCAGATTGGCGCATGCCCGGCATGATGTCGAGAGCGACGCGTAAATCGACGCCATGCTGTTCGACGTGAAATCTGCGGAAGATCAGGGAGTGCCCGGGCTGGCTGGAGCTGCCGGGGCGGGCGCCGGAGCAACGCCTGCAGCCATGTTGGCCGGGGACGGACTTGGCACGGGGGCAGCCCGACCCGGCTCGGCAATGGTCGGCTTCGGCGTCACGGCCTGGTGCGTGGAAGCGGTAACGATGCGCTGACGGTTTGCGGTCGACGCCGTAGTTTGGCTCGGGTTCGAAGCGGCGGGCCCCAGCGTGGGAATCCCGACAAGTGGCGCATTCGCTGCTGGCGCAAGGGCTGGCTGGCCGCCCGCCGTCAAGACAGCGGGCGCAGGTGACGGCGCAGGCTCACTTATCGGCTGCGCGGCCAGCTCGCCCTGGGTTACCGGCGGCAGGGTCACGGCCGGGGCGTAATAGCTGCGCCACAGCACCGTTCCGGCAGCAACCACGATCAGTGCGGCGAGCGTAGCGATCAAGGCGAGGCGGGCACTGGGTACACGTGCCGGATCGCCGGGCTCGAATGTCGGAATGGCGCGTGGGTCGCGGATATGCTCGATCCCGTCGAGCTCATCGCGCACGTCGCTGGCGATCTCGCTCTCATTAAGGCCGACCGCGCGGGCATAGCTACGGGAGAAGCCCATGGCATAGGCACGGGCTGGCAAGGCAGCAAAATTGCCCTCCTCGATCGCCAGCAGGTGGCGTTCGGGGATGCGGGTATTACCCGCGACCTGCGCACGGCTCAACCCGGCTTCCTCACGCGCGCGGCGCAGGCGAATGCCAACCTTGTCATTCGGCAGTTGTGCTTCGAGAAGCGTGATTTCCGACATCGTGTTCCCGTCTGTCTTTTTGTTCTTATAGTTCCCCACGACGGATCAAGCGCGGGAATCGCAATCGAGTCAACGACGTTTGGTTGCCAGCCCGGCCCGGTAACGGCAGTCCGAGGCCGCGCTGCGGTCAACGGTTCGTTAACACCTGCTGGAATCGGGTTGGAAAGAGCCGAACCTCGGTTGCGGCCATAGAATTCGTGCGAAAATGTAAAACGGCGAATCAGTCGCAGTCGATCTGCCGGGCGGCGGCCCATTCGCTCAAGGCCGCGCGCATATTCGGCGGAGGCGAAGCCAGCCAGGCGTCCATCGCCGCGCCGATTTCCGCAGCATCGACTTGGCACACCAGTTCCTTGATCGGGCCGACCGCAGCCGGGGTGATCGACAGGCGGCGCAAGCCCAGCCCGATCAGCGCCAGCGCCTCGAGCCGGCGCCCACCCATCTCGCCGCAGACCGCCAGGTCGATATCGTAGGCGGCAGTTCCGGTGCGGACGCGCTTGAGGAAGCGCAGGATCGCCGGGCTGAGCCAGTCATAGCGCTCAGCCAGCTTGGGATTGGCGCGGTCGGCGGCGAACAGGAACTGGGTCAGGTCGTTGGTGCCGACCGACAAAAACGAGAGCTTGGGGCCAAGAATGTCGAGCACCTCGGCCAGGGCTGGGACCTCGAGCATCGCGCCATAACGGATCGTCTCGGGCAGCGCCTTGTTGCGCTGCTTGAGGAAGGCGCGCTGGCCTTCGAACACTGCCTTGGCCGCATCGAATTCCCACGGCTCGGAAACCATCGGGAACATCACGTTGAGCGTGCGCCCCGCCGAAGCCTCGAGCAGCGAGCGGGCTTGCGCTTTCATCAGCCCCTCGCGCTCCAGCGCCACGCGCAGCGCGCGCCAGCCCATCGCCGGATTCTCCTCGTTCTCGCCTTCGTTGTGGCGCAGATAAGGCAGGATCTTGTCGCCGCCGATATCGACCGTGCGGAAGATCACCGGCTTGTCGCCCGCGGCATCCAGCACATCGCGGTAAAGCCGGGTCTGGCGCTCGCGCGAGGGCAGCGTCGCGGAGACCAGGAACTGGAATTCGGTGCGAAACAGTCCGATCCCGTCGGCACCGGTCAGGCTGAGCATCGGCATGTCGTCACGCAGCCCGGCGTTCATCATGACCCGGATCCGTACCCCGTCGCGGGTAAACGGTTCGACATCGCGCAACGCCGCATAGGCCGCCTGGCGCTCGCGGCTTTTGGCAAAGCGTGTCTCGAATGCCTCAACCATCGGCGGCGCGGGGCGGACTGTGGCATTGCCCTGATCGGCATCGAGCAGCAGGTGATCGCCCTCACGCACCAGTCCGCGCAAGCCGCGCACCCGGCCCAGCACCGGAATGCCCATCGCCCGCGCCACAATCACCACATGCGCAGTCAGCGAGCCTTCTTCGAGGATCACGCCCTTCAATCGGCGCTTGTCGTATTCGAGCAGTTCGGCCGGGCCCAGGTTGCGCGCGATCAGGATCGCATCGCCGCGCAGGCCCTGGCTGGCGGCCGTGCCGAGCTGGCCCGAGACGGTCCGCAGCAGCCGATTGGCGAGGTCTTCCAGGTCGTGCATCCGGTCGGCCAGCAAGGCATCGTCGATCCGCCGCATTCGCATCCGGGTGTGCTGCTGGACCCGCTCGATCGCCGCCTCGGCGGTCAGCCCGCTGTCGATCGCTTCCTTGATCCGCCGCTTCCAGCCCTCGTCATAGGCGAACATGCGATAGGTCGCGAGGACCTCCTCGTGCTCGCCGCCGACGCCGAATTCGGCCTGACTGGCCATGCGGTCGATCTGGTCGCGCATCCTGTCAAACGCAAGGTAGACCCGCTGGAGCTCAGCTTCGGTGTCGTCGGCAACGATATGCTCGATAGTGATCCGCGGCTGATGATAGACGGCGACTCCACTGGCCAGGCCTTTGACCAGAGTCAGCCCGGTGATCCGCTGCGGCCCCGATTGCGCAGCCGAGAACCCGGCGGCAGCTTCCTCATCGACCAGATCGGCATTGGCGATCAGTTCGGACAGGACCATGGCGACGGTTTGCAGGGCCTCGATTTCGACCTCTTCATAGCGCCGTGGCTCGACATGCTGGACGCACAGCACACCGACGGCACGTTCGCGCCGCACGATCGGCACCCCGGCAAAGCTGTGGAACTTCTCTTCGCCGGTTTCCGGCCGATAGGAGAAGTCGGGGTGGGCGGTTGCCTCGGCCAGGTTGAGTGTATCGACCCGACTGGCGATCAGCCCGACCAGGCCCTCGCCCACGCCCATTCGCGTGATGTGGACCGCGCTCTGTTCTAGCCCCTTGGTGGCGAACAGTTCGAGCATTCCCTCACGCAGGAGGTAGATCGAGCAGACCTCGCTATCAAGGTTCTTGCCAATCACTTCGACCACAGTGTTGAGCTTGGCCTGGGCGTTGCTGCGCGACGCCATCACCTCATGCAGGCGATTGAGGATGGTACGGGCAGAAGCAGCGGCGCTGGTCATGCACCGGGCCTAGCCGATGGTAGCCAAATTGCAAAACCCGCCGCGCCGTTTGAAAGGCGCGGCGGACTTTTGCAAGGATCAGACGTGGCTGAGTACTTCCTTGATCCGCAATTTCCGCTTCTTGAGCGATTGGAGCGTCACGTCGTCAGGCGAGGGGCGGCTCATTTCTTGCTGGATCTGCCGTTCGAGTCCGGCGTGCTTGAGCTGCAAAGAACTGACATGCGCTGTTTCCATCGACACACTCCTTGGTGGGTACGACCCCGTTTGACAACCGGCGTGGCCGACTGACGCCGACTCGGCGTTTTCAACTAGCCGACGCAATTGTCATAGAAGCATATTAAGCCTAGCTTGCGAAGCGGATAGGGATGCGGTTCGGCCCAGTGCGGGCAGGGCTGCGACCAGCCGAGCGGGCGAGCGAATCGGCTCGCCGGGGCGAGCCGAACTGGCGACGAAGCGAATGCATAAGGAACGGGACGCGCGTGGGTGAAGACGAAATGCGCAAGCGCCTCGAGGTGCTCCGGATCGAGCACCGTGACCTGGATGCGGCGATCGACGCGCTGACCGGAGCCGGCTCGGGTGACCAGCTCCAGATCGCCCGGCTCAAGAAGCGCAAGCTCCGGCTCAAGGACCAGATCTCCCTGATCGCCGATTACCTGATCCCCGATATTATCGCGTAATTACGACCCAATACCCGACGTGCATGGCCCAATCACCACCGCTTAGAAGCGGTCTTTTGTTAAGTTGTGCCCCGGGCAACGATTGGGCCGAATGCTGCCAGTCCGCGTCGGATCACTTGGTTTCCAAACGCGACATCGCCGGACTCCGGCCCTGAAAGCAGGCCGAGAGCTTTCCACCAATTGCAGATTTGCAGCCTCCCCCTTTAACTCCACACCGCCTCGGGCGGCAGGCTCATCAGGATGGCGTCGATGTTGCCGCCGGTCTTGAGGCCGAACAGGGTGCCGCGATCGTAGACCAAATTGAATTCGGCATAGCGCCCGCGCCATTCGAGTTGCTGGAGCTTGTCCGCTGGGGTCCATGCCATGCCCATGCGGCGGCGCACGAGTTTGGGGAAGACATCGAGGAACGCCTCGCCCACCGCCTGGAGGAAGGCGAAGTTGGCGTCCCACTGGACGGCGTCGGCGCATTCGAGGTGATCGCAGAAAATCCCGCCGACGCCGCGCTGGCACTGGCGGTGGGGGATCTGGAAGTATTCCTCGGCCCACTTGGAATAGCGCGCGTAATAGTCGGCGCCGTGCGCGTCGCACGCCTGTTTGAGCGCGGCGTGGAACTCGGCGGTATCCTGCGCATAGGGCAGCGGCGGGTTGAGATCGGCGCCGCCGCCGAACCAGGCCTTGGTCGTCGTCAAAAAGCGCAGGTTCATGTGGACCGCAGGCACGTGCGGGTTGGCCATATGCGCGACCAGGCTGATCCCGGTGGCGGAGAAGCTGTTGTTCTGTTCCGACGCGCCGTTGATCGTGGCGGCAAAGCCAGGGTCGAGCGCGCCCACGACGGTCGAGACGTTGACCCCGACTTTCTCGAACACCTGGCCCTTCATCACCCCGCGCACCCCGCCGCCGGTCTCGCCCCGCGCGCCGCCATCGCCCTCGCGCTGCCACGGGGTATAGGTGAACCGGGCCGCGCTGCCGCACTCGTGTTCAATTGCCTCGAAGGCGGTACAGATACGGTCGCGAAGCTGTTCGAACCAGGCGCGAGCCTGAGCGGTTTGGGCGGTCCATTCGGTCATGGCGTGCGGCTTGCCAAATGCTTGGGGCTGCGGCAAGTGCGGGTTATGGTTCCCTTTCTGTTCGCTGGTGAGGAAATGCGGCTGGTGCAGGCCCGCGCGCTGTATTGGCCGCGTGAGCAGGCGCTGCTGGTGGCCGACCTGCATCTGGAGAAAGCCAGCTTTTTTGCCCGTCACGGCCAGATGTTGCCGCCCTATGACAGCCGCGAAACGCTTGAGCGAATCGCCCTGGCGGTGGGCGAGACCGGAGCGCGACGGGTCTATGCGCTGGGCGATAATTTCCATGACAGCGCCGGGGCCGCACGGCTGGAGCCCCACGCCGCCGGGATGCTCGCCGCGCTGACCCGGGTGACGCAATGGCTGTGGATCACCGGCAATCACGATGCAGAGCTTGATGCGCGGACGGCCAAGACGATTGGCGGCGAGGTCGTCGACGAGGCGCTGATCGGCGGCTTGCTGCTGCGCCACAAGGCCCAGCGTGGCGAGACCCGGCCCGAGCTGTCCGGGCACTATCACCCGCGCCTGACGATCGCGGCGCGCGGACGGCGGATCGCGCGGCCCTGTGCGGTCGCCAGCGAACATCGTCTGATCCTGCCCGCATTCGGCGCGCTGACCGGGGGGATGAATGCTGCCGACCCGGCGATCCTGGCGGCGATGCAGCCCGCGCGGGCGATCGATGCGCTGACCAGCGCGGCGGGCAAACTGGTGCAGTTCCCGCTGTGGCGTGAAGGATAGAGTCTTGTGCGTAGACCGGGCCCGACTGCGTCAGCCCCTCGCGCGG
>JAYWBP010000046.1:0-20674 GCA_043781375.1 Novosphingobium sp.
GTTCAGACCGGATCAATCCGACTTTCGCCAGAAGGTCTGCGACCGAGCAACCTCGGCTCCCTCGGGCCAGGGGTTTGAGCAGTTCTAGTCTCGACACAACATTTCATTTGGTTCTTTGAAAGGTCTTTACGATGATGCGGGTATCCAATTTCTCCATGGTGATAGCGGGGCTTGGCGCGCTTGCCGTTCTTGGAACCAGCACTGCGGTGCTCGCCGCGCCGCCGCCACCGTCGGGTGCCGCGCTGGGCAAGCGGATCTTTTTGCGCTGCGCCGCCTGCCACGCGGTTTCTGCCACAGCCCCTCGCAAGGTCGGCCCGCACCTCGAAGGCGTGGTCGGTCGCAATTCGGCTGCTGTTGCCGGGTTTACGTATTCCCCGGCAATGCTGGCTGCCAAACTGCGCTGGGACGAGGCGACGCTCAATCGTTGGCTGACCCGTCCGGCGGCGGTGGTGCCGGGCACTTCGATGGTCTTTGCCGGACTGCCCGATGCGGCCGACCGCAAGGCAGTGATCGCCTATCTCAAAAAGCCGGTTTCCTGATATGAGCGTCGGGCGGCGATCAACGCGCCGGGATCTGCTTGCCGGAACCCTGGCCGCCGGGGCCGGGCTCGCTTTGGCCCGGCCATTGCGCGCTGCATCGGGTGTTGCCGCGCCTGTCGAGCGAAAGCTCGGGCTCATCGGGCCGGGGGGTCGCGCGATCGTGGTCAGCCAATGGGTTCCGCATGCTCGCCTCAAGGGCGTCATTTTGTTTTCGCACGGGGCCGCCTCTTCACCCCGGTTTTATGAGCGGATCATCGAGCCTTGGGTGGCCTCAGGATACCGCGTGCTCGCACCGCTGCATGTCGATTCGACTGAACATCCGGACACTTCAAGGTTTCCCGGTTTGGCCAGCTGGAAGGCCCGGATCGAGGACATGAACGCCCTGATCGCCCACATTGGCGATCAGGCATTCGTTGCCGCCGGGCACAGCTACGGCGGCCTGGCTGCGCTGACCCTGGGGGGCGCCCAGCCGGTCCCGCTAGCCGGGATGGCGATGCCGCTTTATCCGCGCCTGGCCCGCGCGGTCATCGCATTCTCTCCGCCCGCACCGATCCCCATGCTGATCACCGCCGCAGGTTATGCCAGGCTCGCCGTGCCCGCCCTGATCGAGACCGGCTCGATCGACGTTGTCCCCGGGATCACCGCGCCTTCGGGCGATGGCTGGAAGGGGCATCTGGTGCCATATGAGGTGGCAGCAGCGGGGCATGACCGCTATGGCCTGGTTCTCGAAGGGGTGGACCATTACTTCGGCGGGGCGATCGGCAGGTATGACCGGCCCGGCCCTAAGCAGCTTGATCGGCTCGCCGATGCCAACCGCGTCGTCGGCGTATTTCTCAACGCCTATGGCGAGAGCAATGCCCGCGCCCGCCGGGCGCTTGCCGGGCTGGTGAGCGACAAATACCCGGTGCGCTTGCTCCACAAGTGAATGCGTCATCAAGCCTTTCTTTGGATGGTGGAACGGGTTGGTGGCGCTGCCACGGTAGCGGCAAAATCCTAACCCGGCTGTCCAGCACCTTGCGGGCGGCGCTGAGCGGGAAGATGCGGGCCGGGCGGGGATTGCCACCACGATGATTATCACGGTTCTCCTGCAAACGGCTCAGCCTGGCTGACCGGGTCGTGTCTGTTGCGCGATGTTTGCGGCGGCGGGTAGAGTCTGACGGGCTGGGGCGTGCGGGTGGCGCAACGCATCGGCAATCCGTCGGCGGCCCGCAACCCGCATCTGGGCTTCAGGGTCGCGCGGGATTTGTCGCCGAACTGAACCTTTGGCCGGTTTCGACCAAGGGGCGTATCTGACTTCTGTAGTTAAAATGGTGGCCGGGTTTGCACCCGGCCACCTTCCACGCTTCCTGCACTGGCGGCTTTCAGATCAGAACTTCAACTTGCCGACGACCCCTGCCGTGCGCTTCTCAGGCAGGCCGATCAGGATCGCCGAATTGATCGCGGTCAGACCAAACGTCGGTGTGAAAACAAAGTTGTCCGCTGCCGATATCGGGTTAACGTCGTTAAAGATATTGTTGACGAAGCCTTCCAAAGTAAAAGACCCCTTGGTAACGCTGGCGCGGATGTTAAAGACGCTGCGGGCTTTGGTATTCGCCACATTGGACTCATTGGTGTAAAATCCCGACTTGTAGTTCCAATCGGTTCGCAGGTACCAGCTGGTGTCGGCCATACTGGCAATGTTTCCGCCAAACGTCACGCCGATATTAGCAGAATATTTGGAGGTCTGCTTCATCTGCTTGCCGCTGAAATCAAAGATACCGCTCAGCTGGCTGATAGCGGTGCTCTTCAGGAACTTGATCTTGCTGCCATTGATTGCCCCGGCAGCGTCGAGCGTGATCAGGTTGTTGACCTTCCAACTCATATCGCCTTCCAGACCGTAGAGATCGGTCGAGCCGGCGTTTGCCGAAACGTTGGCGAAGCTGAATCCGGTTATCGTCGTGGGATCGGCGACCACGATGGTCAGCGAGTTCACCTGGTTGCGCCACTGGGCATAGTAGGCCGCAATCGAATAGCGCAGGGCACCGCCCATTGCCTTGCCCTTCAGGCCGACTTCATAGTTTGTGACCTTTTCCGGATTGATCAGCAGCCCGCCGCCGGCAGCCCCGGCCGCGCTTTGCACCAAGGCCGACTGCGTCAGGATGTTGACGTTGTTCAGCGCAGGGTTGATTCCGCGAGAGACCGATCCGTAGAACAGCATATCTGGCGTCGCCTGATAGCTGGCAATGACGCGCGGCGCGAAGTTCTTATAGGTTTGTGCAGCAAGGATCGAGCCACCGGCGTAGAAACCGGCGGGGATGAAGGTGCTGGCCACGGCAGTACGACCAGCCGGTCTGGCAATAAGCGAGAGGGCATCGATCTGATAGCGACCTTCGGCGCTGATCGAGAATTCCGGCGTGAAGTTATAGGTCAGACCGAAGAACAGGCCGGTCGTCTTGTTGATCGCGCGATCGCCCGGCGAAAAAACAGCCGAGGAATATGCTCCCGATGCGCCGCCGCCACCCGTAATATTCTGCGCCCTCAGGTAACTGACACCGACAAGGCCTTTAAAGTTTCCGGAATCGTAGTTGAGGCGGCCTTCAATGGACCAGTCACGATTTTCGCGCTCAACCAGGAACGGGAAATCGCTGTAACCCTTGGGATTGGCCGCGCTGGGAATGCGTGAGGTGTCATAACCATCAAGATCGATCAAAGTGGTGAAGATTTCGCGGTTGTATCCGCCCAGCACTGCCAGCGACACTTCGTTAGTGATCCTGTAATCGATCGTCGAGTGAAAGTGCTGGGTCTTGCGGCGCAGGCCATAACCGGAAACGGTCTCGTTGGGTGAGGCCAAGCGATTGGTCGTGCCGGCGAGCCAAGCACGAATGCCGTCGGTCGTCGTCGTATTGAACGAAGGCGCGTCGGCAAATGTGGGAATGGTGCCGCAGATGAACGGGTTGTTGATCGGCACGCCCAGGCTCAGACCTGTGGCGGGGTTAAGCACGCCTCGGGTATCGCCGGTCAGAGTGCAGTTCGACTGACCCGTCTGAAGGATTATGCCGCTGGTCGGCGCAGCGGCGCTGGTCACAAAGTTGGCGGGATTTGCCAGGGTTGGCTGCAGGGTCACGTAATAGGCATTGACGCGGGCCTGGGCCGGCGGGCCATCGTTGTCCTCGCTCAGAAGACCGAAGAGTTTCATCTTGAAGTTGGACGTAGGCTCGAATTGCAGCATGAATGTGCCGGTTTTCGTTGATGTAGTGCCCAGCTTTTCGTTGTTGAAGGCGTTGGTCCAGGTGCCGCCCTTTTTATACTTGTCGCCGGTCACCCGAAACGTCAGCACGTCGCCAAAGATCGGGCCTTCGACCGAACCCTGGATCCGGTAGCTATCGTAAGAGCCATAGGAACCGCTCAGGGTGCCACCCCATTTGTCGGACGGGGCGCGATTGACGATATTGATCGCGCCGGCAAAGGTGGAGCGACCAAAGTAGGCGCTTTGCGGACCCTTGAGGATTTCGATCCGCTCAGGATTGTTGATCGAGGTGAGTTCAGACGGTGACGAGACCGGCACGCCATCAATGAACATCGAAGTGGTGGTCACGTTCACGTTCGACGAGGTGAAGCCGCGCATGATGATCTGTTGGAATGCGCGGTCAGCGTGGCCTGAAGAGCTGTTGTTGATGTTGATGCCGGGCGTTGACGCCGCAACGTCGATGACCGAAACGACGCCGCGCTGTTCAAGAATTTCGCCGGTAAGCGCGACAACTGTTACTGGAACCTTGAGGATGTCTTCCGAGCGCTTGCGCGCGGTGACGACGATTGCGCCATCATCGGCTTTCGCCTCCTCGGCAGCGGCTGAAGTGGCGGCTTCAGCCGCGAACGCTGGTTGCGCCGCCGCAAGCGCGCTGAAAAGCGCCATCGTTAAAAGCGAAGCGCCAAAACGCCGGTTCGGTGAAAATCTGTCCATTGTGGTGTCCCTCATTTAATAAAAGTTGTTTAAAAATAGCAACTTTATTGCATAGCCCTGCTGCGTATTATCTATTATTTTTATTTAAAAATCAGCGTATTATCGACAAAAATACCATGATTACTTCATCTCGTAATCGGTTAGTCGATACCTTGCATTTTAGGCTTCGCCGCTCGTTACCTTGCTCAAGGCATCCCAGTATGATCGAGCGATAGTCGATTATTGCAGCTAGTTGATCTGTCCCCCGATCGACCCATGGATGTTTCGTCGAAAACTGCGCGGCCTGAACACAAAATTGGCTTCTGTTCGCCTGTCGGATTTAATCGGGCTCGCGGCGCTCGAGAAATTTTGTGTCCTGAAGCCCGGATAAAGGCGTTACGAAATTACTCCGGCTGCCCGATGCGCCAACAATTGCATCTTGCGCGCTTTTGCCTGGTTTCAGTTACTAGGGTGCCGACTTCGGCGTCACCGCCTCGATATAGTCCACCATCAGGCGGGCAAAGCGGTCGGGCACTTCGAGCGGCGGATAGTGGCCGACGTCCGGCAGAACCGCCCGCGAGATCGGCGCAGCGGCAAGATAGCGCTCGATGGCATCGGCGGCAGGCTTGGGCAGCAAGGGGTCGGCTCCGCCCCAGATGAGCATTGTGGGCGCGGTGATCTTGGCCATCTCGATTGTCGCCTGTTTGCCGTCGCCGATCCGCGCGACCATGGCGATCGGGTGCTTTTCCGGAAACCGGCGGCCGAAATCATAGTATTCGCGCCGCGTGCCAGCACTGATCCGGCCGGGCTTACCCGAGAAATAGGACAAGAATTCGTTCCAAAAGTCCTGATCGGAAAACCCGGTGCTCTTCACACGGGCCTGAGCAGCGAGAAAGCTCGGCGGCTGAACTAAGTTGCCGGTCTTCACCGGATCGGACGGTGTGTTCGACAGGATCAGGCGCTCGAACAGTTCGGGACGGCGCGCGACAAGGTACATGCCCATCGTCCCGCCGCTCGACACGCCCACAACCGTTGCCTTCCTGACGCCCAGCGCATCAAGCAGCGCCAGCGGGATGTCTGTCGGCAAGACCCTGGCCGCTGCGCCGTCGGAGATGGTTCCGGAAAGGCCGAAGCCGGGAATATCGTAGCGGATCACGCGGTAGCGGCCTTTGAGCAGCATGGTGATACGATCCCATGAGCGCAATGAGCTGACCGAGCCGTGGACCAGGAACAGCACCGGCGCGCCGCGCGGACCTTCATCCTTGTAGTGCACGTCCATGCCGTGAATGGTCATGTAGCGGCTGTGCCGATCGCCATAAATCGTGCGCAATTGAGCAACAGTCAGCCAGGGATGCGCAGCTGGAGCAACGAGAGTCTGACCCTGCGGCTGCGCCATAGTCGATGACGGCGCAAGGCACAGGGCGGATGCAGCCAGTCCGCACGCAGCGACGATCTGCAGTTTGCGAGGCGCCCGAACCAGCGCAGGCATCGAGGCGGGGGTTACCAAGGCTTGCGGCTCCTGTTATCAACGCGGGCGTCGGGGCTATGGCTGCTGAGTATAGGCGATTTTGCGCGGGTTCCGAAAACCTTGCGACACTATCCGACAGGTGGGGAGTGCTGTCCGGTTTAATCGACAGTGTGGCCACTTCTGCGGCACAAGGTACAGAATTGCACTGGTGCGTGGTCAAGCCCAAAGTGCGCATACGGGGAATCGGCAGAATGGCGATCGACAGGCGTGGCTTTACAATGGGTGTCGCCGGGCTGGGCTTGGCGGCACTGAGTGCGGGCGCTCCGCTCGAAGCGGCCCGCGCCAAACCGGAGAGGCGCCAGGCCGGATCGCCAGTTGCATCGGCAGCAAAGCCCGGCCAGCCCGACGTGCTGGTGCTGGGCGCCGGAGTTGCCGGGCTTCAGGCTGCCTGGCTGCTGGAGCAACAGGGCGTCCCGGTTACTGTTCTGGAGGCCCGCCAGCGGGTCGGCGGACGGATCATGACGCTGCTCGATCAGCCCGGCACTCCCGAAATGGGCTTCAATTCGATGTTTGACGGGTATGGTCGGGGGATCGACGCGGCGCAGCGCGCCGGAGTAGAGCTTGTCGACGTCGGTGCGCGCTATCGCCTGGGCCCGCCGCCACGCTTGTGGCTGGCGGGCAAGCCGATGACCCGCGACGAATGGGCACGGTTTCCTGGCAATCCATTTCCCGATAGGCTCAAAATGCTGATGCCTGCTGAACTCGTCAGCAAGCTGATTGCCGAGCGCACTCCATTGAAGGACTGGTCAGCCTGGACCGACCCGGCAAATGCCGGGCTCGATATTTCGTTGTACGAATTTCTCAAGTCGCAGGGTCTGTCGGACGCGGCGATCCACCTCGCCAACGATGTCTCGCCCTATTACGGCACCAACGCCTGGGATGTCTCCGCGCTGATGCTGGAATACAATGACGGCTTCGTCAAAGCGATGGCGGCTGCCGGACCGCGATCGCTGGCGGTCAAGGGCGGCAATATCCGTTTGCCCCAAGCCATGGCAAAATTACTCAAGGGCGATGTGCTGCTCGGCCGCGAGGTCGTCGCGATCGAGACAACGTCCACCGGCGCCACGGTCCGCTGCCGCGACGGCTCGAGCTTTTCGGCTGGGCGGGTGATTTGCACGCTACCATTTTCCACATTGCGGCACGTCCATGTCTCGCCCGCACTGACCGGACGACAGGCGCAGGCCGTCGCCACGCTGCCCTACCAGCCGCTGTCGATGGCGTTCTTCACCGCGAGCGCGCCGTTCTGGGAAGCCGACGGCCTTTCGCCCGGGATGTGGACCGACGGGATGGCCGGCACCGTGATCCCGCAGCGCTTTGGGACGACCCCTGAAGAAATCACCGGGTTCATCGTCCAGGCGCGCGGTGCGCTTGCCAATTTCTGGGACCGGCGTGGCAAGGATGCTGCACTGGCCATGGTCCAGGCCGAGATCGAGGCGATGCGGCCTGCCGCCAAGGGGAAACTGATCGGCGCCGCCTATTTCAGCTGGGCGGGCGAGACCTTCAACGGCGGCGACTGGGCCTATTTCGGGCCCGGCCAGATTGCCGGTTTTGTCAACGACATGAGCAAACCGGCTGGCCGACTGCATTTCTGCGGTGAGCATACCGCAACCAGCGCGCGCGGGCTGGAAGGCGCGATGGAGTCTGCTGAGCGCGCTGTGCTTGAAGTGCTGGCGGCTTGATCTGGCGCGCTCGTGCGCACGATGAACCAGGGGAAATAGGCAAGCAGCCGCAAGCGAGTGATTTGATCTAGAATATGATTACAAATCGCTGCCCGCACACCTGCCGCTGCGCTGACCCAATGGTGCGCGCGTCGCGCTGATTCTGACCTTCAATCTTGAGACATGGGATCTGACCAAAGATGCCGATGCCGACACACCCTATAATGCGGGCGGGCCTGCTATCCCGCCCGATATGCTGCCGGGCAATGTGCCTGATTTCCCGAACTTCACTTGGCGTGAATATGGCCAGCGGGTTGGCGGCTGATCGAGCTGTTCGACCAGCTTGGCGTCGCGGCCAGTTGCACGACCAATGCGGTCACGTCCGAGCGGCGCGGGGCGATGACCGACGCCGTTGTGAAACGCGGCCGGGAATTGCCCACCCACAACTGGAAACAGGGCGAACGGCTGTCCAATTTCGGCCACGATCCAGCCAGGGAGCGAGAGCTCGTGCTGGCCGCCCTGGCCCAGTTCGAACAGTACACCACGCACAAGCCAAAGGGCTGGCTCGCCAATTCGCTGCACGCCACCTTGCAGACCGCAGACATTCTGGCGGACAGGGTTTGACCTTCTACTGCGACATTATGAACGAGGATCAGCCCTATTTGCTGAAGACCCCTAACGGCCCGATTGCCTCGGCGATTTATTCCAATGAAATCCATGATTTCACTTTCATCACCCGCAAAAACTTCACTACCGATCAATTTCGCGATGCCCTGATCGAGGAACTCGACGTGCTCGATGCCGAGAGCTCAACGACCGGACTGATTATCAATGTCGGACTGTATCCACACGTTTCGGGCCGGGCGCACCGGTTGCGGGGGCTGCGCGAATTCATCGAGCAAGCCAAGTCGCTTCCCGGTGCGTGGTGGGTCACGCGCGAGGTAATCGCCGATTGGTATTTCGCCAACCAACGTGGCGCCGATAATGCAGCTAACGGGCAAGTTGGCAGCGGTCAGCCCAAGTGAGCCGCAGCGAACATGTCCTGATCACTGGCGGGGGCATTGCCGGGATGACGGCGGCCGCTGCCCTGGCGCAGCAAGGCTTTCCCGTTACACTGCTGGAAAGCGCTCCGCAATTCGGCGAGATCGGAGCAGGGGTCACACTGTCCCGCGGGCCGTATGGACCAGTTCGTCATCATGCTGGAATCCGGTCGCGAAGGTCTGGACTAGGGCGGTCGGGCGATAGCGCTTCCGCGCGGGTTCCAACTCGACCAGGCCTTCGAACAACAGGGTCTGCACGATCCGGCAAGCGGTTGGCTACGGCACCTGTGTGGCCTTGGCGATTTCCATCAGCGACAGCGAACCGCTTCGATTGATAGCCTTCAAGGCCGCAATGAATCGCGTGATCGAGCGAATCGGAATTCCTTTTTCCATTCACCCCCCCAGCAACTGCGAGCGCCGCACGACATGATAGAAGAATGACGGCGTCTGGACTTTATTGGAACGCTTATATCCGCCTATCGGAAAAGATCGCACGACCTGATCTGTGGGCCTAGCTGGCATCCACCAGCACGACCTGAAACTCGCCGGTCCCTTCGCGCAATTTCTTGACCTCGGCGTATTCGGGCGAGTTCCAGAAGGCGAGCGCCGCGTCGCGGTCTGGCCAGCGCGAGATTATCGCGCCCCCGCCCGCCGGAAAGCTCCCCTCAAGCATCGCCAGATCGCTTCCGACGAGGTCATATTCACCGCCGAATTTGGCGATCACCGGGGCAACTGCCACTTGATAGGTGGCCATGAAACGATCGAAATCGGTGAACGCACCAAAGACGATCATGTAGCAGACGGGTCTGGCCATTGTGAATCCGGGTCCCTGCGGTTGACTTCCATGTAGATTCCATTGGGATCGCACAGCGACATGGTTCGCAACTTGATCACTTCACCGGGCTTTTCGCCGACGACCTCCCAGTCCGCTGGCGGACCGATCACCACGGCATCGGTTTGCTTGATCCGCTCGTAACACAGATCCAGGTCGGTCGTCCGAATGACCAGGATCGCCTCACCCTGCGACAGCAGCTTGCGATACTTGCTCGGTCCGGGCGGGATCTCGTGATCGAGATATTGCATGAAACCCAACGTCCCAAGCTCGGGGTCTTCCACCTGGAAAACGGTCAGACGGGAACGGGCCCCATCTGGGGCTGCGGGCGGATAGCGCTTGTCCACCTTGATTACCTGATCGAAGATAACCGTCCAGTCGAACACATAGGTGTAAAACCTGATCGCCGCATCGATGTTGGCAACGATGAAGGTGGGTCTCAGCAATTCGTGCGGTCGGGCCATGAACGCGCTCCTCTTGGAAGATGATGTGCCGGTCAGGCGAGCATTGAAGGTTTGGTCCGTCGCCACAGAATGGGCAAGACGTCGGAATCAGGATGCTCGCTCTGCGGCATCGCGTCGATCCCGGGTATCTTCGCCTTGTAGGGCAGGTCGTTCCAGCGCACGTCATGACCGTACAGCCGCACCGCCACCCCGCCCGCACTTGTGTTGTCGAATTGTTGCCCTTGGAAAAATACGGGGTGTGCAGGTGAAATATCACGCGAAGGCCGGAGATTGGGGCGGCTTGACGAACAGGTGGTCAGGATACTCCCGAAGCCAATCGGCTTCGATCACCCCTGGAACCTCCGCCTGCATCCGTTCGACCCAGTACCTGTCGAAAACCCCGCAGCACGACGATGCCATCGCGCCGGTAGGCATAAATCTGGTCCTCAGAAATCGAGGTGGTCCCCAAGCGGTAACAGTTTACCAACGCCTCAATGACAACCACGGTATGCCGACCAGAGTGGTCTGGTTGCCGAATTTGCCTGCCGTCGATCGCGACACCGGGGCGCCGGTTGCCCGATGGACCCCAAGGCGGTGGTCGTCATCCGATTTTGGAACGGTCAGGAAGCATGCCCGGCACCCGCTTGAGGCTGGATTTACTTTCATGAGACACAGTTGACACCTCCCCGTTTTTTGGGCGTCGTTTCTTTCTGTGGGCGGCCTTGCCCAAGTGGGGGATGGTAAGGGGAATGAACTGCGAGTCGGACAACCGGCCAAGCCCATCGCGGACTACGATGGAGAGCGACATCGCTTTCGCGCGCTGCAATCGGATCGGCAAAGCGGCGTTACAACCGGGGAGGTCTTGGCAGGGCAAGTGCACCGCTCGGTAACAGCACTCAGGTTGAGAGTCGGGAAATGCGACAATCTTGCCAACCAGCGCGGCAGAGGTGAATGAACCGAAGCTCCCGCCGATCAACGCTCTGCGCTTCAGTTTTTGGTATCTCCTGTGCGGCAAAACTAGGCCCGTTTACGCGGCAATGCGGGCGCCCCGAAACAGTGGCCAACCGACGGTCATTTGCCCGAGGCGCTGATCCGGTCGAAGAAGGCAATCGCCTGGCTGGCGCTTTGGGGACCGCATTCCTGCGGCATCATGTGTCCACACTTGGACACCACGATCAGGGACTTGTCGGCCGATCCCAACAGCGCCAGCGCGCGCTGGCCGTCGCGCTCCACCGGCACCTCGGGATCCTTGTCAGACCAGAGCAGCAAGGTGGGCACGGTAATCGCTGCCAGATCGTCGGGTGTGTCAGCACCAAAACCCTTGCCATCGGGCCGGGGATTATGCGGCCAGCCTTGCGCCCGGTTGTTGAGATCAGTCCATTCGCGCACGAGGCCGGGCGTCACCTTGGCCCGATCGACGTAATTGTTGTCCAGCACCCCGCGCCACAACGCCTGACTGTGCCAGCCACCGAGCAACGGATCGATCGCCAGCACGGCGCGAAAATAGGGACTGACATGCGGTGACGACCTGGCCAGCGGTCCAGCGGCAACGTTGGCGAGAATCAGTCCCCGTAACCGCTCGGGATGCTGCGCGGCGTAGTGGGAAACCCCCTCGCCGCTGCTGGAGGTACCGACCAGGAAGAAGCGATCCAACTTGAGCTGATCAGCCAGCTTGCCAATCAGTTCGGCCTCGGCATCGCCGTCATAGCGACCTGCCGGATTGGGGCCGCTCAGCCCCGAGCCGGGGCGATCGAACCGGATCACGCGGTAGCCAGGCTTCAGCCTGTCAGCCCAGTCCTGCCACATCCGCAAGTTGGCGAACGAGCCGTGGACCAGCATGACCGGCGGACCAGTGCCCTCATCCACCAGGTGAAGCGCCTGACCGCCGATTGTTTCGAACTGCGACGCGGGCAAACCATACCTTTGCCGCAGCGCCGTTTCATCGAGCCGCAACCACCCGCTCCGGGCGGACAGGACGAACAGTCCTGCCCCAATGACGATCAGTGCCAGCAGGCCGACAACGATGCGCGGCGCCCGCATCAGCGTGGGCGGCGATGCTGCGCGAGAAAGGCCTGGACTCGCGCCGCCGCATTGGCGCGCACGTCGGCATAGAACAGGCCGATGTCGTGATAATGCATGACCCCGCCAGTCAGGGGTTCCAGGCCAAGCGCGGCATCGGGCTGCACCACGAGCAGCCCCTGATCGCAATGCGCGGCCACCGCGCCGCGGCGCAAGGGCAACATGGCACCAAATTCCGGCTGGCCCGGAACCGCGCCACGCGCCGCGCTGGCCAGAGCAGACGGACGGCGGCGGTCAAACGTCAGAGGATTGACGCACAGCGTCATCTTGCCGGGCACATCGCCGTACTTGTTCACAAAGGGCTGCCGCGCGCGAGCCGTGGCCACGGCCAGGTCGGTGGAAGCGAGAACTGCATTCCATTGGACTGCGCAGCCGGTTGCCGTTGGCGTCTGGCAAATGCCAACATGATGGAACCTCAACCCGAACTCGCCCTCGCCCAGAACGATGCCAATGATATACGCGGCGACCAGTTGCCGCTGAAGGGGGGTGCCGTCGATCCGCTTTTCGAGGAGTGTGGCAATGTGGAAGGCGCCTTGGCTGTGCCCGACGATGATGAACGGACGACCATGGTTTTCGTGCGCTAGATACCAGTCGAACGCCCGCTCGACATCGGTGTAGGCCAGCGCAAAAGCCTTGGCCTGCACCGCCGGGCTGATGAACGCCTTGTAGGTGGCTGCCCGATAGCGCGGCGCGAACACGCGGCAGCACCCGTTGAAAGCACTGCCCTGGCGAGCGACTGCGCTCTCATCGGTCCAGCGGTTCGACACGGCATCGCCGATATCTTGGTTCAGCAGCGTATCGGACCGAACAGTTGTCGGATGAACATAGAACACATCGACCGGCGCACGGCGCGCCGCCGGGCTCGCCCCCGCGGGCAGCGCCGCAGTCGCGCCCGGACCGAAAGGACCCGCAGCCCATGATCCAGGCTGGGCATAATCGGGCTGCGGCGGAGCCAATTCGGCACCGCCTACCGTTGGCGGGGGTCCGACCACCGGGCCGACCGCAACGACAACCGGGGCAGGAGGCGCCATCTGCGCGGCAGCCGGCGTCAGCCCGGTGAGCGCCACAATCGCCAGCAACAAACCGCTCCACCGCATAGTCGCTCCATTCACTATGTTGGCATTACTGCAAAAGCGCCGTCAGGCTCGCGCGCTGACCTCCAGCGCCGCACGTTCGCCGCTTTCGAACGCCGCTTCCATGCCGATATCGAGCCGTCGGGTGTGTTCTCCGGCAAAGTGCAAAACCTGCCACGGCTTGTCCATATCGCGGGCAAAGGCGTTGACCTGGCCCGGCGCGAGGCTGAAGCCACAGCCGCGCTGTAGCGGATCGCGCAGCCAGTCCTTGTAAGTCGCAATCTTTAGCAGCCCGCGTGAGGACGGGCGCATCCGCGCCATTTCCGCGACCAGGAAGGCTTCGGCCTGGGGCCGGTCCATGGCAGCAATCCGCTGGGCGACTTGGCCGACCATGACCACCATGGCCCGATGCTCGCCGATCCCAGTGTGGTTATCGATGCCCCAGAACATGCCGAGCGGACCATCTGTGACGAACGACGGCGGAAGTCCATCATCCTTCCAGAACGGCTTGTCGACAGTCAGATATAGCCGCGCCGTGTTGGCATAGGGCATCTGGGTGATCGCCTGATGGGCCAGCGGACTGGGCGAACCGCTGATCTGGACATCTCGCAGCACCGAGAACGGTAAGGCGGAGATGACGAAACGCGCATTATAGACCGATCCGTCGGTGCAGGTCACGGCGGCCGAAGTGTTGGTCATGGCGATGCTACCGACCTTTTTGCCCAGGCGCACTGCATCGCCCAGCTTGGCCGCCATCGCCAGCGGCAGCATCTTAGTTCCGCCGACCAGGTTCGAGATCGAAGCCACTCCGTTCATCAGGTTGTGGTCATTGGACTCACCGAAGGGATGCTCGCGCTTGGTCGCCGATAGGGCGGGCGCAAGTTTACGATCGATGGCAGTGCGCGTCTCTTCCTGCCACATCCGCAACATCGAGGTTTCGTCGATACCTATGCCTGGCGCTGAATAGCTCGCCAGTTCAATCGCCTGCGCGCTGTGACCATGCCGCTGCATCAGTTCGCGCAGGGAAATGTCCACATTGGCAAAGCGCGGATCGAGCCATTCGTCGACTTCCTTGAGCGGGTTGTAGCGTGACGCGATCTGCTGACCCATCATCATCGGCGCAATGCGGCGTTCGTCGCCAACGGTCAGGTTGAGCGGGTTCGACTCCCACGTCTTGTTGTCGATCCAGGTGTTTTTATAATATCCTCCGAATGACAGCAGATCGCGATCTTCGGAGATCAGCTTCAGGCCAAGTTTCTGGCAGGCATCGAGCACGCGGGCGTAACCACGGCCGATCTGGCTGGCCCCGACGTCGATCGGCCCTTCAACCGTATCGACTGTCTGGACGCGGCCGCCGACGCGGCTGCCTGCTTCCAGCACCACCACCTTGAAGCCCATGTCCTGAAGCAGCGATGCCGCATTCAAGCCGGACAGACCGGCACCGATGATCACGACATCGGCTCGGTTGCCTGTGACCTTGGACTTTGCCAACGCCGGTGAAACAGAAACGGTGGCCGTCGCGGCAGTGGCTGCGATGAAAATGCGGCGGGTCAGCATGAGCATATATCTCCGTGCGTCAGTATAGTCGGCACAAACTGGTGGACGGCTTGCAACTTCAATAGGCCCCGCGAAAACGCGATACGCTAGCCGATTGTCACCGATGGGCGGATAAAACACGGGAGCCTGGCCAGTTCAGCCGAGGACCATTGCAATTCAGGCAATCACGGTCGCTGCGGCGTGGGCCAGAAATCCGTAGGCCGACCCCGAAGATCCCAAGGTCCAGTCATCACTATGACAAGGTCCTCTACCGCCAGCGTCACAAGATCGACAATGTCTTTGCCCGCATCAAGGACTGGCGACGTGGCGCAACCCGATATGACCGCTGCGCCCACACCTTCTTGTCAGCCATCTCAATCGCTGCAACCGTCTGGTTGTGATCAATGAGTCCTGGCCTAGTTCGGAGTATTATTCAGATCGCCCTCTAGCCAGTCACCTCAGCCACAGCGGCAATGAACTGGTCGATGTTAGCTGCGGTCAGCCCGGCGATGTTGATTCGACCCGAGCTGGCCATGTAGACCCCGTGCTTTTCGCGCATCGCCATGATCTGCTCGGGCTTGAGCGGCACGATCGAGAATAGCCCGTGCTGCCGGCCGAGCGGGGCGAGATCGACCGAACCTGCATGACCCGCCACAGCGAGCCTGGCCCGGACTTGCGCCATCCGCGCGCGCATCGTGTCGAGCTCGTCGCTCCACTGCGCTGTCAGGGCGGGGTCTTCCAGCACCAGGCGCACGGCGGCCGCGCCGTGATCGGGCGGCATCGACCAGTTGGCGCGGGCCAGGGCATTGCCGTTGGACAGCGCTGTGGGCAGCTGCCCAGCCTCTGCCATCATGATATACAGCGCGCCGACACGGTCGCGGTAGAGCCCGAAATTCTTGTCGCAGCTATAGGCTACCAGCGCTTCAGGAACCGCGCCCATCACTCGCCGCACGCCATAGGCGTCTTCCTCCATCCCCGCGCCCAGCCCCTGATAGGCCAGGTCGAGGATCGGCAGCAGATCGGCCTGGGCGATCAGCCCGGCAATCTCGTCCCAATGTTCGGGCAGGTAATCGATGCCGGTCGGGTTGTGGCAGCAGCCGTGGAGCAGGATCGCGTCGCCCGGCCCGGCCTGGGCAATGGCAAACCGCAGCGCGTCCATATCGACCGCACCAGCCGACGTGGAATGGGCAAACGGCCGCAGTTCGAGCGCGAGGTCGGCGAAGATCTGGGCGTGGTTGGGCCAGCTCGGCGTGCCCATCCACACTTGCTTGACCCCCGAGCGGACCGCCAGCGCCACTGCCAGCCGCACCGCGCCAGTGCCGCCTGGCACCTGCATTCCCTCGATCCGCCCGGCCTTGGTGGGGTCGGCCTGGCCAAAGACATAGGGCATCAGCGCGTGGACAAAGCCCATGTCGCCTTCGGGCCCGAGATAGGCCTTGGAATCCTGGGTATCGACCAGCTTTTGTTCCGCCGCCTTGATCGCGCCGAATACCGGGGTCGCGCCCTGACCTGTGCGGTAGACCCCCACTCCCAAATCGATCTTGTCACTGCGCGGATCGGCGGCGTGGAGCTTGATCAGCGCAAGAAGCGCGTCAGCGGGCTGCTGGTCTAGATCGGATAACATCGCGCGCGCTTTGCCGCCAGAGTTCCTCAGGGGCAAGTGCTAAAGTCCCGGTCTTCGCCGTAATCGGCATCGCAACCTTAGCGGCAAGGCCCTTAAGGACGCCAGCAGCCTACCGCTCGGATCTAAGTCGAAACCCTGATGCGCCACCCAATGAAACAATAGCCTAGTTGCGTTTATTTCGGCGGGATGAAGCGGTCAATTTGTCATCTCCTGCCTCACTTTGATGGTCTGGCGCGTTTCCATGCGCGCCTAGCCATGTTTTCCCAGGACATTGCGGGAAACACGCTGGCGATGATAGCGGCCTTCCTGATCCCGCTTTCGGCGCTGACTGGTTCGGCAGTTGACGTCTCCCGAGCCTATCTGGTCAAAGTCCGCCTGCAGCAGGCCTGCGATGCCGGTGCCCTTGCCGGGCGTAAATTCATGACCACGGCCACCGGCAGCACGCTTGACGCCAATGCGCTTGCCCAGGCCAATGCCTTCTTCACCAGCAACTTTACCGCAGGCTGGATGGATACGGCCAGTGTCAGCTTTACCCCCACCCGGACCACCGATGGCCAGGTCACCGCGACCGCCCTGGCGACCGTGCCGATGACGATCATGAAGATGTTCGGATACGATTCGAACTCCATTAGTGTCGTCTGTGCTGCCCGCCTCGATATCGGCGACAGCGACATCATGTTCGTGCTCGACACCACCGGATCGATGGCCTGCCTGACTTCGGACGGAACCGCCGGATGCAGCCAGCCGGTCAACAATTATACCCGCGCAGACGGGACTACCGGATATTATGTAGCGGAAAAGTCGGGCGCCAAGATTCAGGGCCTGCGCTCGGCGGTCCTGCTGTTCTACGATACGCTCGCCGCAAATGCCGATGCCAACGCGCATATCCGTTATGGCTTCGTTCCCTACACCTCGACCGCCAACGTCGGTTACCTGCTGCCAAGCAATTACCTGGTCGACACCTGGTCGTATCAGACGCGCAAGGTCATCGGTGACACCAACAACGGCGCGCCGACGTCGGTTACGACGAACGGTGTGCCGCAGACCACCTGCAACGGCTATGCCGGGCGCACGCCGACGACAAGCTTCACCACTTCTGGCACGGCCAGCGTCAAGACCGTAGCGTGGTCCTCGGGCGGCGGTGGCAAGTGTGTCACAACCACCCAGGTCGTCACACCCACCTGGAGCTATGGCAAATGGCCCTACGACGTGCGCGGGTTCAAGGGCGGCAGTTCGGTCGACGACCCGAGCAAGATCACTGCTGCGACCAGCCGCTGGCAGGGCTGCATCGAGGAACGGGATACCACCGCATCGGCCACCTTCGACGTCAATGCCTTGCCAGGCGATCTCGACCCCGATCTGGTGCCGACCAGCGACGCCACCAGCTGGCGCCCGATGTGGCCCGATGTGGTCTATTATCGCGGCAACACCACCACGATCAATTATGCCGGCAACACCACCAATCCCTACGGCGACAGCAACAGCACTGCGGTGACCGGACAATATACCAACTTGGCAATGACCAACAATATCTCGTCGGGTTATGTCTCCTGCGGCAAGTCGGCCCAGCGGCTCCAGGTCATGGACCGGACTGCGGTCAATAGCTTTGTCAGCGATCCCGATTTCAAGCCGCAAGGCGGCACCTATCACGACACCGGCATGATCTGGGGCGTCCGGTTGCTTTCTCCCACGGGAATTTTCGCTTCGGATACAGCCGCCTGGCCGGGCAACAATCCTCCCAACCGCTACATCGTGTTCATGACCGATGGCGACATGGCGCCCAACAGCTCGATCTACGGGATGTATGGGATGGAATCCTATGACCAGCGCGTCACTGGCGGCACGCTCAGCAACGACCCGGCTTTCCACAACACGCGCTTCACCACCGAATGCGCGGCGGCCAAGGCGCGCAATATCACAATCTTCGTGGTCGGCTTCGGACAGTCGCTAACCAACGAACTCAACGCCTGCGCAACCCCGGGCTATGCCTTTTACGCCAGTGACAATGCCGGGCTCCAGACCGCGTTCAAGCAGATCGCGCTGCAGGTCGCGAAGTTGAGGCTGGCACAGTGATAGGGCGCCAGACCTTGCGAGCGATCGGCGACACGCGCGCAGTTGCCGCGATCGAGTTCGCCATGATCGCGCCCGTGCTGTTCATGTTCATGATGGGCATGGGCGACCTGCTTTATCAGGTTATTACCACCGCAGTGGTCAACGGTTCCGTCCAGAAAGCCGCGCGCGATGCGACGATCGAGGGGAATGCCACGACAACGGCGGGAAGCACGCTGGACACTCAGGTAATCGCGATGGTCCGCGTGATCGCCCCCAACGCCACATTCGTGGCAACCCGCCAAAGCTATTCGAACTTCACCAACGTCGGCAAGCCTGAGCCGTTTACCGATAGCAATGGCGACGGCATCCGCCAGGTCGGTGAGTGCTTTTCCGACATCAACGGCAATGGCACCTGGGATTCGGATGATGCAAGCCTGGGCGCAGGGGGAGCCAGCGAAGTCGCGCTTTATACCATGAAGGTGACCTACCCGCGGATCTTCTCGATCCAGAAGTTCATGGGGTGGGCCGATACGGCAACCGTGACGGCCCAAACAGTGCTCAAAAACCAGCCCTATGCCAACCAGACCGTGCGTACGGCTGCGACATTATGTACCTGACGATACGGATCGGGGGCAACGCGCTCAGGTATCTGTTGCGGGGCTGGCGGGACAATTCCTCCGGGCTGGCCCTTACCGAATTTGCCATGGGCTTTCCAATCCTGCTCACGCTGGGCTGCTATGGCCTGGACGTCGCGAACCTGGCGATCACCAATCTCAAGCTCAGCCAGATTACGTTGAACCTGTCGGATTCCGCCTCGCGCGTGGGCGTCAACAGTTCGCTCTCGACCCAGCAGATGCGCGAAGTCGATGTCAACGACATCTTCCAGGGCCTGAAATTTCAGGGCCAGTCGATCGGTCTGACAACCAACGGCAGGGTCATCCTGTCGAGCCTTGAAAACTCGGCAGGCATCCAGAAGATTCACTGGCAGCGCTGCATCGGGCTCATGAACGGGACCGGCTACGATTCCACCTACGGCACGACCACCACTACTGCGGGCACCGACGCCACCGCCAGCAATGCCGGAACGACCGTCACTGGGGGGATGGGACCGACCGGCGCCAAAGTCATCGCCCCGACCGGATCGGGGGTGATGTTCGTGGAGATCAACTACCTCTACACGCCGCTGTTCAGCTGGCTCTCGTCACCCGCCAGGATCAGCTACACCGGATCGTTCATCGTCCGCGACCCGCGCGATTTTACCCAGATCTACAATCCCGCGCCCGCAGCAAGCCTTGCGACTTGCAACTTCCATACAAGCTAGAACGGCAGCCAGCGCTGTTTGTGCGAGAACTTCATATAGCCGGCATTGATCCCCAGTCGCAGGCCAACGCCGACGCGGACCGGGATCAGTACCACATCGTGGCGGCGCAGGTAGCTTACGTGGAACCCGCCAACCAGATAGGCCTGCCCCTCGCCCGCGCCGTAGCGATGGAACAGGTCCTCAGTGTTGTAGAGGTTGTAGACCAGGATGAAGCTGTTGCCGGCGCTGGCCCCGGCATCGAAGCCGATCGACGGCCCTGTCCAATAGACTGGCTTTTCGCCCTCGATCTTGTGGTGCAGCGTCCCCGAGCCATATCGGACACCGACCACGATCGCCCCGCCGCCCTCGCGTCCGACGATATAGGCATTGGGCTCGCCCTGCTTTTTGAGGATATCCTGAATCACCGAGGCCAGGCCATGCGCGCCCTTGCCGAAGACACCCTCGGCGGCGCCGATCAAATCGTCCTGGTGATAGGTTGCGCCGACCGGCTGGCCCGGCGCTGGAACTGCGGGGCTGGCGGCAGGCGCAACCGAAATTAAAGGCGCAGCTGCCGCCGGAGCGTAAGATGGAGCAACCGGCGCGGGTGCCGAATCGACTGGGCGGGTCGGCGGGCGCGCAAGATCGGCATCAATCACCGCATCGGGATTGACCGCCCGGACCTGCGCCAGGACCGGTCCGGCAGCGAAAGCCACGCCCATTGCGACCAGCAAGACAGTCCGTCCGGCCCTAAGTAAAGCTGCGCCCATAAACCGATCCCTCACCCGCGCCGCACCTGGCGCATTTCCGTCCTGACCATAGCTGAATCGAATGCCGCAAGACCCGCAATGCCGCGACGATGAAGCGAGTCCGGTTTGCGGCAGGGCGAGTTGCCAAAGCCCGGGCACAGCCCCTTGTCGCCCCGCTAAACCGCCGCTATAGCCCGGCCCGCCGCAATGATCCGGAGACGTGGGTGAGTGGCTGAAACCAACGGTTTGCTAAACCGTCGTACGGATACATCTGTACCGAGAGTTCGAATCTCTCCGTCTCCGCC
>JAYWBP010000047.1:0-20656 GCA_043781375.1 Novosphingobium sp.
GTGCTCAAGCCGCGTCTTGCCGAGGAAGCCGGGAGCCAGGTCTATGAGCGGGTCGATCGCCCGCTGATCCCGGTTGTGGCCGCGATGGAGCGCCACGGAATCAAGGTCGACCGCGACCGGCTGGCGCATCTCTCCTCCGAATTCGCCGCCGCGATCAACGCGCTGGAGTGCGAGATTTTCGGAATGTGCGGCCAGGAATTCACCATCGGCAGCCCCAAGCAGTTGGGCGACATCCTGTTCGACAAGCTGGGCTACAAAGGCGGGCGCAAAGGCAAGAGCGGGCAATACTCCACCGACCAGGCGATCCTCGAAGGGCTGGCCAACCAGACCATTGAGGGACCGGGCGCCGGGGTGGCCACCAAGGTCCTCGAATGGCGCCAGCTGAGCAAGCTGCGCTCGACCTATACCGAGGCGCTCCAGGCAGCGATCAATCCGAGCACTGGCCGGGTCCACACCAGTTACAGCCTGGTCGGCGCGCAGACCGGGCGGCTGTCCTCGACCGAGCCCAATCTCCAGAACATCCCGATCCGCACGCAGATCGGTCGCCAGATCCGCGACACCTTCGTGGCCGAGCCGGGCAACGTCATCCTCGCCGCCGACTACAGCCAGATTGAGCTGCGCCTGGCCGCCCACATGGCGGACGTTCCCGCGCTCAAGGAAGCCTTTGCCCAAGGCGAGGACATCCATGCCCGCACCGCGCGCGAGATGTTCGGCACAGTCGACCGCGACACGCGGGGCCGGGCCAAGACGATCAACTTCGCGATCCTCTACGGGATTAGCCGGTGGGGCCTGGCCGGGCGCCTTGGCGTCACCGCTGACGAGGCCCAGGCGATGATCGACCGCTATTTTGAGCGCTTCCCCGGGATCCAGCGCTACATCGTCGCCACGCTGGAGGCAGTGCGCGAGCGCGGTTATTCGCAGACGCTGTTCGGGCGCAAAACCTGGTTTCCGCGGATTAACTCGCGCCAGCAGGCCGAGCGTCAGGGCAGCGAGCGCGCGGCGATAAACGCCCCGATTCAGGGCACCAGCGCCGATATAATCAAGCGCGCGATGGCCCGGATGATGCCCGCGCTGGAAGAAGCCGGCTTGGGTCATGTTCGCATGCTCCTCCAGGTCCACGATGAGCTGGTGTTCGAGCTGCCCGGTGGCGATGTCGCCGCGGCCAGCCCCGTGATCGAGCGGGTCATGGCCGAGGCGGCGCTTCCCGCAGTGCGCCTCGACGTGCCGCTGGGGATCGAGCTCGGCAGCGGGCCGAGCTGGGGCGCCGCGCATTGAGCCTCACCCACGACCCCGTCGGTCCGCGCGTCCGGCTGCGGATTCGTGCGCTGTTCGGGCTGCTGACGGTCGCGCTGATCGGCGGCGTGCTGATAATCGTGAGCACGGTGCGGGCCGAACAACGTCAACGCGCCGAAGCGACGCGCACTGCCGAAGTTATCGGTATCCTGCGCGATATTGCGAGCGAAGCGGTCAATGGCGAGACCGGCCAGCGTGGCTTCTTCATCACGCTCGATCCACGCTATCTGACCCCTTATGTCACCGCCGAAGCCAGCTATCGCCAGCTGACCGGGCGGCTCGATGTGCTATCCAAGGACAGTTCGAACCTGCGCAAGCGGCTGTTGTCGGCAGAGATTGCCGAGCTGAGCGAAGCCAAGTTCGGCGAAATGCGCGAATCGATCGTCCTGATCCGCTCGGCGCAGTTGATCGAAGCGCGCCGCCGGGTGCTCAGCGACGAAGGTCAGAGCTACATGGAGCGCCTGCGCACCGCGATCACCGAATACGAAGTCATCGAAACCCGCGACCTGGACCAGACCAACGCCCGGGTTGCGGCGACCGAGAATTCGATCTTCCCGCTGCTGGGGGCGCTGCTGGCGCTAATCGTCATCACCCTGGTCATGGGACTGTTGCTGGCGTTCCGCGCCGCCGATGCCGAGGCCCAGGCGGCCAATGCTGCAGAACTCGCCCAGGCCCGCGATCGTGCCGACCTGCTCGCGCGCGAGCTGGGCCATCGGGTCAAGAACCTGTTCGCGGTAGTGCTGGCGATCATCCAGATATCGGGCCGCGATTCACCTGAGGCCAAGCCCGTGCTCGAGCGCATCGCTGCCCGCATCCGAGCGTTGCTCAATGCCCATCAGGTAACCCAGGGTGAGAGCGGCAAGGAGCAAGCGCTGCTCTCTAAATTGGTCGAGACAGTCATGGCGCCCTATCGCGCGGCGGATACCGATTGCACGATTAAAGGCCCGTCGGCGACGTTGTCGGCAACGCAGATCGTGCCGGTCGGTCTGATTCTCCATGAAATGGTCACCAATGCGGTCAAGTACGGCGCATGGTCCAAGCCGGGCGGAAAAATCGCCATCGCCTGGACGCTCAGCGCGCAGAATCCGCCACGGCTGGCCATCGTATGGCGCGAGACCTGCACGGTTGCCATGCCCACCGACGACGGCAAGCAGGGCTTCGGCACGATGCTGCTGAAAAGCTCATCACGCCAGCTCCAAGCGACCTATAACCGAGAACTCCATCCTGACGGGATGACGCTGCATCTGGAGTTCCCGCTGGAAGAATGAGTCTTTTTCACTGTCGTGAACGCGGCTGAAACAGAATATCCAAACTGGAAGTAGCGAGAATGTCCTCTGCGCGCGCCTCGACACTGCGTGACCGCATGTCACCGCCCTGAGGTTTGGGAGCAAAGCTGCCAGTCGCTCGCCATCGCGCCTGCCAGCGGATCGCCGTCGATGGCGCTATCCCAAAGCGAGCCGCCGCGGCACGGCAGCTCATTCCGCCATCAACCGCCGCGAGAAGCCGGACCCGCAAATCCATCGACAGTGGTTGTCCCAGCCATGCCAGCCTCCTGCACCAGCACGGATTCTGAACCAGAAATTACCCCCCCAAGGGAATCCCACCCCGATTCATACCGGTCGAAAACCGCTCTAGGCCACACGAACGGCAGTAGTTTAATTCACCCCGTCCCTAACCGCCGCCGCCCGGGCAGGACACTCACCCGGTGCATCCCCGTCAGCCGTGCCGAGCGGGTTGAGACCGGAGCGGTAAAGCGGTATTCGCAGCTGGCGTGGCCCCGCGTCAGTTCAACCGCGCAATAGCCGCGGCCCGCCATGTCGCACCACTTGAGCTGGGGATTGCGCTTGACCGTCGCTCGCGCCAAGTCGGTCGGCTTCATCCAGGCGATCGTCCCTTCGTTGCCCGGGCAGGTCACGCTGGTGGCGCCGAATTCGACCCCTACCGGCTTTTCGCCACGGTCGAGATCGAAGGCCCAGGCGTTGTGGCTGTCGCCCGAGAACACGATCAGGTTGGCATCAGCCGCCTGGGCTGCACCAAGCAGTCGGTCGCGCGCTGCGGGATAGCCGTCCCAGGCGTCCATGTTGTAGGGCAGATCGACGTGCGCTGCGGCAGTATAGGCCTTGAGCTGGAACTTCAGATAATCGGGCTTGTCGGCACCGAGCCCTGGCAGCACCGCGTCGGGCATGGCCAGGCGGCCCATCACCACCTGCTGGGCGATCACCTGCCAGACCTTGCCCTGCTGGACAGAGGCTTTGAGCGTATCGGCCAGCCAGGCCTCCTGCCTTGCACCCAGGAGCGTGCGTGAGGGCTCCTGCCAGGCGCCCTGGCGGAACGCCGTTAGCGCCTGCTCCATCTGGCCAGGTGCGGCTTTGGCGGCGAGGCCTTTTAGGTCGAGCTGGAGATCGCGCGCGGTCAGTCGGCTTTCCAGCCGCCACAGGGTCGCCAGATCGCCGATGTCATAGCTGGCCCAATCGGCATCGCTCACCGGCAGCCACTCGCGATAGGCACGGATCGCAGCGGCCGAGCGCTGCCCCCAATCACCCTCGCGGGTTGGCTGGTGGTTTTCCGCACCGCCTTTCCAGCTGTCGTTAGCGGTTTCGTGATCGTCCCACATCAGCACCATCGGGCACGCCTGAAACAGCGCCTGGAGATCGGGATCGGCGCGATAGGCAGCCTGGCGCAAACGGTAGTCGGTCAGGTTGACTGTCTCGTTTACGGGCACGACCAGCCGCCCGGGCGCGGTTTGGCTGGCGCTGGGATATTCGCCGCGCGGGTATTCGTAAGTGTAGTCGCCCAGGTGCACCGCCAGGTCGAACTCGCCGCTGGCGGCGGCATGGGCATAGGCGTTGAAATAGCCGAAGCCGATGTTGGAGCAGGAGAACAATGCCATGCGGAAACGCGCGGCATGGCCCACTGGCAGCGTCCGCGTCCGTCCGATCGCAGAGACTTCTCCGCCGGGACCGATAAAGCGGTAATAATACCAGCGTCCCGGCTCCAGACCCTTCGCCACGACCTTGGCGCACCAGTCGGTGGCTGCTCCCGCGATTGCCTCGCCGCGCGCGACGATGCGGGCAAAGCTGCCGCTTTCGGCCAGCTCAAAGCCCAGCTTAGCTTCGTCACCGGTGCTCACGAAGCGCGTCCACAGCAGGATCTGGTCGGGCCCGGGCTCCCCGCTGGCCACGCCATGGGTAAAGCCTGTGCCGAACAGCGTTGCCGCAGCCAGCGGACCAGCCGCCAAAGCTGCGGTGCCGACGGCGGCCAGCTGCAGCAGTGTGCGGCGATCGACCGGGAACATGTTGTGTGACAGGGCCATGGGATGCGACTCCTCGGGTTCAGCACGAGCCTGCCGCGCCTCCATGACAATCCTATGGCATAGCGGCGAGAGGCTTGTCATTCGTCCCAAGAGCAATAGAGCACATTGATGACCAAGCCGCGCTTCCACGTCCTGTCCGATGGTCGGCGGATCGCCTATCGCTTGCTCGCTGGCACCGGGCCGACGCTGGTGTTTCTACCCGGTTATATGTCCGACATGGCGGGGAGCAAGGCCACCGCGCTCCAGGCCTGGGCGCAGGAGCGCGGGCGGGCCTGCCTGCTGCTCGACTATTCGGGCTGCGGCAAAAGTTCGGGTGACTTTGCCGATGGGACGCTCACCCGCTGGCGGGACGAAGTGCTCGCCTTGATCGCGGCGCTCGCTCTGGGCCCAATCGTCCTGGTCGGCTCGTCGATGGGCGGGTGGCTGATGCTGCTGGTGGCTTTGGCCTTGGCGCCGGGGCGCTGCGTCGGGCTGGTCGGGATTGCTGCCGCCCCGGATTTCACCGCGTGGGGTTATCCCGATGCGCTCAAGGCCAAGCTGGCGGCGGGCAATCCGGTCTTCGCGGACAACCCCTATGACCCCGAGCCGACGCCCACCCACCCCGGGCTGTGGCGCGACGGCCAGGCCCAGCTACTGCTCGGCGAACCGATTGCGCTCGACTGCCCGGTGCGTCTGATCCACGGTCAGGCCGACGCCGACGTGCCGTGGCAGACGGCGCTGCGCCTGGCTGAAGCGCTGCGTTCAGACGATGTGCAGGTCATGCTGATCAAGGACGGCGATCACCGCCTGTCGCGCGCGCCGGATCTTGCTGTGCTCCTGAACGTTGTCGCCGCACTGCCCGAGCACGCCCAGATCAAACAGGCCCCGATCAAACAGGCCCCGATCAAACAGGACTGACCCCACGCGATGCCTTTTGCCCTCCTTGTCCTCTCGCTGTTGCTCCAGACTGGCCCGCTGGTTACCCCAGGCGCTGCCCCACCGATCAAGCTGCCTCCGGCGATCGAACGCCCGCGCAAGGAGCGCCCGATCGAAGGACCGGCGACCAAGGCCACCGTCGCGCCGAGCCGACTCCAGGCCTGCCTGACCCAGGCCAACCGCGATCCGCTCGCCGCCGTCGACCTCGCCGAAGCGTGGCGCGATGTGGTCAAGGGTACTCCCGCAGTCGAACCCAACTGGTGCCTCGGCCTTGCCCAGTCCCGGCTCGAGCATTGGAATGAGGCGGCGCAGGCCTTCCTTGCAGGGCGCGATGCCGCTGCGCTCAGCGACCATGCCTTGCGCGCGCGGCTTGGCGGAATGGCCGGTAATGCCTCCCTGGCCATGGGCGATGCCGCGGGGGCGCTGATCTTACTCGATGATGCCCATGCCGAAGCTGTCGGCGCGGCCGAGACGCAGCTGGCCGGCGGGGTCGCACTCGACCGCGCCCGGGTGCTGGTTGCGCTCAAGCAGGACGCCGCCGCAGTCCCCGCGCTGGCCGAAGCGCGCAGTGCCAATCCAGCCGACGCTTACGCCTGGCTGCTTTCGGCGACGTTGTCGCGGCGTATGGGCAGGCTTGTCGATGCACAGCGCCAGATCGAAACCGCCGCGCAATTGCTGCCCGTCGATCCCGAGATCGGGGTCGAGGCGGGAGTCATCTCGGTGCTCTCGGGGCGCGACGAAGCTGCGCGCAAGAGCTGGCAGTCGGTGATCGCCGCCGCGCCTGACAGCCCATCGGCGCAGACGGCCAAGGCCTATCTCGCGCAGCTCGACACACCAAAGTCGAGCGCCCCATGAGGTTCGGGCCATGATCGCGCTCTCGGTCCTCGATCTCGTCCCGGTGCGTGAAGGCGGCACTGTCGGCGAAGCGCTGGCGGCGACGGCCAGCGCGGCGCAAGTTGCCGAGGCTGCAGGATACCATCGCTTCTGGGTTGCCGAACATCACGACATGGCCGGAATCGCGGGCGGCGCGACCTCGGTTGTGCTTGCTCACGTCGGAAATGCCACCTCGACCATCCGCATCGGCGCGGGTGGGATCATGCTGCCCAACCACAACCCGTTCGTCATCGCCGAGCAATTCGGAACGCTCGACGCGCTGTTCCCCGGCCGCATCGATCTGGGTCTGGGCCGCGCGCCGGGAGCCAGCGGTCGAATTGCCGCAGCCTTGCGCAAGGACCTCAACGCCTCAGCGCAGAATTTTCCGCGCGACGTAGTCGAACTGCGCGCGCTGTTCACTGGCGAGCCTGCGATCGGCATCACCGCCAGCCCGGGTCTTGGCGCAGCGGTCGAGATGTGGATTCTTGGATCGAGCCTGTTCGGCGCGCAACTCGCGGCGATGCTCGGCCTGCCCTATGCTTTCGCCTCACACTTCGCGCCCGACCACCTCGACGAGGCGCTGGCGCTGTACCGGCGCGATTTCAAGCCATCCGAAGCGCTCGAACGCCCACATGTCATGGCCGCAATGACCGTGATCACTGCGCCGACCGACGAGGAGGCGGTGCTGCTCGCCTCGACCCAGGAGCAGAGCTTCGTCGCCTTGCGCACCGGCAATCCGGGCAAGATGAAGCCTCCCGTGGCGGGCTACCGCAACATGCTCCCGCCGCAATTGCGCGCGGGCTTCGAACATATGCGCCAGGTCAGTGCAGTCGGCAGCCCGGCGACCGTGCGCGCCGCGATTACGGCGTTTGTCGAGCGCACCGGTGCGGACGAAATCATCGTTTCGGGCGCGACTTTCGAGCCTGAGGCGCGGCGCGAATCGCTGCGGTTGACAATCGATGCGGTGCACTAGGGCATTGGCGCTAGCGGTTGCTGCTCTAGGTAAGACGGCCTAGCATCCGCAGGATTAATACTTAAGCCGGTAATTTTATAATTGCCGTCAAGACCGCTGGAGAGACGCCATGAGCCCCAAGCCCGCTGACCTGGCAGCCCTGCTTGCGACGCGCCTCATCGCAGCTCAGCTTCCCGGAGATGCTGAATTGACTGGGGCTGAAGCGCTGGCGGCCGCGCGGTTTCTCGTTGTCAGTGCAGCCCAACGTAAGACCGGCGGAACCGCACTGGCGCTCGAATCGGTGTCCGGTTCGGCCAGCGAGCGGTTCATGCGGATCGCCGCAATCAATCAGGACATGCCGTTCCTGGTCGATTCGATCGCTGCGACCATTTCTGCCCAGGGTCTGGGCATCGATCGGTTGGTCCATCCGGTGGTGGCAGTCACCCGCGACAAAACGGGCCAGCTGACCGCCTTGCCCGATACCGAAGATGCTACCGCCGCGCGTGAATCGATGGTTTATATCGAGGCCGAACGCGCCGATGCCCGCGCCCGGCGGCAATTGTCCGCCGCTCTGGAAATTACACTCGACGATGTCGCCGCGGCGGTGGCCGACTGGCCGCGGATGCAAGCGGCAATAATGGCGGATGCCGAAGTCCTGGATGCCCGCCGCACTGCGAGCGAGGGCGCCGATCTCCTGCGCTGGCTCGGCGATGGCATGTTGACCCAGCTCGGCCATGTCACCCGTCACCGCGACGGCGGCCAAAGCGACGCCCTGGGTATCTGCCGCAAGAGCGCCAAGGCCCTGCTCGCTCCATCAAGCTACGATCGCGCCTTCGCCTGGTTCGGCGGATCTGGCAAGGCCGCGGCGCGCTGGCCGCTGATCATCAAGTCCAACGTGATCAGCAACGTCCATCGCCGCGTTCCGCTCGATCTGTTTATCGTCCCGGTTTTCGAGCAAGGTGATATAGTCGCGCTGTCAGTCCACGCCGGGGTGTGGACCAGCGCCGCCCTCGCCGCCTCGCCTGACCGGGTGCCAAGGATGCGCCAGCAACTGGGCGAGCTGGCCGGAAAGCTCGGTTTTGCGCCCTCGGGACACGCGGGCAAGGCCCTGGTCCATGCCCTGACGGCAATGCCGCACGATCTCCTGATCGGCTTCGGTGAAAAGGACCTCGAGCGGGTCGCAACCACCATGATGAGCCTGGTCGATCGCCCGCGTCCGCGCCTGGCGCTGGTCCGCGCGCCGCTCGATCGCCACCTGTTCGCTTTCGTCTGGCTTCCACGCGACGTTTTGTCGACCACGGTGCGCCTCCAGATCGAGGCGATGCTGGTTGCTGCGACCGGCGCTCCGCTGCTCGACTGGAGCCTGTCGGTCGAAGGCAGCAGCCTGGCTCTGCTGCGGTTCGTGCTCGACACCCGCGAAGGGGCGCGCCGTCCCGATGAAACCGCACTCGACGCGCAGTTACAGGCGATGGTCCGCGGCTGGAGCGAAGCGGTCGAGAGTGAGCTGGCCGCCAGCGAGGACGCTTCGCGCGCCGCCGCTATTGCCGCGCGCTATGCGGAAAGCTTTCCCGCCGCCTATCGCAGCGCTTATGGCCCGGGCGAGGCGGCGAAAGATATCAATCGCCTTCGTCGGCTGTCTGCCGGTGATTTGCCTGCCGAGGACAGCGATCCTGCCCCCCGGCGCGGCGCCCGGCTCTATCGCATGGACGGCGACGGTGCCGATCAGTTGCGGCTCAAGCTATACCAGCGCAGCGGCACTCTTGCGCTGTCCGACGCGGTCCCGGCGCTGGAGAACTTCGGCTTCCGGGTGATTGAAGACGTTCCCAGCGAACTCGATACGGGCAGCGCGGGCGAGGGCCATCTCGGCACCATCCATGACTTCCTTCTGGCCTTGCCCGCCGGCGCAGATCCCGCTGCCCTGCTGGCCCGCGCCGGGGCGATCGAGACAGCAGTGGCTGCGGTGCTCAACGGCAATGCCGAGGACGATGCCTTCAACAGCCTGATAGCGGCCACCGGACTGGCGGCGGGCGAAGCCGAATGGCTGCGCGCTTGGTTTCGCTATCTGCGCCAGGCTGGCATGAGCTTTGCCATCGCCACCGTCGTCGGCGCGCTCCAGAATGCGCCCAAGGTCACGCGCGGGTTGATCGACCTGTTTCGGGCGCGCCACGACCCTGCCCAGGCAGGTGATCGGGATAAGGCCGAAACCGTGGCGGAGGCCGCGATCCGCGAAGGCCTGGCCGCAGTTTCGGCGATCAATGACGATCGCTTGCTGCGCGCCCACCGCTCGCTGATTCTCGCCGTGCTGCGCACCAATGCCTTCGTCGCTGAGCCGAGCCGCGACATTGCGCTCGCTTTCAAGCTTGATTCCGCGCTGGTTCCGGGCCTGCCCAAGCCGGTGCCATGGCGCGAGATCTTCGTCTATTCGCGCCGGGTCGAAGGCATCCATTTGCGCGCAGGACCAGTCGCGCGCGGCGGTTTGCGCTGGTCCGACCGACGCGACGACTTCCGCACCGAAGTGCTCGGCCTGATGAAAGCCCAGCGGGTCAAGAACGCGGTTATCGTCCCGACCGGGGCCAAGGGCGGGTTCTATCCCAAGCAGTTGCTCGATCCGCAGTCCCAGCGCGACGCCTGGCTGGCCGAGGGCAAGGCCAGCTACCAGCTATTTGTTCGGACCCTGCTGTCCCTTACAGACAATATCATCGGTGCCAAAGTGGTTCATCCGCAAGGCATGGTGATCCGCGACGGCGAGGACCCCTACTTCGTGGTCGCCGCCGACAAGGGCACCGCGACCTTCTCCGACACCGCCAATGCCCTTGCGGCAGAAGTGGACTTCTGGCTCGACGATGCGTTCGCCAGCGGCGGCTCCAAGGGTTATGACCACAAGGCGATGGGGATCACTGCCAAGGGCGCCTGGCTTTCGGTGCAGCGCCACTTCCTTGAGCTCGGCACCGATGTCCAGGTCGACCCGGTGCGCGTCGTTGGCTGCGGTGACATGTCGGGCGATGTCTTCGGCAACGGCATGCTGCTGTCCAAAACGCTGCGGCTGATCGCGGCCTACGATCATCGCCACATCTTCCTCGATCCCGATCCTGATCCGGCCAGAAGCTGGGCCGAACGGGTCCGCATGTTCGCCTTGCCGCGCTCAAGTTGGGACGATTATGACAAGCAGCTGATTTCGAAGGGCGGCGGGGTCTATGCCCGCACGCTCAAGGATATCCCGCTCAGCCCCCAGATCCGTGCAGTGCTGGGCATCGGGGCAAGCAGCCTGGATCCCGAGGCGCTGATCCACGCGATCCTGACGAGCCCAATCGACCTTTTGTGGTTCGGGGGTATCGGAACCTATGTGAAGGCAGGAACCGAAAACAACGTGGCGGTCGGCGATCCCGCCAACGACGCGATCCGGGTCGATGGCAGCGAGGTGCGTGCGCGGGTGATCGGCGAGGGCGCCAATCTGGGCTGCACACAGGCCGGCCGGATCGAATTTGCGCTGAGCCACAATCAGGCCAGCGGTGGGCGGATCAACACCGACTTCATCGATAATTCCGCTGGGGTCGATTGCTCGGACCACGAGGTCAACATCAAAATTGCCCTGGCCGCAGCCAAGCGCGCCGGGCGACTGAGGGAGCCGGGCCGGGTCAAGCTGCTCCAGGCGATGACCGACGAAGTCTCAGCATTGGTGCTCGAGGATAACCGGCTGCAGGCACTGGCGCTATCGATCGCGGCGGCCGGCGGCGTCAGTGCGGCGGCGGCGCATCTGCGGTTGATCGAGATGCTTGAGGAGACTGGCCAGCTTGATCGCAAGACCGAAGGGCTGGCCTCGGGCGACGTGCTCGCTCGGCGGGCGGGAGACGGCCAGGGCTTGACCCGGCCCGAACTGGCGGTGGTTCTGTCGAGTGCCAAACTGGCGCTGCAGGACGCGCTCGTGCACAGCAAGCTGCCCGACGATCCCGGGCTGGCCGACGAGTTACTGGCGGCGTTCCCCAGCCAGATGCGCAAGCGCTTTCGCCGCGAGATTCTCGAACATCGTTTGCGCCGTGAGATCATTGCCACCCAGTTGGCCAACCGCATGGTCAACCGCATCGGCGTGGTCCATCCGTTTGAGCTGGTCGAGGAAGAAGGCGCCACGCTGGCCCAGGTCACCGCCGCCTTCGTCGCTGCCGAGCGCCTGCTTGGGATGAACCCGATCTGGGAGGCGATCGAAACCGCAGCGATCCCCGAGACGGCGCGGATCGGCCTGTTCGATCGCGCTGCGGCGGCGCTGAGGACGCAGATGGCTGACCTGTTGCGCAGTGGCGGCGGCTCGCTGCTGCCCTCGCGGATGGTCGAAGAGCTTGCTCCCGGCGTGCGCGAGCTGTCGCTCGGAGCGGGTGAGTTGCTAGCGGGCGAGGCGCAGGCGCAGTCGGCGCGAATGCGCGGCGAACTGGTTCAGATCGGCGCCCCCGAGGCGCTGGCGCGGAAGGTCGCCCACCTGTTCGATCTCGACGGTGCGGTCGGCCTGGCTCGCCTGGCACGCGACACCGCCATCGCCGCTCCCGTGCTGACCGGGGCGTTCGGCACGATCGGCGCGCAATTGGGACTCGACTGGGCGCAGCAGAGCGCGGTGCGGATGAACCCGTCCGATCCCTGGGAGCGCCTGCTGGTCGCGGGCCTGGCGCGCGATTTCCAGCAGATGCGGCTCGATTTCCTCCGCCGCGCCGCGGGCCGCAGGAGTGCTGATCCAGGTGCAGCCGTGGCACGATGGGTCGAAGGTCAGGCCCCGGCAATCCGCCAGTTTCGCGCAATGGTCGCCCGCGCTCAGGCTGCAGCGGCGGTCACTCCCGCAATGCTCGCCCAGATCGCAAGCCAGGCGCGGAACCTGCTGGGCAGGTGACAGGAGAGTGGACTGAGGCCGCACCCAGCCGTGAGGTTGAAGAAAGACCTTACCGACCGACCAGTACAAACGGCGCCCACACTGCGGGATTGGCCGAGCCGGGCACACTGCGGTCCTGCATCAACGCGATCATCGCCCGCTGCAGCGCGATAGCGCGCGGGACCCCTTGGCGGGCTGTGCGGAGCGTCGCGACGGTAAGCCGCGCGGCGGCATCGTCGCGGACTGGCCAGTGCGAAACCAGCAAGGATCGCGCCCCGGCCTGAACGAATGCGGTCGCCAGCCCAGCATATTCGGGGCTGCCGCCGCTGCCGCCCTGCGCCGTATTGCAGGCCGACAGCACCACCCAGTCGGCGTCGAGCTTCATCCGGGCGATCTCTCCGGCGGTCAGCATGCCATCGTCGTCGCCATCGATTGTAGCGGGGGTGGACAGGACCAGCGCGGGCTGGGTCAGCCCCGGAACCTCGCCCGCCAGCACGCCATGGGTGGCGAAAGCGATCACGTCGAAACTTGCCAGCGGAAGCTTGGCCAGTGCCGCTTCGGTCGCCGTTGCCCCGGTCAGCAATACGCCTCCCGCCCTATCGAGCGAGGCCTTCATCGCAGTCAGCTCACCCAGCGCGCGGGGCAGTGCGGGGAAGGCAAAGCCGCGGGAGCTCTGGACCACCCCGCCGCGCACAGCGATGCGCTGCGTCGGCAGATCGGCCAGGACCGCCAGCTGCGGCGCGCCGACCCCCAGGAAATGCCCGGTCAGACCATTGCGGCGCGCGCGCGCGGGAAGCGCTGCCGCCAATGTCGGCAGGACTGTCACATCGTGATGGAGGATGAGGAAGTCGGCGTGCCTGATAGAGCCCTGACCCGGGCCGATCAGCAGCGCGGGCGGAATGCTCGCCAGGCGTCCGGGGGCGAAATATTGCAGCGAGCGGTGCGCGGCCAGGCGCGGCCTGAGTGCGGCTGGGATCAGCGCATCGTACAACTCGCGGGCGGCACGCCGATCGAACCGCCTGACTCGTGCGCCCAGCCGCGCCGCGTCGATCGAGCCGCGAATTCGCTCCACCAGCGCCCCGACCGCAGCGCCGCCCAGGGCCGACTTGCCCCAGGTCAGCCCCTGACGGGTGACCGCCACGACATAGGTCGCGCGCGCTGTAGTGATCGGCGCGATCAGGATGTCGGTGGCGCCCAGACCGGCCCTGAATTGCACAAGCGTGACGGGCGAGGATCGGGCCAGCGCGCGGTACGAAGGAACTTTCTCAGCCAGTTCGCGCTCAAGCCCGGCCAGCGCGTGATCGGCCTGTTCAAGCTCAGCGGCGTAGCGTGCGGCGGTCGCCTTGTCGCCCGCCGACGTCGCGAAATGGCGCTGCTGATCGAGCAGGCGACGCTGGCGCAAGCGGTCCTGAAATGCGGTCTGGAGCGCTTGTCCGGCCGGATCGAGCGCCGCCGCCTGGGCTGCGATTTCGCGGCTGGCAACCGCGATGTCCGACAGGTTGGCCAGCTGCAGCGCCTGGAACGCTTCTTCCGAGCGCCCGGTCTCGAGTGCCAGGCGGACCATGGTGGCGAAGGCAGAGGACGCGCCGGGGCCGTACTTGACCAGCTCGCCGCGCGAACTGGTGGTGTCGAGAAGCTTGGCGCGCATCCGTTCGGCCACCGGCCGGGCAGCGGCATAGCCCGCCTCCGCGCCTTGGGTGTTGGCCAGAACTTCGGCGAAATTCATCTCGGTCCCCAGTCGCCGGACGCTTTCGGGGGGCAATTTGGCTGTCACTACGGCGAGTGCCGACTCGGCCAGAGCCAGCGCTGCCGCCGACTGCCCGGCCATGCTGAGCGACCGGGCATAAGCCATCCGCGCCGCCGCCAGATCGGGATGATCGGTCGGCACGCCGGGCTCAAGCACCGCCACGGCCTGCTTGCGCCGCGCCATGGCCAGCGCGAAATCGCCCCGCGCCTCGGCCGCATCGGCGGCAAAGCGCAGCGACAGCGCCGGGTCGATGACATTGGGCGCGGTCGCCTTGCGATGCCAGTCGAGCGACTGCTGCCACAGCCGTTCGGCATCCTCATGCCGCCCCTGGGTGTTGATCACCTGGGCATAATTAGCCAGCGCAGTGGCGCGTGTGTTCCAGTCGTTGGCCTCATATTTCTGCTCGCGGTCAAGCACTTCGGCCATCAGCGTCTCGGCCTCGGCCAAGCGCCCGGCGTTACGCAGCGAGACTGCCAGATTGTTGTACGACAGGCTGGTGGCGATGCTGTCGGCGGGCAGGTGTTCAGTCGCCCAGGCGGCGGCTTGCTCGTTGGCGACCAAGGCTTCTTCCTGCGCCCCCGCTGCATCGAGCGCCCCGGCCAGCGAGGACATGTCCGTGACGATCCGTGAATTGCTGGGGGCCAGGCATTGGCGGTCCATCGCCACGGCGGTTCGATAATCGGCGATGGCCGTGGCGTAGTCGCTCTTGGTCATCGCCAGATAGGCATGGGCGAAAGTGACAATGCTCATGTCTTCGCTGGCGGTGCCGGGGAGCTTGAGAGCTGCGCGCCGCGCTTGAGCTTCATGGTCGCGGGCCTGGTCGGCATGGCCCAGGCTCAGCTCGGCAATCGCCAGGAATGCCAGCGGAATAGCATTGATCGGGGCCTCGCTCAGCCCGGCGCGCGCAGCAACCGCCTGCGCCTTTTGCGCGGTGCGCAAGATGATCTCGCCATCGCTGACGGTGCTGCCCTGAGCCCAGGCTAGCCAGGCGTAGCTTTCCATCAGCAAGCCGGGAGGTGTTGCCGCATCCTTCTCGCCCGCATCGATGATGCCCTGCCACTGCCGCGCCTTGTCCGCCGGATCGCTTTCCTGATCAAGCGCACGCAGCACCGTGAAGCGCCTTCCAAGCTCCCCGGGATAGCTGGCCAGCGAGGCCGGATTGTCAATGCAGGCGGCCAGCCCGGGCATTGCCCACAGCGCGCCGGCCAGCGCCAACGCCCCTAACCAGCGACCCGACATGCCTGCTCCCCCCGCGACCTGGCGGCACGATGCGGTAAGCAGCCGGGTCCGTCAACGTGCTGGCTTTATTGCTGTTTCAGTTTCGCTGAAACAGGAGTGGGCTGGTGCCGCTCTTCCGTCAGAGGCAAGGTCTCTAGCGCACGATCAGGAACACCTCGCCCAGGCCCTTCGCGGCGTTGCGGATCTCGATCCGGAAGCGGGTGGTGTAAGTCGGCACCCAGTCGCAGCGGGAATTGCGCGGCGATGCCGTGCAGACGGCTGCCTGCTGATCGTCACGCACGGTCAGGGTAAAGCCCGAGCCCGAGGTTGGGACCAGTGCGGCGCGGGCGTGTTGCCCGGCGTAGAATACCTGATCGAACTGTGCGCTAGCCCCTCCGGCCAGGCTGATCGAGCGATAGGCCGGACCCAAGGTGCGGTTACGCATTGGTGGCGGGGCACTTCGACCCTGCCAGCGTTGCGCCAGGTCAGGCTGGCCATCGATCGGCTGCGCGCCGGTTGCTGCCAGCACGGCCCCGGCCTGATGCAGCGCGGCTCGCCCGCCGCGAACCTCGGCCCTGACGCCCTTGGCCAGAGCGAGTGCGGCCTGCTCGAACAGATCGTCGCCCGGGCTCGCCGCGATGAGCATGGCGGACAGCGCAGTTGCGCTCAGGCCAGCAAGTATCTTCATGCCGTGTTCTCCGGAGCGATGATGAACCGCGCGCCGGGCTGCGCATCCTCAAACCGCGCGATCAGGCCGTGACGCACCGCGATCACCCGGACCAGCGCAAGGCCAAGCCCATGCCCGCGCACCGCACCGCGCGCGCCGCGGAAACGTCGGAAAATCAGGTCGCGGTCAGCCGGGTCGACGCCGGGCCCGTCATCCTCGACCACAATCTGCGGTCCCGGCGACAGGGTCAGGCGGACATGCGATCCGGCGGGGACGAATTTGAGCGCATTGTCGAGCAGATTGGCCGCAACCCGGGTCATTGCCATCGGCTCACCGCGCATCATCACTGCTGGCGCGATGCGGGTGGTGAAATCGATACCCGCTTCCTCGGCGCTGGCGGCATAGAGTTCGGTCAGATCGGCGATCCGTTCGGACAGGTCGAACGTGATTTCCTCGCCCGATCCGCCGGGCCTTGTTGTCGCCTTGGCCTCGGCCAGGGCCAGGTCGAGCAAGGCATCGAACAGCGACACGACCGAGCGGATGTCCTCACGCGCCGCACTCAGCTCCTGCTGCACCGCATCGTCGGGATCCAGTGCCAGGGCACGCAGCAGGCGGGCGTCGAGATGGCCGAGCGGGGTGCGCAATTCATGCGCGATATTGTCGCTGATCTCGCGCTGGGTCTCCACCAACGTCTCGATCCGAGCGAGGTGCATGTCGATATGCGCACCCAGCGTGGCCAGCTCGTCGCGCCCCCGGGGAAGTGCGGCGCGGGCCGAGCGCTCACCCGCCTCGAAGCGACCAAAGGCGTTGTTTAGGACCTCCACGCGGCGGCCGAAATGGCGCGCCACCAGTCCGGCCCCGATCAGCGAGAGCAGCGCTGCCGGGAGCGCCGCGGCCAGGAACAACGCGGTCAGGCGCGCGATCAGCGCATCACGCCCGGCGAGCGAGCGCGCTACGGTCAGGACATAGCTGCCGCGCAGGCGGGTGCTGCGGGCGAGCAGGTGCAGGCCGTCGGGCCCGGCAATCTCTCCGCTTTGCGAGCGCGCCGGATCGAGCGAGACCGGCCCCAGATTGCCGGCCAGAGTAGTGCCGACGTTGTCGGTAAAGCGGTACATCGCGCCGTCGGCTTCACCCAGCTGAGCCCGGTCGGCGATGCGGCGGCCGACTTCTCCCGCCCCGCCCGCGACCATGCCGTCGGTCAGCCCGGCGATATCGGTGTCGATCGTCGCCATCAGGTTGGCGCGCATCTGATTGGCAACGACCACGCGCGAAATAAAGCCCAGGGCAGCGATAGCGACGAGCATGATGATCGTCGAAGCCAGCGCCTGGCGCACCACGATTGATGACAGGCGCAGCTTCACTGCACCACGATTGATGACAGGCGCAGCTTCACTGCACCACGCGTGATGACAGGTGCAATCGTCACGTGGCAATTAGCCGATAGCCCTGGCCGCGCACGGTTTCCAGACAGGTTGCGGCAAAGCCTTCCTCCAGCTTGCGCCGCAGTCGCACCAGATTGACGTCGATGACATTGGTTTGCGGATCGAAGTTGAGCTTCCACACATTTCGCAGCATCATCTCGCGGGTAACGATCTCACCGCCGTGCTCCATCAGGTACTTGAGCAGCTCGAACTCCTTGGGGCTCAGCCCCAGGTGCTTGCCGCCACGATGGGCGGTTCGGGCGCGGACGTGGAGCTCGATGTCGCCGTGGATCAGCACCGGCTGGCGGGCCTGGACGGTGGTGCGGCGGAACAGCGCGCGGACTCGGGCGACGAGTTCTTCGGGCTCGAACGGCTTGGCCAGGTAATCGTCGGCGCCGACATCAAGGCCTTCGACGCGCTGATCGAACCGGCCCAGCGCCGAGAGCATCAATACCGGCTTTTCCACACCGGCGCGGCGCATCCGGCTCAGGACTTCGATCCCGTCGATCCCCGGCAGCATCCGGTCGAGCACGATGACGTCGATCTCGGGATCGCCGACCCGGCGCAGCCCGGCCTCGCCATTGCTGGCGGTTTCGACGGTGATGTCCGCCGCTTGGAGCAGCTCGGTCACGGCCTGCGCGATCTGCGCATCGTCTTCGATCAGAAGTAGTTTCACCCAGCAATCATGGAACACAGGTCAGGGCATGACCAGTGACAACTATTGTAAGTTGTCGGACGCGTTGACCAAGCGCCGATGCCACTAACATTACATGGTTTGTAAATCGACAAGCAGGGGTCGCAGCCGCCACTTGGGTAAGACCAAGGGGGATATCGGCGTGCCTAATCAAATCAGAAAAGCCCGGCTTCATAGTGTTTTGGCAGGCGCGATCCTGGTCTGCTGCGGACCGGTGGCGGCCCATGCGACCACCGACGAATTGGTCCAGCAGGCGGCCTTGCTGGACTCGCAGGGCCATGCCGCCCAAGCCTATGCGATGCTTGGTGCGGCGCTGGCCACCCGCGCCGGCGATCCCGACTTCGACTATGCGTATGGTCTGGCTGCGGCCGACAGCAATCATCCCGGTCAGGCGATTGCCGCGTTTCAGCGGGTGCTTGCCGCCCAGCCCGACAACAGTCGCGCCCGTGCCGAAATCGCCCGGGTCTATGCCATGGCTGGTGACATCGACACCGCCCGGGCGACCTTCGACACCGTCCAGAACGATCCCACCGTGCCCGATCCGGTGCGCGCCCGGATCGGCCGGCTGGTGCGTGACTACAGCAAGCAGATCGCCGGCGGCGGATCGAGCGTGACCGGCTATGCCGAGGCCGAGCTCGGCTATGACAGCAACATCAACGCTGCCACCGCGCTGACCTCGATCACCTTGCCGGTGTTCAGTTTCCTCGGCCCGGCCACCCTGGGCGGCGCCGCGACCCGGGCCCACGCCGGGTTCTACCAACTTCAGGCCGGGATCTCCGGCGCCACCGCGCTGTCGCGCCAGACCCGCGCCTATGCCTCGGTGCTCGGCAGCTTGCGCGACAACTTCAACTCCAGTCAGTTCGATCAGGCCGCGCTGACCGGGACCGCCGGGATCGCGCATACCCTCACGGGTGGCCCGGTGTTGTCGCTTTCCGGACAGGTTCAGAAGTTCTGGCTCGGCCACCAGGGGTATCGCACCACATACGGCGCGATAGGCCGGGTCAGCACCCCCCACCGCGATGGCTCGGCACTGTCGTTCCAGGCGCAGTATTTCCGCTATGTCTATGACAACGACCCGGCGCGCGATGCGGACCGGTTCGCCGGATCAGTCGATTACAGCGGGCGGCACTGGTTTGCCGGGGCCGGGGCCGGGCGCGAGAAGACCGTGCGCGCCACCTCGCGTCACCTGGGTTACTGGTTCCTTGCCGCGCAGGCCGGGACCGAGACCCCGCTGTCCCAGCGCACCGCTTTGCTGGCCGGGGCGAGCATCGAGCATCGCGATTACGATTTGACCGATCCGCTGTTCCAGGCCGACCGCCGCGATACCCAGTTCGATGCCTCGATCGGGCTGCGCTACATCCTGAGCCACGGCATCAGCGCCCGGCCGCGGCTGACCTACACGCGCAATACCAGCAATCTCAAGCTGTACGACTATGCGCGCTTCACCGCCTCCCTGGCGCTTCGCGCCGAATTTTGATCTTACGCCAGGAGCCAGTCCGATGACCCGCACCCCCAAACTCTCAGTCCGCGCCGCCCTTCTTGTCGGCTGCATGGCCTACACTCTTGCCGGGACCGCAGCCTTCGCCGCGCCGCGCATCCTTTACAGCAGCTCGCGCACCCTGCCCTTGGGCAAGACCCTGTCGGGTCCGATCAGCGTCGATGGATCGACCCAGATCATGCTCGATAACGGCGGGATGATCGCGCTGGTCGGCCCGGCCATGCTCAACGTCGCGCCCGATGGCACGATCGGGATCCAGTCGGGCAATGCCACCCTGGTCAGCGGCAGCGGCCCGTTGCAGGTGATGACCCCGCAAGGTCCGCTAACCGTCAGCGGCGGCGCGGCCAGCCTGGGGGTCAGCGGCGGCACGGTCAGCGGCTTTGCCCTGTCGGGGTTGCTCCAGGGATCGAACGGTGCGCCGATCGGCCCGGGCACTTCGTTCAAGGTGAGCAGCGGCGGGTCGTTGGCACCTACGGTCGGCAACGCGGCCCAGCCGGTCAGCGCGCCCGCGCCAGTGCCAGGTATGTTGATCGACAACCCGTCCACCCTGGCGCAAGTGTTGCAGAACGGCATACTTCTGGCTTCGCTTAACGGCACCGCGGGGGTGCCAGTGGTCGGCAATCCGCTGCAGGCCGACTATCCGACCAATGCCACGATTGCCCAGCTTCTGAACGAGGCGCTGGCCCAGGCGAGCGCTGCCAGCGGGTTCAATTTCACCACGCTGACCCCGGCCGCGCTGCTGTCACAGCAGGCCTTCCTCAATGCTGGCGGCACCGCCGGAAACCTCAACGCAATCGGGGCGGGCGCGGTGGTTTCGCTCTACATCGATTTCCTGCGCGCGGGCAGCAGCGGGTTGTTCACCGGCGGCTCAAACGCGCTGATCGCCAGCTATTTCGCCTTTTTGCGCACCTCTGGCCTGCCTTCGACGCTGGACACGGCGACCCAGGCCAAGGTCAAGGCTTACATGGATTACCTTGCGGCAGGCGGAGTCCTGGGCACACTGCCACCGGGAACAGTTACGCCGACGCCCACGCCTACGCCTACGCCCGCACCGACTCCAACTCCAACTCCAACTCCAACTCCAACCCCAACCCCAACCCCAACTCCAACCCCAACCCCAACCCCAACTCCAACTCCAACTCCAACTCCAACTCCAACTCCAACTCCAACTCCAACTCCAACTCCAACTCCAACTCCAACTCCAACTCCAACTCCA
>JAYWBP010000048.1:0-7355 GCA_043781375.1 Novosphingobium sp.
CGCGGCGACCAGCGGCGCGGCGAACGAAGTGCCACGGACGCGGGCGTAGCCATTGCCGGACAATGCCGCCGCCATGTCGGCGCCGGGCGCGGCATAATCGAGCCGGGTGGCGCGGCCAGCCTCGGGCAGGGCGCGGTCGTGGCTGTCGACGGCGGTGATCGCGAGCACGCCGGGGTAGGCGGCGGGATATTGGACCGGGGCGGCGGGGCCGTCATTGCCGACGGCGGCGACCAGCGGGATGCCGCGCGCGCCGAGGATCCGCACCGCGCGTTCGAGCAGGCGGTTGGGCGGGCCGACCAGGCTGATACTGATCACCGAGGGATGCTTCGACGCGGCCCAGCCAAGCGCGCGGACCATGGCGCTGGCCGAGCCGGCGGCCGGGCTGCCGCCGTAAATATCGGCGACGAACAGGCGCGCGCCCGTCGCCGCGCCACGGAACGGACCCTGGTCGCCGACCAGCAGCGAGGCGACGGCGGTGCCGTGGCCGGTGGCCTTGGCATTGCCGGCGAAGGCGCGCTGCTCGATCGACGCGCGGGCGAGGCTGGGATGAGCGGCGACGCCGCCGTCGATCATGGCGATGGCCGGGCCCTTGGCCGAACCACCGGCGGCGAGGACTGCGGCACTGGCGCGCAATGCGCCGCCCGACGGTTCATAGATATGGTCATAGTCGGCGGCGAGGCGCGGTGCGGACTGATGGAGCCGCTGTAGCGCCTCGCGTGCCTTGAGGCGGGCGGGGATCGCCAGCGTCACCGTTGTCAGGCCGAGATCGGCATTGGTGTCGCGGTCGGAAATGCGGAAGCCGACCGCCTCGGCGGCGGCGAGCGAGGCGGGGTCGGGATCAATCGCGACCAGCACCCCGCGGCGCACCGGGCTGCCGCGATCGTCGACGTCCAGCTCGCGCCGATGGCTCGAGACGAGTTCGCGCAAGCGCAGGCGGCGCAGGTCGAGCAGCGAGCTGTCCGATAGCGAGCCGACAGCATCGGGCAGGGCGACGCGATCAAGCGAGGGAGCTGTCGCGGCCTGCTGTTGCGCGGGGGAGAGCAGCTGGCCGAGGGGCGCGCCGAGCGCGGGAAGCGAGTCGAGTGTGCGGCCGACGCCGCCGAGCCCGCCTGTCGGCAGGGACGGGAGGAGTTGCGCGGCGACGGTTCCGGTGGCGAGGCCGGTGACAACGATGCAGACAAACAGTCGGCGGCGGATGCTGGACATTCTGGATCCTCTAATCGATCATATGGGATGAAACGAGCAGGGGCGGTCGTTTCATCCCCATGAGGTGCAATGACGTCATCTTCCGAGTTCGACGCCGGGCTGGTCGAGATGCTGCCGCGATTGCGCCGGTTCGCCTTCGCGCTGGCGCGGGATGCTGCGGATGCAGACGATCTGGCGGCGCAGGCGGCCGAACGGGCGCTGCGATCGAGAGATCAGTGGCAAACGGGGACGCGGCTCGATTCCTGGGTCTATCGCATCGCTCGAAACCTGTGGATCGACGAGGTTCGCGTGCGAGTGCGGCGGGCCAAGGTCGAAATGCCGCCGGAAGCGGGCGAGCTGGTCGGTCACGATCCGCGCGCCGGGACCGACGCGGCGATCGACCTGCAACGGGTGATGGCGGCAATGGGACAGCTGCCCGACGAGCAGCGCGAAGTGGTCGCGCTGATCCTGATCGAGGGGTTCGGCTACCGCGAGGCGGCAGAACTGCTCGACCTGCCGGTCGGCACCGTGTCGAGCCGGCTGGTGCGCGGGCGCACGGCCTTGTTGGCGTTGCTAGGCGAGGAATGAGATGACCGACGATCCCGATTTTTTCGCGTGGCTGGACGGCGAGCTGGAGCCGCAAGCGGCTGCGGCGATGGCAGCCAAAGTGGCAACCGATCCCGCGCTCGCGGCACTGGCCGAGGAGCATCGCGCGCTGTCGGGTCGGTTGCGCGCCGCGTTCGGCCCGATCGCCGCAGCGCCGGTGCCGGATGCGGTGGCGCGAGCTGGGCGAAGCGCCGACATCATCGATTTCGCGGCGGCCAGGAGAAAGCGCCGGCCATCGTGGGGGATTCAGGCGTTGGCGATGGCCGCATCGCTGGCGATCGGGCTGGTGGTTGGCGGCAATTTGCTGACGACCGGCGCGCCGGTGGTGACGGACCATGGCCAACTGGTGGCGTCGAAGGCGCTCGGCCACGCGCTCGATGTCCGCCTGGCCAGCGAACCGGCCGGCGACGGGGCGCGGATTGGGCTGACCTTCCGCGACCGATCGGGCCATTATTGCCGCAGCTTCACCGACGGTAGCGCGAGTGGGCTGGCGTGCCGTGATGACGGCCAGTGGAGCATTCGCGGACTGTTCCAGGCGAGCGAAGGACAGGGCGCCGACTATCGCATGGCCGCCGGGCCCGACCCGCAGCTGATGGCGCTGGTCGACGACGAGATGACGGGGGCGCCGCTCGATGCGGCGGGCGAGCGCACGGTGGTGAAGGCGGGCTGGAAGTAGGGCGTGCTTGCCGCCGCCTTCCGGCGCGGCGGAGGTTGCATGCTGAGAGCAGGAACGGAGTTGAGCAATTGCGGGAATGAGAGCGCGAAGCCATCGGCCTGCCGAGCCTTTGAGCGGTCAAAGCGTCAGGATCGGGAAGTGTCGGCTATCAAGGCAAAACAGAAACAATCTAAACGACCGACGTTGGGTTGTTGGCGGACCGACCGCTCCTGGATCGCTTCATGTCCTTCCGCTAGTCGATACCAAGAGTGTAATTTTGACCACTAGTCGCCCGTTTGGCCGTCGGCGCACGATCGATCCGGTAGAGCGTCGTCCAGCCGAGATGCGGCAGGAACGACATCCCGCCCGCCCTGGCGGCCTCGTAGGATCGTTTGAGCCGCGCCGCGCTATGCGCCACCACCGGCACTTGCGCGAAGGGTAGTTCGGAATAGAGCAGCTGCTTCGTCACGCCGGCGGGCAACGGCCGGTCGGACAGGTCGGGCGTCTCGGTAAGCAGCAACATAGGGCCTCGGCCCAGCTGCAAGGCGATCCGATCGGTGTCACGCAGCCTGAACACTGTAAAGGGGTGCGGGCGATAGTTTGGATAGGATGCAAATGGGTCCGCCTCATAGCTATAGGCGACAAATCCGGTCGGGAAATGACGGTAGATGTAACGGGCCATGGGGATGTTCGGACGGAAACCGAACGGATAGATTGCGATGAACGCCATTGCAGCGAGCGTCGCGCCCGCCACTCCCTTGGCTGCAATCGAGCGTCGATATGCCCAAAAGCGATCGAACCACGCCAGCCGGCGTTCCGGCGACGGTGCGAATGCGAGAATCGGCAGCACCGTCGCGATGGCCGCAAGAGGAAACATGAAGCGCTCCTCCTTGTGCGCGACCAGCGACTGGACGATGACGAACGGCACCATTGTCCAAGTCAGGACATGCCAAGGATTGCGCGCCCAGGCGACGAACAGCGCAACCAGTAGCATCAGCACGATCGGCGCAAACAGGTTGACCGGCATCAGGTAGAGATAACCATAGAAGGGATCGCTGCCAAAGACGCGCGCCGCGGTGTTGTTGACGAGGTTCTCCCGGACATAGAGCAGCGGTGGGAAGCACCAGTCGCCATAGCCCCAGCGATCGATCGGAAAGGCGAGGAGGAGTGGCACGACCGAGCCCGCCCCGAGCCACGCCAGCCGGGGCCATCCGATCCGTGATACGACGGCGAGCCAGGCATAGAGCCCGAGTGCCAGCAGCGCAGTCTGATAACGGCATTCGAACGCCAGCCCGACCAGCAACCCCGCCGAGGCAAGGCGCCTCGCGCTCGCGCAACGCGCACCGTCGAGCACGAGCGCAAGTGCGGCGGTGAACAGCGCGCCCGACAGCGCCTCGCTTGAGGTGCGTACAAACAAATAAGGGAGAAAGCCGTAGAACAGGAGCGAACGCGCATAGCCCTCGCGCTCGCCCGGCGTCGGCAAGATCCGCGTCACAGCGAACGCAAACATGGACAGTGCCGCGACCGAAAACGCTCCTGTCACGATCCGTAGCACCAATGTCACCTGGAACGGATCGGTCATGCCGGCGCGCATGAGCGGCCTCGCGATCAGGTAGTAGAGGAAGGGCTGCATCCACGACCGGATATGCGCGCCAAATTCCCAAGGCAGCTCGGCCGCGGTCGCCCAGCCGAGCTTGTAACCGAGGAAGGCAAGCACCGATGCATGCTCGTCGGGGTGGAAGAACGTCTCACTGAAATAGGCGGTGACGAGCGTCACCGCTGCGAGGAAGATCAGGCTATGCCGCAGTTCCCGCGGTGTCGCTTGGTCTGCCGCAACCTCGGGCTGAATGAGTTGGCCGGGTCCGCATCCATGCGCGCTGTCGTCACGTAACACACAGTCCCAATCGAGTGAGAAGCGCCGTTCCTAGCCATAGCGGCCCGGGGTCGCGCGAGGCAAGGTTGCAGGTGAGCGCGGTAATCACGGAACGGCGAGGATCGGTGGTTACCAGTCGTTCCACTTTTTTTGCAAATTACCTCATGAGCCAGACATCGGCAACGCAGTCTCGAGGCCGCCACGTTATCCTGTCGTTCTTCCTCCCGCTTCCGATCTCGTTCACACCTTAGCTGAACTCGTCATATCCTTACCGTCCTGGACGTGTTCGCCGACAGCCGGAGCGTAACCGCCTTTCGGAATGCTGAATCTGTGGAAGCGGCCTTGTTGTCCCGTCACGCACCGGGCGTCGTCCACGCGGATGCCGCCCTCGTCACGGCATATTATCGAATCTGTCCTGGCTCGTTGGTCAGATGATTGGCATTGCGAACACAAAAGAAAGGACGCGATTGTCATCCATCGAAAAGGCTGAATTCTGAGCATGTTCGAGTCCGTCACCCAATCCATGCGATCTTGCAAGGCCTTAGCGGAATATTGCCAAGATAAGCGGCCTGAGATCAACGCTGATTAGCGCGGAACGCTTTTTATCCCCGCTACGGCTCAGTCTCCGACTGGAAGGAAGAGCAATCACCAGGGATTGTGCCGAGCCATTAGCGACTCGCAGTTGCATGATCCGGTCCCATCACGATTAGAATAATTACGAAAGGATATTTTGCAATCACGTTGCTCCGTGCAGCTTCACCTCAATATCGGTGAGGCAGGGAGCGCCGTCAGGCAAGGGAAGCGTCAACCTGGGGCCCCTCGTTAGCGCTGCTTTAAGCGGTCTAATCGCATGAAAAAGGGTCGGCAAGGATAACCCTGCCGACCCCGCCTTATAGCACTTCTGCGCGTGACCAGCAGAGGAAGCAGAGAACCCTGCCGATGCATCACAAGGCGCTAAATTGTTGGCGCCTCAGTGTGCTTTCGCCTTCATCTTAGCATGGTGATGACCAGCGATCCCGCCAGCAACAGCGCCGGCTTTTGCGTGACCGTGGCCCACGAAGTGACTGGCTGTCGCTCCCATACTTTCCCCGCCGCCGATGCCAGCATTTCCGCTCACGCATTTAGTGAGCTTCGCGCCGAGATCAGCTTGCTTCGCCGCGCGGTCGAGCGGCTGACAGATGAGCGCACTGCGCAGCCCGACTACGCGCCAAGTCTCGAGGCAATCGCAAAGCGGCTGGAGGATGTCTGCGTCTGGGCGCAACGTGTATCGGAGAAGCCAGCGCTGAAGCTCACACCAGAGAGCATCGGTCGCGAGATAACCAGCGCTGCAACTGGAAGCCGCCAGCAGGATCACCAACGGTTGGATCGTGCCACCGACGCCATGAATGCTGCTCGCAATTGCATCGATGCGATGATCGCTCGGTCGCGAACAGTCTCCGAGCAGAACCGCGAACTGACCAGAAACCGCATCGCGTTTGCGATTGCGGGCATGGTATTGTTCTCGATCCTTCCGGGAGCGGTCGCACGCTCGTTACCGGTCAGCTGGGCGATGCCTGAGCGGATGGCTTCACGCATGCTTGGAACTGACATGTGGCAGGCCGGTGAGGACATGATGGCAAAGGCCGATCCAGAACAATGGCGGAGGATTTTGGCACGCCAGCGACAGATGACCGCACCACCTTCAAAGCCATAGCAATGGCTGACATGCTCCCACTTCTGGATGTTCGGCCCGAGAATTGATCTTCGCAATACGCGCCGTTCAATCTTGGCCTTGGGTCGGTTCCCCGATTGGGCTGCACTGACTCTGGGTAACGGACCCACCGGACCCTTGCCCGCGTCGTTGACCGATCCCGGTTGAACTTCGGTGCCGTCCGGGCGGATTGTCCGACTTGCTATGGCGTCCGACTACGAAACTCATATGCTCGCACTATGCTTCACGCCTTCAATCGCAATAATATGCGACGGGTGTGAACTACTTCCCGGAACGAACACGCGATCCGCGTGGACGGAAGCGGCGTCACATCCCCGCTACGTCCATGACGGCGGAAGGGTGTCCTATTGCCAGCGCCGAGAGCGACAAAACCGAGGGGTTTCCCACAGACGATAAGTCTGATCGGCTAGCGGCTGATGCGGATCGGAAGTCGAGAGGGCAGATTCGCCGCGTAGCCGCATCGCCAGGGAAAGTTAGGGGAAGCCGGACGTTTGACCCGCAAAGCGGGCAACTCAGCTCACCAGAGTTGCGGTAGGCAGTAGTTGGAGGTCCACTGTGTTGCGGAGAAGTTTGATCGAAGGAACCAGTTTGGATGCGAAGGATTATTTTGTCGCTCGCGGCAATCGCTATGGCCCTACCAACCCTCGCTGTTCCGACGGCGGCAGATGCCCATTATTTCCGGCACCATTATCGCCACTACCGCCATTATCGCCACTATGGTTATTACCGACCGTATTATCGCGGGCACGCTTACAGCCACTCGTATTGCCGCAGTCGTAGCGGCACCACCGGTCTCATTATTGGCGGAGTGGGAGGAGGACTCCTGGGACATGCTATCGCTGGCGGTACTGCCGGTACATTGATCGGTGCGGGCGCGGGTGCCCTGTTGGGCCGTCACATTGAGCGGCACGAACTTGGGTCCAGATGCTACCGCTAGGTCGATCTCGCTAGAAAGGTCCCGGTCAGCCAACGGCTTGCAGAGACGCTGCGACTTTGGAGTGGCTCCTTTGAAATCTGTCTACCTCGCCGGCTGTGCCATGCTGTTTGCGTTTCCGTCGGCTGCCTGGGCCGATCCCGATGATCACGACGACGAGGCCAAGCAGGTTAAGCCCGAAACTGAAATTGTGGTCGCTGCGCGCCGGCTGGATGTCGCCCGGGCCAACGTCGAGCCGGACCTCGGCGCATCGACCTACACGTTGAGCCACGGAATCGTGAAGCTATTCCTGGCAGGGGAATCGCATACGGAATTTCCTTGACGCGAAAATTGAGCCGAATGCCGCGCACACGAACGAGCGGAACTCAATTTCCGCTCGTTCTGGTCATTT
>JAYWBP010000049.1:0-20618 GCA_043781375.1 Novosphingobium sp.
GATCGTGGTCGATTACCTGCAATTGCTGTCGGGTAGCGGCAAGGGCTCGTCGGGCGACAATCGGGTCCAGGAGATATCCGAGATCAGTCGCGGGCTGAAGCAACTCGCCAAGGAGTTGCACCTGCCGGTGCTGGCGCTGTCCCAGCTCAGTCGCGCGGTCGAGCAGCGCGAGGACAAGAAGCCGATGCTGTCGGACCTGCGCGAATCGGGCTCGATCGAACAGGATGCGGACATCGTCCTGTTCGTTTATCGCGAGGACTATTACGTCGGCGCCAAGGAACCCAAGCGCCCGACCGAAAGCGACGACGCCAAGACCCACGAACAGCACGCCGCCTGGGCCGCCGAAATGGAGCGAGTCTATGGCGTGGCCGAACTAATCGTTTCCAAGCAGCGCCACGGCTCCACCGGCAAGGTCCGCTTGCGCTTCGAACCGCGGATTACGCGGTTCTCGGACCTGGCCGAGGATTCGATGGCCGGACACAGTTACGACTGATCGTGCGCCAGCTGGGGCAGGCAGCATCAGGCCCGGCGATTTCCTTGACTTTTCGCCGCCCGCCGACTAGCCGACTGGGCTTCCCGCAAATTCCAACTGACCGGAGTGCCCCATGGCGCGCGTTACTGTCGAAGATTGTGTCGACAAGATCCCCAACCGCTTCGACCTGGTGCTGCTTGCTGCGCAGCGCGCACGCGAAATTTCGGGCGGCGCCGAGCTGACGATCGAGCGCGATCGCGACAAGAACCCGGTCGTTGCCCTGCGCGAGATCGCCGAAGAGACAGTGCATCCGCGTCATCTCCACGAATCGGTAGTCACCTCGCTCCAGCGCGTCCTGCCCGACGATGATGACGATGCCGACGAAATCGGCTCGCTCAGCCAGTCGGCCGAAGCTCTGCGGATTACTGCTGCGGCGCCGGTGCGCAACACCTCGATCGGTGGCGATTACGAAGGTTGATTTAGACCGTCAGGCTTCGGTTTGCGGCGGCGCATTGCCGTCATCACTTCATGCGGAATACTGAGATTACTGTCGGCCGGGCAAGCCGCGACCTTGGTCCGGAACCAGTGGTCATAGGCGGCGGCTTCTTCCTGAGTCTCGAATTTCGAGACGATCGGTGAAAGCGTATTCATGCCGCCAACCTACATCAACCTCACCGAACGACAGGCCCAGCGGGCAGACGTTACCGACACGGCCATGATTTGACGAACAACTCTGCCATCGCCTCGCGCATCGATTTGCGCTGACGCTCGGCGGGCGAATAGGCGCGCAGAAAGCCGAGCAGCCGGGTGCTGTCCACCCGTGTGCCTGGCGGTGGACAGCTGCTGGGGTGACCAACCGCCCGCTCCTGCGCCAGCCGCGCGCGGTAGGCCTGGCCCCCGGCCATACCCTCGGCTTTGAGCATCCCGATATCGGAGGAGAACAGCGCCATTGCGCCCTTGGCCTGCAATGCATCGGCCTTGGCGAGGAAGGTTGCGGCCGTCATGTCACCGGGCGCAGCCAAGGCGGTCGTGGCCAGACCCATAGCCAAGCCCGCAAACAGCAATCCGCGCCCCGAAGCCACTTTCAACCCGCTCAAGCCCCCTGAGGCGCGGCGTCGCCCGAAAAGCGCTTGCCGGCCTTGGGGATCGCCGAGCCACGCGTCACCGTCGGGCGCGCCGGGCCAGACGGCTGGTCAGGCCGTTCGAGCTTGCCCGACTCGATCAACTGCTTGATCTCTTCGCCAGTCAGCGTCTCGAACTCGAGCAAGGCCTGGGCGAGCAGGTGGAGGTGGGCTTCCTCGGTCTTGAGGATATCGGTTGCCCGGGCATGGGCACCATCGACCAGGCCGCGGATTTCCTTGTCGATCAGCTTGCTCGTCTCGTCTGACATCATCACCCGCTGGTTGGAACCATAGCCGAGATAGCCCTCGCCCTGCTCCTCGTACTGGAGCGGACCGAGCGCTTCGGACATGCCCCATTTGGTGACCATCGAGCGGGCCAGGCCGGTGGCATACTGGATATCGGACGAGGCACCGGACGAGACCTTGTCGTGCCCGAAGATCAGCTCCTCGGCCACGCGTCCGCCCATCGAGACCGACAGATTGGCGTGCATCTTGTCGCGATGGTAGGAATAGCTGTCGCGCTCGGGCAGGCGCATGACCATGCCCAGGGCGCGGCCGCGCGGGATGATCGTGGCCTTGTGAATCGGGTCCGACGCCGGCTCGTGGATCGAGACGATGGCATGGCCGGCCTCATGATAAGCGGTCATCTTCTTTTCGTCGTCGGTCATCACCATCGAGCGCCGCTCGGCACCCATCATGACCTTGTCCTTGGCGTCCTCGAACTCCTGCATCGCTACCAGTCGCTTGTTACGGCGCGCGGCCAGCAGTGCAGCCTCGTTGACCAGGTTGGCAAGGTCCGCGCCGGAAAAGCCCGGGGTACCGCGCGCAATCGTGCGCGGATTGACGTCGGGCGCCAGCGGCACCTTCTTCATGTGGACCGCCAGGATCTTCTCGCGTCCCTCGATATCGGGGATCGGCACGACCACCTGGCGATCGAACCGGCCCGGGCGCAGCAGCGCCGGGTCGAGCACGTCGGGGCGGTTGGTGGCGGCGATGATGATAATGCCCTCGTTGGCCTCGAACCCGTCCATCTCGACCAGCAGCTGATTGAGCGTCTGCTCGCGCTCGTCGTTGGAGTTGCCCAGGCCATGCCCGCGATGACGCCCGACCGCGTCGATCTCGTCGATGAAGACGATGCACGGCGCGTTCTTCTTGGCCTGCTCGAACATGTCGCGCACCCGGCTTGCGCCGACGCCGACGAACATCTCGACAAAGTCAGAGCCCGAAATGGTGAAAAACGGCACCCCGGCCTCGCCCGCAATCGCGCGCGCCAGCAGGGTCTTGCCGGTGCCAGGCGCGCCGACCAGCAGCGCACCCTTGGGGATCTGACCGCCCAGCTTGGAAAAGCGGCCTGGATCGCGCAGGAACTCGACGATTTCCTCCAGCTCCTCGCGCGCTTCATCGATGCCCGCAACGTCGTTGAAGGTCACCCGGCCCTGGCGCTCGGTCAGCATCTTGGCCTTGCTTTTACCAAAGCCCATCGCGCCCGATCCGCCACCCTTCTGGACTTGGCGCAAGGCGAAGAACGCCACGCCCAGGATCAGCATGAACGGCAGCGAATTGATCAGGATGTACATCAACAAGTTCGGCTCTTCAGTGGCCTTGCCGGCATATTTGACGCCGTTGGCCTGGAGCAGCTCGGGCAGCGAGGTATCGTTGGGGATCGGCACGGTGTTGAAGGCATCGCCGTTCTTGTACTTGCCGATGATCCGGTCGGTCCCGACCTGGACGTCGGCGACGCTGCCCTCGGCAACTTTGGCGCGGAAGTCCGAATAGCGGACCGACGCACCCGAGGCATCGCCCCGCGCCGAGAACATCGACACCACCAGCAGGAGCGCGAGGAATATCCCACCCCACACCATCAGGCTCTTGATCCACGGGTTTCCGCTGGGCTGGTCGTCGTTCATCGAACTATCCTGCTATGTCTATCGCCAATGTAAGCGCGGTCGGCTGAATGGCAAGATAACGCAGAGCCCTGTTTTTCACTGTGCCAATAGCTCAGGGGCGTTTACCAGTTTGATCGGTTACCACCGTGGCTGACCGCCACCGCAGATGGATGCACAATGACCGCAACTCCCCCCTTCGACTTTGCCCTGGGCGAGAGCGCCGAGATGATCCGCGAGGCCACCGCGCGCTTCGCCCAGGACCAGATTGCGCCGCTTGCTGCCAAAATCGACGCCGAAGACTGGTTCCCCCGCGATCTGTGGCCGGCGATGGGCGCGCTCGGCCTGCACGGGATCACTGTGGCCGAGGCCGACGGCGGGCTGGGCCTGGGCTACCTGGAACACGTCATCGCGGTCGAGGAAGTCAGCCGTGCCTCGGCCTCGGTGGGGTTGAGCTATGGCGCCCATTCCAACCTGTGCGTCAACCAGATCGCGCGATGGGCGTCGGACGAGCAGAAGGCCAGATACCTCCCCCAGCTGATCAGTGGCCAACATCTGGGCAGCCTGGCGATGAGTGAGGCCGGGGCCGGATCGGACGTGGTCGCGATGAAACTGCGCGCGCACGAAGCCCCCGGCGGCTTCCGCCTCAACGGCACCAAGTTCTGGATCACCAATGCCACGTACGCCGACGTCCTGGTGGTCTATGCCAAGACCGGTGCCGATGCCCAAAGTCGCGCGATCACCGCCTTCCTGATCGAGAAGCATATGCCCGGCTTCTCGATCGGCCAGAAGATCGACAAGATGGGAATGCGCGGCAGCCCCACCGCAGAACTGGTTTTCGATGACTGCTTCGTGCCCGAAGAGAATGTCATGGGGCCGCTTCATGGCGGTGTCGGCGTGCTGATGAGCGGGCTGGATTATGAGCGCGTGGTCCTCTCGGGCATCCAGCTGGGGATCATGCAGGCCTGCCTCGATACGGTTATTCCTTATGTGCGCGAGCGCCAGCAATTTGGCCAGGCGATCGGCGCGTTCCAGCTGATCCAGGCCAAGGTCGCCGACATGTACGTCGCGCTGCAATCGGCGCGTGCCTATGCCTATGCCGTGGCCCGCAGCTGTGACGCCGGACGCACCACCCGGTTCGACGCGGCCGGCGCGATACTTCTCGCAAGCGAAAACGCCTTCCGCGTGGCAGGCGAGGCAATCCAGGCGCTGGGCGGCGCGGGTTACACGAGGGACTGGCCGGTCGAACGCTATCTGCGCGACGCCAAGCTGCTCGACATCGGCGCCGGAACCAATGAAATCCGCCGGATGTTGATCGGCCGCGAACTGATTGGCCGGAACTCATAAGGCCTTGCTGAATGACCGGACTCGACATCCTCCAGTACTACGGCGCTGCGGTAGGTGTGGTGGCAGCGGCCGTTGTCTCGCTCGACCTCGGTCGCAAGCCGACCGGCTGGGCCTTCGTCGCCTTCGTCACCAGCTCACTGGCGCTGATCGGATGGGGCTTCATGAAGAAGGACAGCGAGGGCATCGGGATACAAAACCTGATCCTGCTGGTGATCAACGCGGTGGGGGTGTACCAGTATCTGATCCGCAAGAAGGCGGAGTGATGCGCCAGGTCGATGCGCAACGTCTGCGTGCATGAATGTAATCAATCCGAATTACCGCAAAAAGCACCAGCGTCACGCTTAACGCGCAGATGGTCGCCGGTGCGCGCGGCCTGACCGAAAATCTTTTCCGCGCCTGAGTCGCGGAACACGGGCTGCCATTAGCCCGATACCGTCAGTTCTGATCGGGTGGCGCAGTTCGACCTCTATCCTAGTCCCGACCAATACGCTGCATTTTCTCGTTGGTGGAGTTTGCATGATGGTCCTATTTGATCGGTTGGCTGCGCGACTTCTGTTCCGTCATGATCTTGCCCGCCTGGACTGTTGGCAAATCACTTTCCTACATCTCGCAAACTTGCCCAGCTCAGGCCGTTCTTTGACATCTTCGGCGCCCGGTTCACCCCACCGCAACGTTATCGCCAGATCCCGGAAGCGACAGGAATTTTTTTAAACCCAGGGATCCGTGAGTTTTGTAAGCATCCAACCCGTCCGACCAAGCCTACCGCGCCACCCATCCCCATCGTTGCCGCGATTGATCGCGCCGCCTGGTTGATCTCGCCACTCCCCGCGCCGATAATCTCGGTTCTGCCCATCACGGAGACACCCCCCATGGCCGATAGCGATAGCACCGAGCTGGCGAGTTCGGCGCGCAAGTACTGGTCGGCCGATGGCTACAAGCCGGGCGGAATGATCCGCGAGGTGGACTATGCCGCGCAGTCAAAAGGCCTCGACCCGTCGCTGGCGGGAATCAAGATCGTCGATTGCGACACCCATATCACCGAGGCGCCCGACCTGTTCACATCGCGGGCTCCGGCCGCGCTCAAGGACAAGGTGCCGCGGGTGGAGCGGATCGACGGGACCGATCGCTGGTTCGTCGGCGATCGCGACTTCGGCTCGATGGGCGGCAACGTCATCCGCGCCGACAACAACAAGCTGCTGGGCCGCCTCGCCTTTCCCAAGCTGGAGGAAGCGCACCCCGGCGGCCACAAGATCAAGGAGCGGCTGGAGGCGATGGACGACATGGGCGTCTGGGCCCAGATCGGCTACCAGAACTCTGGCGTGACCCAGGCTGGATCGCTGATGGCGCTGGGCGACCCCGCGTTGGCTCTGGCGATCATCCAGATCTACAACGATGCCTCGGCCGAATACCAGGAAACGTCAGGCCAGCGCATCTTCAACATGGCACACCTGCCGCTGTGGGATCAGGCCGAGCTGGAGAAGGAAGCGCGCCGCTGCATCGACATGGGGCTGAAAGGCTTCGTCCTGCCCGACACCCCCGAGCGGGTCGGGGTGCCCTCGTTCCTGCAGGAATACTGGACCCCGTTCCTCGATATGTGCTCCGATAGTGCCACCCCGATCAACTTCCACCTCAACGCCGCGATCGATCCCAATACGTTGACCTGGGAGGGCTTTGCCTTCGAACAAACGCTGGCGGTCGTGGCGACGATGTTCTCGATCGGCAATGCCGCGACGCTGGGCAACTGGATGGTCAGCGGGCGCTTGGATCGCCATCCGGGCCTTAAGATCGGCCTGATCGAGAGCGGGATGGGCTGGATCCCGTTTGCGGTCGAGGCGCTCGAGCATCAGTTCCAGGAAATGCTCGCAGGCAAGCGCAAGGACCTCCCGCGCGAACCTTGGGACTACTTTCGCGACCACTTCCACTGCACCTACTGGTTCGAGACGATCGGGCCAAAGCTGCTGCTGGAAACCATCGGCGTGGACAATGTGCTGTTCGAAACCGACTTCCCGCACCCCACTTCGCTCTATCCAGGGGTGCAGGTGCATATCGTCGAAACGCTGGGCGGGTACGATTACGCGGTGAAGAAAAAGGTCCTCCAGACTAACGCGACCAAGCTGTACAAGCTGCCGTTTTGAGGGGGCGCATCCCCGAACCAATTGCTTCGTCGTTGCGAGGACCACCGGTCCGCAGCAATCCAGGATCGCGCGCAGTGCCCTGGATTCAGTCCTCGCCGCGCTCATAAGTTGCGGTCAGCACGGCCAGGCCGATGACATGGTCCTCCATCTCCTCGAGCACCGCATCGCGCCCGCTACCCGCGGACAACTCCATCGGCACGTCGAGCGCGAACAGCTGGAAGACGTAATCGTGCGGACCATGCCCCTTAGGCGGATCGGGCGCGAGCCAGCCCTGCTTGAGCAGCGAGTTCTGGCCCAGGATCGGCGGGTCCTCGCCTTCCAGCAGCTCTCCCGCAGCGGGCGTCATGCCCCAGCACAGCAGCTGGACGAACGGCTCGGCCAGCGGGACGTCAGGGTCTTCGATCACCAGGACCAGAGCCTCGGTGCCGTTGGGCGGCGCAGTCCAGGCCAGTGGCGGGGCGCAGGCGTCTTCCTCGTCGGCGGTGAACATCGGATCGAGCGGCTCGCCATCGGCAAAGGCCGGGCTGGTCAGCGCGAAGCCGCTGGCGCCCAGCACGCCCTCGCGGCCCAGGGTTACCGAGGCGAGCTTGCCATGACCGGCGCGGACATTGCGCAGCGCCTTGCCCAGCCAGGCGGGAACGTGTTCGAGCATGAAAAGAAGCCTTTCGACGCGATCGGGTCAGAAACGTCGCGGTGCTTTGCCGGTTCCGGACTGCAGGATCAACCCGGCAAGTGGCGCATAAGTGTCGGAACATCGGTCAAAGCGCGAAGCACGTCGTTGAGGTGGGTGCAGCCCTCGGTACCATGGAGCACGTCGATCACCTGCTGACGGAACTCCGATACCGGGCGCCCGATCATCCGCGAGGCCTTGATCGAAGCGATCGGACACTCGGCAAACGGCAGAATCAGCGGCAGGGCCTGGAGCGAGCGCAGCACCGATGTCGCCGCGTCGATCTGAGCGTAGACGCGGTACTCGTGGATCGCGGTGCGATAGCCGTCGGGAGTGTTGCCGCTGTCCTGGAACCCGGCATCGACCCAGATGTCGTCGCCATCGCGCCACAGATCAATCCGGCGAGCGCGGCGAAAGCGCGGCTCGACCTGGGGCTGGCCTTCGCCTTCAGTGCCGAGCAGCGACGGCATCGCGTGCCAGCCTGCGGGATCGGCCGGGTTCTCCAGCCGCACGACCAGCTTGCGCATCTCGGCCGAGGTATTGGGCCGGTCGGTGTCGAGCGCGCTGGAACCGGGAGCGAAGCCCGAGCAGATCCCCGCGCGCGGTCCTTTGAAGCCGGGATGGGCGGTCAGTTGCGCGCGCATCTGTTCGCCCCAGCCGGGATCCCACTGCGAGAACACCCAGCGCGAGACCAGGCTGGCCCCGGCATAGTCATCGAGCAACTGGAACAGCGGGGTGCCGCGCGCATCGCCCATCACCCGGGCCAGCGCCTCCCGACTTGCTCCGCCGGCGCGCACGCCGATCAGGTCGGCTGCCTGGGGGTGCGCAGGCTGGGTCGCGATGGCCAGGATCTCACGCGCGGGCGAGGCGGTCATGGTGAAGTCGGCGCTGGCGATTACCTGGGGCGCATGATCAGCCGGGCCGCTCAGTACGTCCTGCGCGCGTCCGGTCAGGGCCCACGGCTGGTCGAACCCGAGCGGCCAATGGCAATCGATCGAGGTGGTCCGTCGCACCGATCCCGCGCGCCGCAGCGGGGCATGGCCCGCGCCGTGGCGGGCGATCTCGAACTGGAGCGGCGGGTTTGGCGCGTTCACCGTGGCGGCATCCGGATTCCGCCGTCGAGGCGTATGGTTTGCGCGTTGAAATACGAGTTACGGACCAATTCCATCACCAGGCTACCGAATTCGGCGGGATAGCCCAGGCGGCGGGGGAACGGCACCGAATTGCTCAGGCTCTCGAAATAGGCCGGGTTCATGTTCTTGAAACCGAGCATCGGCGGGGTGGCGAAAATCCCCGGCATGATCGAATTGACCCGGATCCCCAGATCCATAAGGTCACGCGCCATCGGCAGGACCAGGCCATTGACCCCGGCCTTGCCCGAGCCATAGGCGACCTGCCCGATCTGCCCATCCTGCGCCGCCGCGCTGGAGGTGAGGATAATCACACCACGCTCGCCGTCCTCGATCGGGTCGGCGGCAGCCATGCCCAGCGCGGCGATCGAGGCCATGCGGTAGCTTGCCACGAGGATGCCCTCGACCGAGAACGCATAGTCCTCGCTGCTCATCCGCTTGAACCCGCCGCTGGCCTTGTCTTTGCTGACGGTCTTGCCGCCCTTGGAGGCGACCGCGCAGTGGAGCATGATCCGTTCCTGCCCATGCGCTGCCCGGGCCTTGGCAAAGCCGGCCAGAACCTCGTCCTCGGACAGAATGTTGACCTTGCAGAAGATCCCGCCCAGCTCCTTGGCAACAGCTTCGCCCGCCTCCTGGTTGAGGTCGAAAATCGCGACTTTGGCCCCGGCGGCGGCGAGCGCGGTGGCGCTGGCGCGGCCCAGTCCTGAAGCCCCGCCGGTGACGATCGCGGCGGTGTTGTTGTCGATCTGCATTTTGGGGCGTCCTCTTCCTTGCCCCGGCCATGCACACATGCATCCGCGCTCGCAATACGCCACAGCACTAAATCGCGTGCGCGGATTGCCGTGTGCGCAGGGTTTCGATTAGCTGCGAGCCAACTTGTCAGAGTGTGGAGTGGGGGGATTTCTGACGCGTTACGCTCTCACTGGCTGCGGTGAAGCGAAGCGATCCACAGCCCAACGCGTTACGCTCTGGATTGCCGCGGACCCGGACTCCTCGCAATGACGACGCATCGCAGGATCGACATGGCCTAGCAGTGCCGCTTCCCCGCAAGCGGAAAAGACCCTAGACCCTCAACCCGATGAATGGCCTCCTTTTTGCCCTGCTGGCGGTACTGATCGCCGGGATTGCCGCGCGCGATCAGCTGACCTTGGCGGCGCTGGCATTGCGGCGGGGGACTGGTGCGGGAGAGACAGGCTGGCCGGTCACGGCGGTGGTGGTCAGCCTGGCCAGCGCGGTTCTGGCCGCCTGGGGCGCGTCAGTGGCGCTCCCCGTGCTGGCGCCCGCGGCGCGGCAGTTCGCGGCGGCGGTCGCCCTGGTCTTGGGCGGAGGCGAGATGCTGCTGGCCCGACAACGGCGCGTGCCGCAGGAGCCGACCCGCTCGCTCGCCGCGCTGGCCATCGTCCTGTTCGCGCAGCAACTGACCGATGCCGCCCGCTTCCTGATCTTCGCCATCGCCCTGGCCACCGCCGCGCCGGTTCCGGCCGGGATCGGCGGGGCGCTGGGCGGGGTAGGCTCGGTCCTGCTGGGCTGGATGGCGCCGCAATGGATAAGCGCCAGCGCCGCGATCTGGGTGCGGCGCGGGGCCGGAGTATTGCTCCTGACCATCGGGGTGGTTGTCGGGTTGCGGGCCACCGGACGATTGTAATCGACTGTGACGATCAGGCAGTCTCGATAAAGTGGCAAACCAGATGATCCGATCTGCGTTATTAGCCGGTGAGTCCCGATTGAAAGGATACCTTGAACATGACCGACATTGCCCCCGAAACTGCTCCCGACAATGCCAAGGCCGCGCTGGTCGACAGCCTCAACCTGTTGCTGGCCGATAGCTTTACGCTCTATCTCAAAACCAAGAGCTTCCACTGGCACGTCGCCGGTCCGCAGTTCCGCGACCTGCATCTGCTGTTCGACGAGCAGGCGACCGAGATCTTCGCGCTGACCGACATTATCGCCGAGCGCGTGCGCAAGAACGGCGCAGTCACCCTGACCTCGATCGGTGCGATCGCCGACAAGGCACGCATCGCCGACCAGAATCGCACCGATCTCGAGGCCGCGGCGATGGTTCGCGAACTGATGGCCGACAACACTGCGCTGATCGCCGCGCTGCGTGAGACCAAGCAGGCGGCGGGTACTGCGGGCGACAATGCCACCGACGGGGCAATCGACGACTGGACCGACCAGGCCGAGCAGCGCGTGTGGTTCCTTGGGCAGGTGCTGAAATAGGCAAAGCCGCGCCGGCTGTCGTTCTATTCACTGGTCCTTAAGCCGCGCGCTCCTTATAGCCGACGGATATGAGCCTCATGTCGCGCGCCGCCGGGCGCTTCGCCTGCCTACTATCCCTTGCCGCGCTGGCAACGACCCCGGTTGTCGCGCCGGCGAAACAAGCGCCAGCCAGGGCGCAGGTCCAGGCGGGCGCCCCGTCCGTCGGCGGCCAGGCCGATCCCTGGCTCTACCGCAAAAGCGACATCCCGCACGATGCCGAGTGGCAATTTGGCGAGCTGAGCAATGGCTTGCGTTATGCCGTGCGCCACAACGGGGTGCCCCCGGGCCAGGTCTCGATCCGAATCCGCATCGACGCCGGTTCACTCTATGAGCGCCCCGCCGAGCGCGGCTTTGCCCATCTGATCGAACATCTCACCTTCCGCCAGTCGAAGTATCTGGCCGAGGCCCAGGCGATCCCGGTGTGGGAGCGGCTGGGGGCCAGTTTTGGCACCGACACCAATGCCGAGACCACGCCGACCCAGACGGTCTACAAGCTCGATCTGCCCGACGCCCAGCCGGTCGGTCTGGAAGAAAGTTTCAAACTGCTCTCGGGGATGATTGCCCAGCCGACCCTGAGCGAGGCAAACGTGCGCACAGAAGTACCGATCGTGCTGGCTGAAAAGCGCGAGCGCGGCGGCACGGCCGAGCGGGTTCAGGACGATTATCGCAACACCTACTACGCCGGACAACTGCTCGCCGAACGCCCGGTTATCGGCACGGTCGAGACGCTCCAGAACGCACACCAAGACGCGGTGCGGGCGTTCCATGCGCGCTGGTACCGGCCCGAAAACACCGTGATTGCGGTGGCTGGGGACATCGATCCGGCACGGCTTGAGCTGCTGATCCGCAAATGGTTCTCCGACTGGAAGGGCATAGGGGCCCACGTGCCTGCGCCCAGTTTCGGCGATCCCCATGCGGCGCCCGGCGCTGCCGATGCCCGCGCTTTCGTCGAGCCAGACCTGCCACGTTCAGTCAATTACACGACGCTCAGGCCATGGCGCCAGGTCAACGATAACATCGCCTATAACCAGGGCCTGATGATCGACAGCCTGTCGCAACAACTGATCAACCGCAGGCTTGAAGCGCGTGCGCGAGGCGGCGGCAGTTATCTTACCGCGCAGGTCGGCCAGAACAAGGTTAGCCGCTCGGCCGATGCTACCACGGTCGAAATCACCCCGCTCAGCAGTGACTGGCGCAGCGCCTTGCGCGATGTCCGGGCGGTCATCGCGGACGCTCAGGCTAGCCCGCCAACGCAGGAGGAAATCGACCGCGAAGTCGCCGAAATGGAAGTCGCCTTCCAGGTTTCGGTCGAGCAGCGTCAGCTGATGCCCGGCGGCAAGCTGGCTGACGATCTGGTCAACGCAGTCGATATCCGCGAGACTGTCGCCTCGCCTGAGGTTGTGCTCGACATCTTCCGCAAGTTCAAGCCGCTGTTCACTCCCGCTGCGGTGCTGGCCCATACCCGCAACCTGTTTGCAGGGACGGTCACCCGTGCCCTACTGATGACGCCGACCGCGGGCGAGGGCGATGCCCTGGCGCTGGGTCAGGCGATGCGCGCGCCGGTCGTGGCCGACGGCAGCGCGCGGCTTGCGGCCAAGCCGATCTCCTTTGCCCAATTGCCCGCGCTGGGCACCCCAGCCGCGCCGCTCGTCGACAGCCCGCTTGGGCTTGCCGCGATTGAGCGGTTAGAATGGGCCAACGGGGTCAAGGCGCTGCTGTGGTCTACCCGCGACGAGCCGGGCCGGGTCACGGTCAAGGTGCGTTTCGGCGCCGGTTATCGCGCCTTTGCCCCGCCTGACGCGGCCTATATCGCGCTCGGCAAGACCGCGCTGGTATCGTCCGGCGTGGGCGAACTTGGCGCGGAGGAGCTTGATCGCATTTCGACCGGGCGCAAGCTGGGCTTCGATTTCGACATCGGCGACGGCGCCTTCACCTTTACCTCCGAAACGCGACCGGCGGATCTGGCCGACCAGCTCTATCTGTTCGCGGCCAAGCTCTCGACCCCGCGGTGGGATGCCAACCCGGTCGAGCGGGGCAAGGCAGCGGCGCGGATCGCCTACCAGGTCTATGACATATCGCCCCAGGGCGTGCTCGATCGCGACATGCAATTTTACCAGCGCAACCGTGATCCGCGCTTCCGGACGAGCACTCCCGAGCAGATCGCGGCGGCAACACCTGCGGGCTTCCGCCGGGTGTGGGAACCGATCCTGACCTCTGGCCCGGTCGAGATCGAGATCTATGGCGATTTCGACCAGCCAGCGACGATCGCGGTGCTCAACAAGACTTTCGGCGCGCTCGCTACCCGGCCGCCATTGCCCGTGGGTACCATGCCGCCAATGATCCAGATCGCCAGCGGCGTTGGTGAGCCGGTCGTGCTGACCCATCGCGGCGCGGCCAACCAAGCGGCCGCCGTCGTGTCATGGCCATCCGGCGCAGGCACCGCCAACAGCCGCGAATCGCGCCAGCTGGAGCTGCTCACCGCGCTGTTCACCAACCGGCTGCTCGAAGCGATGCGCGAGAAGGCCGGCGCCAGCTATGCCCCGCAAGTCGTGTCGAGCTGGCCGCGCGACCTGACCAGCGGCGGATCGATCTCGGCCTTGGCGCAAATCCAGCCCGAGCAGGTCTCGCTGTTTTTTCGCACTGCACAGGAAATCGCCGCCGACCTCGCGGCGCGTCCGGCCAGCGCCGACGAACTGGCGCGGGTGACCGAGCCGATGAAACAGAAGTTCAGCCGCGCTTCGGTCACTGCCGTAGTCATGTGGCAGCTCGAGGGCGCGACCCAGGATCCCTCGCGCGTCGCCGCAATCCGCTCGCTGATGGGCGATTTTACCGAAACCACCCCGGCGGCAATGCAGGAACTGGCCCGGCGTTATCTGGTCAATGCCCGCGCGTGGAAGCTGGCGGTGCTACCGCAGGGCAAGGCGCTGGCGGCGAAGTAGGTCGAAATCCCCTCCTGCTTTGCATTCGTAGCCTCCGGGCGCTAAGGGCCGCGGCGCACAGGAGGCGATCGTGGCGAGTAACTGGACACCCGAAGGCTGGAAAACTCGCGAGGCGCGCCATCTGCCCGACTATCGCGATGCGGCCGAGCTGAGCCGGGTCGAGGGCACCTTGATCAATTATCCGCCGCTGGTCTTTGCCGGCGAGGCGCGCGCGCTCAAGGCCGATCTGGCCAATGTCGCGGCGGGTAAGGGCTTCCTCCTCCAGGGCGGCGACTGCGCCGAAAGCTTTGCCGAATTCCACCCCGACAACATCCGCGATACCTTCCGCGTGCTGCTGCAGATGGCGGTCGTCATGACGTTTGCCAGCAAGCAGCCGGTGGTCAAGGTGGGGCGCATGGCCGGGCAATTTGCCAAACCGCGCTCGGCGCCGATGGAAGTCCAGGGCGGAGTCGAGCTGCCTAGCTATCTGGGCGACATCATCAACGGCATCGAGTTCGACGAGGCCACCCGCCGCAACGATCCGGCGCGGATGATCCAGGCCTACAGCCAGAGCGCGGCGACGCTTAACCTGCTGCGCGCCTTTGCCAACGGCGGTTATGCCAACCTGCGCCAGGTCCACCAGTGGACGCTCGACCATATCGGCCGCAGTCCCTGGGCCAAGAAATTCACCGAAACCGCCGACCGGATCGGCGAGGCGCTGGATTTCATGGCCGCTTGCGGGATCGACCCGGGCACCGTGCCTCAACTGCAGGGCACCAGCTTTTATACCAGCCATGAAGCGCTGTTGCTGCCTTACGAGCAGGCGCTGACCCGGCGCGATTCGCTGACCGGCGACTGGTACGATTGCTCGGCGCACATGCTGTGGGTCGGGGATCGGACGCGCTTCGAGGGCTCAGCGCATATCGAGTTCCTGCGCGGAGTCGGCAATCCGCTGGGCATGAAGTGCGGGCCGTCGCTGGCTCCCGATGCACTGCTGCGTTTGCTCGATACGCTGAACCCGGCGCGCGAAGCCGGGCGGATGACGCTGATCAGCCGCTTCGGGCACGACAAGGTTGAAGCCGGACTGCCGACACTGGTGCGCGCGGTCCAGCGTGAGGGGCACCCGGTGGTGTGGTCGTGCGATCCGATGCACGGTAACGTCGTCAAGAGCGAGAGCGGCTTCAAGACCCGCCCGTTTGACCGCATCCTGGCCGAAGTGCGCGGCTTCTTCGCCATCCACCGCGCCGAGGGCACGCACGCCGGCGGCATCCATATCGAGATGACCGGGCAGGACGTTACCGAATGCGTTGGCGGAGCGGTGGCGATCACCGACGCCGCGCTGGCCGATCGCTATCATACCCATTGCGACCCCCGCCTCAACGCCGCGCAGTCGATCGAGCTGGCCTTCCTGCTGGCCGAGATGCTCAATCTCGAGGCTGGCGAGAGGGCCAAGAAGGCTGCCTAACGTCTCCCACTGCTAAGCAACTTCGACATTGCGAGCCCTTCGACAAGCTCAGGATAAACTGTGGTTTTGCCGCAGCGAAGTAGAAGGAGAGGATTGCGATGTCTCTCGAACAGGTGGAGCCTTTTGGCGCTACGCGCGTTGCTGCTGGAATGGGTGGCTTGCCAGCAGCACGAGTTGGGGAAAGCGAGGGCGCGCTGGCTGCGTCCTATGCAAAGGTGCGCGCGCTGAGCACCGCCCTGGCCGCGCCGCTGTCGGACGCCGATGCCACGATCCAGTCGATGCCCGATGCCTCGCCGGCCAAGTGGCACCTGGCGCATACGGCCTGGTTCTTCGAGACCTTCGTGCTGCGCGATCATCAGCCCGGCTACCGCCTGTTTTCGGACGAATGGCCGTTCTTGTTCAATTCCTATTACGAAGCTGAAGGGCCGCGCCACGCACGGTTGGACCGCGGGCTGCTTTCACGCCCATCGCTCGATGAAGTCATGGCCTACCGCGCCCACGTCGATGCCGCGATGGCGCCAATGGCCGAGCGGAACGATCTGGCCGAGCTGATCGCGCTGGGCTTGGCGCATGAACAGCAGCACCAGGAACTGCTGCTGACCGACATCCTCCACGCTTTTTCGCGCAATCCGCTGGGGCCAATCTATGGTCGGCCTGGCACCCGCAGACCGGCCGCGTCGCCGCCCGCGTGGCACGAACATCCCGGCGGCGTGGTCATGATCGGCCACGACGGGACCGATTTCGCATTTGACAACGAAGGCCCGGCGCACCGCGTCCTGCTCCAGCCGTTCGCGCTGGCTCCCATGCTAATCACCAATGCCGAGTGGACGGAATTCATTGCCGATGGCGGTTACCGCAAGCCCGCGCTGTGGTTGTCAGACGGATGGGCCTGGGTCCAGCGCGAGCGGGTCGAAGCGCCGCTGTACTGGCGCGACCATGCGCAGTTCACGCTGGCAGGCTGGCAACCGCGCGATCCTGCTGCACCGGTCAGCCACATCTCGTATTACGAGGCCGATGCCTTCGCCTCTTGGGCCGACGCGCGGTTGCCGACCGAGTTCGAATGGGAAGCCGTGGCGCAAGGCGAGCACTCCGGCCTTAGCTGCCAACTCGATGCCGCAGGCGCGGTTCGGCCCATCGGCTCGCACAGCCTGTTCGGCGATTGCTGGCAATGGACCCGTTCGGCCTATCTACCCTACCCGCGGTTTCGCACCGCAAAGGGCGCGGTGGGCGAATACAACGGCAAGTTCATGTCCGGCCAGTTCGTGCTGCGGGGCGCAAGTTGTGCCACGCCGCGCGGGTCCTCGCGAGCGACGTATCGCAACTTCTTCTACCCGCAGCAGCGCTGGCAATTCACCGGACTGCGCCTGGCCAGGGACCTTTGACGATGGCGACTCAGCTCAGGCAGGAGCAATTCGAGGCCGATCCCGCCTTCCGCGCCGATGTCCTGAGCGGGCTGGCGAGGTCGCAGAAGGCGATCCCTGCGCGGTGGTTCTATGATGATCGCGGTTCACAGCTGTTCGACGATATCACCCGGCTGCCCGAATATTATCCGACCCGCGCTGAAACCGAGATACTCGCCGCGTATGGCCAGGACCTGGGCCGAGCGATTGGTCCGGGCCGGGCAGTGGTCGAATTCGGCGCCGGCAGCGCGACCAAGACGCCGCTGCTGCTGCGCTGCATCACGCCTTCCGCCTATGTTCCGATCGACATCTCAGGCGATTTCCTGCGTGCCGCCTGTCAGCCTCTCGCCGCGCAGTTCCCGGATCTGGCGATCCTGCCAATCGAGGCCGACTTCACCCGTCCCCTGACGCTTCCCACCGGGATCGGCAGTGCGGCACTGCTGGGCTTCTTCCCCGGTTCGACTATCGGCAATTTCACGCCACACGCCGCCACTGACCTGTTGCGCGCGATGCGCGACACGCTGGGTGACAGCGCTTTGCTGGTGATCGGATTCGACCGGATCAAGGACCCGGCCACCTTGATCGCGGCCTATGACGACAGCGCCGGGGTCACGGCTGCGTTCAACCTCAACCTGGCAGCGCGGATCAACCGCGAGCTGGACGGGACCATGCCCCTTGACGGCCTGCGCCACCGCGCCCGCTGGAACGAGGGCCGCGCCCGGATCGAGATGCACCTCGAAGCTTCGCGCGACTTGGCCTTCTCCGTCTGCGGCCGTCGCTTCGCGATGCAGCGCGGCGAGACGATCCACACCGAGAACAGCCACAAGTACGATCCTCGGAGCGCTGCGACTTTGCTGCTGGGCGGTGGCTGGGCAGAGCTGGCGACGTATGCCGACGCGGGTGAGCAGTTCATGGTGATGTTGGCAAGGGCTTTGCCGGTGGAGGCAGCACCTTAGGCACTGATCCACCAGGTAGTCTGTGAACCTCAACCGGCAAAGGGATTTTTTGTGCTGGTTCAAGCCACAGCTTGACCTGACCCAACCCCCAGCATCGCCAACGCTGCTGCCCGCTCCGCCGGGTAGCGGCCAGAAGTTAGCGAGAGCAGCACCCGCCGCTCCGCTGCATTCGAAGCCCTTCGCGCCAGTCCCGCCACATAAGCGCTCCGTTCGGCATAGATCGCCTCGACCAAGACCCGGTCGTAACCCGCAGCCCCTCGCCCCGGCGCAGCATCGGCCTGGACCACTGCCGCCAGCAGTATGCGCACTGCGCCGCCATGCTGGACCGCGACCGACCACGTAACATCGCGCACGGCACAATCGCACTTGTCGATATCCAGGCCAGATTGCGCCAGAACAGCGGTCACTGCCGGGCGATAGTGAGAGCGTTCGATATAGGCATGCTGCGCGGCGGCGAAGGCCTCACCGTCGCGCGCCGCGATAGCCTGCCACACTGCCGAGAACTTCGCCGATCCGGGAGTCTCCGCAAGCTCACCCGTCCACGCCGAGCCCTCATGAGCAAGGAAATCGGCGACCAGGCCTGCGCGGCTAGACAGTTGATAGATGCCATAGGACACGCCGCCCGGATCGCCCGCGCCCGACGAGACGGTGCCCGGCCCACGTCCGCCGCTTTCGTATTGCTCGGACAGCCTGCCCAGTCGCCAGATCTGGCTCGGCACAGCTGCTTCGGCCTTATCGCAGGCTCGATCCAACCGGGCGACCTCGCCAGGGCTGAACCCCCGCCCAAGCAGCGCGCGTATCGCATCGAAAATCGGCTTGCGGTTCATCGGGCTCTCCGGGTTTGGCCAAACAGGCAGCGAATCATGCCTCAGCCGCTGGCCTGTAGGACAGCACAAACGAGGGAGGGGTGCGCGCGCGACAACAAAGCGCTTGCCCGTCGCCGCCGCATCGTGTTGCGCGTGAGAAGCATGGAAGCGTTCGACTATATCGTGGTGGGCGGGGGCAGCGCGGGCTGCGTCCTGGCCAACCGGCTGAGCGCCGATCCGCGTCGCCGGGTGCTGCTGCTGGAGGCAGGCGGGCGCGACAATTACCTCTGGATCAAGGTGCCGGTCGGCTACCTTTACTGCATCGGCAACCCGCGCACTGACTGGTGCCTGGCGACAGAGCCCGAGGCGGCGCTCGGCGGGCGGGCGCTGGCCTATCCGCGCGGCAAGGTGCTGGGCGGGAGCTCGTCGATCAACGGAATGATCTACATGCGTGGCCAGGCGGCTGACTATGATGGCTGGCGCCAGGCAGGCTGTGCCGGGTGGGGCTGGGAGGATGTGCTGCCCTATTTCACCCGCGCCGAGGATCACTATGCCGGGGCCAGCGCGATGCACGGCGCGGGCGGAGAAATCCGGATCGAAAAGCAACGACTAAGCTGGGATATCCTCGAGGCATTCCAGCGCGCGGCTCAGGAATACGGGATCGCGCCGATTGCCGATTTCAACACTGGCGATAACCTTGGCTCGGGCTTCTTCGACGTAACCCAGCGCCGCGGCTGGCGGTGGAGCGCGGCCGACGCCTTTCTCAAACCGGTGCGCAGACGGGCGAACCTGAAGGTGATGACCGGGGCGCTTGTCGACCGGGTGATGTTCAAGGATACTCGCGCGGTGGGCGTGGCTTATCATCTGGGCCCGCAGGGATTCGAGGCGCGTGCCAATGCCGAGGTCATCCTTGCGGCTGGCGCGATCGGCTCGCCGGCAGTGCTGGAACGCTCGGGGATCGGCGATGCGGTGCGACTTAGTGCGTTGGGGATTGCTCCGTTGGTGGATCGCCCCGAAGTGGGCGGCAATCTGCAGGACCACCTGCAACTGCGCTGCGCCTGGCAGGTCAGTGGGGTCTCGACGCTCAACGCCCGTGCTCGAGGCCTGCTGGGCAAAAGCCTGATCGGGCTGGAATACCTCCTGCGAAGAAGTGGCCCGATGGCGATGGCGCCGAGCCAACTCGGGATGTTCGTCAAAAGCGACCCCCGCCTGGCGACGGCGGACCTCGAGTATCACGTCCAACCGCTGAGCCTGGCGGCGTTTGGCGGCGCCCTCGACGCCTTTCCGGCCTTCACTGCCAGCGTGTGCAACCTGCGCCCGGAAAGCCGCGGCCGCACCGCAATCCGCAGCAGCAATCCCGCCGACGATCCCGCGATCCGCCCCAACTACCTCGCTACCCAGGGCGACCAGCACCTCGCCGCCCAGGCGATCCGCATTTCCCGCGCGATCGTCGGCCAGCAGGCCTTGGCGGGCTACCAACCGATCGAAGTTCGGCCCGGGGCGGAGCTGATTACCGAGGCGGAACTACAGCAGGCGGCAGGCGCCATTGGCACGACGATTTTCCACCCGGTTGGCACCGCAGCGATGGGCGTAGTGGTCGATGCACAGTTGCGATTGATCGGGGTCGACGGCCTGCGGGTGATCGATGCCTCGGTCATGCCGCAAATCACCTCGGGCAACACCAACGCACCAACCATGATGATCGCCGAGAAGGGCGCGGAGATGGTCCTCGCCGGGACGTAATGCGGAGGTGCCGAACTAGGGTCAGGACCTGTCAAATTGCTTGCAGTGGAGAGGATTGGTTGATTCAAAGGCAGCGTCAAGGAGGCGTAGCCGATGAAAGTCCCGGTTCTGCTGAGCAAGGCACAGATGCGTCGGAAAAAGCCGTTTTTACCGTTGTCGCACGTATCCCCAGGGTCGATGACTGGCGGATTGTGTCGGCGATCATCTACGTCATCAAGCATGGTCTGATGTGGCGCGATGCGCCCAAGGCTTGTGGCCCGCACAACTGACCGAGCTTACCCGGCAGCGTGATACGATCCCACGATACCGAGCA
>JAYWBP010000050.1:0-20459 GCA_043781375.1 Novosphingobium sp.
CCGCCATCGCAAGCCTCCTCGTGCTTGCTCCGGTGAATCAGAAAATCAGCGGCTTGGGAATCCCTCCCGTGAGTCAGCCACAACGCTCTTTGGTATAAGGCAGTTACATTATCAAGCGTTCGGCAGATGGCCAGGGCCGCAGCATACAAACAGCCTGTTTTACCGTTTTAGGGAATTCCAAGACGATGAGCTGTGCAGTTGCGAGTTCGGCCTTCGCTACAAGGAGTGCTGCAAGCAGAATGACCGTTCAATGTTTCTCGCTGATCCAATGCGCGTTAAAGCCGAATTTGATCGGATCACAAACGGCTGCCAGTTATACGACAGGATGCCGCCCAAGTTGATAACTGATTATTTCGCCGGAAAGCTGGCGAAGCCGCCGACGCTGGCGGACGCTCTGTGCCATTGATTGCAAGCCATTCGTTACGCCCCTCCTCGTTTTCAGCACCCGTTCCTGACCGAACGCGGTCAGGCGTCAATGTCCGGCCCGCGCCAGTTCGCTGCGCTCACCCGAGTAGTCCTTGACGCGTTCCCTATCCCGTTCGGCCTTTTGGATCGGTGCAACGAGGAGTTGCAGACACGAAAGGAAATTCTCATGACCCGCACAACACCCACAACAACCGCCGAACCCAAGCAGCCAGACTTTTACGCATGGCACGTCACCAACAAAGGCGATGACAGCTTCTGGACCAAAGTCGGAGCCGCATGGCCCCACCGCGACGGCAAGGGCTTGTCGCTTCAACTCGACGTGATGCCAATGAACGGGCGCATCGTCCTTCGCCAGCCTTCGGTGAACACCGGCGATCAACGGGCCGGCGCGTGGGCGCCTGCCCGGCAAGGGCTGTCCCGATCAAAACAGTTTTTCAAGCGCCAGCCGCTGTTCGGCATGTTTTGCCGGATTATCAGCCTTGAGTTTGAGCAGATTTTGAACCTTCCACCGGACGGCAGGAAGCTGCGCAGCCTGCGGTAGCCCAATCACTTCAAAATCTGGCGTGCCATCGATCAGTGACCGTAGGAAGGTCGCGGCGCGATCATTGAGGTGGGATTGCACATCGGCGATCAGGCGCTTTCGCGTTGCGACCAGTGTATCAATCGTCACTGGATCATATGTCATGCCTTCAAACTCATTGGCAAATGGCTTGTCGAGATCGAGCAGGTTGGGATCAAGCAATTCGTGCGGCGGACGGCCAGAGCTCGCGAGATAGACGAGGAAGGTGCGGAACAGATCATCGGTCAGCCCTTCATTCTCGTAGAGCAATTTGACATCATAGAGATCGCGAGGATGTTGCCGGTCGAGCGCGGCAGTGATTTTGCCCGCGAACAAATCCTCGAATGCCACCACCTGCATTTCTGCGAAACCGAAGGCGGCTTGAAAACTCTGGGTGACGCGCTTGCGCGCTACCGGGTGAACCGTGCCGCGCAGCACGGGCGAAGTTTCGACCTTGACCTCCACCGGTCCTTGCCTGACCAGCAGGCGCGTTTCATTCTGTCCGCCGCCCGCGATCCGTTCCGCTTTCGCGCCGACCAGACCTTTGTTTATCTGTTCGACGATACGCGCCAGCGCGGCATCAATGTTGCGCAAGCTGGCCTGACGATCCTCAATCGGCAGATATACGAGATCAATATCGACCGACAGGCGCGGCATGTCGCGATAAAACAGGTTGATCGCCGTGCCGCCTTTGAGCGCAAAGGCATCTTCATCGGCAACGAACGGCAATATCCGCACCAGAAGCTGCACCTGTGCCGTATAGCGATCATAGGCCATCGGTGGCTCCCGCTGGCACAGGCAAAAATTCAGGCGGCACCATGATCCGGTAGAGCGGGTGCAGTTTACCGCCTTTCACAAGCGCCCGGTCTCCCGTGCCGAGATTGACGGCTGCCGCATCGAGATATTTGAACCACGGATGATTATGGCGCGCAGCAAAAACGAAGAAGAGGCGCTTCACCCGCACATTGTTGCACGATGCGAGCAGCAGCATCAGCGTGTCGGGGCGGAGCGTTCGCAGGGATTCGAATATCTTGTCGATACCGTCAAAACCCGCATTGTCCGGCAATTCATAGAGCGCTTCCAATATGGCGCGTTCGGGCTTGGATGCTTTGAGCGCCCAACGTTCGGGGCTGGCAGCCGGATCACCGACCCGGCCAACTTCGCCGTCTGCGTCCGGCCCGAACAGCGCGCGGCTGCGTTTCACGAAATGAGCATTAACCGGCAGCTTGAACAGCCAGTTCGGTATGTCCGCGCCGTAGAGCACGACCGTCTCGTTGCCGCCGAATTTGAGATAATGGATCAGGCCGTGAAGCGCGAGCGCGCTGGTTCCGCCGACATGAAAATCATAGCCCATGATCCATTGCGCGGAGAGGAGCGGGATTTTCCAGTCACGGGTTGCGCTGTGCGTCTCGTTGACCGTGAAAGGACGGCGATAAACACCGCGCCCCATTCGCTCCAGCCAGCCACGCGCGACATAATCATGAACGGATTGCTTGGCGATGGCTTGCCTGGACATCCATGCTGAATCGACAAGGTAGCCGGGAGGCACGTTGTCGAGCAGGTTCTTTAGTTTTCCGTCAGTTCGTCCGTTCATGGCTTACTTTATGGCATAATCTCAAAGGGAATGCAACTATCTCTTTACTAATATCTATATACGTCCGTCTTTAACGGACTTACTGGCCATTGCATACAGGAGCGCTTCCCGACCATCGTGACAGAAATTACCGAACCAAAGCCAGAACCTTGTTGCTACCCATTCCGGCTTCTCGCGCTAAGTCCAGCACTTCGACGGCCTTGAGCTTAAATTCCGGCGCGAGATGCGCGTAGCGCAGCGTCATTGCGTAATCGCTGTGACCGAGGAGTTCGCGGATGGTGTTGAGATCGACACCGCCCATCGCCAGCCGCGACGCGAAATGGTGGCGCATGTCGTGCCAGCGGAATGCCGCAATCTGTGCATCCTTGAGCAGCCGACGCCATGACGTGTTTACGCGGTCGAACCGCTCGCCCGCCTCGTTCACAAACGCCAGCCCAGTCGTTTCCTCACATTGAGCGCGCCAGTGAGCAGCGCCGAGGTTGCTTCGCGGTTGAGCGGGATATGGCGAGTGCGCCGTGATTTGGCGGTTGCGCCGGTTACGGTCAGGAGACGGCGATCAAGGTCGATGTTTTCCCAAGTCAGATCGAAGAGTTCGCCGCGCCGGCATCCGGTATTGATCGACAGCAGGATCAGCGGCTTCACATGGTCGGTGAACACGCAATCGCGCAGGCTGGGCAGCAGCACATAGCCGCGCTCGCCGCGCCAGTGATTGGCGGAGTCGCGTTCGGCACGGCGGCGCTCTTCGCGCGCTTCGATGGCTTCGCGCAGCCGGTATTCCTCGGCATCGCTGAGATAGCGAACCTTGAGGCAGTCATCGACACGCGCCTTCTTGATCTTGGCGAGCGGGTTTACCGCCAGCAGTCCCCAATCGACCGCGCGGTTGAAACTGGCCTTGATCGAAGAAATGTCGCGATTGATCGTCTGGTTGCTCAGGCCGCGTTCGACCTTTGTCGCGCGCCATCGCTCGACATCGAGGCCGGTGATCTTGTCGAGCGGCTTGTCGAGTAACGTCTTGAACGCAGTTTTGAGGCGGTTGAGGTTTTGCGCATATGCCTTTTGGCTGGACTTCGCCCATGCCGCATAATCCCCGTCGAGATAGGCACCATAACTGGGCATAGCCGCTTTCGGTTTACGCGCTTCGATTGGGTCGATGCCGCGAAAATGATCGGCCAGGACGGCGCGCGCGCTTTCGCGGGCTTCGGAGACGCCGAGGACATCGGCACGACCGAGCCAGATGCGCTTGCCGCGCGCATACTCGCAATACCACGACTTCGAACCGCTGGGCATCGCGCGCAGCACAAGACCCTTCAGTCGTGTGTCGCGATGGTCGACTTTCGATGCCGGAACGGGCAGTTTGTCGATAGTCATCTGGGTTAGAGCTGCACGCATTTTTTCACCGCTTTCGTCCGATTTGCGACTCGATCTGGTGGTGCGCTGGTGGTGCAACTTGATGAAACAGGGCGGAACAAAGTGGCACCAAACGCAACAACAATCGGACTCAGAAACTGCCATTAAAGTGCGGAGAATGCAAGGTTTTTCCGGTGCAAATTGATGCGTCACGAACCCCCATTTTTGGCGGCTGGGGGTGTGGGGGTCGGAGGTTCGAATCCTCTCGTCCCGACCAATTTACCGTCTGTGCCGCATGACGGCAGAGTTGGCCCAAGCCACAATCAATTTTCCTACACGAACCGATATGGCTAAGTGCCTTTGCTTCCTACGCCAAGGAGGCTCGCCATGCCCATCCTCGATTTGCTGCTCGGTCCGCTTACCACCATCATCGACAAGATCATCCCCGACAAGGCGCAGCGCGATCAGGCCAAGCTGGAGCTGCTTAAGCTGCAGGGCTCGCAGGAAATGGAGCTGCTCAAGGTCCAGCTCTCGGCGATCGTCGCCGAGGCAACATCGCCCGATCCGTGGACCAGCCGGGCCCGGCCCAGCTTTCTCTATCTGATGTACCTGATGATCCTGATCGCCGTGCCCATGGGTATCGTCGCCGCTTTCCGCCCCGACGCCGCGGCTGCCATCGCAACAGGCATGAACGCCTATCTCAATGGTTTGCCGCAGCCGCTCTACGCCCTGTTCGGCACCGGCTACCTTGGGTACACGGCCGCCCGGCAGTGGGGCAAAATCGCCGGCAGCGACAAGTAAGATGGGTTCAGGGTTATTCGGCAATCGCCAAGGCTGGTTAGCAATGGGTAAGTTTTAGCCGTTACAGCACCGCTATGCCCCATCAACGGGCGTCCAGGAGTTCGGCTAAGTGACCATGGCAACCGGCAACAGCGCGCGCGTTCGAAGCATCATGCTGGCGGCGTCGATCCCGGTCCTGGCCCTTGGCGGTTGCGGCTCAAGCCGCGATACCCAGTTCGCCGAACAGGTCGCCGCCGCCCAGGTCGCCGCGGAACGGGCCGAAGCGGCCCAGCACGCTGCCGAAAAAGCCGCCCGCATTGCGACCAGCGCGAGCGCCAGCGCTGGCCAGACCGCGACCGTGGCCGAAGAGGAGCCCGGCAAGCTGAGCAGCAACCAGGACCCCGAATCGCCTTCATTCGACAACATCTTTGCGATCCCGACGCCTCCCGCAGCCGCAACGAAACCGCAGTCGGCGCAGGCGATCAACTGACCGAGCAAATGTTGCGCAGTTGCCTTCATCGAGCGATTGGCTAGATACCAGCGCTTTCAAACGCGCGGGGATGAGTATCATGGCCGACAATCTGGTCTACGTCCTGAACGGGCCGAACCTCAACCTGCTGGGGGTGCGCGAGCCGGAGATCTACGGCAGCGCGACGCTCGACGATATCGCCGGGCAGCTTGAGGATCGCGCCCGCGCGCTGGGCCTGACGATCGATCTGCGCCAATCCAATCACGAGGGCCACCTGGTCGACTGGCTCCACGAAGCCCAGGCCGAGAATGCCCACGCGGTGCTGCTTAACGCCGGGGCCCTGACCCACACCAGCGTCGCGCTCTACGACGCGATCCGCGCGGTGCGTACGCCGGTGATCGAGGTGCATTTGTCCAATCCCCATGGGCGTGAGGACTTTCGCCGCCGTTCCTATGTAGCGATGGCCGCCAAAGGCACGATTTCGGGCTTCGGCGCGCAAAGCTATCTGCTCGCGCTCGAGGCGGCTGCGCTGTTATAGCGAACTTGGCGCGAAATAGGCTCGTCGTTGCGCTTGAAACCGCGCCGCGCCCCGCGCATAGGCGGCTGATGAGCGACAAACCTGCTGCTTCCGGTGCCAAGACCGGGATGAACGTCGATACGGCCCTGGTCCGTGAACTGGCCGAATTGCTGGCTGAAACCGGGCTGACCGAGATCGAGGTTGCCGATGGCGAACGCAAGATCAAGGTTGCCCGCAGCACAGCGCCCACGATCGCCAGCTATGCTCCTGCCCCTGCGGCACCAGTAGCTGCGGCGCCTGCCACCGCTCTGGCGGCAGAACCGGCGGCAGAGCTGGCGGCAGAGCGGGCGGCACTGGCCACCAACGCGCTCAAGTCACCGATGGTCGGTACCGTCTATCTCAGCGCCGAGCCGGGTTCGGAAAATTTCATCGCCGTGGGCCAGGCGGTCAAGCCAGGTGATACCGTGCTGATTATCGAGGCGATGAAAGTGATGAACCCGATCACCGCCACCGCCGCCGGGACAGTCAAGGCGATCCTGGTCGAAAATGCCCAGCCGGTCGAATACGACCAGCCGCTCGTCGTGATCGTCTGAAGCCATGGCCATCCGTCGCATTTTGATCGCCAACCGCGGCGAAATCGCGCTGCGCATCCACCGCGCCGCGCACGAGATGGGGATCGAGACGGTCGCGGTGCACTCCACCGCCGACACCGATGCGATGCACGTCCGCCTGGCCGATCACGCGGTGTGCATCGGGCCCCCGGCCGCGCGCGACAGCTATCTCAATGTGGCGGCAATCATCTCGGCGGCGGAAATCTCGCAGGCCGACGCGATCCATCCAGGTTACGGCTTCCTCTCTGAAAACGCGCAATTTGCCGAGATCGTCGAGGCCCACGGGATCACCTGGATTGGCCCCAAGCCCGAACATATCCGCACCATGGGCGACAAGGTCGAAGCCAAGCGCACCGCCGGAGCCCTGGGCCTGCCGCTGGTGCCAGGCTCGGCCGGGGCGATCTCGGACCCGGTCGAAGCCGCCAAGATCGCCGCGGAAATCGGCTATCCGGTGATCATCAAGGCCGCATCGGGCGGCGGCGGGCGAGGCATGAAAGTCTGCACCGGGCCCGAGACCCTGGAAACGCTGATGCAGCAGGCCGGATCGGAGGCGAAGGCCGCCTTCGGCGACGCCACCGTCTACCTCGAAAAATACCTCGGCAATCCGCGCCACATCGAATTCCAGATCTTCGGCGACGGCAACGGCAATGCGATCCACCTGGGCGAGCGCGACTGCTCGCTCCAGCGCCGCCACCAGAAGGTGCTGGAAGAAGCCCCCTCGCCGGTGATTTCGAGCGAAGAACGCATGCGGATGGGCGGGATTGTTTCCAAGGCGATGGCCGACATGGCCTATCGCGGCGCGGGTACGATCGAGTTTCTGTGGGAAGACGGCCTCTTCTACTTCATCGAAATGAACACCCGGCTGCAGGTCGAACATCCGGTGACCGAGGCGATCACCGGGGTCGATCTGGTGCGCGAACAGATCCGCATTGCCGAGGGGCGGCCTCTGTCGGTCAAACAGGAAGACATCGAGTTCCACGGCCACGCCATCGAATGCCGGATCAACGCCGAGGACCCCTTCACTTTCGCCCCCTCACCCGGCCTGGTCGACAGCTATCACGCCGCGGGCGGGATGCATGTGCGGGTCGATAGCGGACTCTACGCCGGCTACCGCGTGCCGCCCTACTACGATTCGATGATTGCCAAACTGATCGTCTACGGCCGCACCCGCGAAGGCTGCATCCTGCGCCTGCGCCGGGCACTCGAGGAAATGGTGATCGGCGGGATCAAGACCTCGATCCCGCTGCACTGCGCGATTCTGGACCAGCCCGATTTTCTCGACGGGGATTACTCGATCAAGTGGCTGGAGGAGTGGTTGGCGGCACGGGAGGGGTAGAGAACAACCCCCTCCGTCAGCCACTTTGCGACAGGAACTGCCGGAAGAGTTCTACCATTCCAACGGCACCCCCGGCAATTGCTTCGCCGTCCTGATCGTCAGTGACGTCTTCACGCTCGCCACATTGGGCGCAGGCGTCAGCTTGCTGGTGAGAAACTCCTGAAAGCTTTGCAAATCCTTGCTGACGATCTTCAGGATGAAGTCGATCTCGCCGTTCAGCATATGGCATTCACGCACTTCGGGGAGGCCTTTCATGTGATCTTCGAACTGGCGCAGAGATTCTTCGGCCTGGCTCTTGAGGCTGACCAACGCAAAGACGGTGATCGCAAAGCCGAGTTTGGAGGCGTCGAGATCGGCGTGGTAACCGCGGATTACGCCGTCTTCTTCCAGGCTGCGGACACGGCGCAAGCAGGGGGGCGCGGTCAGGCCGACGCGCTGGGCCAGTTCGACGTTGGTAACGCGGCCCTCGTCCTGCAATTCGGACAGCAGCTTGCGGTCGATCTGGTCAAGGTTGGCCATGTGCATTAACATCCCTCGCGCGGCTGGTTTCAAGCCTAGATCGTAATAATCGAAGCCCTGCAGACGCAGCGCGATAATTTTATTATTTATGCGCGTAACTGTCCCGCTTTGCAACGCAGCATTCGACGCCGGTTCCGCGAATCCGCCAAGCTGCTAAGCGCGATCATGGCCCGCGCCGCGATCGCGTCGGGCCGCGGAGCACCAATGTATTTCGACGACCGCCTTGGCACTGTCCTGAGCACCCGCGTCGCGGGCGAGGCAGCCGGGCGCGTCCAGTTTCGCCAGCTGCTCGACCTGCTCGGAACAATGCCGCCCGAAGCGCGCGGCGCGCAGCTCGACGCCGCGCACGTACGCCTGGCTGAGCTGGCCGCCACGATTCCTTCCGCCGAGCGCGCCCGGATGATCGCCGCCCCCGGCCTGCGTCTGCGCTCGCCGCGGCTAGTCGCTGAACTGGCCTCGCGTGAAGCCGATGTGGCCTCGGCAACCATCGCTCGGGCCGATCTGCGCGAGGAGGACTGGCTCGATCTGGTCCGCGTCCTGCCAGTCCCCGCGCGCAGCTTTCTGCGTCAGCGGCGCGATCTGGGCGAACGGGTCGACCTTTTGCTCGGCCGGCTCGGCATTGCGGATCGAGGCCTGACGGCTTCGTCCGGTGCGCTTGCAGCCGCCAAGGCAGAGTCCACCTCAGCCCGTTTGCCGCCCGCCGAAAACTCCAGCATTGGCTCGCTGGTCAAGCGGATCGAAGCCTTTCGTCGCGCGCGCCAGGAAGCCGAAGCGAGTAACGGCGGCGATGCTCCACGCCTGCCGCTCGGCGATGCGCTCGCTCGCCCGGTCCGCGTGCTGGCCAGCTTCGATTTCACCACCGATGCCGCCTCGCGGATCGTCTGGGCCGACCCGGGCGTGGCGCCAATGGTAATCGGAACGTTGCTGGCTAATGCCGAGAGCGGCCCGATCCTGCGCGAAGCGTTCAGGCGCCGCCAGCCGATCAATGGCGGGCGGTTGAGCATCGCTGGTGGCCCGGCAATCGCTGGCAATTGGCAAATCGACGCGGCACCCGCATTTGATCCGGCGAGTGGCGGCTTTGCCGGTTATCGCGGGCGAATGCGGCGGCCTGGGGCTGATCTCGCGCCCGCAGCGACCGCCCAGCCCGACAGCGAAAGTGACCGCATCCGTCAGTTGCTCCACGAATTGCGCACGCCGGTTAATGCGATTCAGGGCTTTGCCGAAATCATCCAGCAGCAGTTGTTCGGGCCGACGCCTCATGAATATCGCGCCATCGCCGCCTCGATCGCATCGGACGGTGCGCGCATTCTCGCCGGGTTCGAAGAGCTTGAGCGACTGGCCCAGCTCGATAGCGGCGCGCTGACGTTCGATCCAGGCGTGTCGGACCTGGGCGAAGTGGTGAGCCAAACTATCGTCCAGCTGGGCGCCTACACCGCGCCGCGCAGCAGCGGCTTCACTCTTGATGGCACCGACGAGCCCGCGCTGACCGGGCTGGCCGAACCCGAAGCCCGCCGCCTCGTCTGGCGGCTGCTGGCGGCGCTGGCCGGGGCGTCCGCTCCGGGCGAAGTGCTCGCGCTGCGGCTGCGTTTGCGTAAAGGCATGGTCCGCCTGACTCTACCCCTGCCCACCGCCCTGGTCGCGCGGGGCGAGGCGCTGTTCGACTCTACCGCTCCAGCCACTGCCCAGGCCCTGTCGCCCGGCATGTTCGGCACCGGCTTTGCCCTGCGCCTGGCGGCCAGCGAAGCGCGTGCCGCAGGCGGGCAGCTTGATCGGCGCGATGGCAAATTGCGGCTACGTCTGCCCGAAGCCGATGCGGCGGGGTTGACCCATACCCCCGATAGCCATAGCGACCAGCCAGGTAGTGCACAGGGCTCGCCCGCTGGGGGCTGAGGACTTGGCCCACCGGGGGAGCCGATGCGCGTGGCGGGATTGCGGATCATCGACCTGCCCACGCCCGCCGACTTTGTCGAGTTCGCGCCCGATTTCGGCCAGCGGTTCATCCTGACAGTCGACACCGAAGAGGAATTTGACTGGGGCGCCCCGCTCGACCGCGAACGCCACAGCGTCAACAGCGTAACCCGGCTGCGCAAGTTCCAGGGATTTTGCGAAGGCTTCGGCGTGGTCCCGACCTATCTGGTCGACTATCCGATCGCGTGCTCAGCGATTGCAGCGGATATTTTGCGCGAACCGCTGGCTGCCGGGCGGGCCGAGATCGGGGTCCAGCTGCACCCCTGGGTCAGTCCACCACATGAGGAAGTGGTCAACGAGCACAACAGCTTTGCCGGCAACCTGCCCTACACGCTGGAGCGCGAGAAGTTCCGCCGCCTGCGCGACGCGATCGAGACCAACTTCGGCCAGGCGCCGCAGATCTATCGCGCCGGGCGCTATGGCACCGGGCCCAACACCGCCAATATCCTCAGCGAATCCGCGATCGCGATCGATACCTCGGTTCGTGCGCGGTTCGATTACAGCGCAACGGGGGGCCCCAACTACCGCGACCACCCGGTCCGTCCGTGGTGGATCGACCGGAGTGGCGGCCTGATGGAGCTGCCCCTGACCACGGTGTTCTGGGGCCCGCTGCGCAATCACGGCGGCTGGCTTTATCCCAGGCTGTGGCGCGCGCCGCGGCTGCGTGGGGTGATGGCGCGGATGGGCCTGCTCGAGCGGATCCCGCTGACACCCGAGGGCGTGACGATCGAGGAAGCCTTGAGGGCAATCGACATTGCGGTGGACGAAGGCCTGCCTGTACTGGTGTTTTCGTTTCACAGCCCGTCGCTGGCGCCAGGCTATACGCCTTACGTGACTGGCGAGGACGATCTCGATTCGCTGTATAACTGGTGGCGCGCGATCTTTGCCGCTTGCCAGCAACGCAATGTCCGCCCCGCCAGCGTTGCGCAGATCATAGCTGCGGCGAAGGTCTAGCCGGGATACGCGCTGGCTCGCCAGCGGAGGCCGATGGCGATGTTGGAAAGATCCGGCACGACCCCGCTGCACGGTCCGCGTTGAATTGTAGCCACCACGGCCGGACGGTCGAGCGCAATGCCCAGCCGCGCCAGCTGGCGTTGCAGCTGGTCCTCGATTGGCGCGCGGAAACGGGGAAAGGCAGCTCCAGCAGCACCGCCATAATGGAAGTTGAGCGTCTCGCCTGGCCAAGTCGCGCTGTGCCAACGGGCAAGGTCCTGGCCCATGTCTCCGGCAATGCCCGTGACCACGCCGCAGTCGCCGCGGCGGAAGACATGCGCCGCGCGGAATTTAGCGCGGGGCGGATCGGGGGCGAAGCCTGCTTTGACCATGCGCCCGACCAGCATGGCGTCGGCGGCAGCGACATCGGGGAACACAAACCTGTCGCCAGGATACAGCTTCAGGCCCAACCCCAGCCCGGCAACCGCCACGACCACCACCAGCCAGATCGCGTCAGTGCGGGGCATGACGCAACCTGCGATCGATCGTCACTCCGATCACCGCGATGATCGCGAACAGGGCAAGCCAGCCGAAGAACACCGATCCGGCCCCGTGATGCCAATAATCGAAGGTGCTCGGGTGCAGGGCGATCATCGCCATGCGCGCGACGTTGATCGCGATCGTGGCGAGCGAGGCTGCAGCGATGGCGAGCACGATTGGGGGATCGACTTTCAGTCCGAAATAGCGCGTCAGGCTCACCGCCAGAATGGTCGCCAAGGACATGTTGTTGAGCGAGGAACAGCCCGGCGCGACCATGAACCGGCTGTGGCCATCGAGACTGGCGTAAATATTGCCCTGCGCTTGACCGCCCAGAATCCAGGCCACCATGCTGGCGTCGGCGCCAAGCAATTCGGGCATGATCCGCAAGGCGAGCGGGCCCCACACCAGGGTCAGGGTCAGGGTCAGCAGGATCGAAGCGATCGCCCGCTGGGCCGAGCCAGACCTCGCATCGATGACGCCCCAGATGGCATAGGGGACCAAGGCCGCTCCGGCCAAGGCGGGCGATGGCAGCAGGCTGATCGCTATTACGCCAAGCGCCAGGGCCCAGTCGCGCCCGCGCGCCGTTTGGTCGTCGCGCTCGGCCAGGGCAAGTGCGACGATGATCACGAGCGCCAGCCAGACGATCCCGCTGACTCCCAGCGTCTCGCTCAGCGAGACCCACAGGCCCTTGCTCAGCGACCAGCTGATCCGGGTGGCGAGACCGTTCAGGGCCGCGACCAGGCTGGCCGCGGCAAACAGCCGGGTGCGCCCCGGCACCATGCCGCGCTCAGTCGTCGGGGAGGGCGTGATCAGGGATTGCGGCGCTTGCGCAGCCAGGCGACCGACAGGCCGAGTAGGCCCATCGCGGCCATGCCCATTCCGGCTTCGGGTCCTGGCGTAACAGGAATGCTTCCTGCCTGCGCCGGAACGATCGATGCCAGAAAAAAGGTACTCGCGATGAAAATGCGATTCATGGTCGGCCTCTCAGCTACTTGATTGCGTATTAATACTATCCAACTTTTCTTGAAGGCTTTCCCGCAGCCTGGCAACTACAAACCTTCCAGTGGTTTGCGAGGCAGACGCCGTATTCCGTCAGCTTTGATGCCGACGCATCCAGGCGACCGAGAGGCCCAAAAGCGTCATCGCGGCAATGCCCATTCCAGCCTCGGGCCCTGGCGTTATCGGCACGCAGCCAGCATAGGCCGGACTGGTAACGGCCAGACACAGGACAATCGTTCCAAAAATTCGCGCCACGGTGTTGCTCCCCATTCTCAAGTCGCCGGGGCTATCCTTCTCGGCGTTGCAATCTAGCTATATCCCAGTATGCGATATGCCAAAGGGAAAACGCTTGTGTCAGAGCTGATTATCCAACGCCCCTGGCTGGTGGTCATGACCGCCGCACTGCTCCTGATTGTGCTCGAGGAACTCTTGGGGCACCCCGCCAGCAGCCGTTTCGGCGGCCGCCGGATCAGCGATAACTTCATTCTCTACAGCGTCGGCATTGGCTTTGTCGGGCTGATCGGCGCAGCGTTGCCAGGCTTGGAAGCGACGGCGGGAAGCGCGTTGCTGCCCGGCTTCGGTCTCACCGCATGGCTCGGACTGCCGCCATGGGCAACCTTCATCACGCTGTTTCTACTGGAAAGCCTCGTCAATTACTGGGTGCACCGCTGGAACCACGCGGTGCCTCTGCTCTGGCGGCTTCACCGAGTCCACCATAGCGATCCGACCCAGGACGTCAGCTCGGCTGTCCGCAATCATCCGCTCGAGTTGATCCCGACGTATTTGGGCCAGTTCGCCGCGATTGCGTTGGTCGGCGCCACGCCGGGCCAGGCTATTGCGGTTGGGCTGGTCAATCTGTGCTGGTCACTGTTCACCCATGCCGACCTGGGCAAAAGCGCCCTGCACTATCCCACAGCGCTGCAGTTCCTGGTCAGTCCGGCCTATCACCGGATCCACCATTCGGCAGCGGCAACGCAGACCGATAGCAATTTCGGCAACATGCTGGCGGTGTGGGACCATGTGTTCGGAACCGCCCGCAACCCCGCGCGCGAAGCGGTCGGCATGATCGGTCTTGGCCCCGACTATGCGGCCAGCCTGAGCCTGCTGGGCCAGCTGGGGCTGCCGTTCCGCACGGTCGGAACCCAGGCGGCGCTTAAAGCTGCACTTGTCAGACCCCCTGCGGATCGTCTAACGCACCCGTATCCGGAGGCAACTTTGGAGCGGGTGACGCCTGGGGGCCTGTAGCTCAGTTGGTTAGAGCTGGCCGCTCATAACGGCTAGGTCGCGGGTTCGAGTCCTGCCGGGCCCACCAGCGCCAGCATGTGTCCGGTGCCAGCATATGTTGGACGCCAGCACATCTGGGGTGCCCGCAAACAAAAGCTCCGTGTCGGGGAGTAGCGCAGCCTGGTAGCACATCTGCTTTGGGAGCGCCCAAATAACATCGCTAAACCCTTCCAAAAAAACGAGAATTTTGAGAGAACTCGGGCGCTTCGGGACTATTCCGGAACTCGGCGCCCTTGACCCGGCGCACCCGATCCGTGCGGTCCGAAGGCTCCCGCTCGGCGATTTAGGTAAACACCTGGGGGCAGGCCTTGAGCTGGTTGACGATCAGAGACATCATGCGGGGCGTCAACGGGAAGCTGTGCGGTCTCTCTGCCCCTTGGCCCAGACGGTCGCCCTGCCCGCGTTGAAATCGACATCGGACCAACGCAGCGTGACAATCTCGGCTTTGCGTTGGCCGGACAGCAGTGCGAACTCGACCAGCGGTTTCAGGCTATCGTGCAGCACCGCGAACAAGCGGGCCTGTTCATCGGCGGACAGCACTCGCGTTTGCACAGGCGCTGCTCGACCGGCTCACCCACCGCTGCCACATTTTCGAGACCGGTAACGACAGCACCCGGTTCAGAGCAAGCTCGGCCACACCCAAAATACGAAAGGAAAAATCACCCGCTTGACCGCCGTCCCGTACCGCGGGACATAACTTCCACCCGGGTCACTTCTCGATGAAAATCCCGGGTCACTTCTCAGCGGAAATCTACAAAAAATCCTTTCCCACTGGCCGACGGCGCCAATCGGGAACGAAAAAACTCTCACACTCGTTTATTCATTACGACAAATAGTTAGCTTGGACGCAGTGCCGCTACGCGTTGGCCCGCTCCCCCGTTTAAGGAATCCTCGCATGAGCGCAGAACCCGCGGGATTAAGCGGCCCCGATTTTGCGGCTGGGGTCGAAATCTCGCTGATTCCTGATGGAGGCATGTTGCTCGGCCATGCATTAGGCGAGCCGGTGCTGCTTGTCGGCAAGGGCGATGACATATTCGCCATCGGCGCGATCTGCTCCCATTATGGCGCTCCGCTGGCGGACGGACTTCTTGTCGGCGACACCATCCGCTGCCCCTGGCATCATGCCTGCTTCAACCTCAGTACCGGCCAAGCCTTGCGGGCACCGGCATTGGATCCAATTTCGCGATGGCGCGTCGAAGTCCGCGATGCGGCCCGGCAGTTCACGCCGGGCGACAAGCCGGTCGGAACCGTGTTCGTCCAGGAGAAGCTAAAGCCGTTCGAACCGAACTCGCAATTTAAGGCGGCCGCCCTACCGCAATCGGTGGTCATCGTCGGCGGCGGAGCCGCCGGCAACGCCGCAGCGGAAATGCTCCGCCGCCAAGGCTATGTGGGTCGGCTCACGATGCTGAGCGCCGACAAGACGGGGCCCTGCGACCGACCAAATCTCTCGAAGGGTTTTCTCGCAGGCACGGTAAAGCCCACGTCCAATCCTCTGCGATCGCCCGAGTTCTACGAACAACACAAAATAGACCTGAAGCTGAACGCGCAGGTCGTCACGATCGACACTGCGGGCCGCGCTGTGCACCTTGCCGACGGAACCAGCTATGATTATGACGCGCTCCTGCTTGCCACCGGGGCGGATCCGGTGCGGCTCGATCTTCCCGGCGCAGATCTGCCCCATGTTCACTATCTCCGCACGCAGACCGACAGCGAGACGATCGTCGCCAAGGCGCTGACGTCGCGCAGCGCCGTGGTGATCGGCGCGAGCTTCATCGGGCTCGAAGTCGCGGCTTCGCTCCGCACGCGCGGTCTCGACATTCAGGTGGTCGGGACCGAGACGGTCCTGATGGCGAAAGTCCTCGGACCGGAGGTCGGCGGCTTCATCCGTCGGCTCCATGAGGATCATGGTGTAACCTTCCACCTCGGCACGACCGTCACCGCGATCGACACCCGGAGCGTTACGTTGCAAAGCGGAGAGCGCCTCGACGCCGATCTCGTGGTGATCGGAATTGGCGTTCGGCCATCGGTCGCGCTGGCGCAAGAGGCGGGACTCGTCGTCGATCATGGCGTGACCGTCGACGCGTATCTGGAGACGAGCGTTTCGGGTGTCTTCGCAGCCGGCGACATTGCGCGCTGGCCGGACCGGCTCACGGGCGAAACTGCCCGCGTCGAGCATTGGGTCGTGGCCGAACGCCAAGGCCAGACTGCGGCGCGTAACATCCTGGGGATGTGCGAGCGCTTCGACGATGTGCCATTCTTCTGGACCGAACAGTATGATTTCAGCCTCGCCTATGTCGGCCATGCCGAGAAATGGGATGAAGCCGAGATAGCGGGATCGCTCGAAGCGAGGGATTGCACGATCACCTATCGGTTCGGCGGCCGAGAACTCGCCAGGGCTTTTGTCCATCACGACCTCGACGGTCTGCGCACCGAACTCGCGTTCGAGCAGCGAATGGCCTCGATGCCGGACAGCGCGGCCGCCCCGGTTACTAAGGAGCAGGCCCAATGAGCGCGAGGATCAGGGCAGCCGACATCAAGCTGAAACGCGCTTATGATCAACCCAACGCCGGAGATGGTGTTCGCGTGCTGGTCGACAGGTTATGGCCGCGTGGCGTCTCGAAAGAGCACGCTGCGCTCGATCACTGGATGAAGGAAATCGCGCCAAGCACCGACTTACGGAAATGGTTTAGCCATGATCCGGCTCGGTGGGAAGAATTCGCTCGCCGCTATGACGCGGAGCTGCATGGGAATGCCGATGTGCTCAGCCAACTGCGTGCGCTCGCCCGAACAGGACCGACCACGCTGGTGTATTCGGCCCATGATGAAGTTCACAACGATGCGATCGTGTTGAGGAACGTCCTTCTGGGCAAAAAGACGTCCCGGAAGTCCGCGACACATCGCGGGTAGAACCGCAGCGGTGAGACGCGGACGATTTCAGTCGCTCGTATATATTCGGAAAATCTTCTCATGCCTGATGAACCGCCGGAACGACCAAGTCCTTCCCAATTGCTGGAAAAGGCGCTCTCGCGGTGGGATAACGAAGGGGGCGCAGGGCCTAATGGTCCTCAGGAAGGCGGGGCGTCAACGAGAGCGCCGTCCGCCAATCCGGTGCCCTACAAGAGCACAGCGGTGTTCGACGAGAACACCCTCCCGGCGGGACTTCGCCGCGAACATCGCACCAAAGTCGGCGTGTGGGGGGTCATTCGCGTGCTCGAGGGTCGATTACGGTATCGAACGCTCGATCACGCTTCGGAGGTGATCCTCGACCCGGACCGTCCCGGCCTCGTACTGCCCGACGTGCCGCATCTGGTCGAGCCGCTGGGACCCATGCGGATGCAGATCGAATTTTATGATCAGCCGCCTACCGCAGCGGGGTAAACGAGGCCTTCTCGCGTCGGCGTCGCCGCTTCGGTCAGCATCGCCGGATCCGCGCGAGCAGGCGTCATCAGATGAACGACGCTCCTGCCGTCGTTGAGCAGATAATCAGCGACGATCCGCCGGTGACAGCGCCACCAGACGGCCTCCGAACACATGATCGCGCAACGCCGATTTCGGCTAAGTTCCTCCAGACGCGACAACCCGCGATGGAACTCGTCCGACAGCGCATAGTCGGCATAGTTGTGAAAGCTCTGGTTGGTCCAGAAACCGTTGACGTTGGGCGAAATCGTCTTCGATTTCTTTCGCCGGCCCCCTAATTCCGCGATTTGCGTGTGGTCGATCTGCCAGGCGGCAAGCTCAACCGGCAACGTGTCGAGATTGAACTGAGGATTGGTCCGCGACCGTGGAAAACTGCGGATATCAACAACCATCTCGACCCTCCCTACTCGAAGCAACTCGACAAACTCGGAAATTGTCCGGGTCGAATGGCCAATTGTGTAGACGGGCAAAGGCTCGCAGGGCGCATCCGCGATCGAGAGAAGCCTCGAGGTCAAAGCACGGTCAGATAATCGGTTGGCATCACGCCAGAGCTTCTCGAACGGCCGCGCGTAACGCAGGAAGCACCTCCACTTCGAACCACGGGTTGTTCGTCGCCCACGATCGCGAGCGCCACGACGGGTGCGGCAGGGGGAAATATTTCGGCAGATATTCGTGGAAGGCCATGACTCGCTCGGCCACTTTGCCCGGCCCGAGCACATGAGCTTGCGCGTACGTGCCAACCAGCAGGGTCAACCGCAGCGCTGGCATCTGTTCGAGCAACTTGGCGCGCCAGAGCGGCGCGCACTCGGGGCGTGGGGGCGCATCGCCGCTGGATTGCAACCGACCGGGATAGCAAAATCCCATGGGCATGATGGCAATTTTGCTCGCATCGTAAAACTGATCGTTCGCCAGACCCATCCATTCGCGCAGCCGGTCGCCGGAAGGATCCGAAAACGGGATGCCGGACTCGTGCACCTTGGTCCCCGGCGCCTGGCTGGCGATCAGTATCCGCGCGGTCGAAGAAAGCTGAAGTACCGGCCGCGGACCCAGCGGCAGCAAGTCGCCGCAGGTCCGGCAGGCGCGAACGTCCGCAAGCAAGGCATCGAGTGTTGTCATGCGACCAGGAACTTTCCGACACGAAGCTTCAGAAGCAGCAGCGATGCCGAACGCACTGTCGTCGGAGGCTATTCAATTCCCTCGACACCCACGCCGTAGACGTGGACCATCTGACCTCCAAGCCAGGCCGAAACAGCGATCGAGCAGACGCCCACGACTGACAGCAGGATGGGAAGCGTCATGTTTTCCTGCCCGCTCGCGCGCAACCAAATGTTCACGGCATAGAGGACAACGGCGGTGAGGTTGATCGTCATGTGCGTCAGCGCGATCTTCTTAACCGGCGGCGCACCGCCCTTGTAATAAAGCAAGTCGATCAGCCCCGGCACGGCGGCGGCAAGCGCGCCGATCAAACCACCGACCATGGTATAAAAGGCGACCGTGAACCAGACAGCACCGTTGGACGCATTCAGGGCAATCAAATCGCAGATCAGTGAAAATATCCACAGGGCGATCGGGAAAACGACAATCATCGGGTGAATTGGATGATTCGCGATACTTGCCGGACTGCGCATCGTATTTCCTTTAAGACGCTAGGGCGGCACCGATAGCGACGTTCGCTAAAGCGGCTGCGAGTTTAGCAGAATCAGCGCGAAAAGGTCGCCCGGAGCTAATCAACCGCGCAGCGAGATGATCGTTCCCTCCCGCGCTAGAAGGGCGCTGCGGTTGGCCATTGGTGCGCGTAGATCGTGCGCAATGCGCGCTGCATCGCCGGATGGGTTCTTGGTGAGCCATCACAGCCACTGCCGGGCAACCGCGTCGCTGCATTCACGACCAGAAACTGCAGCGGCGGCAGTCCGTTCGCGCGGCAATGTCTTTGAATGACGCCAAGAAAATGTTGGGCGCTCCGCCAATGCAATCCGATCTCCGCGCAAATTTCTCTGTAGGTGTAGGGAGGCAAGCCGCTCGATGCCCGGTAGACAAGCAGCGGCCAGGCCGCCTTCGCCCGCTGAACATGATCGCTGGACACCCCCCCTCTCCTTTCACCGGATAATGCCAACCGGTCCCTGTTTTCAGCGTCTTTACAGCACGGAACGATCCGCGTTGACCGCAGTTTCTTCGTTCGCAAGGGCGCTCTGCGGCCACAGCCGTCTCGCGATGGACACGACGGACGATAGGAGAGCGACAATGGCTGAACGGTTCAAGGTCGGCGACAAGGTTCGTTGGAACTCCGAAGTCGGCCATGTCAGCGGCACGATCATTCACATTCATACGCGCGACTTCGATTACAAGGGTCACACGCATCGAGCGAGCGTCGATTCGCCGCAATACGAGATCAAGAGCAGCAAGACCGACCATATTGCCGCACACAAGGGCTCGGCGCTCACCAAGGTGAGTGACTGACAGGTCTGACTGGGTTCCGACCAGAGAGCGAATAGCCGATGACCGAGAACCCTGCGAAGCCAATTTCACCCGAACCGCTGGAACGCTCGCTGACTGGCGCGGATGATCGACTTCTCCTGAACCATTGGCTGCCGCCTCAAACGGGGATCGTGCCGCAGATCCGTATCGGCCAGCGCTGGGTCAGCGTGATGTGGGGACTGCCGATCGGCACCACGGCGCTGATCGTTCTCATCGCCGCCGCGCAGAGCCTTCGCGAGCTCCCCGGCGTCCAGGCGTTGATCAAGCAATATCCGGGCATCGCCCAGGCCGCGTCAGCCAATGCGGCGGCGATCTGCGGGGCGGTAACCCGACCCTCGATGCGCATCGTCAAGCATCTAGTTCGGAGACCAAACATCAAAAGTTTTTAGCCGCTTCCCCAGTCCGGGACTATTTCGGGACTCTAGCCGTCCGTTCTTACCATGTTCTGCCCTGAGATGCCATGAATTGCTCTTTCCGCTTGCCCTTCAATCGCCCCAAACCTAAGGGCTTGCGCCAGTCGGGGAGTAGCGCAGCCTGGTAGCGCATCTGCTTTGGGAGCAGAGGGTCGCAGGTTCGAATCCTGTCTCCCCGACCATTATATCGGTGACCTATAAGTCACTGATATTATCTATAAAATAGATCATTTTTGACCTGTGCAGGATTAGACCTGTGCAGGAACTGTGTA
>JAYWBP010000051.1:0-7231 GCA_043781375.1 Novosphingobium sp.
TATCGGAGGGCAAGGAATGGAGCCGAAGGAGCAGAAGACGCAGCAATCACCGGCGTTAGGACGAAGTACTACACCGCAGCCCTTGCAATCATAGAAAAATCGGCAGGCGTTGGTCGGCATCGTTTCGGTTTCGGCATGCCCGCACTCTGGGCAGGTCAGCGTCGATTTCAATTCCATGAGAGGCCCTCTGTCTCCTGTTGATTTGTAGGATCGTTCAGCTGCGAAGATGTGCTGGAAAGCCGACGCTACTCGATGCGGCGGCAATTTTCGCGGTTGTCGCGACCGACGGGTCGAAAGTGACGGTTGCGGTCTTGGCGGCAAAATCAATCTTGACCGTCTTGACCCCAGCGACTCGGCTCATCGCCGTTTTTACGGTGATCGGACACGTCGGGCACGTCATGTTCCCAATCGCAAACATCTTGGTCGACTTGGCAGCAGGGGTGGTAATCGCCGCATTCGCTGGCGCCGTGGTCACGGCCGCAAGACTGGCAAAGATGGCAGCAACGGCAATCAGGTGGCGTTTCATTTTATGTCTCCTAGTAGAACAGCGGTGCCCACCATTTGAGGGTCATGGCGAGCACGGTCAGGATCGTAGCCCCCCATAGCGCGGACTTAATGATGAGTGATGATTCCGGGCGGGCGCAGTAGCTGCCGTCAATGCAAACGGTTTTCCGGCGAAAATAGACGTGCCAAAATCCGCCCGCAAGGCAAGCCGTTGTCGCTACAACGAAATAGGCATTGTATGGTTCAAACGCAGTCAGACTGCCGATCCACGCACCCGACAGACCGAGCGTGACAAGGACCAGCGGGACGATGCAACAAGAGGATGCGAGGATCGCTCCTACCAAGCCTCCGATCGCGAACCATCGGGCGCCTCCGTTATGGGGCGGCGGCATAAGGGCGTTATTCCCCGGTGATTCGGACATCGCATCAACTCTCGATTTTTTCCAGAACCCTATGTAAGGTCTGTAGCCGCTACAGGTGCAAGAGGTTTTGACATGCCGTTCGCCGCAGCTCCTCATCCGCTCAAACGTGGCGCGCTTGCGAAGCGCTTCGGCTGTAATATCGAGACAATCCGGTATTATGAAAATATCGCGCTGTTAGGTGCGCCCGATCGGACGCAGAGCGGCCATCGCCTCTATTCGCAAACCGACCAGGCGCGGCTTGGTTTTATTTTACGCGCCCGCGAGCTCGGGTTTTCCGTGGAAGAGTTGCGCAGTCTCCTCAGTTTGGCAGACTCGCACGACTACACCTGCGGTAAAGTGCTGGCGCTTACTGAAGTCCACCTCGACGACATACGCGCCAAGATCAGAGATCTGTCGAAGCTTGAGCGGACGCTCAATGACATGACTGCTGACTGTAAAGGTGGTGCTCTGTCAAATTGTCCAGTGATGGACGCTCTGCTGGCAGATGCGTAAGGAATCGGCACCTCTGTTGCGTCCATCATGCCGCTTGGTGGCGGTCGAGTAGAGCCCGCACAATCGCCGGATGCCACGCACCGCTGCGCCGGGTGACGATGACGCGCCGGTTCCGCCAACGCTACAGGCAGCACTTAACGCCGACGCCGTTGCACTTGAGCGGCCAGACGCCAAGGGCCACGGCATTAGGCAACTGCAGCAGAGCGCCGACGGGTTGTCCGGTATCCATCCGCCGAGACCCGCCGTGCGTGGCAGGTGGGCGACCGGTCTTAAGCATGCTCTTATTTGCGCACTTAGGAGCGGTCGTTGGGTCAGATTGCGGTGTTTTCGGGGCCTGAGCGTCGTCGGCGCTGGAGTAGCGAGGAACGGTCGCGGCCGATCAATCCTTTTGGCAGACCAGTTGGTTGCGGCGATGCACGGCGAGACGAACAGATGCCCCTTCCAGCCGCCCGCCAGCGTCTTGGCGCCGACCAGCAACCACATCGCGGCCAAGGCGACGGTCAAGATCGTTCCGAAGATACCGAAGAAGCCAAGATGCAGCGTGGTGCCCAGCTTGAATGTCGCGACGGCGTAGACGCCGAGCGGGAAGGTATAACCCCACCAGCCGAGGTTGAACGGCACGCCCGCCCGCCAATAGCGCAGCGTGATCATCGTCGCGAGTGCAAGCCACCACAGGCCGAAACCCCAGAGCAGCAACCCGGCGATCGTACCGATCCCCTGCGCGACCTGACCAATTTGTGCGAGACCGCTGGCAGCGAGGATCGCTGGTGCATCTCCGCCAAGCACCAGCATCCCAAGCGAGCCGGTCCCGATCGGGCCTAGCGCGAGCCAGCTTGAAGCGGCCATGCTCTCGTGCGGGAGCTTGTGCAGAGCCATGCGCAGGATCAGGATCGCGAGGATGCCGAACGCAACGGGCACCGAATAGGCCCACAACACATATGACGTCGCCAGCACGACAAGTTGGGTATGCGCGTCTGCCAAATGCGGCGCCAGCAAACCGCCGCTCGCACCCGCCACTTCGGCGGCGACGACCGGCAGCAACCACACCGCCGTCATGCCATCGAGCGAATGCTCGTGCCGGGTGAACATCAGATATGGAATGGCTACCCCGCAGGCGAGCGACATCGCGACATCGATCCACCACAAGGTTTCGGTGATTGGAATGACGCCAGCGCCGAACCGCGGTAGGCCGAATGCAAGGAAACCGTTGATGATCGTCGCCAACCCCATCGGGATCGTGCCGATGAACATCGACACGGTGTTGTGACCGAAGATCCGTCGCGCTTCCTGTCCGAACATCACCCAACGCGCGGTGTAGAGCCCGGCGAACAGAATAAAAAGGCCGATATTTAAGAACCACAATGCCTCGCCGACCGGCTGCAACATTGGTCCCACGCCAGGAATCTGCGGCAGGGCAAGCGCCAGGATGCCGGTGCCCATCGTCGCGGCAAACCAGTTAGGGGTGAACTGGCGGATCATCTCGCGCGGACGGCTGAGGCTCGACAGCGGTCTGAGGCCATTTACGAGGGCGTTGATATCCGCGGTCATTTTGCCTGCTCCTTGATGAGGTCGGTAAGCGCATCTGCGGCGCGGGTGCGGTAGCGTTCCTTGTGACGCAGCGCGTGGAATTCTCGCTCGGGCAGGTTGAGCGGCAGTTCGTGTAAATTGCCGCTTTTGATCGCCCGCGCGACGACCAGGAGCGACAGCACCGCAACGCCCGCGCCATACTCCGCCGCCGTGCGCACCGCCTCATTCGAGGGAAGCGTCATGCCGACCTTGAGCTCGGCGGCATCAATCCCGCGATGCCGCAGCATGTCCTCGAACGAGGAACGGGTGCCCGAGCCCTGCTCACGCACGACCCAGGTCGCAGCGCGTATCCAATCCTCATCGATTTGCGTAGTTTGCTTCGCGCCGACCAGCGCCAGCCGATCTTTTGCGATGACCCAATGCGCAAGCGCCGGTTCCTCGATCAAACCTTCCACGAAACCGAGTTCGGCCGATCCGTCGAGCACGCGCTTTGCAGCACCTTCGGTATTGTCGATCGCGAGTTCGACGGCGATCTGCGGATAGCGTGCATGGAAGGTCGCCAGCCGAGGCGGTAGCCAGTAACTCGCGATCGTCTGGCTGGCGACCAGACGCAGCGAACCGCGCTTCATCTCGCCGAAATCGGCCAACGCCTGTTCCGCGCCTGCCGCACGGCCCAGCACCGAGCGCGCCTCGTCGAGGAACATCCGCCCGGCCTCGGTCAGTTCGATCCCGCGCCCGACGCGGTGAAACAGCGCGACGCCATGCCGCGCCTCCAGAGCCGCGATTGCACCCGATGCCGCCGATTGCGTTACATTCAGTGCTTCGGCGGCGCGGGTTACATGCTCCCGCTCAGCGACGGCGACGAAAATGCGAAGTTGCTCAAGGGTCATTGCGATCTCCTGGAGCGATCAATGCGCCGATGAGATCAATCCATCCAACAGATTGTTTGGATTGTTTTGATCGCCGTGTCAGATAGATCGGCGCCTTCCCGAACGGGTCTGCGATGTTACGGCATAGGCCGTCACCAGCCACTCAATCTGCGCGTTAAGGGGTCGTCGGGCGGGTCGTTGCGCCAGATCAATCAGACTTTGCGATTGGAATGAGTGGAACGAACGGTTGGACCGATTATTGTTCGCGGTCCATCTTGCTCGTACGGCATGGTGCACTTGCGCTGTACCAGTAATGGAGACGGACAATGGCTACGCAAGCCCAGCATTTCTACGACGAAGTCGACTTCGGCGGGGTTATGACGCCGCGCCCTATGCTCACTCTCGTGCATGACGCGGGCAATTACGACGATCTGGAACGCACTGCGCCGGGGGTCGCTTCGCGAGGCGTTCACAAGAACGTCCTGTTGGGTCTGGTCGGCCTCTATGCGTCCATGCTGACGAGCTTTTGGGTGTTCTTCGCTCGCGACGCCGCGACCGCATTGGTGATGACCGTGGTGACGGTGTTGATGATACTCTATTTTGGCCTGATCGTTGGCGGTATTCTGCTGACTGACACTCCAGCCCCGAACGAGCGCCAGCGCAGCTTTGCCGAATTTCTGAACGGTCGTGTCGAAATCCTGACAGGAACGTTGTCGGGCAAGGAAGTCGTCTTCCAGATTTTGTTCCTCCCGGCCTGCATGGTGTTTCTCGCCACCACGGTCGGCATCATCGCTCGCGTCTCGCAGGGAGCTTGATCGCATGAAGAAATGTGGGGCGGCATTGGCCGCTGGTCTTATCCTCGCCTCCACCTGCGCCGCCTCGGCACAGGTGGATGGCTTCACCGAAGCCATGCGCGGATCGATGCAGCGGATGCACGCTGCGATGATGGTTGCGCCGAGCGGCGACTCTGATCGTGACTTCGCCGCGATGATGGTCCCACACCATCAGGGGGCAGTCGAAATGGCCGAAGCCGAACTGAAATACGGCAAGGATGAGCGCCTGCGCCGCCTGGCACAGGGCATCATCGTTGAGCAGCGCCAGGAGATCATGGTGATGCAGGGCATCCTCGCCGAAAAGCATGACACGCCGCCGAACGACCAAACCCCGATGGGAGACATGAAATGAAGCGTTTGACCCTGATGGCGATTGCCATCGCTGCGCCGGCGGCAGCCCAGCAAGTCCCGAACTCACAGCCGAACATTCCGGTCAGCAGCACGGACCGGTTCTACAGCTCCGACCAATTCTCCAACACCGTGTCGGTAATCGACCCGGCGACGAACACATTGCTCGGGGTCATCAAGCTTGGCGATCAGACGCCCGCCAATCTCAGCCCGCTCTACAAGGGGCAGCTGCTGGTTCACGGCATGGGCTTCTCGCCGGATCACAAGACGCTGGCGGTTATCTCGATCGGATCGAACTCGGTCACGTTTATCGACACTGCGACCAATAGGCCCAAGCACACCACCTATGTCGGCCGCAGCCCGCACGAGGCGTTTTTCCGCCCCGACGGCAAGGAGGTCTGGGTCAGCGTTCGCGGCGAGGATTACATCGCCGTGCTCGACGGCACGACCTACGCAGAAACTGGCCGCATCACGGTTCCCAACGGGCCGGGCATGACGATCTTCTCGCCCGACGGGAAATACGGGTATGTCTGCTCCAGCTTCTCGCCCGAGACGGTCGTGATCGACACCACGTCGAAAGAGATCGTCGGTCGCGTGAAGCAGGCCAGTCCCTTTTGCCCCGACATTGCGGCGACGCCCGACGGCAAGCAGGTCTGGTTGACGCTAAAGGACGTGGGCAAGACGATGGTGTTCGACGCGAAGCCGCCATTCGCCGTGCTCAAGACGATCGACACAGGACCGATCACCAATCACGTCAACATCGTTCATAACAAGAATGGCCAGTTCGCTTATGTGACGGTCGGCACCGAGAATGTCGTGAAGGTGTTTCGCACCACCGACTTCGCGCAAGTCGCGAGCGTCCAAGTCGGCGCATTGCCGCACGGGCTTTGGCCATCAGGTGATGGCACAAGAATCTATGTGGGGCTGGAGAATGCCGATGGGGTCGCGGCGATCGACACGCTGACCAACAGGGTCCTCGCGACAATTCCGATCGGGCAAGGACCGCAGGGCGTCGCCTATGTCCCTGGTGCGGTGCCGAGTGGGGACGGCATGGCCAACCTCGTTCCGCTCGCCAAGGTGAACGGCAAGGTGCAGCTGACCTTATCGGGCCAAGGCCAGAGCCAGGTGACACTGTTCGATCAGGGCCAGGTCCAGATCTTGCAGGCCGCAGTCGCCGGATTGCCGCCGAAGCAGCCGTTCACGCTGGGGCTTGCCACCAGTCCGGATGGCCGAGGCGCGGTCGAGCCGCTTGCCAAGTTCATGACCAATCCTGCGGGTGCCGCCATCGTCAATGCGGTGGGTCCGATCCGGCAACTCGTCGCCGACCCGGTGCCGACGCAGCGGCGCTACCTGGTTATTCGTGGCGGTGATCCGGAAGGCAACGGGCCTATTGTGCAAGCACAGTCTCCAGGCCATTGAAGCACGTCGATGCTGCGGGACACTTGCCTGCGCGGTTCTGGTTGATCGCGTGTGCTCCCAGCAAAATGGCGAAGACATGGACGTGGCGAGGTTCGCCACGGAAACAAACGCGAAGCGCTATCCTTGCCCTATTTAAGCGTTACACCCTGAAGTACGGGAGCGGAGCCGGCCCATTCGGAGAGAAATGCGATGCGCGTGTTCATCAGTTTGGTGTCCTTGGCTATGGCTCTCAGCCTTGCCCTGCCTCTCGAAGCGCGCGTTCCGCAGCCCGCTGAAGTTTCAATGGTGTCCGACGAGGACGTTTACGAAATCGGCCGTGAGGCGTTTCTCTACCTTCACCCTCTTGTGTTGATGGACCTGACGCGCCGGGTCCAGACCACGGCCGCCTCGAAAGGTGGGCCAGGCGGGGCTGTGCCAGTCAACACCTTCAAGCACCTGCAAGCGTTCCCCAATGGCGACTTTCGCGAAATCGTCAGGCCCAACTTCGACACGCTATATTCTACGGCCTGGCTAGATCTTTCGCAGGGTCCGGTGGTGCTCACAGTGCCGCCCGGCATCGACCGATATTTCCTGCTCCCGATGATGGACATGTGGACAAACGTTTTTGCGGTCCCAGGAACCCGAACCCTTGGGGCGCAGGGTGGGGAATTCGCGGTGGTGCCCCCAGGCTGGAAAGGTCGCCTGCCTGTTAGCGTCGAACGCATCGATGCGCCGACCAGCGTCGTGTGGCTGATTGGACGAACTCAGACCAATGGGCCTGCAGACTACGCGCATGTCAGGGCGGTCCAGCAAGGCTATCGGCTTAAACCGCTGCAGC
>JAYWBP010000052.1:0-20116 GCA_043781375.1 Novosphingobium sp.
AGGATCACCGCGCAGCCCGCCGCAATCGGTGCGCCCAGCTTGCGCCCGGGGTTGCTGAGCGGGAAGTTCCACGGCGCAAAGGCTGCGACCACGCCGACCGGCTCATGCACCACGGTCGAGCGCTGACCGGCCGGGCGGACCAGGCTGCGGCCATAGAGCCGCTGGCATTCGCCGGCATAGAAGTTGAACAGGCCGACCACCATCATGACTTCGCCGCGGCTTTCGGCCAGCGGCTTGCCCTGTTCGAGCGTGGCGATGCGGGCCAGGTCCTCCTGCCGCTCCAGCATCAGCCGAGCCGCGCCCTGGAGTACGGCGGCGCGCTGCGTTGGCGGGGCATCGCGCCACAGGCGAAAGCCCTGCGCGGCGGTTTCCAGCGCGCGGTCAAGGTCGTCCGCATCGGCCAGCGGCAGCTCTCCCAGCGCCTCACCGGTTGCAGGATTTACCACGCGGTGCGTGCGGCGGTGGGCGGCGGGGACCTTCTCGCCGCCGATGATCATGTGCAGTTGCGGGTAGTCGGTCATGGGAAGGCTCCTGCGCGCGCGGCCAGCCGCTCGACTTTGTCGCGATAGGGCCGGATAGCCTTGAACATCAACAGCCTTGCGACGGGGCTACAAGTCGCCGCGCAATGCCGCTAGGACAGCATAATGCAAGTCAACGCACTCGATCACGTAAACATCATCACCGCGGACCTGGAGGGCACGGCAGTGTTTTTCGGCGAGCTGTTCGGTCTTGAGCGGCGCGATGCACCGGCGCCGGCGACCCCGCTGACCGCGCAGTGGCTGTATGATGGTGCAGGGCGGGCCATCATCCACCTCAACAGCCTCGATTGCCGCCGGACGTTTGAGCGCGAGGTTATCGCCGGACCGACCGGATCGATCCACCATGTGGCGCTCAACTGCTCAGGCTATGACGAGTTGATCGCCCGCCTCGAAGCGCGCGGGCTGGAGCGGCAGACGAACGTGGTAACGAGTATCGGACTGCGGCAGATCTTCACGCTGGATCCAAACGGAGTGCTGCTGGAGCTGAATTTTTTCGGAGATTGAGTTGCTGAAAGTCTTGAACTCGTTGCAGAATCAATCGCGCCACCAAGGCAGAAAGGGTTCGGACCGCAACTCAAGTTCACCTGTCTCCCAGCGCCTTGTCCTCATTGGCCCGCTTGATCACATACTGCCGTATCGCTTCGGCATCGGCCTCGACCAGCGCAGATTTGAACGAAACCATGCCTTTGTGCATGAGCGCCCCGTCGATCACCACCGCCCGCACCGCTTCTGCACTGTTGATCACGCCCGAATGCCGCAAGTCCGGATTGAGTGCGCCCGCCACTGCGGCGTCGCCGTGGCAGATCGAGCAGTACCGCCCATAAACCTGCGCGCCGTGGGCGACCTGTTCGGGCGTCCCGGTGAACGGCGGCGGGTCGAGCACCAACTGCGCCATGGCCGGGGCGGGGGGCAGCTTGGCGCTGCCGCCCAACTTGAATACCATTAGTCGACTGATATTATGCGAGGCGCCCGATTTCTTGGCGAGCACCCCGGCAGAAATGTCCCATACGCCGCCCCAGCCGACCATGATTGCGACATATTGCTCGGCGCCGATGGCATAGGTCATCGGCGCGGCGATGATCCCGCTTTGCGCGGGAAACGACCATAGCTTCGCCCCCTTGTCGGCGCTGAACGCCTGGAACAGACCGTCGGCATTGCCCTGGAACACCAAATTGCCCGCGGTCGCCAAAGTTCCGCCATTCCACGTGCCGGCATAGGCTACGCGCCAGGCTTCCTTCTGCGCGACAGGGTCCCAGGCGATCAAGGCGCCTGTCGTCGCGGCCATTGCTCCGGCGCGCGCGGCCTTGTTGGCGGGCATGGCGACCATGGCGGAGTCCTGCGCGGTCTGGAGCCCGATCGCGCTGGTTTTCCAGTCCTTGGCGGCGGCATAAGGGAAGGCGGCGAGATTGGCGGGGATGTAGACGAGTCCGGTCTTGGGACTGAAGCTCTGCGGCTGCCAGCTATGCGCGCCGCTCGCCCCGGGCAGGCCGATGAACGGCTTGCCGGTCTTCTCGTAGCGCGCCTCGGGATTGATCGTCGGGCGTCCGGTTTTCGGATCGATCCCGGTGGTCCAGTTGATCGGTGCCACAAACGGCTTGGCTGAGAGGAATGCACCGGTTGCAGCGTCGAGGACGTAGACGTGCCCGTTCTTGGGTGCATGGATTGCGACGTGGCGCTTCTGCCCCGCGATGGTCAGGTCAGCGAGGGTGATCTGGGCATCGCTGTCTAAGTCCCAGCGATCCTCGGGCGTTTCCTGGAAGTGCCAGGCATAGACCCCGGTATCGGCATGAACTGCCACGACCGACGAGGTGTACAGCGTATCGCCTGTCCGCCCGGTCGGTGCGGGGTTCCACGGCTCGGCATTGGCGGTGCCGAACAGGACGAGGTTGGTTGAGGGATCATAGGTAATCGAATCCCACACGCTGCCCCCGCCGCCCAGTTTCCACCACTCGCCGGTCCAGGTTTTGGCGGCGGCTTCCATTGCCTTATTCTCGAAGCCGTCTGCGGGATTGCCGGGAACAGTGTGGAACTTCCACACTTCCGCCCCGGTCTGCGCATCATAAGCTGCCAGATAGCCGCGCGCGCGATAGTCCGAACCCGCGCTGCCGAGCAGGACAAGTCCTTTGGCGATGCGCGGCGCGCCGGTGATGGTGTAGTCGGTCTGGTTGGGCACGACGACGCGCGAAAACGCGACTTTGCCGGTCTGCTGGTCGAGCGCGATCAGCCGCCCGTCGAGCGTGCCGACATAGACCTTGTCGCCATACAGCGCGACCCCGCGATTGACCGCATCGCAGCACGCCCGGACCAAGGTTTCCTTGGGAACCTTGGGGTCATAAGCCCATTTAAGCGTGCCGGTCCTGGCGTCATAGGCCTTGACCATCGACCAGGCGGTGGAAACGTAGAGCACCCCGTCGTGCATCAGCGGCGTAGATTCCTGTCCGCGCGCGGTGTCGAGGTCGGCCGTCCAGGCCAGTCCGAGCTGGCTCGCGTTCTGGTCCGAAATTCCGGTAAGTGGGGAATAACGCTGCTCGGCATAGTCGCGGCCATAGCTGAGCCATTCGCCTTCGGGTGCGGCGACAAGCATGGCGTCGGTTACGCCCCCGGTCGCCAGCGCGGCACTGGGCGCATGGTTTATGCAGGCCGCCAGTGGCAGCACGGCCGCCAGGATCACCGATTTGAAGCGCATCATTCCATCTCCATAGCGCCGCCCGGTTTTTGTCCGGGCTGGCGCCAGTTAGTTATGCCTACACAGGACGGCAGAGGCGAGCCCTTATCCACGGCGAGCACTTGAAAACCATTCGTCCTTGGGCGGACCGAAGGTGCGCGGCAACCGAGGGCGGCTCGTGGCGCCCTCGGTTGCTTCGCTTCGTTCGCCATAGCCAACGGAATTCGTTAAATCCTTATCGCGCCTCAAATATTTTGTCGTCTATCATCGCCTGCGTCGCTGCCGGATTGCGCGGGTCCGAGACGGTGTGGTGGTTGATCAGTCTTTCCAAAGATGGTCTGCGCGATGCGTTCGGGATTGGCCGTGCCGGTGATGGCTTGGACAGGTATAGTCGCGGCGGTGGAGGTAGTAGAGATCGATGTAATCGGTGCCGAGCGCTTTGAGGCTTTCGGCCGGGCTTGTTCGGCGGTCACCAGCGAACGCACAAGCGCCGCCCCGGCCAGGGCTTCGCCGAAGTCGATCAGGACAAAACGGTTTGTCGGAGGCAGCGACATCCATCACGCAGCGGGGCTAGGCAAGGTAGGCGGGACTCACCAGTTAACGAACGCGCAGCAGCGAACCTGACTGGACCGGACCCCTGTCATCCCGCGCGGCGCCGTTAGATCACCGCGCAGACCGTCTTGGTCTCGAGATAGGCGTCGAGCGCCTCGCGCCCAGAATCGCGGCCCCAGCCCGATTGCTTCATGCCGCCGATTGGCAGCGAGGCGTCGTACATCGCGTGGCTGTTGATCCACACGGTCCCGGCCCGGATCGCGGCGGCCATGCGGTGGGCAGTGGACAGGCTTTCGGTCCACACACCTGCCGCCAGACCGTAATCGCTGTCGTTCGCCTGATCGACCACAGCAGACAGATCGTCGAACTTCTGGGCCACAAGGACCGGGCCGAACACTTCCTCACGGACGATCTCCATGTGGGGCTTGACCCCGGTGATGACCGCGGGTGAGACGAAGGCGCCATCAGCGCTTGCGCCGCGCCCGATCAGGGTGGCTCCTGCCTGCGTTGCGCGCGCGACAAAGGAGGCGACCCGCTCAGCATGACGGGCTGAGACAAGCGGGCCCAGCGTCGTGTCTGGCGACAGGCCATGCCCGGCCTTCAGGCCTTCGGCATAGGCGGCGACACCCTCGACCAGCCGGTCGAATATGCTGGCGTGGGCATAGACCCGCGATCCCGCAATGCAGACCTGGCCACCGTTGAAGAAGATCGCATTGGCCACCCCCGGGATCGCCGCGTCGAGATCGGCGTCGGCACAGACGATTACCGGCGATTTGCCGCCAAGTTCCAGACTAACTTTCTTGAGGTTGCCCTTCGCCGCATCGAGGATCGCACGGCCAGTTGCGGTCGAGCCGGTAAACGCAATCTTGTCGACGCCGTTGTGTGCCGCAAGCGCTGCCCCGGCTTCGCTGCCCAGCCCGGTCACCAGATTGACAACTCCGGCAGGCAGGCCGGCATCGTGGATCAGTTCGACCAGGCGGATTGCGGTCAGCGAGGTATCTTCTGCGGGTTTGAGCACCACGGTGCAGCCTGCCGCCAGCGCCGGGGCAAGCTTCATCGCGGTCAGCACCAGCGGCGAGTTCCACGGTACGATCGCCCCGACCACGCCGACCGGCTCACGCAGGGTATAGGCGTGGATCACCTTGCCCGGCGGGGCGTAGCCGATCGAGGTTGGGATGGTGGTGCCTTCGATGGTCTGACAAAGGCCGCTGAAATAGCGGAACTGGTTGGCGGCGCCGGGAATCTCCGCCCAGCGCCCGACGAACAGCGGCTTGCCCTGGTCGAGCGTCTCGAGCTCGGCCAATTCGTCGATATTGGCCTCGATCGCGTCGGCGATGGCCCACAACAGCTTCGCCCGGTCCAGCGGCAAAGTGGCTGACCAACCGGGCAGCGCTGCGCGCGCAGCTGCCACCGCGCGATCAACCGCGGCTCCGTCGCCGCGCGCGACCTGTGCGATTGTTTCGCCGGTGGCTGGGTCGCGGGTGTCGAACATGGCATCGCCAGAAGTCCATTGCCCGGCGATGCAGTGGCCGAACCGGGCGCGATCGACAAAAGCCTGGGCAGGCGGAGACAGGGCAGGGCGGGTGACGGTCATGCTGGGTCTCTCAACGGAGCGGTTGCGGGATCGTAATGGAATATGCCGAGCGTGTCCTCGGTCTCGGCCGGCGGAAGTCCGGTCTTGGCGATTTCGAACTGCAGGCGGTCTGCGTTCAGCGTGGATTGGTGCTGGATCATATCGGTGCGCGGCTTGCGGCATTGCTCGTAGCGCGCGAGAGCCTCGGACACTTTGTCGGTCTGCGCAAAAATCCGGCCCAGGATCACCCCGTCCTCGATCGCCATGGCCGCGCCCTGACCGATGAATGGCAGCATCGGATGCGCGGCGTCGCCCATCAAGGCCACCCGTCCCTTGACGATTGTCGGCAGCGGTTCGCGCGCGAACAGGCCCCAGGCGATCCGGCTGGCATCGTCGGTGGCGGAAATCGCGTCGGTCACATCGGTGGTCCAGCCGACATATTGCGCGAGCCAGTCGCCCATGCTGACCTTGTTGGACCAGCCCTCGGCCACCCATTCATCGGTCCGGGTCAGGCCGACCAGGTTGATCAGGTTGCCATGACGGATCGGATAACGCACGAAAATCCGCCCCGGTCCGGCCCACACCGTGGATCCGGGCACGGCAGCCTCGGGCGGCAGCCGCTCGGCAGGAACGAGCCCGCGCCAGGCCACATGCCCGGTAAAGCGCGCCGGCGGATTGCCGAACAGGTGTGAGCGGACCACTGATTTCAGGCCGTCCGCCGCGATCACCACATCGGCGTCGAGCGCGTCGGGATCGACGATTTCGTTGCCCAATTCGATATGCTCGGGCCTAGCCGCCGCGACAAGAAGGGCGTGGAGATCGGCGCGGTGGAGCATGACATACGGCGCGCCATACATCGCGCGGGTGGCCGCTCCGCGCGGGATATGGAGCACTTCGGCGCCGGTATCGTGGCGGCGGATTGCCTGTTGCGGGACTTCGTCAGCGGCACGGGTCAGCGCTTCGCCAAGCCCGAGCGAGGCCAGCCCCTTCCAGGCATTAGGTGTAATCGTGATCCCGGCGCCGACATCGCCCAGAACCGGCGCCTGCTCATGGATGCGGACCTCATGCCCGGCGCGGCGCAGGGCGATTGCCGCAGTCAGCCCACCCAGACCGGCTCCGATGATCGCGATTCTCACAGCAGCAGTGCCACGGGAACGCGGGTTACTTGCGCAAAATGGGTAAAGACGTTGGCCATGCGTGACAGTCGGGCGGGTCGACGCCGCAGAGGCCTCCCGCTGCGAAACTATCCGCCACGCGGATGAACACCTTCGCTGCAGCCACCACACTCGCGCCTTGGGTGATTTTGCTCATTGAGCAGTCCGGCAGCAACTCAAGATGCCTCACCCTGTTTTGCTTTCCGCAGCAGCGCGTATGCCTGGTGCGTCATCGCTATCCTGCGCGCTGGCAGTTGAGCGGCAGGTAAAAAACCTGTTGGCAAAGCCGCTCAAGGCCGATCTGCCCATCACCGCAACTCAGATCAGCCTGCGCCGGGGTTTGCCTCCACAACCTACTATACGGCGATGGAAATTCCGATCGGAGGGTTGATTGATTCGCGACACCGTGTCGGAATGATCATAGGCAGCGCGCTGGCGCTGGCGCTGGCGCTATCGGCCAGGCGGACGACGCGTGACCGCCTGAATATGGCTCGATGTTCGCCCAGCGAGCAATTTGGGCCATTTGCTCAGGCAACTGAAGGCGGCAGGATACAATCGTTTTTTTACAGCTGGAGCGGCAGAATCGATATGCTCACCACATCAGAGCGCCCGCCCATCGGCGGCGAGATTGACGGGCCGGGCAAGGCCTACTTCGATCAGGTCGTTACGGACAATATCATGGATGCGCTGGTCGAACTGGCGGCCGAGGTCTGGACCACGCGCGACCGGCTGATGATCCTTGAGGCGGTACTGGCCGAAAAAGGCATTGATGCCGCCGCACTGGTCGAGGGGCATGTGCCCAGTCCCGCGGTCAAGGGCGAGCGCAAGGCCGCGCGCGACGCCTTCATTGCCCAGGTTTTCGCCAGTTTTAGCCGCCGCACATCCTGAAGGAGACGTCTGATGTCCAACCAAGCCCTGTCTCCGCGTGGCGCCATCGGCGTCCTGCCGCGCCCTTCGAAGCTCGCCGACGAAAGCTATACCGACTTTGTCGAGGGCTTCCGTGACATGGCGCTGACGCGGATGTTCCCGATCATGTGCGGCGCGGGGCATGAGGCGCTGGCCAAAGCGGGGATCGAGCCAGGTCACGAGGTGCCGCTCGACACCGTCAAGGAACACTTCAACCAAGTTGCCGTTGTCCAGACCTGGCAGCGGTTTATGCGCAGCGCCCAGGAGATGATGTGGCGACGCACGCGCGCCAGTTTCGCGTTTGATCCCGTAGCGTATGAAGCGCTGCTTCAGGCGGCCGAAAGCAAGGGACCGGGCAGCCTTAGCTATGACCCCGCTTTCCATGTCCCGGACTATGCCCGGCGCGAAATCCATCTTCAGCCCGGCGGCTACACCGACGACGTGCTGGGCGGGGTCGTCTATCACTACGGGACCAAGATCTTCTACCAGGGCTGGAACGACCAGGACGAATTGCACGCTGAAATCGCCGCCCTGAGCGCTGTTCCTGCCGATGGGAAAGTCGCCCACGTGCTCGATATTGCCTGCGGCGTCGGGCAGGGGACGGTCCAGCTCAAAGCGCGGTTCCCGCAAGCCGAAGTGACCGGGCTTGACGTTGCGCTCCCGGTGCTGCGCTATGCCCATATGCGCTCGGCCGAACTGGGCAGCGATGTCGCCTATGTGCAGGCCCTGGCCGAAGACATGCCATTCGCCGATAGCAGTATCGACATGGTGGTGAGCTACATCTTCTTCCACGAAGTGCCGGTCGAAGTGATGAAGGCGATCCTGTTTGAGGTGCACCGCGTACTGCGCCCGGGCGGAACTTTCTCGATCTTTGAATTTCCCAGTCACGGGACAACGCCCTTGCTTCCGGCAATGCGGTTCATGATTGACTATGACAGCCGCGACAATTGCGAACCCTATTCGGTCGGCTTCGTCTATGCCGATTTCCGCAAACTTATCGCCGAAGCCGGGTTTGCAGTGAGCGACGGCGGCACGCCGGCCAATGAATTCCTTCAATCGGTTGTCGCGACCAAGGCAAACTGATCGGCCTGCGGACAGAATGTCGTATCGGTTGCTTGACGCCCCATCCGCGCGCAGAGTTTGCTACATGACCGTTTTGACCGAAGACCGTTTGCCAACACCCCTGAAAATCGGGTGGGGCCTGGGTTCGCTCGGCACGGTCTCGGTGCTCAACGTCCAGTCGCTGCTACTGTTGTTCTTCATGACTGCGGTGCTCGGGATCGCCCCGGTCGTAGCCGGGAGCCTGCTGTTCGCGTCCAAGCTCGTCGATGCGGTCTGCGGCCCTCTGGTGGGTGCACGTAGCGACCAGACGCAGAGCACGATGGGCCGGCGTCGGCCCTATTTGCTCGCCGGGGCGCTGGTCTGCGCGCTCGCAGTGGCGGCGATCTTTAATCCGCCGGTCAGCGGAACCCTGCTGCTGGTGTGGATCGCGGTGTGCCTGGTGGTCTTGTCGATCGGCTACGCGCTGTTCAACGTGCCCTATATCGCGATGCCAGCCGAGATGACCACTAGCCCGCAGGAACGCACCTCGATCATGTCGTGGCGGATCGGGTTCGTCGGGTTTGGCGGCCTGCTCACCGCCTTTGCGCCACTCCTGGCCAAAGCGGCAGGCGGCGGGCGCGGCGGCTATGGTACGATGGGTCTGATCCTTGCCGGGCTGATCCTGTTTGCCATGTTGTTCGCGTTTCGCGCTGCAAAGACTGCGCGCGGCAATCCCCCGTCGACCGCACAAGGCGGCACGTTCAAGCGCTTTGGCGTCGTGTTCCAAAACCGACCGTTCCTGCTGCTCGTCTCGGCCAAGATCCTGCAGCTCGTCGGCCTTGCCAGCATCAGCGCCTCGGTGTTGTTCCTGGTCAAATATGTCATCCACGGCGACGAATCGCTGATCGCAGCCTATGGCGTGACTTCCGGGCTGGCCTCGATGGGCTCGATGCCGCTGTGGGTTCGGCTTGGGCGGATCTGGGACAAGCGCAGGATCTTTATTATCGCCTGTATCGGCTTCGCGCTGGTCACCCTGACCTGGACCCTGGCGAGCCCTGGCGAAACCGTGCTGACGCTGATCCTGCGCGGTGCCGGAGCAGGGCTGTTCTCGGGCGGCCTGCTCCTGATGGGCCAGTCGATTCTGCCCGACACTATCGATTTCGACTGCCGCCGCTCGGGCGAACGGCGCGAAGGGATCTATGCCGGAGCTTACAGCTTCGTCGAGAAAGCGTCGATGGCGCTGGGGCCTTTGTTGGTTGGCGTGATCTTGCAAAGTTTTGGTTTTGTTGCCAAAGCTGGAGTGGTCCAATCCAGTCACGCGGTTACCGGAATCATTGTCGGCGCCTCGATCCTGCCCGCCACACTCTACGCACTGAGCATCGTGCCGCTGCTGCGCTACGATCTCGGATCGGCGCCAAGCCCTCAACTACAACCTGCCGAATAAGGAGAAACATATGGACTTCCAGCTTCGCCAGCGCGGTCGCGCTTCGATGGACTTCCTGATTGCACTGGCCGGGGAAAGTCGCCCGCTGATGGCGCAGTGGACCCACGACTTGGCCCAGCGCCAGGTGACCAGCGCCACATTGCCCGACGACCTCGACGCGCGCCATGTCATGGTCGACCGCGCCCTGGCCGATTCGAAGGCCTGGGCCGCCAATGGCCTGCTGATGGAATATTCCAGCGTCGAGCATGGCCGCGTCGCGCGCGAGGCCTTTGCTGAGTCGAGTGACCTGCTCGAACCAGAGCTGGAGCGGCTCGAAGCGCTGGATTCGGCCAGCCTGACTTACGATCCGGAATTCAAGCAGCCCGACTATTTCGAGGACGTATGGTTCCACCGCACTACCGGCGGGTGGGATGGGCACCCGCAGCAGGGCTTCATCCACGGTGAACTGATCCACCGCCACTACGTGTCCAAGCTCTATCCGGGCGACATCTTTGCGCAGCGCCGCCGCGTTCTGGGCGAATTGCCGCGTCAGGATTACAAGAACATCCTCGAAATGGGGACGAGTTCGGGGCACTTCACGGTCGCGCTCCAGCAGGTGTTTGGCGATGCTCAGATTACCGGCGTCGACTTCTCGCTGCCGATGCTGCGCCAGGCGCTGCGCGTCGCCAACGAGAACGGCTGGAACTGGGACCTTCATCAGCGCGCTGCCGAAGATACCGGTTTTGCCGATGCCTCGTTCGATCTGGTGGCCAGCTACATTATCTTTCACGAAATGCCGGCCTCGGCGATCCGGGCGACCTTTGCCGAGGCGTTCCGCGTGCTCGAACCGGGTGGGCAGATGCTGATGTCCGACGTCACGCCCTATGCCGAGGTCGACAAGTTGGCTTCGTGGCGGGCTGACTGGCAGGCAATCAATGGCGGTGAGCCGTGGTGGCGCGAGGCCGCATCGATGGACTGGGCCGCCGACGCGCGCGCGGCTGGCTTCGTCAATGTCGAAGCGCGCGGGATTGATGGCGCGCCCTATCCGTGGATCGTGATGGGAACCAAGCCGCATGGCTGAGACAGCCGCGGCGACGATGAGCCAGGCCCAAACAACGGGCCAGAAGCTGAATCCGTCAAGCGTCGACGATCTCGGGCGGGCGCTCCTGACGCTGGCTACCGAAGTGTCGGTACTGGCGGATCGTCAGCGCGTGCTTGAAGCGGTGCTGGGGGAGCGCGGCATCGACGTTGCCGATGCGGTGCGCGATTACCAGCCGAGCGGTGCGATTGCGCAGGGGCTTAAGGATGACAAGCAACGTCTGGCAAAACTGATCGTGGAGGCCCTGTGTCCGCCAACCGCCTGATACTTGCCCTGGCGCTACTGGCTGCTCCGGCAGCGGCGCAGACCGATCCGGTTGCGGCCACCGCTGCGCGGATCAAGACCTTCCCGGCGATGACCTCGATCGAGAACGAAGCAGCCTACCAGCCTGCTGAAACGGTCAAAGGGCAACCGCGCGCCATCGCGGTGGCAACGGCATCGGGCATTTCCAGCGCGGCGCTGCTCGACGCTCAGGCCTATGCCGAGTCGATGCAATCGTTCGCGTTCGTGGTGCTGCGCGATGGCAAGCTGGTCCACGAGTACTATGCCCCCGGCTTCGGGCGCGCCAATCGCTTTTCGCCTGCCTCGATGCACAAGACGGTGATGGCGCTGGCTTTCGGAACCGCCCGGATCCCGCTCGACGCGCCGGTCAAGCGGTGGCTTACGGAATGGACCAACGATCCGCGCGGCAACATCACCGTTCGTCAGTTGCTGACGATGGAAAGCGGCCTCGAAACGCCGCCTTTCGGGACCGATCCGGCAAGCAAGTCAAGCCAGCTGATGTTCGGGTCGGATATCGTCAGCACCGCACTGTCGTTCGCGCCGGTCACCGCGCCGGGTAGCGTGTTCTCTTACCTCAACGCCAACAGCCAACTCGCTGGGATTATCCTCCAACGCGCCACTGGCAAGCGCTATGCCGAGTACCTGTCGCGGACGATCTGGCGACCAATCGGCGCATCGGATGCGACAGTCTGGCTCGATCGGCCCATGGGCACCGCGCACTTCTTTTGTTGTCTTCAGGCGAGCGCGCTCGACTATGCGCGGATCGGTCAGCTGATCCTTGACGGCGGGCGGGTTGGTCGGCGCCAAGTTGTCCCCGTTGACTGGGTCTCCGAGATGGCCCGGCCATCGGCGCTCAATCCCAACTACGGCCTGCAGCTTTGGCGCGGCAGTCCTTACACGGCGGTGCGACGTTATTCGGCGTTGAGCCCGCTGGTCGGGCGTGCGGCCAAGCCGTACCTGCGCGATGACGTGCTGTTTATGGACGGGGCGATCGGCCAGCGCGTCTACGTCGTGCCAAGCGAGCGGCTGGTGATCGTGCGCATCGGCAAGTCCACTATGGCATGGGACGACAGCGAACTTCCGAACCGGGTCCTCGCCGGGATCGCTGCTCAAAAATGATCCGCAGCCAATGAAGCACCGCGCCTATCGTGGACGGATGGTCTACTTGACCCGAGGCGCCGAGATGGGGCGCGAGCACTTCGCGGTTACCGTCCAGCCCGACGGCACTCGTACCTTGCGGGCGCAGTGCGAGATGGACGACGACCGCCTGCTGCGCGATGTTGTTATCACAGTCGATGCCGCATGGCGCCCGATCGATGCTTTTCTCCGGCTGGCGATCGAAGAGCGCACCGTCGGCAGCGTCTGGTTCCAGTTCACCGAAGGGCTGGCCGAAGCGCAGGGCTGGACGCAGGTCGGCGGCCGCTTCGAACAACGCATTTCTACGGCAAACCCGACCGAATTCTTCGGCACCCACGCGCTGCATTGCGATGCCTGGGTTGCGGCGCGGCTGCGGCAGCATCGCGGGGCTGCGCCGTTCCGGTTCTGCACCTTCGCCTCGTCGATCCTCGCCAATGGCGGATCGGGGCCTGAACTGATCGAGGTGCCTGAAGGCTATGCGACTGTGCGCGATCTTGGATCAGAGACTGTCAGCTGCCCCGCGGGAAGCTTTGCGACCCATCACGTCCGCATCGAAGTGCCCGGGGTGGATGATTTCGATGTCTGGTCTGGCGGCGCGGATTGCCTGCCGGTCCGGCTTTCGTCGGACGGGCTCGGGCAGACCTATGAACTCGTCGCAATCCAGGGCGATTACTGCTGAGCCAGGCCCTTGTAGCCCATCCCGCGCAATAGCGTGTTGGGCAGCATGACGTTGTCCCACTCGGGCGTGCGCTGTGGTGCATCGCCGGTGCGCAGGACGATCAGTTTCGCCGACGGAACAATATAGACCACCTGGTCGGAATTACCGTCGAACAGGACCAGGTCGCGGGCGAGGTAGGGCGCGCTGTGCAGCACCCGCGGCCCCGGCTGGTTCAGCCCCTGGAAACCGCGCCGCTCAAGGTAGGGGCCTGCCAGCCATAGTCCCAAGCCGTAATGCGGGTTCTGCGCGGTGCCGGTGCGCATCGCCTCGACATAGCCGCGCGGCAGCAGCGCGCGTCCGTTCCACACGCCGTTGTTCATGATCAGCACCGCCATGCGCAGCCAGCTTTGTGCCGGCAGCATCATGCAGCATCCCGAATGGGCGAGGCCGCCAGGCCGGTTGAGCCAGACCTTGCCCCCCGGCGCCCCGATCGGCTTGAGCACTTCGGTGCCGACGAATTCGGCATAACGCCGCTTCGTCGCTCGCTCGATCACCAGCGCAACCAGTTCCGATGTTGCGTTCGAATACTGGTAGATCGAACCTGGCGCGTCGGTCAGCGGATAACGTTCGACAATGTAGCGGATATGGTCGGGGTCGAGATAGGAGCGGTTCCAGGGATTGTCGGCCTTGGTATCGAAATTCTGCGCCAGCAGCCCCGAGCGCATGTCTAGAATATGGCGGATCAGCATCGCGCCTTGCGGTTTGCCTTTCCATTCGGGGATGAAATCGGAGACCGGCTGGTCGAGCGACTTGATCTTGCCCAGCACGATGGCCCGGCCAATGGCGAGAGCGGTAATCGGCTTGGCCAGTGACTTGGAGACGATCGGCGTGGTCGCGTCGGTCTTGCCAAAATAGGCCTCGTCCACGATCTTGCCATCGTGCCAAACGATGTAAGCGCTGGAATTGTTGTGCGCAGCATAGTCGCGGGCCGCAGTCAGCGCGCCGCCGGCAATAACCGGCCTGTTAGCGCGGGGGTATTGGGTGACTTTGGAAGCGCCGGGCACCGTTTCGCGCGGCGAGTAACCTTTGAACTCACCGCGACCGGCGATCATTTCAGCGACACGCGCCAGAAACACATCGTCGGGGGATGTCGCCTGGGCGAGGGCGGCTGTGGAAGCGAGGACGGCTGCGCCGAGCATCAGGTTGCGGATCATCGGCGCATCCTTGCCTAGACGATCCAAGAGCCAATCCGTCGCCCGGATTCATCCGGTGGGCGGATAAACCGGCTCGCGTCGCAAGGGATGTCGCCCGAGCTTGTAGCGTGGCGACCATAACAGTGAGGATGGTGAGCGCATGTCGAACGGGTACAGCAGATTTTCGGTGGTCACGGGCTGGCTGGTGACACTGGCCTATCTGGCCCACCAGATCGTTTCGACCCGGATGCCGCGCAGCCCAAAAGTCTCACAGCTGCGGTTCGAGCTGCGCGACTGGCACTATTTCATCGGCTCGCTGCTGTTGGCGCTGGTCATCGTGCGTCTGATCGCATGGCGCCGCGACAAGGCGGTGAGTGTTCCGGCGGGGCTTTCGCAGGCCGCTTTCAACTGGGGCCGGGCGCTGGCGCTGGGAAGCTATCTGTTGCTGTTGCTCGCCCCATTCCTGGGGGTTCTTTACGGCTGGAGCGACGGCTTTGCGCTTCGGCTGTTTGGCATTCCGGTGCCCAATCTGGTCCACGAGAACCGCGCGCTGTGGATGTTCAGCGGCTACTTCCACTCCGGCCTGGGCTTTATGCTGATGCTGCTCAATCTGGCGACGATGGTCACGCTGGGGTATACGACGCTGCGTTGGGGCCGCGGGATGTTGACCGCGTTGCCGCCGGGTTACGGGGTGTTCTCATTCGTCGGCCTGACGGTAACCGTCTACGCCTTTGCGACGTTTCGCTCACCGGGGCCGGGGCCGAGGGCAGTGCTCACGCTCTGGGCCATTTGCGCGGCCGTGGCGCTGGTCGGCTGGCTGATCCATCGCAACCGCAGCGTACCGCCGCGCAGCGATATGCCTGGCTGGCTGAGCGTCGGTATCCCTGTTGGCGTGATGACGCTCGTCGTTGTCGGGGCCTATGGCCCGCACGCCTTGTTCCGGGTGACTCCCTGGCCGATGACCAAGGTAGTCACAGGTGGCCTCCGCGCCAAGGTGATGGAAGTCGCCCTGACGCCAGAGACCGATTACGAGCGCACGGTTGGCCAGGAAACCTACAAATGGTGCCGCTTCTGCCACACCATGAGGAAGGGCGAGAAGGCACTGGTCGGGCCCAACCTGTATGGCGTGTGGGGGCAGAAGGCGGGGACTGCTCCGGGCTTTGCCTACTCCGACGCGATGATCCAGGCGGGTAAACGAGGCCTGGTCTGGAACGACAAGACCATTTCCGACTACATCGCCCATCCCGATGTGTTCGTCCCGGGGACGGCGATGATCATCTCGTCGGGGCCGGTGACCGATCCGAAGAAGCGCAAAGCGGTGGTGGCTATTCTTAAGCGGGAGACGATGGGCGAGTAGGGGGTAATCTTGAGCAGGCTTATTGGTTATTGCGAACAAAGCGCGGCAATCCAGACGTACCACGCGTTACACCCTGGATTGCTTCGGCCCTTCAGTCGTCGCACTGACGAAGCCGGGTTTTATCAGGTAGCTATAGCGGGCAAGCCGCTTACCTCGGTCCCAAATTCACGCTCACCGCTTTGGTCTTGAGGTAGGCGTCGATGCCTTCCTTGCCGAATTCGCGGCCCCAGCCTGACTGCTTGTTGCCGCCAAACGGGGTCTCGGCGCTGATCGCGGCGTGGGTGTTGACCCCGACCTGACCCGAATCCACCCGCGCTGCCAAGCGCAGCGCGCGGGCAAGGTCGCGGGTCCAGACCGAGCCCGACAGGCCGTAGACGGTCCCGTTGACCCGGCTCAACAACTCGGCTTCGTTGCCTTGCTCGAAGCGCTGGACTGCCAGCACCGGCCCGAACACCTCTTCACGCGCCAGGCGCATATCGGGGGTGACCCGATCGAAGATCGTCGGCTCGACGAAATGACCGATCCGATCGGGCACGTTGCCGCCAAACACACGGCGCGCGCCTTCGGCATCGGTATCGTCGATGAAGCTTTTGACCCGCTCCAGCTGCCTGGCTGAAATCAGCGGTCCGAGCATGACTCCGGGCTCGTAGCCATCGCCGATGGTGTAGGTCGCGGCTGCCGCTACCAGCCGCTCGCCGAATTCATCGGCGATGCTGTCCTCGACGAACAGCCGCGTGCCGGCCATGCAGTTTTGCCCTGAGAGGAAAAAGCAAGCCGCTGCTGCTGACGGGGCAGCGATATCGAGATCGGCGTCGGCGCAGACGACAAAAGGCGACTTTCCACCCAGTTCGAGGCTGACCAGCTTGAGGTCGTCAGCAGCAGCGCGGACAATAGCCTTGCCTACCGCGGTCGATCCGGTGAAGGCGACCTTGTCGATTCCCGGGTGACGAGCGATGCCATCACCGATATCGTCGCCATAGCCCTGAACCAGGTTGAACACGCCCGGCGGAAATCCGGCCTGTTCGACCAGCTCGGCAAAGCGGATGGCGAGCAGCGGTGTCAGTTCCGCCGGTTTCATCACCACAGTGCAACCTGCCGCCAGCGCTGGCGCGCTCTTGAGCACGACCATCGAGGCGGGCGCATTCCACGGAATGATCGCGCCGACCACGCCGATCGGCTGGCGCAGGGTATAGACCAGCCACTCGTTGTCCTCACCCCGGATCGGCACAGCGGGGAGCACGTCGCCGGTCACCTTGGTGGTCCAGCCGGCGTAATAGCGGATGATATCGGGACACAGCAGCGCCATCTTGTCGAGTGACATCCACAGCGGCATCCCGTTTTCGAGCGTCGACAGATGCGCCAGCATCATCGTGTCGGCTTCCATCAGGTCGGCCAGCCGCATCAGCAGCTTGCCCCGTTCGCCCGGCGGCAGGCGACCCCATGGGCCGTCGAGGGCGGCGCGTGCAGCAGCCACTGCATCATCGAGATCGCCCAGCGAAGCGGCGCGCACGGTGGCGATGGTCTGCTCGGTCGAGGGATTTTCGACCTCGATCAGCCGGTCCGAGCCTGGATCGCGCCATTTGCCATCGATGAACAAGCGATGCTCGCGCGCCATGAACGCGAGCGCTTCGTCAGAAGGCCCGGTAATATCTTTGGAAGTGATCATTGCCGCTATGCCCTAGTTGATGGCCGCAGCATCGGCGATGCTGGTGAACATCGCCTGCTTCATCAGATAGCCGCGCCGCGCAACGGGATCGTCGATAACCGCGCGCATGCTCTGGTAATGGGCATTGCGCGCAGCGACACCGACCTGTTCGAGCATTCGCTTGTTGGCGACGGTCTGCGCCTGGACGAAGTCGTGCATCACGGTGCGGCGCTGGCGGTCATACTGGGCAAGTTCTGACGGCGCATCCGCCGTGTCGAGGACGATCCGGATGAGCCGCTTGCACAGGTTCACCGCGTCGTGGATCCCGCTGTTCATGCCCAGCCCGCCCAGCGGATTGTTGAGGTGCGCCGAATCGCCCGCCAGCAGCACCCGGCCATGATCATAGCGCTCGGCAACTCGCTGATGGACGCGGTAGATCGTGCGGTGCGCGGTCTTGACGCTGGGGTCACCAACCAGGTCGGCAAAAACGCGTTCCTTCTTGGCATCCGATTTGAGATCGACGTCGGATTCGCTCTCAGGCGCGGGCAATAGAACCCGCCACAGCGAGGGCACGCGTAGCAGGACCAGCCATTCGGACGGGTCGGCGACGTAATTGACCAGTGCCAGGTTCTCAAAATGCTGTTCGATCGGATATTCGGTCGACAGACACAGAAATTTCTCGGGATAGGTGAACCCGTCGAAGCGCACCGACAGCCATTTGCGGACGATCGAATTGGCCCCATCGGCGGCGATCAGGAATTTGCTGCGCACGCGTACGATATCGGTCGGCGTTTCGAAGGCCACTGTGACCCCGTCGGCGTCCTGGTTGAAATGCACTACGCGATGCTCGAAGCGGACGTCGGCGCCAGCCATCTGTTCCAACCGCCCGATTAGCAGCCGCGACAATTTGTACTGCTCGGCCTGCAGGCGGAACGGGAAGGGGGTAATGTCGCCTAGTTCGGACAGGTCGAAAGACAGGATATCACCGGTATCGCGCACGCGGTACTGATAGACCGGCGCCTCTAGCCCTAGCGGCTTCAGCTCCTCATAAATCCCTAGCTCGTCAAGCATTTCGAGCGTCGGCGGGTGGAAAGTCGAAGCGCGCAGATCTTCGGCGCAGGTTGCGCCAGCCTCGGCAATCAGGACTTTGAGACCGGCCTTGGCCAAGGCGTAGGCCGCGACCGTTCCTACCGGGCCCGCCCCGGAAATGACGACATCGTAATCGGTCATGCGCCGAGCAGCCGCATGTCGAGCGTAGCCGCCCCAAGTCGCATGGATTTGGCCAGTTGGTAGGTCTCGGAATTATAGAAAGCGCGGGCGTTTTCGGCTTCGGGAAATTCGAGAATGACGACTCGCTCACCGACGGTATCACTGCCTTCGAGTGCTTCGTTGACCGCGCCGCGCACGACATAACGGCCACCAAATTTCTCGGCCAGGCCGTCGATCGCGCGGGCATAGCGTCCGAAGGCTTCGGCATCGGTAATACGGACTGTGGCAACGATGTATGCTGGCATTTCTACTTTCCTATGTGCTAATCGTGATTAGCGCGACCCGGCCACGACCCCGGTGCGGCTCCCCGACTTTATTCGCCGTGCGGTTACGCCGGGCGTAAACTACGCGGAATTAGTGCGCCGCAGCCTAGCCAGCGCTTTTTCAATCGCGAAAGGCTGGCACGTGACCGATTCCCTGGGCAGACGTAAGAAATTCGGCGTGATCGTGCCGTCGACCAATACGTCGGTGCAGCCCGAATACGACGAGATGCGCCCCCGTGGCGTAACCAACCATATTTCGCGGATCAGCATCCCTGATACCAGGGTGACCGACGACGACAGCTTTATGGTGATGCTCAACAACATCCGGGCGGCAACGCTTGGCGCGGTCGACGATGTGATGAGCATGTCGCCTGATTATGTAATTATGGGCATGTCGGCCGAGACCTTTTGGGACGGGGCCGAAGGCGCCGACAAGATGCTCAACGATCTGCAAGCCCGCACCGGCAAAGGCGTTGCCATGGGCAGCCATGCCTGCGACGCAGCTATCAAGTGCTATGGCGATATCAAGCGGATCGGGATCATCACTCCCTACATGCCCGTCGGCGACAGCCAGGTGCGCCAATTCTTTGAGGACAGTGGCTATGAGGTGATGGCGATCGAGGGGCTGCAATGCGCCTCGCCGTCGCTGATCGCCCATGAACAGCCGCTCGATCTCAAGCGCGCGGTGGAGAAGGTCAACGACGCGCAGGTCGAGGCGGTGATCCAGTGCGGCACGAATCTGGCCTTCGGGCGGGTGGCGGCGATGGCCGAGTTCTGGCTTGAAAAGCCGGTCATCGCGATCAACACCGCGACCTACTGGTATGCCTTGCGGCAGAACGGCATCACCGACAAGATTGACGGCTACGGCTCCCTGCTGATGGATTACTGACCATGTCCGATTACCCTTATCTGCCGATTTCCCAGCGCGGACCGCTCGCCTGGCCCGATGGTCACCGGGTGGCGCTGGTGCTGACTTTCAACCTGGAAACCTGGGACCTGACCAAGGACACGACCAGGCCCTACTACGCGGGCGGACCGGCCGTCCTGCCCGATGTCCTGCCCGGCAATACCGCCGACTATCCCAACTACACCTGGCGCGAATATGGCCAGCGGGTGGGGATCTGGCGGCTGATCGAGCTGTTCGACGAGATGGGCGTGGCCGCGTCCTGCACCGCCAATGCAGTCACTTTCGAGCGCCGCAAGGCGATGACCGACGCCGTGCTTGAGCGGGGCTGGGAACTGCTCGCGCACAACTGGGAGCAGGGCGAGTTGTTGACCGATTTTGCACATGACCCCGCCAAGGAGCGCGAAGTCGTGTTGCGCACGCTCGACGCCTATCAACGCCATGTCGGGCGCCCGG
>JAYWBP010000053.1:0-50177 GCA_043781375.1 Novosphingobium sp.
GACTTCGAGCCATTTGGCTTCGGCGGCCTTGAGCTTTGCGGCGACCTGCGCGCGGCGTTCGCTGAGGTCGCCGATCGCCTTGGCGCATTCGGCGGCCGCAAGTTCGCGGTCGAGGGCTTCGCATTCGGCGGCGAGCCTGGCGCTGGCGGCTTCGGCGTCTTTGGCGGCCTGCTTGAGCGCCTTGGCCTCCTCGCGCGCCTTGGCGTCGAGTTTCTTCGGCTTCGGCTTCGCCGCCATCTTGGGCTGGTTCCGGCCAAGCACGAAGTCGATATAATCGTCGATTGAGCCGGGATAATCGACCGCGCCGCCATTTTCGACCAGCACCAGCCGGTCGGCGGTGAGTTCGACCATGTGGCGGTCGTGGCTGATCAGGATGACCGCGCCGTCATAGCCGTTCAATGCCTGGACCAGCGCCTCGCGCGCATCGACGTCGAGGTGGTTGGTCGGCTCGTCGAGGATCAGCAGATGCGGCGCATCGCGGGTGACCAGCGCCAGCGCCAGCCGTGCTCGTTCGCCGCCCGACAGCGTGCCGACCTGAGCGATGGCGCGGTTGCCCGAAAAGCCGAACCGGCCGAGCTGGGCGCGAATCGCAGCGGGGGTCTTGTCCTTCATCGCCCGCGTCATATGCTCGAGCGGGGTGGCATCCCCGGCCAGTTCTTCAACCTGGTACTGGGTGAAATAGCCGATCTGCATCTTGCTGCTGGCCTGCATCTCGCCTTCCATCGGCGCCAACTGGGCCGCCAGCAGGCGGGCGAGCGTGGTCTTGCCGTTGCCGTTGCGGCCCAGCAGCGCGATCCGGTCGTCAGGATCGATCCGCAGGTTGAGCCGCCGCAGGATCGGCGTGTCGGCGGTATAACCGACCGCCGCCAGGTCCAGCGTAATCAACGGCGGGCGCAGTTCGGTGGGGTTGGGAAAGTCGAAGCTCAGCGTCGGATCGTCGATCAGCGCGCTGATCGGCTGCATCTTGGCCAGCATCTTGGCGCGCGATTGCGCCTGCTTGGCGGTCGAGGCGCGGGCGCTGTTGCGCGCGACATAGTCCTGCAGCCGCGCCCGCTGCGCATCCTGCGAAGCCTTGGCCGCCGCCAGTTGCGCGGCACGTTCGGCCCGCTGGCGCTCAAAATTATCGTAATTGCCGGGGTACAGCGTCAGCTTGCCCCCCTGAAGGTGGAGGATCGTGTCGACCACGTTGTTGAGCAGGTCGCGCTCATGACTGATCACCAGCAGCGTGCCAGGATAGCTGCGCAGGAAGCTCTCCAGCCACAGCGTTGCTTCGAGGTCGAGGTGGTTGCTGGGCTCGTCGAGCAGCAGCACGTCGGGCGCGGAAAACAGCAGCGCCGCAAGCGCCACGCGCATTTTCCACCCGCCCGAAAAGCTGTCGAGCGGCTCGCCTTGCATCGCCTCGTCGAAGCCCAGGCCGATCAGGATGCGCGCGGCGCGCGAGGGCGCGCTGTAGGCGTCGATCGCCAGCAGCCGGTCGTGGAGGTCGCCCAGCCGGTCAGGATCTGCGCAATGCTCGGCCTCGTCGAGCAGGTCGGCGCGCTCAGTATCGGCGGCCAGGACGGTCTCGAACGGGGTCGCCGTCCCGTGCGGGGCTTCCTGCGCGATATAACCCAGGCGCGCGCGGCGGGGCATCTCGATTTCGCCATCGTCGGGCTCAAGCTCGCCGATGATTGCTTTCATCAGCGTCGATTTGCCCGCGCCATTGCGGCCGATCAGCCCGACACGCCCGCCCGGCGGGATCGCCGCCGAAGCGCGGTCGAGGATAGTGCGGCCGCCAAGCCGCACGGTAAGGTCCTTGATTGTCAGCATGATTGCGCGCCCCTAGCAGGGGTCGGCGCAAAACGAAATAAGTTTGCTGCAGTGCGGTCAAAGCGCCCGGCTAATCACTTCCTTCATGATTTCATTGGTGCCGCCGAAGATCCGCGTGACCCGCGCATCACGCCACAGCCGGGCGATCGGATATTCGTTCATATAGCCTGCCCCGCCGTGGAGCTGAAGTGCCGCATCGCAGACCCGGCCCTGCAGTTCGGTATGCCACAGCTTGGCGGCGGAAGCCTCGGCATCGGTCAGCTCGCCCTTGATATGCCGGGTCAGCGCCCAGTCGAGGTGCGCCCAGCCGACCTGAAGCTGGGTCTTGAGATCGGCAAGGGCGAACTTGGTGTTCTGGAACTCAAACACCGTCTTGCCGAAGGCCTTGCGCTCGCGGGTGAATTTAAGCGCCTCGTCGAACGCGCGCTGCGCCGCACCCTGCGCGCCGATGGCGATCGACAGGCGCTCTTGCGGGAGCTGGCTCATCAGGTAGACGAAGCCCTGTCCTTCCTCGCCCAGGCAAGCGGTCACGGGGACGCGGAGATCCTCAAAGAACAGCTCGGAAGTGTCGGCGCTGTGCATCCCGATCTTGTCGAGGTTGCGGCCGCGCTGAAAGCCGGGGGTGTCGGCGTCGATCAGGATCAGCGAGATACCCTTGGCGCGCTGCGATGGATCGGTCTTGGCCACCACGATCACCATGTCGGCGTTCTGGCCGTTGGTGATGTAGGTCTTAGAGCCGTTGACGACATAGTGATTGCCATCGCGCAAGGCCGTGGTGCGCACCCCCTGAAGGTCCGAGCCCGCGCCCGGCTCGGTCATGGCGATGGCGGTGATGCAGGCGCCGCTGACCATGCCGGGCAGGTATTTCTGCTTCTGCTCTTGCGAGCCATAGCGCTCGATATATTCGGCACAGATATCGCTTTGCAGGCTGATCCCGGCCGATGAACCGTAATAGGACAGCTCCTCGTCGACGATCGCGTTGTAGCCGAAGTCGAGTCCGAGGCCGCCGTATTCCTCGCTGACCGTGGGGCACAGCAGGCCCTGTTCGCCGCAGGCCAGCCAGAACTCGCGCCCGACGATACCCTCGCGTTCGTGCTGGTCGAGATGGGGGACAAGTTCGCGGTCAAACAGCTTGCGAACGGTATCGCGAAACATCGCGTGGTCTTCGTTGTAAGCGGTTCGGCTAGACAGGTCGATCATGGCAGGCCTCTCGAATGTTCTTGTTGTGAAATGGTCTTGTTAGGAAAGTCAGGCGGCAACGAAGCCGGGCCAGCCGCTCATATAGCCGATGAAGGGCTCTGACAGCCCCTCATCGGCCAGGTGCTGGCGCGACACTGGCAGCGCGACGGGGGTGAAGTCAGAATCGGCGGCGAACTTGTGGACAAAATCGTGGTGGAGCACCGCGCCGCGCCCGATCATGACAAAGTCGACCCCGGCGGCAAAGCATTCGCGTACGTCCGCGCCGGTCATGATCTTGCCGGCCACGCCCAGCCTGGCCTCGCCACGCGGGAGCTGGGCGAACCAGTCGATCAGGCGCTTGCCCGCAAATTCCGCATCGTTGGGCTGCTTGGCGTAATCCCACAGCGACATGTCGAGATAGTCGATCCGACCCGCCGTCATCAGCGATCCGGCGAGATCCAGCGCTTCACCGAAATCCATCCCGAAGCGTTCGGGCGACAGGCGCAGGCCGATCTGGAAATCGGGTCGGCACCGCGCGCGCAGGCCGTCGATCACCCGGTCGATCGGGCAGCGGCGGTGTTCGAGACTGCCGCCAAAGCCGTCGTCGCGAAGGTTATGCTCGCCATCGAGGAACTGACCGAGAAGATAACCGTGGGCGCCATGAACCTCGACGCCATCGAAACCGGCTGCCTGGGCGCGCAGTCCGGCGACGATGAAGGCCTCGATCACCGCATCGACCTCTGCGGTGGTCAAGGCCCGGGCGCCGGTCTTGGCATCGTCCCACGGGCAAACCGGAATGCCGCCTATCAACTCGGGCGGGGCGCGCATCCCGGCGTGGTGGAGCTGAACTGCGGAGAGCGAGCCAGCTGCCCGGATGGCATCGGCCAGCCGGGTCAGCCCGGGCAAATGCGCATCGGACCAGATGCCCAACTGCCCGGGAAAGCCCTGGCCGTTGGCCATGACGTGCGAGGCGCAGGTCATGGTCAGGCCAAAGCCGCCTTGAGCGCGCATCGTCAGCCAGCGGAATTCCTCGTCTGACAGCGTGCCATCGACGTGGCTCTGTGTGTTGGTCATCGGCGACAACAACACGCGGTTGGGCAGTTCGGGTCCGCGCGCAAGACGCAGCGGGGATAAGGGATCGGTGGGCATGGGATTCCTGAGACAGTTCGGATCTGCAACCCAATTGGGCGAAGCCGCGCCGACTGTCCATCCTGCTTTCCGCGATCCAACCTTAATCGGGCGACCCGGGCGACCCGGGCGACCGATGGATATGCTGCGGAAATCGCCTTGGCGGGGACTTGAAGTCAAACGGGATCGAGGATTGGCGCGCGGGTGGACGCTGGTCCCGCTTTCGCACTATTGCACTTTGCGATAACGCCTGCCGCAGATGCCTATGCAATCCTTCCCGAAAAAGCCGCCAGCCGCCTGGCCGGGCCTTGGCCGCGCCCGGTATATCGCCAGGTGACAATTGCCCCGCTAGCCCCGCCACCTCCGCCGCACGTGCGGATATCGCTGGGCGTCACCGGCCATCGCCTGTCGCATCCCGGCTTTGCCACACACTTGCCGCAGATCGAAGCGGTACTGACCGGGATCCTCGAGAAAATCGATGCGCTCGTTACAGAGATCCCGCCAGTGTTCGGTCCGGGCTGCACCGGTATTACCAGGATGCATTGCCTGCTTGCCGATGGTGCCGATGCTCTGGCCGCAGAGTTGGCTCTGAAGCGATGCTACGAACTGGTCGCGCTCCTCCCTTTTGGTCCCACGCTAAACCGCACCATCAATGCCCAGCCGCTCAGCGCGGGCGACGCGCGAGCCATTCTCGCCGGACTCGCCCCGGACGATGCCCAGGTCGCCGACCGCGCCGCCAGCATCGACGCGATGAGCGCCCGGGCCGCGACGATGGCGCTGGCCGACAACGATGCACGGGTCATTGCCCGGCTACTCGCGCACCTCGATCACCCCGAGGATGCGGAACTGGCGCGGCTCTATGGCGCAGAAACCTCTCAGCAGGTAGCCGTCGCCGGAACTCTCCTGATCGAGCAATCGGATCTGCTGATCGCCATCTGGGATGGCGCCACCACCGCGCATCCCGGCGGTACCGGACATACGGTTGCCGCGGCGATCGCACTGGGCTCGCCCGTGCTGTGGATCGACCCGACTGCGCCGGAGGCCTGGCGCTTTCTGCGCGCACCCGAGGCCCTGGCCTGGCGCGCGGGAATCGATCCCGGCGATGCCCCGGAACAGCTCGAGCGGCTGGTGCGCGACCTGCTCGGCGCAGGCGAGGCGGTGGCCCCGCGGGCCCGTGCCCTCGACCAGGAACGCTGGCGGGAATCGAGCCACCGCCTCGCCCATGGCTATCGCCGGATCGAGGCGTTGTTCGGCGGCGGCAAGCTGCGCCACCGGCTGCGCGGACTGCGCCAGCGATACGATCACCCCGATGCGCTGGAACAGGACGACAGCCGAGCCATGCTCACAGCGATGGAGGCGCTGCCCGGCGCCGACGGTACCTTTGCTGCGCGGGTGACCGACGAAGTCGTGCGCCGCTTCACCTGGGTCGATGGCGTTTCGGCGCGGCTGTCCGACGCCTATCGCGGCGGCATGACGATCAACTTCCTGCTCTCGGGACTCGCGATCACCGGGGGGGTGGCTTATCTGCCGCTGGCCTCGCCCGACCAAAAATGGGGTTTTGCGCTGTTCGAACTGGTCCTGCTCGGCGCGATCCTGCTGATTACCGCGATCGGTCGGCGGCGGCGCTGGCATGGGCGCTGGTTCGAGACGCGGCGGCTGGCCGAATACTTGCGCCATTCCCCGCTGCTGCTGGCGTTGGGCACCGCGCGCGCGCCTGGCCGCTGGCCGCAGGGGGCCGAGACCAGCTGGCCCGAATTTCATGCCCGCCAGACCATCCGCAGCGTCGGCCTGCCGCGAATCACGCTCACCAACGCCTATCTGCACAGCGTCCTGGCCACCTTGATTCAGCCGCATGTGGCCGAGCAGCGTGACTACCACCTGGCGAAGGCCCAGCGGCTGACCTCGGTCCACCACCGCCTCGATCACCTGTCCGAGCGCCTGTTCCAGCTCGCGGTGGCGGCAGTTGCAACATACCTGGTGCTCAAAGCCGGGGTGGGGCTCCACCAGATCGACCACGCGTGGCTGACCCATGCTTCGCCGTGGTTCACCCTGCTCGGTGTGGCCTTCCCGACTTTCGGCGCGGCGATTGCCGGGGTCCGCTATTTCGGCGACTTTGAGCGCTTCGCCGCAATTTCGCAGGTCACCGCCGCCAAGCTCGACGGTATTGCCGCGCGGATTGCCCTGCTGCTGCGTGCCCCCGACGCCGAGCTGACTTATTGCCGAGTCGCCGAGCTGGCCCACGCCACCGACGAGATCGTCTTCAGCGAGATCGAGAACTGGCAGGCGGTGTTCGGCGGCAAGCAGATTTCGGTGCCGGTCTAGCGCACTCGACACCGCAGCTAACGGGCGGCATGAAGGACAGGGGCAAAGCGACATGGCAACTGCGGATAAGGCAGGACCGGCGGAGGAAGGCGCGACCAGCATCTTCTTCAGCTATGCCCGCGCCGACCGCAAGCGTGCCCTGCCCCTGATCGCTGCGCTCGAAAGCGCAGGCTGCAAGGTGTGGTGGGACGGGCTGCTCGAAGGCGGCGAGAACTTCCTGCCCAGCACCGAGGCCGCGCTCGAATCGGCAGATGCCGTCGTCGTGCTGTGGTCGGCCACCTCGATCGATTCACACTGGGTCCGCGACGAGGCTACCCGCGGCCGCGACCGGCGATGTCTGGTGCCGTTATCGCTCGATGGCAGCCAAGCGCCGCTCGGCTTTCGCCAGTTCCAGGTGATCGACCTCAAGGCCTGGCGCGGCAAAGTTCCGAGCCCCGAGACCGATCGAGTGATCCGCGCAGTGCTGGCACTGAATGGCGGCAACATAGCCCCTGCTCCATACAATCTGGTCCAACCCTCGCGTCGCGGCCTGATGATCGGTGCTGGAGCCGTCGCGCTGGCGAGCGTCGGCGGGCTGGCCGCATGGCGCGGCGGGCTGATCGGCACCGCCCGCACAGCGTCCAACTCGATCGCCATCCTGCCGTTCAGGAACCTCAGCGGCGACCCGTCTCAGGCCTATTTCTCTGATGGACTGTCCGAGGAAATCCGCGCCACTTTGTCGCGCAACCGGATGCTGCGGATCGCAGCGCCAACCTCCTCGGCGGGCGCCGTCGACCAGAGCAGCGACGTCCTGACGATCGCCAAACTGCTCGGCGTCGCATTCGTCCTGCGCGGCAGTGTGCGGCGCGATGCCAATCAGCTGCGGATTTCTGCGGAACTGGTGGACGGCCATGACGCCAGCCTCGACTGGACGCAAAGCCTCGACCGCAAGCTGACCGACGTCTTCGCGCTGCAGAGCGAGATCGCCGCAATCGTCGCGCGCACTGTATCGGACCAGCTCAGCGCCCAGGCCATCGCTGCGGGTACTTCGGGCGACCGGATGCAGCTGGGCGGGACTGAAGATGTCGCCGCTTTCGATGCCTATCTACGCGGTCAGGCGATGGTCGAGGACAGCGCTGACGAGGCCAGCGACCGCCTCGCCCTCGCCCAGTTCGACCGCGCCATCGCACTTGATCCGCACTATGCCTCGGCGCTCGCCGCGCGCTCCAAGATCCTTGCCGCGATTGCCAACGAGACCGGGCAGACCAGCGAACTGCGCGGACTTTACGACCGTGCGGTCGCCTCGGCGGAGCAGGCGGTTCACGTCACGCCCCAACTGGCGGAAGCGCATTCAGCGCTGGGCTATGCGCTTTACAACGGGCGCCTCGATCCCAAGGCCGCGCGCGAGCCCTATGACCGGTCGCGCACCCTGGGTGCCGGCGATGCCGACGTGCTGCGCGCGTTTGCGCTATTCTGCGCCTATACCGACCGCGCCGAGGACGCTGCCCAGGCTATCGCGATCGTTCTCGCGCTCGACCCGCTCAATTCGGGGGCATTCCGTGCGGCGGGCTACGTTGCTTATGCCCAGCGTGACTATCCCCGCACCATCGCCATGATGACCAAGGCGCTGGCGCTTAAACCCAGGCTGAGCACCGCCAGCGCGGCGATCGGCAATGCGCTTTACGTGTCAGGCAAAACCGGCGAGGCGAGAACGGCCTATTTGGCCGAGCCCCTGGCTGTGTTCCGGCTCCAGGGCCTCGCTATGCTTGAGCATCGCACCGGCAACCCCGCCGCCGCCCAGAGCGCGATGCGGGCTCTGATCAACGCCTTTGGCAGCAATTCAGCCTACCAGCAGGCACAGGTTCTGGCCCAGTGGGGTAAAGCGGACGAGGCGCTGGCTCAACTGGAGCAAGCGGCAGCCACCCGTGATTCGGGACTGCTTCTGACGCGGACCGATCCGCTGCTCGATCCGCTGCGCAAAGACCCCCGCTTTGGCGGATTGCTTTCCCGGCTTGGCCTGTCATAGTCCCGCCCGGGCAACACAGGAGGACCTATTCATGCGCAAGTTCACCACCACCGTTCTGATCGCCGCGACTGCTCTGGCTCTGGCCGGCTGCAAGAAAGATGCCGACGACGTCGTCACCACCACCGAAGCCACCACCACCGCAATGACCAGCGAAACCGCCGCCACCGCAGCCGCGATGGCTCCTGCCAGCAATGCTGCGGCGATGAGCACGGCCGCTCCCTCGGGTGCCGCCAGCACGGCCGCCGATCCCAACGCGAATCCGATCAAGCCGTAAACGCGCGATCATCAGGCCGGGCGCTTCGATAAGGGGCGCCCGGTTCCGGCCGCGATTGTCATGTTGCGCCGGTATTGGCCGCTGGGAGGTGCAGATGCGTCGCGCCGATGTCAGGGCTTTTTCCTCAACTTTGGCGGCACTTATCGCCTGCGGACTTGTTGCACCAGCGATGGCGCAGGCCGGTCCGCTTTCCTCGCCAGCTGCTTCCGGTCCGCGCGACACTGATCCGCGGAGTGGGGACGAGCCGAGCGCGCCCCTGCCCGACCGCCTGCCGCCCCGCGCGCTGGAACAGGTCGCCGCCTATACGCGCGAGAAGAGCGATGGCCACGGTTTTGTCACCGCGCGTAATCTGGGCTGGACGACGCCATATGTAAAGGTAGCGTTGCAGGCGGGCTATGAAACCTGGTTTCCGCTGATCGAGGCCACGGCCAAGGAATGGCTGACCCCTGAAGGTCACTTCGCCCTGTCGTTTCGCAACGATGATCGCAGCTTTCGCACCTGGAGCCCAAGCGACGCGCGATCCACGGCCACGATTCGGATCGGCTTCGACCATGGCGGCTCGTGGTCGCTGATTGGCAAACAGGCCCAAGGCATCGACGTTCGCCCAAGCGAGCGGACGATGAACCTCGATCTCGGTCCGGTGCTCCCCTCGCCCGTGCCGCATTTCGCCGGATCGGACCGGCTGATCGTGCTCCATGAATTTGGCCATGCCCTGGGTCTGGCGCACGAGCACTACCACGCTCAGTGCCAGGCCGACCTCAAGTTCGATCCCGACGCTGGCTATGTCGAAACTTTCGCCCCTGGCACTCAGGCTGCGCCGTTCTACCTCCCCGATCCGCAAGGCCACTCTCCCGGCGTATTCAAGTCCATGTCAGGCGCGCCCAACTTCTGGTCCGCAGCAGATATCGGGCTCAACTACCGCTGGACCGACTATGCCCGGCAAACCGGGCTACGGATGGAGAATGTGCTGCGCGGAGAGCCGCGTTCCGGAGGCGCGGGCTTCGTCCAGTCGCCAGTGATCGATCGCAGTTCGGTGATGCTATATCCGCTGGCCAGCTACCTGCTCAAGTCGGGCCGTGCCTCGCTCTGCCGGTTCCTGCCGCAAGGGCCCGGAGTGCAGTTATCGGCCATGGATCGCCAGGCCTTTGCCAGTCTCTACCCGGCGCATTGACCAGACACGTGTTTAAGGAGCCAAGCCATGCCGTTCTCCCGTCGAACCATGATGGCAGGAATGTTCGCCGTGCCCGCAGCCATGCCGATCGCCTGGCCCGCCCTGGCCCAGCGCGCGCCCAACACTCACGCGGCCTCGCAGTTCGCGCTCGACCTATGCGGACGGATTTGCCGCGCGGTCGGTTTGTCGCAGAATTTCTCGGTGATGGCCGGCGACGTCTCGGCAGCCGAAGCGCGACTGATCGGGGCCGATCGCCAGATCATCTATAACGAAGACTGGCTGCGTCAAGTCCAGCTCAGCACCGGATCGAGCGTCCCGGTGCTGGTGACCCTCGCGCATGAGATCGGCCATCACCTCAACGGCCATACGCTGGACCCGATCCCCGCCGATGTGGTCCCGCCCGATGGTCTGCGCTTCCGCCTGCGTGAGGAACTGGAGGCGGACCTGTTCGCCGGCGGGATCACCGCGCGGCTGGGTTATGCCGAAGCAGCTGGGCTGCCCGCCTTTGCCATGACCAGCCTCACTGCCACGGTCGATCACCCCTCACGGCTCGAGCGGCAGAACCACTACAAGGGCGGCTGGGACGCCGCCCCGCGCCCAAGCCGCTGCGTGCCCGATGCAGTGGTCGCCGCGCCGCCCGCAGTGTCAATAGTCAACGTCTACAGCCACTCCGACCGGGCACAACGCATCCAGTCCCAGTTCAAGGGCACGTCCGGAGTGTGGCACGAATATCAGAACGGCACGCAGTTCGCTGAATTTACAGAGGAATTCCGCGATCCTTGCGGGCGGATCATGCTCTATGACAAGGACCGCGGTGTGTGGGTCCGCCTGACGCCTTCTGCTACCGGGTTCGGCTTGGGCGAATTCGGCACCGCCCAAGGTGTCGCTGAAAGCCAGGTCCCGACCCAGTGGGCGGCGCTCAACGTCGAAGACCAGATGCGCAGCCGCCAGATGCAGCGCTGCAGCAATGGAAAATTGATCTGACCCAGCGCGCTCCTCTCTGTTTTCGCTGTAAGCGCAGATGGCGAGGTAGCAATCGCACCAGCGACTGACGGAGGCGAATGGACGCGGTGCAACCTGGCGTCATCTGGCTCTAAGGCGCGCGGCTTTCCCCGCGCTCAATTGGCACCGCCAGCTTGCCCGTCAAACCCTCGATCCATCCCCGAAACGGCGCGATCCGGGTGAACACCCCCGGTGCGGGGTTCTCGCCGCATTTGGCCAGACCCTGGTTGTGGCTGACGATGCCGATCAAGGTTGGGACGCGGTCGTCGAACATCACCAGCGGGCCGCCGCTGTCGCCGTGGCATTGTGCAGCTCCGGCGCTGCCCAGGCCCTTGCCGCACAACGTGATCGCGCTGTGGGGGCAGGCGGCGGCAGGTTGCAAGGCGACCACGCCGATCTGCAGCGGCGCAGAGGGATGATCGCGCTCGGTCTGGCCCCAGCCGTAGAAAAACGCCTGCTGTCCCGGGCGGTTGCGGGTTGCGGGCGGTTGCGGATCAACCACGATTGATTGCACCCAGGCGCGGCGGGCGGTGGCGGTTTGGGCATCGGGCTCGAAGCGGATCAGAGCCAGATCATTCAGGTAGGTCGTCCCGTCATAGCCCGGCGCGACGTGGACTTCGGTGATGCGGTAGCTGATCCCCTGCTGGCCGTTGCTGATATCCGACACGCCCAGGCGGATACGATAGCCCGCGTCCTTTACGTTCGCGCCATAGTCGGTCACGCAATGCGCCGCAGTCACTGCCCAGCCGCGCGCGATCAGCGCGCCGCCACAGGCCATGCGATCCTCCCAATCGAGCGCGCGCTGCGTCACGGCCATGAGTCGTTCGGGGCGCTGCAGCTGAACCTGCCACGGCGCGCTGCCCGGTGGCGGAGTGAAACCGCGCGCCATGCGGACCGGTCTGAGGATTCTGACCCAAAGCCAACGTCCGTCAACCGTCCGCATCCGACGGTACTTCGGGCCGCTCGCCCGAGGTGGCAGACGCCGCGCGCCGGGCGGCAGGATGTGCTCGTCAGCCGGGACCGGCGCACTGCCCAGCGCCATCGGATCAGGGCACCGCCACGCTTCGTGGCAGGGGTTGCGCAACGACCACTCCTCCGCCGCCGGGCTTTCGTCTTCGGCGCGCGGATCGGCCTGGTCGGGGCCGGAATTGGATGGCGTCTCCCCCGCTTGCGCCACCGCGGCGCATCGCCAAAGCACTGTCACCAAAGCCAGCCAGACTGCAGCATGACGCATGATCGCCCCCCGCCTGCTAAACCGGAGCGAGACTGGCCCAACGCCGCGCGAAATGCAAACCTGCGTCAGGCCTAGTGGTTGAAGCTGCCCCCGCTCGCGGCCTTTTCGCGCAGCAGTGCCGCTGGCTCGATCCCCATGCCTTCCAGCCCGGACACGATCTTGCCCAGTCCCACCGTATCGGCCCAGAACATCGGACCGCCGGTGTGTGCGGGCCAGTTATAGCCGAGCAGGCAGGCCACGTCGATATCGCCAGCGCGCAGGGCGATGCCCTCTTCGAGCACTTTGGCACCCTCGTTGACCACCGGATAGAGCAGCCGCGCCACGATCTGTTCGGGCGGGAGCGCGCCGATCGGCTGAGCATCTGTCACGGCAGCGAGAGCGGCGATAACTTGCGCTGCGACCGGGCTGGGCGTGGCCTGTCGCCTGGCGTCGTAATCGTAGAACCCGCCGTTCTGCTTCTGGCCCAGCCGTCCCAGTGCGACCAGATCGCTACGCAGCGAGCGTCCCGCGGTCTTGATCACGTCGAGCCCGACCAGGTCAAGCATCTGGAACGGGCCCATGGCGAAACCGTAATCGTAGAGCGCCTGGTCGATCTCCTGCGGGCTCGGGCCCTGCAGGACCAGCGCCTCGGCCAGCTTGCCGCGCACTGACATGATCCGGTTGGCGATGAAGCCGTCGCACACGCCTGCCAGCACCGAGGTCTTCTTGATCGTCCGGGCCAGTTTCATGGCGGTGGCGATGACCGCGTTCGACGTCTTCGCGCCGCGCACTACTTCCAGCAGGCGCATGACGTTAGCGGGCGAAAAGAAGTGAAGCCCGACAACCGCTTCGGGCCGTCTGGTCGCCCCGGCGATCGCATCGAGATTGAGGTACGAGGTGTTCGAAGCGAGAATCGCGCCCGCTTTGGCAATGGCGTCGAGCTTGCCGAAAATGTCCAGCTTGACCGCAATATCCTCGAACACCGCCTCGATCACGAGGTCGACCGAACCCAATGCAGCAAGATCGAGCGCAGGCGTGATCAGCCCCATCCGCTGCTCGACTTCGGCTGTGGTCATCCGGCCCTTGGCAGCGGAGTTCTCATAGTTGCGGCGGATCACGCCCAGGCCGCGGTCGAGCGCTTCCTGCTTCATCTCCACGAGAGTCACCGGGATCCCGGCGTTGAGGAAATTCATCGCGATTCCGCCGCCCATGGTCCCCGCGCCAATGACGCCCACGCTGGCAATCGGCAGGGTCGGGGTGTCACCGGGAACGTCGGGAATTTTGAAGACGTCGCGCTCGGCGAAAAAGATATGGCGCAGCGCCGCGCTCTGGGTGCTGGTGACGAGTTCCTCGAACAGTTCGCGTTCGCGAACGATTCCTTGATCGAACGGCAGTTCGGCCGCGGCCGCAATGGCCTTGACGATATTGAGCGGCGCCTTGAAGCCGCGGAAAGCACGGGCGTTCTTGGCGAGGAAATCGGCGTAGATTTCGGGATGACCGCGCGCTGGCGCAAGCTTGTCGTCACGATCGCGCACGCGCTGGAGCGGCTGGCCTTCGGCAACGATGCGCGCGGCCATCGCGATGGCATCCTCGCGCAGGCTGCCTTCCTGGGCCAGGGCATCGATCATACCCAGGGCCAGTGCCTGCTTGGCAGCCACCGGCTTGCCCGAGGTGATGATCTCCAGCGCTGCCTCGACCCCGACGATGCGCGGCAGGCGCTGGGTGCCGCCAGCGCCGGGCAAGATTCCCAAGGCAACCTCGGGCAATCCGACCTTGGCCGAAGGCACCGCGATCCGCGCATGACAGGTCAGCGCGACTTCATAGCCGCCGCCCAGCGCGGTGCCGTGGATCGCGGCGATGACCGGTTTGGCCGATCTTTCAATCAGATCCAGTGTCGCGCGCAGATCAGGTTCCTGAACGGGCTTGCCGAATTCGCTGATATCGGCTCCGGCAAAGAAAGTCCGGCCTGCGCAGATCAGGACGATCGCCTTGACCGAAGGATCGGCCAGAAAGGCGGCGAAACCATCGGTCAGGGCCCGGCGGACCCTGACCCCCAGGGCATTGACCGGGGGGCTGTCGATCGTCAGCACGCCGATGCCGTCGATGATTTCGCTGGTTGCCACTTCGCTCATGCCTGCGTCCTTGAATGCGTCGCGCCGTCAACGCGGAACCATGCCCGGAGTCAATGCTCAGCACGTGAGAAGGCTCCAAGGGTCCTCGGGCAGCGCCTGCCGGGTTGCGGCGAGGAGGCCGCAATCGATCCGCCACGCGACATCGCGACGCGCCGGGATAATGCCATGAATCGTAACCGTGTTCAGGCGGGCCAGCCAGGATCAGCTCGTCGGGCGCTTGGCTGGCCCGCAACTCCAGCCGCACCTCGGCAATTTCGGCTTCCGCGACATCGCCCAGTTCGGCCTAGCCAGCAGCAAGGACCTCGACCGGATCGATCCGCAACTGGCCGCGCTGGGGATATTCCGATGAGCGCTGGTCCGCTGGCCAATCGGTGCGAGGCCATGGCGCTGACATCGGGCGCGGTGCTGGCGCTGGGTGTCAGGGCTGGAGGCGCTCAAGCCGCTCCGTTGCCCACACCCAAATCACGCCGCGACCTTCCGTTCGATGCCGACAGGCGCTTCCACAAGGGCGAGGTCAGCGGCCGCGAAACGGCGAGTTTCGACGACAGCGCCTGGCGCCAGCTCGATCTGCCGCACGACTGGAGCGTCGAGGACCTTTCGGCAATTCGACCGGACCATTCATCAAAAGCGCACCTGGCGGCACTGCCACCGGCTTCACCCTTGGCGGAAAGGGGTGGTACCGCAAGCACTTCCGCGGAAGGATCGTGCCCGATGCCGACCCGGTCCTCACGATCGAGCACCACGGCCCGGCCAGCCTGGCCGCGTTCGGCAGCGCCAATCCCAAGGCGAGTGGATCGTTCCAGGCCAGCACGACCAAGGCCTTCCACGGCGAGGCTTTGGCGATCTTGCGCAAGAAAGGCGGCGGAGGCGCGGTACGTGTAAGCGTCAGCAGTCCGAGCCTGACCAGCGCCGCAGTGACCGTGCGGCTGGCGCGCTAACCGATCGCCGATCCCATATCGGCCAGTGCCAGTTTAAGCAGCGAGACCATGGCCTGGCGCGCTTTGCCCGGATGCCGCGCGGCAATGGCGTCGCGCACCGCTTGATGCTCGGGCAGAGGATCGCGCTGCGGGCTCTGGTTCTGCTGCTTGAAACGCGTTGTCCACTGGACCGCCGCACCGACCGAACTCGCCAGCGAGGCAAGCGCTTCGTTGCCGGTAGCATCGAGGATCGCGGTGTGAAATTCCTGGTCGGCGGCCTGCCCCTCGGCACAGCCAAGGCCCAGCTGGGCCATTGTCGCCAGCGCCAGGTCCATTGCCGCAAGTTGCTCCGGGGTATGCCGTTGCGCCGCCAGTGCCGCAGCCGCCGGTTCGAGCACGCCGCGCAGTTCGAACAGATCCTTGACGAACCGCGCGTCGGGCTCGCTGGTAAACATCCAGGCGAGGATATCGGGATCGAGCATATTCCACCGCCGCCGTGGGGTGACGTGGGTGCCAGCCTTTGGGCGGCTTTCGATCAGGCCCTTGGCAACGAGGATGCGGATCGCCTCACGGTAGGCGGTGCGCGACAGGCCGAGCGCCTCGGACTGCTCGATCTCGCCGCCCAGGTTCGCGCCCGGCAGGATCGCGCCCGAGACGATGGCGATTCCCAGCTTGCGGGCGAGCGCCTGGTGTAAACGTAATCCGCCTTCGGAACGGTGGTCGCGGGGTAGGGCCAAGGAGTTTCCTCTTATTCCACGAACGGTTCGGTCGGGCGTATCTCGCCCACCATGAAGGCATCGGCCACCAGTCGCAGCGGGGCAAGGTCAACGTCGCTAGCTCCTTGCCCGATGAGATCGGCGAAGCGGACATAGAGCGCGGTATATTCATGTTCGGCGGTGACGGGCTGAATCACGCCATCTAGCGACAGCTTATTGCCCCCTTCGCTCAGCAGGACCGGGCCACGGTCGGTCTCGATGCAGATGTCCCAGCTTTGCGGACCTTGCTGGAGAAAGTTGAAAGCAGCCGCGATGGGCACCCCCGAGCTTGTCAGCATCGCCAGTTCCGCCGCAATCGGGACGTGGCAGTTGGTCGGCACGTGGAGCGTCGCCTGGGTACAGCGGACCGGTTCGGGCAGGATCCCGGTGAGGATCGACAGCGCGTTTATGCCCGGATCGAACACGCCAAAACCGCCCGGTTGCCAGATCCACTTCTGGCCGGGATGCCAAACCCGGACGTCTTCTTTCCAGTCGATCCGGACGGACTTGATCCGGGCTTGTGCAAGGAATGCCCGGGTCGGGGCAACGGCGGCGGCATAGCGCGAATGCCATGAGGCAAACAGGGTGACGCCCCGCTCGCGCGACAGCCCGATCAGCGCCTCGACCTCGGACAAGGTCGCACCCGGCGGCTTCTCCAGAAACACATGCTTGCCCGCCAGCAAAGCTTCGCGCGCGACGGCAAAGCGGACTTGTGGCGGTTGGCACAGGATCACCGCATCAAGCGTCGGCTCGGCGGCGAGCATGGTGCTGAGATCGGGATAACTGGCGACCCCCTCAGCGCACGCATTGCGGCTAGCGGTGGCAACAAGCTCAAAGTTGGGATTGACGGCGATGGCGGGCAGGTGCTGGTCGCGGGCGATCTTGCCCAGCCCGACAAGCCCGAGGCGTAAGGTGGTCATAGCGTGGTAATCCAGATTGGGGCGCTTTCGATCGCTGCCGAAGCGAGCGGATTGCGCAACGGCAGAGCGAAGGCGGCAGCAGTGATTTCGAAGATGTCGCCCGGCCGGGTAGCGATCCCTTCGCCGAACGACCGCGTCGCGATCCCGACGAAGTAAACGTGGAGGTCGCCCGGCCTGCGGGGCACAGCGAGGGTAGCGAGGTCGAGCGTTTCACCAAGGCGACGTGCTGCCAGTCGGGCGAGGTCTACGCCCGACCCTGGCGCCTCAGCGGAAAAATGGACCACGCTGGCCCCGCCCTGCACCCCCCGCGCCGGGCCTTGCGTATCGAGCGCCGCAACACCGCGCGCCAAGCCTGTGCGGAACTGGATCGGCGAGCAAATCATCCCCACGGTGCTCAATGGTTGTCGCGGGGCAAGCCGCGCGTCTGGGCGATGCGCTGGAACGCCTCAGCCCCTTCGAGGATCGCACCGCGTTCCAGCTGGCCCACAAGGCTGCGCTGAATCGCCTGCCACGGCGTCTGCGATGCAGGGTAGGCATAGCCCCCCGCAGCTTCCAAAGTGGCACGGCGCACCGCCAGTTCTGCCTCCGGTATCAGCACATCTGCGGTGCCCAGCCGCAAGTCGATCCGCACCCGGTCGCCATCGCGCAGCAGCGCCAGGCCGCCGCCGATCGCCGCTTCGGGCGAGGCGTTGAGGATTGAGGGGCTGGCCGAAGTGCCCGACTGGCGCCCGTCGCCCAGGCACGGCAGATCGCGGATGCCCTCGCGCAGGAGGTATTCCGGGGCGCGCATGTTGACCACTTCGGCGGCCCCGGGAAAGCCGACCGGGCCGACTCCGCGCATTACCAGCAAAGTTCCGCCGTCGATCCGCAAGGCTGGATCGTCAATCCGCGCGTGATAATCCTCCGGCCCGTCGAACACCGCTACCGGACCTTCGAAAGCCTCGGGATCGGAAGGGTCGGACAGGTACCGCGCGCGGAATTCAGGCGAGATCACGCTGGTCTTCATGATCGCGCTGGCGAACAGGTTGCCCGACAGGACGAGGAAGCCTGCATCCCGCAGCAACGGATTGGCGAAGGGCCGGATGACCCTTTCGTCCGCGATGGCGACATCGCGGCAGTTGTCGCCCAGCGAATAGCCATTTGCGGTCATCGCGTGTTCGTGGATCAGCCCCGCGTCGATCAACTGGCTGACCACGGCGGGCACCCCGCCAGCGTGGTAGTAATCCTCGCCCAGGTATTCCCCGGCTGGCTGCATATTGACCAGCAGCGGCACGTGGTGGCCATGCACCTGCCAGTCGCCGAGCGAAAGCTCGACTCCCATGTGGCGCGCGATGGCTGCAAGGTGGATCGGGGCATTGGTCGATCCGCCGATGGCTGAGTTGACCACGATGGCGTTGAGGAAGGCCTCGCGGGTCATGATGTCGGACGGCTTCAAGTCCTCGCGGACCATGTCGACGATCCGCTTGCCCGTGCGCCACGCGTTTTCCTGGCGGTCACGATAAGGCGCGGGGATCGCGGCCGAGCCGGGCAAGGACATGCCCAAGGCCTCGGCCAGCGAATTCATCGTCGTGGCGGTGCCCATGGTGTTGCAATAGCCCGTCGAAGGGGCCGACGAAGCGACCAGCTTGATAAACCCGGCATCGTCGATCTCACCGCGGCTGAGCGTCTCGCGCGCCTTCCACACGATTGTCCCGCTGCCGGTCCGCTCGCCGCCCTGCTTATTCGACGAAGCGTGCCAGCCATTGAGCATCGGGCCAACCGAGAGCGCGATAGCGGGCAAGTTGACCGTTGCCGCCGCCATCAGCGCGGCGGGGGTAGTCTTGTCGCAGCCGATCGTCAGCACCACGCCGTCGAGCGGATAGCCGTAGAGCACTTCGACCAGTCCGAGATAGGCGAGATTGCGGTCGAGACCCGCAGTCGGCCGCTTGCCAGTTTCCTGGATCGGGTGGACCGGGAATTCGATAGCGATCCCGCCCGCCTCGCGGATCCCGTCGCGGACACGCTCCGCCAGGACGAGGTGATGGCGGTTGCACGGCGACAGGTCGCTGCCGGTCTGAGCAATGCCGATGATCGGCCGACCCGAACGCAGTTCCTCCAGGCTCAGCCCGAAATTGAGGTAGCGCTCAAGATAGAGCGCGGTCATTCCGACGTTTTCGGGATTGTCGAACCAGGCGGCGGACCGCAGCTTGCCGCTCACTTGGCCACCGACCATGGCCGGGGGCCCGTCAATGCGTCCTTCTCAATGAGGGCCATTGCTGTCGACTGCGACCCGCACGCATCGTGTTCTCCCCCGCGGCATCCATTCACGCTTCGTTGTCGCTCTTATACTCATACAAATAGCAGATCAAGCTGGTGAATCCGAAGTCGTCCCATGATTTCGACCGACAGTATCTTGGCCGATGGCGACCCACCGATTGTCGCTGTTTTGCACAGACTTTGCCGCGAAGCGGCGGAGGGCGATCGCGCGGTAATGGAAGTTGGGACCGGGCTGCACATCGCTTCGGGCGAGCGGCTGGCGGCAACCGGCGCGCGGCTGATGGTGTCACCCAACACCGATCACGAAGTGATTGCCTGCGGCATCGCCTTTGGACTTGAAGTCATGCCCGGGTTCCTGATCCCCGCGAAGCGTTTGCGGCCATCGTCGCCATTGGGCGCGTGGCCGCGTCGACGGCGCTCAATCAGGCGGGCATGACACCCGCTGAAGTCGGAACGCGGGCCGCAACACTGGTTGCAGCAATGGCCCGCTAGCGCTGCCCGCAACTTCACAACAAAAACCAAACCAGACAGGATTACCCATGCCAGCCGCCCCCGTTAACGCAAGCAACAGCGCCACGTCGGCATCGGCGAGCCACGCTACTGATCGACGGCACGAAACCGCGCCGCTTGGCCTTCCCCAAACCAGCGCGTCGGGCTTTAATCACAGCTCCACCGATTGCCGCAGCCAAAAAGGTCGTCGATCCTTTCAGAAACAATCGTCGCTGGGTTTGCCAAAGCCTTCTTGAATATCGTTTTTGTGAACGGCTAGTTGGAGCGGCTCGCCCTTTGGAGGGCTCCCGTTCGCTTCACAATTCGAGAACCTCAGCCATCTTCTCCGCCCGACTCTAACGGTGATATAGCGGGTTGCTGCCCGGCGAGCGATGGTCCGGGCGCCATCAACCGAGCAATCGCCGCCCTGGCGATCGGGCTGAGCGCAGCCGGCGCGACGGCGCGGATGCCAGCTTTCATCCGCGGGTCCCAGAACAGGCGAATATGCTCGGCAGTCGCCGCGGCGGGATCGGGCTCATAGGCCAGATTCCGCGCGATCTGGTTGGCCATCAGCACCAGATGATCCCCTGTCTTGCTCATCGACTACTGCTCACTCGGCCGCCTCGACCAGCGGCGCGATCCGCCGCGCGCGAGCGGAGAGGTCGGCATAGTCTTCCTGCCAAGCGCTCGGGCCGTTGGAAGTGCCGACCTGAACGGCAGTAACCTTGTATTCGGGGCAATTGGTGGCCCAGTCGCTGAACTCGGTGGTCACCACATTGGCCTGCGTCGCGGGGTGGTGGAAGGTGGTATAGACTACCCCCGGCGCGACCCGATCGGTGACCTGCACGCGCAAGGTGGTCTCGCCGGTGCGGCTGGCGAGGCGCGCCCAGTCGCCCGTCTTGAGACCGCGGTTCTCAGCATCGCTGGGGTGTATTTCGAGCAGGTCCTCGGGATGCCAGGCGGTGTTGGCGGTGCGCCGGGTCTGCGCGCCGACATTGTAGTGGCTCAGGATCCGCCCGGTGGTCAACAGCAGCGGGAAACGGGGCCCGGTCTTCTCGTCGGTTGGCACATAATCGGTAATCACGAACTTGCCCTTGCCCCGCACGAAGCCGTCGATGTGCATGATCGGCGAGCCTTGGGGCGAAGCTTCGTTGACCGGCCATTGCAGCGATCCAGCCTCGTCGAGCAGGGCAAATGAAACCCCGGCAAAACTGGGGGTTAACCGTGCAACCTCGTCCATGATCTGAGATGGATGGGTGTAGTTCCATTGCAGACCCATGGCATTGGCGAGCGCCTGGGTGACTTCCCAGTCCTCGAATCCGCTGGCCGGCTCCATCACCTTGCGTACCGGCTGAATCCGCCGTTCGGCATTGGTGAAGGTGCCATTCTTTTCCAGGAAGGTCGAGCCCGGCAGGAAGACATGGGCGTAGTTAGCTGTTTCATTGAGGAAAAGATCGTGGACGATCACGCAGTCCATCGCCTTCAATCCGGCGGCGACATGGCGCGTGTTGGGATCGGACTGGAGGATGTCCTCGCCCTGGATATAGATCGCGCGAAAGCTTCCGTCGATCGCGGCGTCGAGCATGTTGGGGATGCGCAGGCCTGGCTCGGGATCGAGCGCGACGCCCCAGTCGGCCTCGAACATGGCGCGTGCGGCATCGTCGGAAATGTGGCGATAGCCGGGCAATTCGTGCGGGAAACTGCCCATGTCGCAGGCGCCCTGGACGTTGTTCTGCCCGCGCAGGGGATTCACCCCCACGCCGGGCCGACCGATATTGCCGGTGACCATGGCAAGATTAGCGATGGCCATGACAGTGGACGAGCCTTGCGAATGCTCGGTAACGCCCAGTCCGTAATAGATCGCGCCGTTGCCGCCGGTGGCGAACAGCCGCGCGGCGGCGCGCAGTTCGCCTGCGGGGACGCGGGTCACGGGTTCGAGCACTTCGGGGCTGTGGCGGGGGTCGGATACGAACCGGGCCCAGTCCTGGTACTCGTCCCAATCGCAACGATTACGGATAAAATCTTCGTCGCCCAGGCCTTCGCCGACGATGACATGGGCCATTGCGGTCAGCACCGCGACATTGGTGCCCGGCTGGAGCGGCAGGTGATGTGCGGCCTCGATATGCGGCGAGCGGACCAGGTCGATTCGGCGCGGATCGATAACGATCAGTTTTGCACCCTGGCGTAGCCTGCGCTTCATTCTTGAGGCGAAAACCGGATGCGCGTCGGTCGGATTGGCGCCGATCACCAGGATGACATCGGACTCCATGACGCTGTCGAAATCCTGCGTTCCCGCGCTGGTCCCGAACGTAGCCTTAAGCCCAAAGCCGGTCGGCGAGTGGCAGACTCGGGCGCAAGTATCGACGTTGTTGGTGCCGAAGCCCGCGCGGACCAGCTTCTGGACGAGGAAAGTTTCCTCATTGGTGCAACGGCTTGAGGTGATCCCGCCCAGCGCCCGCGCGCCGTATTGCGCCTTGATCGACTGGAGACGGGCGGCGGCGAAAGCGAGCGCCTCGTCCCAGCTTACTTCCTGCCAGGGCTCGTCGATCGAATCGCGGATCATCGGGCTGGTGATGCGGTCCTGGTGGTTGGCATATCCCCAGGCAAACCGGCCTTTGACACACGAATGCCCGTGGTTGGCCTTGCCGTCTTTCCACGGGACCATCCGCACCAGCTGCTCGCCACGCATTTCCGCGCGGAAGGTGCAGCCCACGCCGCAATAGGCGCAAGTTGTCACGACGGCGCGCTCGGGCTTGCCGATCTCCTTGACCGCTTTCTCCTGTAGCGTCGCGGTCGGGCAGGCCTGGACACAGGCACCACATGAGACACATTCTGAAGAGAGGAAGCTATCTGACGATTGTCCCGCACTTATCTTGGAATCGAACCCGCGCCCTTCCATGGTCAGGGCGAAAGTTCCCTGGACCTCGTCACAGGCCCGCACGCAGCGCGAACAGGCGATGCATTTGCTCGGATCGAAGTCGAAATAGGGGTTGGACGTGTCGACACCCAATCCGAGATGGTCCGCGCCTGCATAGCCATAGCGCACATCGCGCAGGCCCACTGCGGCGGCCTGGTCCTGCAACTCGCAATCGTTGTTGGCTGAGCAGGTCAGGCAATCGAGCGGATGATCGGAGATGTACAATTCCATCACCCCCCTGCGCAGCTTCTGCAACCGCGGCGTCTGGGTGTGGACGACCATGCCTTGGCCCGCCGGAGTGGTGCAGCTGGCCGGAGTCCCGCGCTGCCCGTCGATCTCGACCAGACAGAGCCGGCACGAGCCGAACTGCTGGAGATTATCCGAAGCGCACAGCTTGGGAATCGATCCGCCCGAAAGCGAGGCGGCCCGCATAACGGTGGTGCCTTGGGGCACGGTGACGGCGCGGCCATCGATGGTCAGGGTGACCGACGCATCCGATACGACTTCCGGCGTGCCGAAGTCGCTCTGGCGCTCATAACCCATCGGAAGTCTCCGCCTGCATTGCGCCACTACTCGCCCATAGCATGGTATCATCGCGCGCCAGAACCGCCAAAGCAAGCCCGGCAGCCCTGGCGCGGCGCACCGCCAGATCGGTCGGCGCCGAGATCGAAACCAGAAGCGGGCACCCGGCGCGTACGGTCTTCTCTACCAGTTCATAGGAACAGCGTGAGGTTACTACTATAAATCCTTCTTTCATATTTATATTATCACTGGCGCAAGCACCGATGAGCTTGTCCAAGGCGTTGTGCCGCCCAACATCTTCGCGGATGTACTTAATCGAGGTGCCATCGCTGAATGCCGCCGCGTGGGTTGCCGCAGTCAGCCGCCCCAGGCTCTGTAGTCCGGACATCGTGTCGAGCGCAGCGCGGATCTCCTGAGGCGTGGTTCTGCTGCGTCGGGCAATCGGCGGCAAAGGCCGCAGCGCCGCCTCGATGCTCTCGATCCCGCAGATCCCGCAGGAACTGTCTCCCAGCCGCCGCCGCGCCCTCTCCATGATCGGGGCGAGCCGCGCTTCGGGAAGGCTGACCCGGGCGACGTAGCCCCGGCCCCATTGCTCCTCGCCCTGTTCATGGACGACGATGGCTCCGATCTCGTCCACATCGGCAAGGCCTTCGCTGAGCAGGAAGCCAGTGACGAAGTCCTCCAGATCGAGCGGCGTGGCCATCATCACCGCATAGGCAATTCCGTTGATCTCGATCGCGACCGGCGCCTCGACCGGGATCGCGCGGGTTAGAGCCTCGCCGGGGCCATCGTCATAAGCCGAGCGCCTGACCGCGATGGTCTCACTGCCGCTCATTCCTTGCCGAAGCGCGGGCCGAAATCCTGCGGCCAGTAGCGCAACGCCGACAGCACCGGATAGGGCGTGAAGCCGCCAAGCGCGCAAAGCGAGCCGAACTTCATCGTCTCGCACAGGTCCTCGAGCAACTCGACATTTTGCTCGCGCGTGCGACCTTGCTTAGGCGCGTTGTGCATCTGGGGGAGCGCCTCGACGTCGTCCGCCGCGCGGCCACCCGCGCGGATCCGGTCGATCAGCTCCACCCCACGCACCGAGCCAATCCGGCGCGGGGTACACTTGCCGCAGCTTTCGGCAGCACAGAACTCCATGGCGAAGCGCGCCAGGCGGCCCATATCGGCGCTGTCGTCGAACACGGTAATGCCGCCGTGCCCGATCAGCGCATCGGCGCCCGCGTAAGCTTCGTAGTCAAACGGCAGGTTAAACTGGTCGGGCGGGATGTAAGCCCCCAGCGGCCCGCCGACCTGCACCGCCTTTACCGGACGGCCCGAGGCGGTGCCGCCACCGATGTCCTCGATCAAATCGCGAAGAGTGATCCCGAAGGCAGTCTCGAACAGCCCGCCGTGCCGGATGTTCCCAGCCAGCTGGATCGGCATGGTTCCGAGCGATCGCGCCATGCCGTGGCCCGCATAATGCGCCGCGCCGCCCTCCACCAAAACATGCGGTATTGCGGCCAAGGTCAGCACATTGTTGACCACGGTCGGGCAGTCGAACAGGCCCTGCACAGCGGGCAATGGCGGCTTGGCCCGCACTTCGCCCCGCTTGCCTTCGAGCGAGTTGAGCAAGGAGGTTTCCTCGCCGCAGACGTAAGCCCCTGCCCCGACGCGAACTTCCAGCTGGAACGGCGCGATGATCGCGGCAGCCAGCTCAGCTGCGGCCTTCAGCTTGGCGATTGCGTGAGGATATTCGCTGCGTAGATAGACATAACCCTGACCCGCACTCACCGCGTGGGCGGCGATCGCCATGCCTTCGATCAGCTGGAACGGATCGCCCTCGATCAACATGCGATCGGCAAAAGTCGCACTGTCGCCCTCGTCGGCGTTGCAGACGATGTATTTGCGTGACCCCACCGCCTCGGCGACCGTGCGCCACTTGATGCCCGCAGGAAAGCCCGCGCCGCCGCGCCCGCGCAGGCCCGACTGGAGGACTTCAGCGATGACTTCGCCCGGGCCCATCGCACGGGCGCGCGTGAGCCCGGCCCAGCCGCCGGTCGCGGCATAGTCCTCAAGGCTGAGCGGGCGCGTCTTCCCGGCGCGGGCAAACGTCAGCCGCTGCTGGCGGGCAATGAACGGGTGATCCGCGATGCGTCCGATGGCCTTGGCGCTGCTCCTGTCGAGGATCGCGGCCACATCGCGCGGCGTGGCCGGGCCGAAGCCCTCGCCGTCGATCTCTACCAAGGGCTCCAGCCAGTGCATCCCCCAGCTCGACACCCGCTCGACCGTGCAACCGGCCTGGGCAAAAGCCTCGGCCACACCATCGGCCCCGCAGGCCAGGGCCAGGGCATCGTCGGAGATCCGAACCTTGGTCATGCTGCGCCGATCAGCCTGACCAGCGCGGCTTCATCCAGCCGGGCATAAAGCTGATCGCCGATCCGTGCGTTCGGACCGACGCTGCACAGGCCCAGACAATAGACCGTGCTGAGCTTTACGCGCGCACCCGCCGCGGCCTCGGCGGCGGGAACCATGGCCTCAACCCCCCGCGCCTGACATGCCTCGGCGCGGCATAGCTGGACTTGCGGGCGAGGGTCTGCTGCGGGCAGGAAATCGTGGTAGAAGCTGACCACGCCATGGACCTCGGCGCGGGAGAGGTTGAGCGCCAGCGCAAGCTGAGCCTCGGCGGCTGGATCGACGCAGCCAAACTCTGCCTGCACTGCATGCAGGATCGGCAGCAGTGGGCCTTCGAGCGCAGTATAGCTCGCCACGATCTCACCAATCCGAGTGGCGCGATCAGTTTGGTTGCGCTTCGGCGACGTCAAGACTCTTATCCTGCGATTATCCCTGGGCGCGGGTTGGCCGGTCAGCGCAAATAATGCAACTCGGTTAGCCAAAAGTTCGGTTCAGCTTGACGATTTCGCGATTGAGCCACGCAGCAAAGCTGACCCACACCAGATAGGGCGCGATCAACAGGCTGGCCTGGCGCGAGATCGGCCACAGCCCGGCGATCAGCACCACCAATGAGGTCCACAGGAAAACAACTTCGATCAGGGCCCAGTCGGGCCGCCTGAGCCGGAAGAACAGCGGACTCCACAGCGCGTGGCACAGCGCGTTGACGCTGAACAGGATGACCACACGCGTGCGCATCGCGCTGTCGGCCGCCGCGTGCCAGGCGATCACAGCCGACCACGCCGCCAGCCCCAGAATAATTGTCCAGGCCGGCCCGAACAGCCAATTGGGCGGCTGCAGCTTGGGTTTGCGCAAACTTCGGTACCAGCTGTCGATCGGGGTCATCAACCCGCCGATCAAGCCGAGGAACACAGCAACGCCGGCGGCAATCCAGATCGGCGTGGACATGTCTTGCTCTCTGCAATTGAGGGGTGTCCAGCGCGTGTTACAGCCTGGCCAGGCCCATGTCTTTCCCCTTTTCTGCGATCGTCGACCTGCTGCTCGACGTTTCCGGCCGACAATGAAGCGCCCGAGGCATGGGCCCGCGCGGTCTGCCTGATAATCGCGGCGCTCGACCACCTCGAAGACCACGCGTTTGCTCAGATGCGGCGGAGCTTGCGCCTGCTTGCCGCCAATGCCTTCGGGCTCTGCGACATGTTCGGCAACGTCTGTGAACGGGTCGAGGACTGGTCGACCGCGCTCACGCCATAAGCAAACCGCCATTCACATGCAGCACCTGCCCGGTGATGAACTGCGCGTCTTCGCCTAGCAGGAACAGGATCGCCCGCGCGACATCATCCGGGCTGGCCATGCGCTGGAGCGGTATTCGCGACACATAGGCTGTGTGATCGAGGCTGTCCTCCTGCTGATCGCGGCCCAGGCCGCCGCGCAGGAAATCGGTATCGATCGCCCCGGGCGCAACGCAATTGACGCGCAGGGCGGGCGCAAGCTCGAGCGCCAGTTGACGGCACAGCATGACCAGCCCCGCCTTGGCCACACCATAGGGTCCGTAACCCGCGCGCGGCGAGGTCCCAAGCCCTGAGCCGACGTGGACCATTGCGCCGCCTGCTGCAATCAACGGAACAGCAAACTGCGAGGCCAGAAAGGCCGCGCGCAGGTTGCCGTCAATGACTTCATCCCAGGTGCTGCTGCTGGTTTTGGCCAGCGGCATTTGCGCCGCTGCAAAGCCGCACAGGTTAGCGAACCCGGCATAAGTCGCCCCCTTGGCGGCAAGCTCGTTGAACGCGCAGGCAAGCTCCGCTTCATCTCGCGCGTCGGCCGCGATCGCGTGGCGCACGTCCTCGGGACGGCGCGCCGCAATCGACTGAGGCAGATCTATCACGTCGACGACGTAATCACGCTGCAGGGCCAGCGCCGCCAACGCCCGCCCGATGCCGCCGCATCCGCCCAATATCAGCACAGCCTGACTCAACACCGGACCCCTTCAGCAATTTCGCTCAGCCAGACCAACCAAAGCTTGCGGTCAACCTCTCATCCGGAAGCCAGACTGATCCACTTTCGACGAGCAGATCGTTCGCCGCAAAAATGGCATTGGCTACCGCCGGTGGCGCGAACGGCGTGCCCAGCTCGCCAAATCCGCCCGGGTTTACCGTTGATGAACGAACGCTAACCGCAATCTTGGGCGTGTCGTTCCTGAAGTTGCCCGGAATCCGCCCCATAACGGGCTTCGGGGTAGCGATAAACCTTGTCGGCTGAGCCCCGTCCAAGTCAGGATCCGCCGGCAAGGTTGACCCATCAGAACTTCATGCTCGCCTCGACCCCGATCACCCGGCGCTGACCGGGCGAGATGAACGATCCGCCGAATTCGGCGGCAGGAATGACCTCGGCCAGATACTTGCGATCGAGCAGATTGTTGGCGAAGGCGGTGATCGAGAAGCGGTCGGTCTGGATCCCGGTGCGCAAGTTGAGCACAGCAAATGCGCGCCGCTGCGTTTTGCAATAGTTTGCGTCGCCCACGAACGAGGGCAAGGCCAACGTCGAGATCGGCAATAAGCCCGAGAAGATCGACGGCTGCGTCTGGCATTGGACGGTGCTGAACCAGGTCGGTCCGGTGATCCGATAGTCGGCACGCACCACCAGCTTGGTTGTAGCGCTGAGCGGCTGGACGATCTCGGTTCCCAGGTTGATTGTGTAATCGGCCGTGTAGGGCGACTTGTTGCCCACCGTATAAGGACGCGCGCTGTTCTTTTTGATCTTGCTGTCGGTCACATTGCCTGAGGCAAAGACACGCCAGCCGTCCATGATCTTGAGCCCGACGTCGAGTTCCGCGCCTTTGATGTCGACCCGGTCGATATTGGAAACGACGCGCAGCAGGCCAAATCCACCGACGAAGAATTCAAAGAACTGCATGTCGCTAACCTGGGTGTAATAACCCGCCAGGTCGAACGTCAGCCGGTCGTTCAACACGCTGCCCTTGATTCCGACCTCGAACGCGCTCGACTTCTCCTTGCGGTACTGGTCTGAAATCCTGATTCCGACATTGATTGTTCCGGGAGCGCCATTATTGAAATTCTGATTGATCAGTGCACTTGCGCCCTGATTGTTGAACCCACCTGATTTGAAGCCGATGCCCCAGTTGGCATAAAGGTTCAGGTCGCTCGTCGGACGCCAGCTCAGCGAGACTTTCGGTTCGAGCTGATTAAATGTCTTGGCTTGCGGCACCAATGCGCCAAACGCCTGGCCCGGATTGATCGGGGCACCGGTGAACGGATCGGTCGCAGTCGGCACCAGCGAAGTCGAGCGGCGATGCTCGCTGTCATAGCGCAGCGCAGCGTTCAGGCTAAACTGACTGGTCGGTTTCCAGTCCAGCGAGCCGAACCCTGCGTAGACGTTGGTGGTGAACTTGTCGGCCAGAAGCAGCGAGGTGGGATTCGTACTGTTGGGCGCATTGTACAGCTGCTTGATGACTCCCTGACCCTCGTCAGCGCCCAGGCTCACGCCGACCGTGCGGTCGATGTGCAGGTAGTAAGCGCCCAACTGCCAGGTTAGCGGTCCCGAGCTGTTCGACGCCAGGCGGACTTCTGAGCTGAAATCCTTCTGGTTGCGGACCTGGTACTGCGTTCCATCGCAAGTTGTCGGACTATAGGCGCCAAACGTCGATCCATTGGCCGGCGCAAAGATGAACGGCACAGGGATCGCACCGATGCCACCGGGTGCGTTGACCTTGAACCCGGTCAGCGCGGCGGTGGAACTGAAGCATTTGTTCACCGCCGGTTGAGCGGCGGGGTTCACCGCGCTGATGTAGCGAGCGAAATCGGCCGAGGTGCCATCCGCGATCAGGTCCTGCTTGACGCTGGAATAAAGCGCCCAGGCGGTCAGCTTGATCGAGCCGAAATCGTGATCGAGCTTGGCCGAGGCGTCGAAGCTGGTCTGGTCGTTAGTCGGCCGGATGTTACCGTAGTAATTGAACGGATGCGTGTTCACATCCTCATAAAAGGCGGGGTTGACCCCGGCAAAATTGGGGACGGCAAACGCGGAATTGAAGTTGATCGACGCGCCGTGCAGTTCTGAATAGCGCGCCTTCAGGTCGATCTGAGTGTCGCTCTTCATCCCAAACATCAGCCGCCCGTCGATGGCCCAGGCGCGATGATCGTCGACGACGTGCGCGTTGTTGAGGAACCTGTTGCGATAGAATCCGTCGGACTTGTCATAGACGCCTGACAGCACGAATCCGGCGCCGTCGCCGATCGGCCCGGCAATATGCGCAGAAGTGGCCCAGGTGTTGTGCTCACCATAACTGGCCTTGACCGCGCCGCTGAGCGTTTCGGTCGGCTTGATCGTCTGGACCACGATCGCCCCCGCCGCGGCGTTCCGACCATAGAGCGCGCCTTGCGGACCCTTGAGGATTTCGACCTGCTGCAGCGTACCCTGGTCCTGGTTAAGCTGGGCGGTGTTGGTCTTGAGGATGCCGTCGACCAGCAGCGCGACAGAGCTTTCGGCATCGCGCGCACCGTTCATGCCGCGGATATTGATCTGGGTGTCGCCCGCCTCGGCGGTGCCGGTAACGATGGTTACACCTGGAGTCAGCGCGACAAATTCCTGGGCCTTGGTCGCTCCAGTCCGTTCAAGGGCCGCAGAAGTCAGCACCGAAACCGATGCGGGGACGTCCTGCAAGCGCTCGTTCTGGCGGCGGGCGGTGACGATGATTGCGCCGTCATCCCCGGCAGCGTCAGCAGCGTCAGCAGCGTCAGCAGCCTTGGCTGGCTCTCGTGGCGCGGTTTGTGCCAGCGCCGGCGTGGTTCCGAAACCGATCACGGCCCATCCGACGAGTAATGCTACTTTGAAATTGCGCATGGTGAATCCCCCTGAATTTGTCTGGTTGGCTTCTATTGCATTCGCCGATTAACCGGCAAAGTCATTGTCCTGGTAAAACAGGACCGCCCCTCATAGCCGTTGTTCGGTCCTGCTCCGTTCTTTGTCAAATGCCTCGACAACCGGTCTCAAATTGCTTGGCAAAACCCTCAAATAGTCGGTCGGCGCCTCAATCCAACGGAACGTCCGACTCTCCTGACTCTACATCTTGCCTTCACTGTCTACTATTGTATACAGAGACGGCCAAGTCAAGCAAGTTGGAATCCAATGTCCCGCGCGTCAGACCATGCCTATACGATGATCCGGGGGCTGATCCTCTCGGGTGAGCTTGCGCCCGGTACGCAGCTTGGCGAGGAAGCACTGGCGCATCGCTGCAAGGTCTCGCGGACGCCGGTGCGCGAAGCTTTGCGCCGCCTCGAGTCCGAGCTGTTCCTGCGCCGCAGTGGCTCGCAACGGACCTTCGTGGCCGAATGGTCGCTCAACGATCTGGAAGATGCTTTCGAACTGCGCGCCATGCTTGAAGGCCATGCCGCGCGGCGGGCGGCGGAGCGGATCACCCCGGCACAACTCACGCAGTTAGCCGAGCATAACCGCCAGATTCGGATCGCGATCGACTTACCCCAGCCCGACGTAACCAAGTTCCTGGAGCATAATCGCGAGTTCCACGCGATTATCCTTATGGCAGCCGGATCGTCTCGCCTTGCCAGCACTTTGTCGTTGTTGATCGAACAACCGGTGATCTGGCGCACCGCGCAAAACTACGGGCATGAGAGCCTGCTGCGGTCGTACCGCGAGCATGCCGAACTGCTGCTGGCGCTTGACCGCGGCGATGGCAGCTGGGCTGTGGCGGTGATGACCGGACACATCCGCCGGGCGTTCCACGCCTATGCCGATTCCTATCGTAGCCAAGCCGCAATCCTGCAGCTATCGGCCGCTTAATTGTATACAAATTATTCGGAAGTTCCCTGATGCGCCAAAATATTGAAATCGTCGAGGTCGCCCCGCGCGATGGACTGCAGAACGAGAAGGCGGAAATCGCGACAGCGGACAAGTTGGTGCTGATTGAAAAGGCGCTGTTCGCTGGTGTCCGCCGGATCGAGGTCACCAGCTTTGTCAACCCTCGCGCCGTGCCGCAGTTGGCCGATGCCGAAGCGGTTTGTGCGGGCCTGCCGGACCGGCCGGACGTGACCTACATCGGCCTGGTGATGAACCAGCGCGGGGCTGACCGCGCGTTAGCCACCGGAAGGATCGACCAGCTCGGCGCGGTCAGCGTCGCGACCGACGGCCTCGGCATGGCCAACCAGGGCCAGACCAGCGAAGGATCGGTTGCAGCCGCCAGCGCGATCATCGCCATGGCCAGGGCCGCAGGGCGCACCGCCCAGGCGACGATCGCAGCCAGCTTCGGCTGCCCGTTCGAAGGCGAAGTCGACGAAGACCGGGTTGTCGCCATGGCCGAGGCGCTGGCGGCAGCGGGTGCAGTCGAGATCAGCCTGGCCGACACCATTGGCGTGGCCAATCCGGCGCACGTCGCCCGGCTGGTCGAACGGGTCGGACGCCTGATCGCGCCACTGCCGGTACGAGTCCACTTCCACAACACCCGCGGCACCGGCCTCGCCAATGTCTGGGCCGCGATCGGCGCGGGGGCGAGCGTGGTTGATAGCGCCATTGGCGGCCTTGGCGGCTGTCCGTTCGCCCCAGGCGCAGCCGGTAACGTCTCGACCGAAGACGTTGTATATATGCTCGAGCGGGCGGGGATCACCACGGGACTCGATCTCGACCGGCTGATTTCCGCCAATCACTGGCTCGGATCGGTCATGGACCGCAGCCTTCCCGGCATGGTCGGACGCGCACCCCGCTTTCCCGCTATCGCCACAGCTTGAACACCAAATCGAAGTAATGGATTGTATTATGGACAACATGCCAGCCAACACCGGCGCCTTGAGAGATATCCGCGTTGTCGAACTCGGCCAGCTCCTCGCTGGTCCGTTCTGCGGCCAGTTGCTGGGCGACATGGGGGCCGATGTGATCAAGGTCGAACCGCCGCTCGTCAATGGCGTTGGGGGCGATCCTATGCGCGACTGGGGCCAGGGCGCGGTCAAGGTCCAGTGGGAAGTGATCGCCCGCAACAAGCGCTCAGTCTCGGCCAACATGCGCATCCCCGAAGGCCAGGCGCTGGTCCGCAAGCTGATCGCCCAGGCCGACGTGGTGATCGAGAATTTCAAGCCAGGCACGATGGAAAAATGGGGCCTCGATCCCAAGGCCCTGATCGCCGAGCAACCCGGACTGATCGTGGCGCGGATGTCAGGCTATGGCCAGACCGGGCCCTATTCCAACCGCGCCGGGTTCGGCGGAATCGGCGAAGCGATGGGCGGCTGGCGCTATATCGTTGGCGAACCCGATCGCGCGCCCAGCCGCATGGGCATCTCGATCGGCGATACCCTCACCGCGACCTACGGCACGATGGGTGTGCTCGCCGCGCTGCATCACCGTGATCGCACCGGCCAAGGCCAGATCATCGACGCCGCGCTTTATGAAAGCGTGCTGCAGGTGATGGAAGGACTGGTCGCCGAATACGATCATACCGGGTTCGTGCGTGAACGCTCGGGCTCGATCCTGCCCGGGATTGCGCCGTCGAACGTCTATACCTGCAGCGACGGCGAATACATGATCGGAGCCAACAAAGACTCGCTCTGGCGCCGCCTGGCCGAAGCCATGGGTCGACCCGAGTTGGGCGAAGACCCGCGTTTCACCACACACCTGGCACGCGGCGAAAACCAGCTCGAGCTGGATGATCTGATCAACGCCTGGACGGCAACGCTCACTGTAGCCGAGGTCGATGCGCTGATGATCGCCAGCTCGATCCCCGCAGGCCGGGTCTATCGCGCACCCGAAATGCTCGAGGATCCGCATTTCAAGGCGCGCGAGGCGATCATCGAGGTCGAGACCCAGAAGCTGGGTAGAATCAAGATGCAGGGGACCTTCCCCAAACTCTCGGTCACCCCCAGCGCGGTCCGCCGCCCGGCCCCCGCCTCGCCCGGCCAGCACAATGCCGAGGTCTATGGCGAGCTGCTTGGGCTGGGCGCTGATGACCTGGCGCAGTTGACGGCACAAGGCGCGATCTGACTTGCGCAATGGCCTGATCTTGCCGCTCCTGCGCTGACTCGGCCTTGGTGGCCAAAGTGGCTAACCGATCAAGCCAATATGAGCGCGGCAGTGTGACAGTGGGAGGATCCTGCACGCTTGCGTGGGGGTGCGCCCGCGCCCTGGCTTTTGGCCAGTCAAGCGCCCAGGCCGACCAGTGGCAATTTCACTTCGGCAGCACATGACAGCGGCCTCACCGAACCACGTGCCATCGGCGGTGACCTGGGCCAGATGGCTGACGACGCTGGCAGGGGTGCCGAGAGGTTCGCTCAAGGAGGCCCCTCAGACGGGGGAAATCGCGAATTCCTTAAGCTGGCGTGCCGGATCGGCCAGTTCGGCGGGATCAATCACCGCGCCCTGCTCAACCAGCTTGCGGCCATGCGAATAGTCACGGACATTGTTGACGCAATCGAGCGCGATGACCTTGCCCGCCTTGAGATAGATCACCGAAAAGCTGCGCGCCGCCGGATCGCCGCGCAGCACTGTGCGGTCATACCCGCTCGACAGGCCGACGGTCTGCAGCCGCAAGTCGTACTGGTTCGACCAGAACCACGGCGTCGCGTAATAGGCTACGTCCTCGCCCACGATGGACTTGGCGGCGATGGAGCCCATGTCGTTGGCGTTCTGGACCGACTCCAGCCGGATCACCGCGCCATCGGCATAGCGGTTGGAATGGGCTGCGCAATCGCCCACGGCATAGACGTGCGGCAGGCTGGTGCGGCACTGTGCGTCGACATCGACCCCGTTGCCGCCCGCCGCGCCCGCCTCAAGCAGCGGCCCGACGCCAGGAATAATACCGATGCCGACGATTACCATGTCGGCGGCAATCACCTCGCCATCGGCCAGCAACACGCCCGAAACCCGGCCTTCGCCCTGAAGCGCCTCGACCGAGGCGCCGGTGCGCAAGTCGACGCCGTGGGAGCGGTGCTCGGCCTCATAAAAGGCCGATAATTCCGGCCCGGCGACCCGGGCCAGCACGCGCGGCAGGGCCTCGAGCAGGACTACCTTCTTGCCCAGCTTGGTCAGGACGGCCGCGGCCTCAAGCCCGATATAGCCCCCGCCGACAACCGCGACGGTAGTCACTGCATCCAACTCGGCTAGGATTGCGTCGACTTCGGCGCGGTTGCGGACGGTGTGAACTCCCGCGAGGTCATGCCCGGCGCAGCTCAGCCGCCGCGGATCGCCGCCGGTCGCCCAGACGAGATCGCCGTATTCAAAGCTATCGCCATCGGCGCAGCGCACGGTCTGCGCCTGAGGATCGACCGACATCACGCAGCGCCCAGTGAGCACTGCGATCTGCTTGTCTGCCCAATAAGCCGCAGGGCGGATCATGATCCGCGCGAATTCCTTTTCGCCCGCGAAATATTCCTTCGACAGCGGCGGCAGTTCGTAAGGCAACTCGGCATCGCGGCCGAGGATCGCGATCGAGCCGGTGAAGCCTGCACCGCGCAGCGCAATTGCCGTCTGGGCCCCGCCGTGCCCGGCCCCCACGATCAGGACATCGAAACGCTGCATCACGGCACTCCTTGGGAATTGCGCAAACAGAAACGCTGGATTTTGCCGGTCGCGATCTTGGGAAGTTCTGACACGAAGCTGATCCAGCGCGGAGACTTATAGGGCGTCAGCAGGCTTTTGACATGGGCCTTGAGCGACACCCTGGTCGCGTCATCGGCATTGGTGCTCACGCGCAACACTGCTCACGCGTAACACTCCATAGGCGCTTGGCTTGAACAGACCCTGATCGTCCGGCGCGCCCACGACCGCTGCTTCCACGACATCGGGATGCCCGGCCAGGGCTTCTTTTACCTCGACCGGCAAGACATAGCTCCCACCGCCCTTGAGCATCTCGTCGCCGCGCCCGGCAAACCCCGAGTATAGTGTGCCCTCCGGGGTGAAGTTGAGGTCCGATCAGACCATGCCAGTGCGGTGATCGCGTTCGGCCGACAGCTTGATCTCCAAGTCGAAGCGGGCCTTGGCGATCAGGCGAACCGGATCAGGCCGATCGTGCAGTCGCGGATACAGGCGCTGCGGGTGTGCGCTGACGGATCGAACCCGCTCTCGGCCAGCGATTTCAGCTGATACTTGCCGTCGCTATCGATGAAATAGGTGAACGTGTAAAAGCTCGACCAGTCGTCCATCGGCTCGTTGAATGTGCCCCGGATGCGGGGATTGTCGATGTTGCCCGAATGGCGACAGGGCATTTCTTGCGCTTCCTCGCGCCCGTTGCGGCCGAATTAGGCAAGAAGCCGATATCTGCCTGATCCCCCGCAGAAAAACATCCGCCGCTTTGGCGTGGCGCTGGACCTGGCCGAGCAGGCCTCGGCCGAAGCGACTGCCGACATGCTCGCCGAAGCAGCGCTGATTGCGGGCGGTCAGGACAATGCCAGCGCGGTGGTGAGCGACATCGTCCGCCTGCCCGAGCCCGATCACGCCGGCATCCTCGTTGTCATGCTGACCAGGGACGGCGGGCTCAAACCGATCGACTTGGGCGTCGCCCGCCTGCCCCGCGTCGAGGACTGCTACCGCGACGAAATCCCCGGAACGCCCACCTTCATGGCTCCCGAGCAGTTCGAGGGCAACGCCAGCGATGACCTGACCGACCAGTTTGCGCTGGGCATCACGCTCTATCGCGCGATCCGGCCGATCTCGGCCACCAGCCCGCAGCGCTCGGTGAGGACAAACACTTCGCACCCGGCAATCGCGGCAAGACCCTCGCGGATCACCAGCGCCCGTGCGTCGCTTTCGTCGACAATGGCAATCCGCGTCGCGCCATTGTGCACTGCAACAACGACTGTGCCAACGACAGCCTCACGCCGCGTGGAGTACTCCACGATAGAACGGGTCCTGCAAGGCCCTACCCGCCCCCAGCGCCACGCAATTGAGCGGATCATCGGCCACGCGCACCGGCAGTCCGGTCGACTCCGCCAGCACCGGGGCGATCTCGCGTAGCAGCGATCCGCCGCCGGTCATTATGATCCCCGATTCAATGATGTCGGCGGCGATTTCGGGCGGGGTATTCTCCAGCGCGCTGCGCACCGCGTGGACGATCTGGCCCACGGGTTCGTACAAAGCATCGGCCAGTTCGGCCTGCGACACCTCGATCTCGCGCGGCACGCCGCGGGCCAGATCGCGGCCCTTGATCAGCGCGGTGAGCGGCTTGGCTCCGGCAGGAACGCGAGCGATGCCAAGCTCCTTCTTGACCCGTTCAGCCGTGGCTTCGCCGATCAGCATGTTGTGCGTGCGGCGAACTGCGGCCGAGATCGCCTCGTCCATCCGGTCACCGCCGACGCGCACCGACATGCTCATGGTCAAGCCCTGGATCGAGATCACCCCGACCTCGGTCGTGCCCCCGCCGATGTCGACGATCATCGAGCCGACCGGCTCGGTCACCGGCAGGTTCGCGCCGATCGCGGCGGCCATCGGCTCGTCGATCAACCACACCTGCCGCGCGCCCGCATTCGTGACTGCATCGCGGATCGCGCGGCGTTCCACCGAGGTCGAGCCCGAGGGCACACAGATCACCATCTCGGGCCCGCGCCAGCGGCTGCGGCCACCCTGAGCCTTGCGAATGAAGTGCTTGATCATCTGCTCGGCGACGTCGAGATCGGCAATGACGCCGGCGCGCAGAGGCCGGACTGTGCGGACATTGTCGGGCGTGCGACCCATCATCAGCTTGGCGTCGTCCCCCACCGCACGGACGCGGGCTATGCCATCGATCGTCTCGATCGCCACCACCGACGGCTCGGCCAGGACGATCCCCCGGTCACGCAGATAGACGACAGTATTGGCGGTCCCCAGATCGATCGCGAGATCGACCGAAGTGAATTGAAAGTGATCGGCAAACGACATGAATACAAGGAATCCCCACCCTGCCCGGCCTTTGCGCCGGGTCCGATGGGTAAGCTGGGCAGCGGATGAGCGCCAGATGAACCGAGCTGTTAAACATAGCGGCGGCGGGATGGGGTGGGCTAGGGTTGCGACAACTCGATACAACGCCCTTCCTCTTCAGGGGCGGGGAGCAAAGCTACTCTCCGACCTTCTCGATCCGCGCGAGCAAGGCTTCGACCTGCACCTGCTGCCCCGGCGCGGCGTGCAACTCCGCCACAACCCCATCGAAGGGCGCGATCAGCGAATGCTCCATCTTCATCGCCTCGAGCGTGAGGAGTTTCTGGCCCTTGATGACGCTGTCCCCCGCCATAACTTCGACCGCGATGATCTTGCCTGGCATGGGGGAGAGGATGGCGCCGTCGGACAGGGCCGCACCGCCGGAGCCCCGCGGAGCGTCCAGGCGAAAGCTGCGAGCGAAGCCGTCCGAGAACGACAGCACTTCACGCTCCAGAACGGCATCGGCAACCTCGGCCAGTGCAACGACGTGGACCGTGCCGCTATCATCGATCAGCCGCGCCTCGGCGTGGGGCTCGGCGTTTAGGCGCAGGCCCAGCGCGGCGCTCCATGGCCCGCTGCCCGGAGCGGCGGCGAGCAGCGCGGCGGCCTCGTGCAATTCCTCGGGATCGGGCGCGGGCGGCAGGGTCAGCGTGTCTCCGGCGCGCGCGATCAGCCCGGTGTCGACGTCCCCGGCCACGAAGTCTGCCTGCCGCGCCAGTTGCCCAAGGAACCCGGCGTTGGTCCGCACCGGCCAGACTTCGGTCCCCGCTATCGCTTCGTTCAGGGCATGAAGTGCTTTGGCGCGGCTGGCTCCATGCACCACCAGCTTGGCGATCATCGGATCGTAGAATGGCGAGACTTCGCCGTGCTCTTCAACCCCGGTTTCGATCCGGGCATTGACGGGAAAGGTTAGGTGATCGAGCGGACCAATCGAGGGAAGGAACCCAATTGCCGGGTCCTCCGCATACAATCGCGCTTCCATCGCCCAGCCGTTTATCGCCAGCTCATCCTGCCGCTTGGGCAGCGCCTCGCCGCTCGCCACGCGCAATTGCCATTCGACCAGATCGACCCCGGTAATCTCTTCGGTGACCGGGTGTTCGACCTGCAGCCGGGTGTTCATTTCCATAAACCAGATGCGGTCTGCGCGCAGGCCTTCCGAGGCGTCGGCGATGAACTCGATCGTGCCCGCGCCGACGTAATCCACCGCCTTCGCCGCCTTGACTGCCACTGCGCACAAGGCCTGACGGGTGGCCTCATCCATCCCCGGCGCGGGGGCTTCCTCGATCACTTTCTGGTGGCGGCGCTGGAGCGAGCAGTCACGCTCGAACAGGTGGACGACATCGCCGTGGCTGTCGCCGAACACCTGCACCTCGATATGGCGCGGGCGCTGGATGTATTTCTCGATCAGCACGTGGGCGTTGCCGAACGAGGAAGCCGCTTCGCGCTGGCACGAGGCGAGCATATCGGCGAAGTCGCCAACCGCCTCGACCAGCCGCATCCCCTTGCCGCCCCCGCCCGCGACCGCCTTGATAAGGACGGGAAAGCCGATCTCGGCGGCTTGAGTGGCGAGGAACGCGGGTTCCTGATTCTTGCCCATGTAGCCGGGGGTGACGGGCACCCCCGCCGCCGCCATCAACGTCTTGGCCGCATCCTTCAGCCCCATCGCGGTGATGCTGGCGGGGCGCGGCCCGACCCAAATCAGCCCGGCGTCGATCACGCTCTGGGCAAACGCGGCGTTCTCCGACAGGAAGCCATAGCCCGGATGAATCGCCTCAGCCCCGGTGGCAAGTGCGGCGGCGATGATCTTGTCGCCCACCAGGTAGCTCTCGCGGGCCGGGCTTGGTCCGATGTGAACCGCCTCGTCGGCCTGGCGGACGTGGAGCGCATGGGCGTCGGCATCCGAATAAACCGCCACCGTGCGAATGCCCATGCGGCGCGCGGTGCGGATGATCCGGCAGGCAATTTCCCCGCGATTGGCGATGAGGAGGGAGGCGATCATGGCTTCTCTCAAATCCTCCCCGAGCTTGTCTCGGGGAGGTGGCAGTGCGAAGCACTGACGGAGGGGGTTTTTCGATGCTCAAGGACATTGCGCCCAAGCCATCGTCGGGCACCGTCGCCAAGGCGCGTAAACTGCGGCGCAGCATGACGCTGCCCGAAGTTTTGCTGTGGCGGCTGATGAGGTTGCGCCCGCTTGGCCTCAAGTTCCGCAGGCAGCATGGGACGGACGAATTTGTGCTCGATTTCTATTGTAGCGACGCGCGGCTGGGAATCGAAGTTGACGGCATCGCTCATGACATGGGCAACCGACCGGATCGCGATGTGGCGCGTGACGCTTTTTTCGCTGGCGAAGGCATTGCCACTCTCCGCATCAGCGCGACCGAGGTGCTGCGCGATGTGGATGCTGCTTTGGAAGTGATCGTAAAGGCAGTGCAGTCGCGACTTCCCCTCCACCACCCGGCTGCGCCGGGCGGTCCCCCTCCCCGAGACAAGCTCAGGGAGGATTGAAGCAATGCGATTGGATATATGGTGGGAGATGTGCACGCGTACCACCGCGAGCAAGTGATCGTCTGCGTTAGCGAGTCGCTTGGCGTCGCCCGCATCCAAAGCGGCCCCTCGACGAGCCCTCGCGCCCGCCAATCGTTGCTCCCACCGAGTGTGGTCAAGTTGATAAGCACGATACGACATTCCGACCCTATTTCCCCCTCACATCCGAAACACCCCAAACCGGGGCGCCTCCGCCACCGGCGCATTCAACGCCGCCGCCAGCGCCAAGCCCAGCACATCGCGCGTCTGCACCGGATCGATCACCCCGTCGTCCCACAGCCGCGCCGTCGCGTAATACGGATTGCCCTCGTCCTCGTATTTCTGCCGCACCGGGGCCTTGAACGCTTCGGCTTGCTCCGGCGTCCAAGTCTCCGCATCGCGGTGGACGGTCGCCAGCACACTCGCCGCCTGCTCGCCGCCCATCACGCTGATCCGCGCATTGGGCCAGGTGAACAGGAAGCGCGGTGCGTAGGCCCTTCCGCACATGCCGTAGTTGCCCGCGCCGAAGCTGCCGCCGATCAGCACGGTCAGCTTGGGCACTGAGGCAGTGGCCACTGCGGTGACCAGTTTTGCCCCATGCTTGGCGATGCCCTCTGCCTCGTATTTGCCGCCGACCATAAAGCCCGAGATGTTCTGGAGGAACAACAACGGCACTCGCCGCTGGCAAGCCAGTTCGATGAAGTGCGCGCCTTTGACTGCGCTTTCGGAGAACAGCACGCCGTTGTTGGCCAGGATCGCCACCGGCATCCCCCAGATATGAGCGAAGCCGCAGACCAGGGTGCTGCCATACAGCGCCTTGAACTCGTGAAACTCGCTGCCATCGACCAGCCGGGCGATGACTTCGTGGACGTCGTAAGGCGCGCGGACATCATCGGGGACAATGGCGTAAAGGTCTTCGGCGGCGTATTTCGGCGGCCTTGGCTCGGCCAGGTCAATGTCCGATTTATAGACCGGGCCAAGGTGGCTGACGATATCGCGGACGATGGTCAGCGCGTGCTCGTCGTTCTCGGCCAGGTGATCGACCACGCCCGATTTGCGCGCGTGCAAGTCGCCGCCGCCAAGGTCCTCGGCGCTGATCTCCTCACCAGTCGCGGCTTTCACTAAAGGCGGCCCGGCGAGGAAAATCGTTCCCTGCTCGCGCACTATCACGCTTTCATCCGACATTGCCGGAACATAGGCCCCGCCAGCGGTGCAGCTGCCCATGACGCAGGCGATCTGGGGAATGCCCTTGGCGCTCATCTGCGCCTGGTTGTAGAAAATCCGCCCGAAGTGGTCGCGATCCGGGAACACTTCGGCCTGGTGCGGCAGGTTCGCGCCGCCGCTGTCGACCAGATAGATGCATGGCAGGCGGTTGGCCTCGGCGATCTCCTGCGCGCGCAAATGCTTTTTGACGGTCACCGGGTAATAGGTCCCGCCCTTCACCGTCGCATCGTTGCACACGATCATGCATTGCCGCCCAGAAACCCGCCCGATCGCGGTAATCAGCCCGGCGCCGGGGACCTCGTCGTCATAGAGGCCATTGGCGGCCAGTTGTCCGATCTCGAGCAAAGGCGAACCCGGATCGAGCAGGCGCTCGACTCGCTCGCGCGGTAACAGCTTGCCCCGCGCGGTATGCCGCTCGCGTGACTTCTCATTGCCGCCCAGCGACGCCACCGCCACCCGCTCACGCAACCCGTGCGCCAGCGCGCGATTATGCGCGGCGCGGGTCTGCGCCTCGTCGCTGTCCGGATTGAGCGTGGTGGCGAAAACCGGGCCGCTCATCGCTGCAAGCTCATCGGTTGCGGTCTGTCGGCTCGCCGTTTGTGTTTGTTTCGCATTCCCCAGCCCTATCGAAAAGGGAGCGAGGTCGCAAACCGGCTGTCCCGGTTGCGCAGGGGCGATACTCCGAAACGATACTTTGTGCGCTGCGATATGGCTCCCGGACTTCAGGTTACGCCGGTTCGAGCTCGACATCCGGACACAGCGGTTCGAGCGCTTCGGACAACGCCGCGAGGAACTGGCACGCAAATGTCGCGGCAGGGACAGTTCGGTTACAGTCTGACGGGTGGTTTTGCCCGACCTGGCGCCGTCTCGGGCATAACCAGCAGCACCGGCAGCACCGCCAGCGCGACCAGCGCGATCATCACGCCGGGCATGATCGGCAAGCCGGTCCGCGCGATCAGGATTTGCGCCACGTAAGGCGTAAGGCCGCCGAAGATCGCAGTGGCGCCGGTTGCGCCCAGGGCGAGGCCAGTCAGCCGCCCCTCGCCGCTGAATTGCTCGGCGGTGCAGACCGCGCCGACCGCGCTGACCCCACCTGCAACCAGCGCCAGGACGATCGCTCCGGCAAGCGCCCCTGCCGCGCTGCCGTGGGCCATGGCCGAAAATAGAATCGTCGGCAGCGCTGCGCTGGCCAGGGCCAGCCCGATCAGCACCGGCTTGCGCCCCCAGCGGTCCGCCGCCAGCCCCGTCAGCGGAGTAATCGCAATCACCGCCACTGCGGCCAGCGTCGAAAGCGTCAGCGCCTGCGTCTCAGTGAACGAGCCGGTCGTGGTCAGGAACGCCGGGACATAGGTAATCCCGACGTAATAGGTAATCGAGCCCAGCGCGGAGATCGCGAAGGACCGCGCGATACCCGTGCGGTTGGTCACCCAGGTGTGGCGCAGCGGGCTGACGGGCACGGTCCCTTGTTGTTGCTGACGTTCGAACTCGGGCGATTCCTCCATCCAGGCGCGGGCGATCCAGACCGACCCGGCCAGCGCGGCGCCGACGAAGAACGGGATCCGCCAGCCCCATACGTCCAGCGAAGCGGCGGGCAGCAGGGCCACGGTCAGCGCGGCGCAGCCGACCGCGAGCAAGCCGCCGACCTCGCTCGCCGCCGCGGCCATCGAGGTCACGAGGCCGCGTCGTTCGGGCTTTGCGCCTTCAAGCAGATAGGCGACCACGCCGGTATATTCTCCGCCCACGGCAAAGCCCATCACGCAACGCAGGGCCAGCAGCAGCGCGCCCGCAGGTGCCCCGATCTGGGCGCGGGTCGGGAGCAGGGCCAGCGCCAGCATCGCTGCGGTCATCAGAGCGACCGAGGCAAGCATCGTCGTCCTGCGGCCATAGCGGTCACCCACGTGGCCGAACACCAGCGCCCCCAGCGGTCGCATCAGGTAGGCGATGGCAAAGCCCGCCAGCGTCGTCGCCAGCGAGCCAGCGCCACCACCGAAGAACACCCGTGAGATAACCGTGGCGAAATAGAGGTACAGGGTGAAGTCGTACCACTCGACCACCGTCGAGAAGGCGGCAATGGTTATCGAGCCACGGCGGATTACGGGGGCTGGGAGATTGGTCATGGCGTGCGGGGACCTTGAAGTTTCGCCGAAGGTCTAGTGCACTCCGATCGAATTCCGAACCCCAAACCCATGAGCAGCTTCGGGCTATGGGTGCCACACTTGAGCGTTGCTACGGGTCCAGGGCACCACGTGCCGCCTTGCATTGCCGCAGTCCTGCAATCCTCGCAGCGACGATTCTAAAGTAAGGTCAGCCGCCATTATAGAGTCGCTCGTTTACTGCCCCAGCCCGGTATTATCCCACAGCCATTATCGCGATGGTCAACGCGACTTTCGGCCTTGGCGAGATCAATTGGGGCGTCGTTACCACCGGCAATGTGACGCCTGCCGTCGCCGAGGTAATGCGCCACAACGCCGGACACTATTACATCATGACCGGCAAACCGTTCAGGGGCCAGATCGCGCGCAAAACCGGGCTGGTCAATGAAACGGTTCCGCTGGAAAAGCTGCGCGCACGCAAGCGCGCGCTCGACAAAACGCTGCTTCGCAAGAACCTGACTGTGCTGCAGCAAGCGAAGAATACTCTCAAATGGACCCGCGTTCCGGCTTGGGATCCGGCCGAAGACTATCTCGCCGCCAGGGCCAAGCAGACGGCGGAAATCCTTGAGGTCGCCGTCAACCCGCTGGTCGGGTTCGCGCACGGCAAGCCACCAATCGCGCTGGACGCGCTGATCGTTATCGACTGAGCCCTAAAGCGGTGGCGGTGCTGCACTTGCAAAAGCTGGCAGCGCCGCCGCACGATCCGCGATCGCCGTCAGACGCGGGAACGGCGTCAAATCGACCTTAAAACGCCGCGCATTGAACATCTGCGGCACCAGACAGGCATCGACGATGTTCGGCGCATCGCCGCCCGCGAAGGACGCGTTGGGCAACAACTTCTCCAGTGTTGCGAAACCCTGTTCGATCCAGTGCCGATACCAGTCGTCAACCGCCGCTTTGCTCTGCCCCATCTCATGCTCGAGATACTTCAGGACACGCAGATTATTGATCGGGTGAATGTCGCACGCGATGGTCAGCGCCATTTCCATCGCCCGCGCACGCTCGATTGGATCGGCAGAAATCATGCGCGGCTCGGGATGGATGGCATCCAGATACTCGATGATCGCCAGACTCTGCCCAAGGCGCAATCCATCCACCTCCAGCGCCGGGACGAGCCCGGCCGGATTGATCGCGAGGAAATCGGGTGCGCGCTGCTCCCCCGCCCGCAGGACATAGTTGCGCTTTTCGTAGATCAATCCTTTGAGATTGAGGACGATCCGGACGCGGAAACTTGCTGAGGACAGCGGAAAATCGTGTAGAATCATGCGAAATCTGCTTCCTTGTCGCCGATTGTCACCCGTAGCGGCACCAATCCCTCGATGGTAACATCGATGACATCACCCGGCACCACAGCACCCACGCCAGCGGGGGTGCCGGTGAAAATCAGGTCGCCCGGCAACAAGCGCTCGAACCGACTGACATAGGCAATGGTCTCCGCACAATCCCAGATCAGGTCGGCGATATCGGCGTCCTGCTTGATGTCGCCATTTACGGTCAGGCGGATCGGAGCATTTACCATCTGACCGACGTCCGCAACCCGGCTGATCGCCGCCATGGGTGCCGAGTAGGCGAAATTCTTGCCGGTATCCCAAGGCCGCCCCTGTTCGCGCGCGTCAAGTTGCAGATCACGCCGCGTCATGTCCAGTCCAACGGCATAGCCGAAGACAAGCTCGAGCGCGTTTGCTTCGCTGACTTTTGCGCCTTCCTTGCCGATCGCGATCACCAGTTCGGCCTCGAAATGGTAGTTCGCCGATTCCGGAGGATACGGCACGGTCGCCCCATTCGGGACCAACGCGGCGGCCCATTTGGTGAAGAAAAACGGCGCTTCCCTGTTTGGATCCGTGCCCATCTCGCGCGCATGCGCCGCGTAATTGCGGCCGATGCAAAAGATGCGCCCCACCGGGAAGGTGTCGTCGGTCCCGGCAATCGCTGCAGCGGGGCGTTCGAGGAGCGTAAAGACGTGAGACATGGAAGTTCCTCTTTAGAACGGTGAGAAGTTAAATGGCGGCGCTGGTTTCGCAAGGGTGCCATCCGAGCCGGGCGGAAGCGGCAGCAGATTTGAGGCGCCTAGCCGCGATGGCATGATCTCGTTCCGCGCGCCGACCAGCGTAATCACGGCCACCGCCTCACCGAAAGCATCGAAAACCGGTGCCGCGAGAGCACGAAGGCCCGGAATATAATCGCCCGCTTCATACTCGGCGAGGTCGCGCCTGCGCACCGTCTTGTCCAGAACGCGCTCCGGCAGGGTGAAAGCGCGTTCACTGCGCTCATGGCGAAAGAGCGTATATGCACAAATGCGAACTGGTCCTGACGCCCGCTTGGTTGTGGCACGATCAAGGTAACGAGACGGATCAGCCGATGATCTGGCCCCACGCCCTCACTATTTCGCTGATAGAGATGCTCGACGCGAACTTTGCCGAACATCGCGAGGACGGCAATGCGTAGCCAACGACACGTCCTGCGCTGAGGACAATTACGTCGGGAATGGTGGCCACCTTGGCAACTCTGGCAATGACGGGAGCGGACGCCAGCGCCATCGCTCGCAGCGCAGCAGCCTTCGGCTATTTCTGCGGTATCTGTTTATGATTCAGAATTTGAACCTAAGTGCACGGGGCAAAGGTGGGCGCACGTCCCGGCTATGCGGTTTCGCCGACAATGCAAAAATCAGGCGCGGTTTGGACGGCCACGACGCTCGATGCCATTCTGAAGCGGCCCACCGCAGCTGTGCTGGAAACCAGGATGACCTCTGCCGGGCTTGCGGTCCCTTAAAGGGGCGCCTGAATCTGACCGTCTATCTGGCGTCGCTCAGGCCAGCATAACGATAAGTGGAGGCTCCTCATCGGCTTTTCTGGGAAGGCGGCGTTGGCCGCTTGCCGGATAAATCCGCACGATGCGCTCGCCCACGCTGGCCTCTGTGCGGATAGCAGGAAGTTGAACTCAACCCGGCAAGGCTATGCAAACCGGTTACGAGTTTGGCACCACCGATCCGATCGGCAATAATGGCGGTGAAACGGAATTGAGCAACTCCCCAACTACCTCGCTCAAGGCGCAACTGGTTGCCGCCATCGGTGGCGCCGCGATCAGTGACGACGCGGCCACGACAGCGTTCATGAGCAACGACGTCTATCGTGGGGGTGGGGCGCCGGTGCTCGTCGTCCGGCCCGCGACCGTCGAGGATCTTCAAGCTGCCGTGCGCATTTGTGCTGCCGCAGGTGTCGCGCTGGTCCCGCGGGGCGGAGGCGCGTCCTACACCGATGCCTATCTGATCGCACATGGCGGCCATGTCCTTATCGATACCGGCGCGCTCGATACGATCACGGTCGATGCCGCCAATGCCGAGGTTACGGTCGGCGCGGGCGTCACCTGGGCCGCGCTCAAGGCAAAGCTCGATCCTTTAGGATTGCGCACACCGTTCTGGGGTCCTTTTTCCGGAATCGCAGCTACCGTAGGTGGCAGTATCAGCCAGAATGCGGTCAGCCACGGCACCGCCGCCCATGGCATTTCGGCGCTATCGGTATTGTCGATGGATGTGGTGCTTGCGTCAGGTGAATTGCTGACAACTGCACCTGTCGCGTCGGCAATCCGCCATTACGGCCCCGACCTGACAGGCCTGTTTACCGGCGATTGCGGCGCCCTAGGGATAAAGGCAACGATTCGACTGCCGCTGATCGAGGCGCGCACCGCCTTTGCGGCCATCAGCTTCGCCTTCCCTACTTTTGACGCCTACCACTCTGCCGTTGCCGCCGCGCAGAGCGCGCGGCTGGACGATTCGCATTTCGGGATCGATCTGGCGTTGTCGCAGGGGCAGATCGGCAAGGCAGAAGGCGTAAGCGCGCGGCTCAGCATTGCGCGTAGTATTTTTGGCGCAGCTTCAGGGCCATTGGCGGGCCTGCGCCAACTCGCCCGCATGGCACTGGCCGGCGACGCCGCGATGCGCGCTGATGCCTATATGGCGCATTTCATTATCGACGGCATCGATGCAGCGGAGGCCGCAGGCCGCGCACGCCAACTGCGCACGATCCTGTCAGCGCACGGACGCGAGATCGCCAACACCGTACCTGCCTTCGTCCGCGCGATACCGTTTGCGCCGCTGACCAATGTCCTGGGTCCGAAGGGTGAGCGCTGGGTGCCGATCAGCGGCATCCTGTCGCACGATCAGGCTGTGCCGTTTCACGAGGCACTGGCGGCGCTCCGTGAGGCGCGCGCTGAGGAGATGGCGCGGCTGGGCGTGTGGATCGGCACAATGTTCAGTCCGGCGGGTTCCAGCGGTTTCCTATATGAGATCGCCTTCTACTGGCCCGACGCGCGCACTGCGTATCACGACACGGTTCTCGATCCCGGCTATGTCAGCGGGCTGACCACTTATCCGGTGGGCGAGCCCGCACGGCTGTATGTTGATCAACTAAAACGCGATATTATCGACCTGTATCAACAATTCGGTGCCGCCCATTTTCAGATCGGCCGAGCCTATCCTTATCGGGCGAGGCTCAATCCACATGCCGATGCGCTGCTGGTGGCGATCAAGGCGCAACTCGATCCGCACAATCTGATGAACCCCGGTGTGTTGGGGCTGGGGAACTGACCATGGGCTCCTACTTCATCGCAACCGGCTGAATCACACACCCCGAGAAATTTGGCGGCGAATATATCCTGCGCGGCGCCGTCGTCGAAGTTTTCGCAGGGAATATCGATCCGGCCTGGCCTCTGACTACCCGCTTCAGTCGCGCCCCCACCGGGCAAGAATGGCCGCTCCCGTCAGGTTGAGCGCACCGGGGATAAACCCGAACGCAAACATCACTCCGGTCAAGGCGAAATCGCTTTGCGGCAGCCCCCTTACTGCGCGCGCGGCATCGAAACCGAATCCCGAGAGGATCAACCCGACCAGCAGGCTTCCCCCGAGCGCGAATCCGATCTTGTCCGACGCAACCCAGGCGGCGGAATAAAGACCGCCATGCGCCTCATCATCGCTGGCAATGTCGGAAACCATCGAAAAGCCAAGCATTGCCCAGCCCGAATTGCCGACCGCCGCGATGAACGCCAGCGCATAGGCAGCCCCTACCCCCCAGGTCGCCCCGATTGCCCAGATGAGATAGGCGACGCTGTAAATGATGCTGCCCGCGATATAGGCGCGTCGTTTGCCGATCCGCCTGGACACGGCCACCCACATCGGTTGCGCAACGATGATACCGGCGCACGACGCCACGATAATCCCGCCGATCACCTGTAACGCGTCGCTGCGCCCCATATTGTACGCCAGAAAATAGAGCAGTGACGCATAGCCCATCCCCGCGCCGGCGAGCTGGATGATGTTGACGCCGAGCAGGACCGAAAACCGCGGCTTCGCAAGCACGGCAAGCGCCTGTCCCATCGATAGCCGCACTCTTGCGACTGCGGCCTTTTCAGCCGGCGCGAACCTCCCCACAGAGAAAAAGGCAACGAGCAAGGCGGCCGGACAGATCACCGCAAGGACAAGCGCCATCGCTTCATAACCCGCCTGCCCCCCGCCGTTTGCCTGAACGATCGCTGGCGCAACGGCGCTGGCAACGAGCACGCCGATAGAGGTGAACACCAGCCGCCATGCCATCAAGACGGTTCGGGCCTGCGGGTCGGACGTCAACTCGCCCGAAATGGCGAGATAGGGCACCGAAAAAGTGGCGAAGACCGCCATGTACAGACTGAAGATGCCTGCGACATAGGCGACACGCAGCGTTGTGGACCCTTCGGGCACATGGAATAACAGGATCATTGCGAACGGCGCGCCGATAGCCCCCGCAAGCAACCACCAGCGCCGCGGAAGCTGTCGGTGCCAGCGGTCGGACAAGACCCCGGCGGTCATGTCGCAGCCCACGCCGAAGACCATCTTGGGTACGAAGATCGCGGTGCCTGCAATTGCAGGCTCGATCCCGAGAACGGTGGTCATGAAAAATAACAGCAACAGCGACGGCACGTCTCGAAAAACCTGCCCCGCGATCTGGCCGGTGCCATAGCCGATCTGGCCAAGGATACCGATCCTGCCCTGTGGCTTGTCGAACACCGGCGCGGCGATTTCCACCGCTCAGCCCTGCCGCGGCTTGAAGGCCGACGGCGAGGGTGGCTGGGGCAGTGTCCAGCCCGCCGCCACCGGCGCGGGTTTTTGCGCGTGGGCATCATTTTCAATGCCAGACGATGCCGGGGCTGCTGCTGCGCCGACCAGCATAGCCGACTGCCTCAATCCTTCGCGCCGCGTGAATCCCGTTGCCATTCGACGACCTTTCGTAACATTGCCCCCATGATCTGCATCCGCTGGGACCAGAGGCACTGTGCGAGACAAGACTATCCGTTGAGCGAAGAAAGCGGCGGACTGGCGCCTGCCTTCAATTGGGGGACGAGATCATCTTAAAGTCAAGTTCGCCAAGGGAATTGCCGCAGGCTCAATAGCTTTCCAGCAAATCCCAGACCCAATGGCCCGCATGTTCGCCACAAAGATCAAGGCGCTGACGGGCGGTTCGGCGCGATTCAATCGTCGCGCTCTCCGATTTCGGCAAGATGCCGAATTCCTCGATCCGCAAATGGGTAGGCGCCAAGTTGAGGGGTTCACCTATCCCAAATACGTTCTGACGCTCTCGATCCTGAGCCGCCAGGCATCGGTAAACCATGGCGTAACCGAGGATGAACGGTGGGTCCTCCTCCGCGTCCGTTCGATATTGGCACGCACGTCATCGCGTTGCGCCACGCCTGCCAACACTCCCTCCGCGTCACGGCCATGGTGTTGCCGGGGCGGATATGGCGACGCAAAGCCAATCCTTGAAATAATCTATAATATCAACCGGCGCTGGCGGAGAGGCAGTCAGCTAAACAACGTTGTAAAGGAACAGCTATTTTCTGAAATATCCTGTCAGCCATAAGCTGAGCCATATGAGCGATAACGTTCTATGGCGATCTCACCCGCACTGAAATGAACGACGCTCTCTCCGAAGTTATGTCGGTTGCGCACC
>JAYWBP010000054.1:0-50013 GCA_043781375.1 Novosphingobium sp.
CCATCTGGTCATCGACCATTCGGTGATGGTCGACGAATTTGGCCACCCCAAAGCTTTCGAGCATAACGTCGAGATCGAATACCAGCGCAATATGGAGCGGTATGTTTTCCTGAAATGGGGCCAGAAAGCCTTCAACAACTTCCGCGTCGTCCCGCCCGGCACCGGCATCTGCCATCAGGTCAACCTCGAATATCTGGCGAAGACGGTGTGGACCAGCGAAGCAGCCGACGGCAGCATCGTCGCCTATCCCGATACGCTCGTCGGCACCGACAGCCATACGACGATGGTCAACGGCCTCGGCGTCCTCGGCTGGGGCGTCGGCGGGATCGAGGCCGAGGCGGCGATGCTCGGCCAGCCGGTCTCGATGCTGATCCCCGAGGTCGTCGGCTTCCGGCTCGACGGGCGCTTGCCTGAGGGCGTCACCGCCACAGATTTGGTCCTGACCTGCACCCAACTGCTGCGCGCCAAGGGCGTCGTGGGGCGGTTCGTCGAGTACTACGGCCCGGGCCTGGCCTCACTGAGCCTGGCCGACCGCGCGACGCTGGCCAACATGGCGCCCGAATACGGCGCGACCTGCGGCTTTTTCGGGATTGACGACAAGACGCTCGAATATATGCGCCTGACCGGGCGTGAGGAAAGCCAGCTCGCCTTGGTTGAAGCCTATGCCAAGGAGCAGGGCCTGTGGATCGATCCGGGCGCGCCTGATCCGGTATTCAGCGATACTCTGGGCCTCGACATGGGCGACGTCGTCTCCTCGATGGCCGGGCCCAAGCGCCCGCAGGACCGCGTGGCGCTGACCCAGGTCGACGACAGCTTCAACTCCGATCTTGAGACGGTCTACAAGAAAACGGCCAGCCGCGTCCCGGTTGAAGGAGCGAGCTACGATATCGGCGACGGCGACGTGGTTATCGCCGCGATCACCAGCTGCACCAACACTTCCAACCCCGGGGTGATGGTCGCCGCCGGACTGGTCGCCAAGAAGGCCAACGCGCTTGGTCTCAAGCCCAAGCCGTGGGTCAAGACCAGCCTCGCGCCGGGATCGCAGGTGGTCACCGACTATCTGATCAAGGCCGGCCTGCAGGAGCATCTCGACGCGCTCGGCTTCAACCTGGTCGGCTATGGTTGCACCACCTGCATCGGCAATTCCGGGCCTCTGGCCGAGCCGATCAGCGCGGCGATCAACGCTAACAACATCGTTGCTGCCTCGGTCCTGTCGGGCAACCGCAATTTTGAGGGTCGGGTCTCGCCCGACGTGCGCGCCAACTTCCTCGCCTCGCCGCCGCTGGTGGTCGCCTATGCGCTCAAAGGCACGGTGACGGAGGATTTCACCGCCACTCCGATCGGCACCGGCAGCAACGGCCAGCCGGTTTACCTCGCCGATATCTGGCCCAGCAACGAGGAAGTTGCCGGGACCATGGCCACTTGCATCGATCGCGGGATGTTCCGCGCGCGCTATGCCGACGTCTACAAGGGCGACGTGCACTGGCAGGCGATCGACGTCACTGGTAGCGAAACGTACCAGTGGCGCGCCGGATCGACCTATATCGCCAACCCGCCCTATTTCGAGGGCCTGACCATGACCCCGGTGCCGGTTATGGATATTATCGAAGCCAAGTTACTGGCGATTCTGGGCGATTCGATCACCACCGATCACATCAGCCCGGCGGGCTCGATCAAGGCCGACAGCCCGGCTGGCAAGTATTTGATGGCGCACCAGGTGGCCAAGGCCGATTTCAACTCCTACGGCGCGCGCCGCGGCCATCACGAAGTAATGATGCGCGGCACCTTTGCCAATATCCGGATCAAGAACGAGATGGTGCCGGGCGTCGAAGGCGGGATGTCGACCTACAACGGGCAGACCATGTCGATCTATGACGCAGCGATGGCACACAAGGCTGATGGCACCCCGCTGGTGGTCATTGCGGGCAAAGAATACGGCACCGGTTCCAGCCGCGACTGGGCGGCCAAGGGCACCAACCTGCTGGGTGTGCGCGCGGTGATCGTCGAAAGCTTCGAGCGCATCCACCGCTCCAACCTGGTCGGGATGGGCGTGCTGCCCTTGCAGTTCAGGGACGGCGAGAGCCGCGCCACGCTGGGGCTCACTGCTGACGATAGCTTCACCATCCACGGCGTCGCCACCCTCCAGCCGCGCCAGGACGTGGACGTTCGGGTCACCCGCACGGACGGCAGCAGCTTCACTTTCACTGCGCTGTGCCGGATCGATACCGCCAACGAGCTGGAATACTTCCTCAACGGCGGCATCCTCCATTACGTCCTGCGCAAGCTGGCGGCCTGACGATCGCGAGGAACCGCGCGGCCGGGCTCAGGCGCCGTCTCAGGGCGGCCCTGAGCCGGCATCCGGCGCTGTTTCTGTGGCTTTACCGCCGCTTCGGGCCGCGCGCCTATCGCGGCTATCCGGTCGCGCCGCATACCCGGATCGTGATCGAGGGCTATCCCCGCTCGGCCAACAGCTTCGCCGTGGTGGCCTTTCGCACCGCGCAGCCCAAGCCCCTGTGGATCGCGCACCACCTCCACAGCGAAGCCCAGCTGATCGTCGCGGCCCGCCGGAGTGTCCCGGCGCTGGCCCTGATCCGCGATCCGGCCGAGGCAATCCGCAGCTTCAAATTCGTCCAGCCTGACCTCGACGACGCGCGTGAACTGGAACACTGGATCCGCTTCTACGAGACCGTTGCCAGCCTGGGCGACGCCGTCGTAGTCGCCGATTTCGCCGACGCGACGGCTGATTTCGGAGCTGTGACAGCCCGGGTCAACGCCCGCTTCGGCAGCCGGTTCAGCCTGTTCGAGACACACCCGGCGAGCGTCGCTCAGGTCTTTGCTGAACTCGAGTCCGAACAGCTCCAGCTTGGCACCGCCCACTATGCCGGGCGGCCCGACCCGGCACTGGCCGACCGGAAGCAGAGCGTGGAGGTAACCTTCGACCCGGCCCGCCTGGCCCACGCCCACGCGCTTTATCGCCAGCTCGTCGGCTGAACCCTACCGGATCAGCGCATCCAGCGTGGCGGGGTCCAGCCCCACCGACCGGTAATGCGCGCGGCACAGTTCGAGCGCCGAGAACGCGTCTTCCATCGCCACAAAGTTTCCGTCGGGCGTCTTGTCGAGATAGATCAGCCCGCCCTCGATCATGAACAGGATCAGCGCAGGTTCGGGCGAGTCTTCGGCGATCACCAGAGTATGTGCTTCGCCGGCGGGTTCGTAGATAAAGGCGCCCGGCCCGGCGACCCAGTCATGCTCAAGGTAATGCCAGCGCCCTTTAAGCGTATACCCGCGGACCGTACCGACATGATAATGCACCCCCAGCTTGGCGCCGGGCAGGCCCTTGAGCAGAACGGTCATGCCGCCAGCGGTGACGTTGAAGGCGCAAGGCTGCAGCCACACGCCCTCGGCATAGGGCACCCAAATGCCGTTATCGCTGCTGTCTGTCTGGACGAGGTAATGATCGCGCCTGCGCTGCTCGGGGGCAAGCTGGTCGGTCATGTTGTTGAAGGTGACGACTGGCATAGAGTGGCTCCCGACGCGGAAAGGTGCGACCCTTTCCCCGATGCTAAGCGCGCATGAGCGAATAGCAATCGCGCCGCACTCTTTGCCAATGCAAAAGGCGCGGCGTCCCCCGACACCGCGCCTTCTGGTTCCCGGCCATGGTCCTGAAACTGGGCCTGGGAGGAAAAGTTCAGGCGGCCTTCTTCGCCAGCCGCTTGCGGCCTGCGATGGTCGCCGCTGCGGCACCGAACAAGAGCAGCATCGGCGGGGCCGGGACTTCGGTTCCGCCAGTTGAGCTGGTCGAAGACGAGCCATGGCCGCCCGAGGACGAACTGGTCGAGCTCGAAGTCGATGAAGATGTCGATGAACTGGTGCTCGACGAAGTTGATGAACTGGTCGAGCTGGTACTGGTGATGTTGCCTGACGAGGTTGAGGTCGAGCTGCTGCTGGTCACGTTACCCGACGAGGTCGAGACATTGCCTGACGAGGTCGACACGTTACCCGACGAACTCGACACGTTGCCCGACGAAGTCGAAACGTTGCCCGACGACGTGGACGTTGAGGTCGAGACTCCGCCGGTCGATGTCGAAACGCCGCCGGTGGTGGTTGAACTGGTGATGCCGCCGGTCGAACTGGAAGTTGAGCTTCCGCCGGTCGAAGTCGAGCTGCCGCCGGTTGAGCTGCCGCCGGTTGAAGTCGAGCTGCCGCCGGTCGAGGTTGAGCCGCCCGAAGTCGAGGTCGATCCGCCCGAGGTCGAGCTGGAGCCAGTGCTGGTCGAGGAAACCACGACGCTGCCGCCGCTCGATCCGCCGCCACCGAAGAAGCCGCCGAAGAACCCGCCGCCAAAGCCGCCACCCCAGCCGCCGCCAATTACTGCCGGCACGCCGCCGCCCGATGAGCTTATCGGCTGCGGGGGAAGCGGGGGTAGATAAGGCACGGGCACTGCGGTCATCGCCATCTGCGGCGCGGCGCAGCAGGTGCGCGTCACGACCCGGCGGATGCGGCGCATCTTGCGCGGGGGCTTCGGAACGATCCGGTGCGCAACATGATGCACCGCGGGAGCAGCCCGCTTAGCGTGCTTGAAATATGTGGTGTGCGTGGCCTGCGCCTCGGCGACATGGACCGCGCCCCCACCGATCAGCGCACCGCCCGCAGCGATGGCGGACAATTTCGCGATGGCCATCCGAACCGACATAAGCTTTGCTCTCTTTATGGTTCCCCGGGGAGCAGCCAGGCTCGACGGATCGGTCGGCAGCTCCTGCGCCCTTAGAAGCGCAGAGAGTTACCGAAGCGACAACGCCATTAACCCTGAATCTCACATCGGGACCGGGAAATAAGCCCCACTTGCAGGGGATGGGCGAACAACTGTCCCAATTCGGAACCGCCTGTGCGGCAATTGCCAATTTCGCGTGTCCGGCACTTGACCTGATGTAACGTAAAGGTTACACGTAAATTTGCAGATCAGAGGGGATTTCTGGCTATGTCGACACAATCCAATGATGCCGATATGACCAGCAATGCTGACTTGGCCGAGCGTTACACCCGCCGTCGGGCGCGCCTGTTCCCGGTTCTCGCGTTGTTTCTGCTGATCCAGCAAGCCAGCTATTTCGGGCACGGGAACGAGGATCGCATGGTCGATCACGTCCGCATTGGTGCCTGGGTGGTAATGGTCGCGGCGGTTCTGGTGGCGTTGATGACCGGGGGGGGTGCATTCCGTTCGGCAGCGGTGCGGTCGCTGATGAACGACGAGGGGACACGCGCTAACCGCGCCAGCGCGACCTCGCTCGGCTTCGTTGTAGCCATGGTCACCGCGCTGGTGCTCTATCCGCTGCGGACGCTTGACGACTTTGATGCCGGTGCCGTGATCCACCTGATTGTCAGCTCCGGCCTGGTCGCAGCCGTGCTGCGCTTTGCCTGGCTTGAACGGCGCGCGCTGGGTTGAGCACCTGTGGCAGATGCCCTGGCCAATCGCCTGCGAGTTGCGCGTGAGGCGCGGGGGCTGACCCAGGCGCAGCTTGCCGACCGGATCGGGGTCAGCCGCAAGACCATCAATACCGTCGAGAACGGTGTTTACGTACCCTCGACAGTGATCGCGCTCAAGCTCGCGGCGGCGCTGGGCGAGCCGGTGGAACGCCTATTCCGGCTCGTCGGTAGCTGACGTTTCGTCCCCCAAACCATCGAAGAATGCGGTCTGACTGCCGCTCGGCGGGACCAGGCCCAGGTGCTGCCAGGCGCGGTCATTGAGGCAGCGCCCGCGCGCGGTGCGGGCAACCAGACCAAGCTGGATCAGATAGGGCTCGATCACTTCCTCGATCGTGTCGCGTGGTTCGGACAGGCCTGCCGCTAGTGTTTCTACCCCCACTGGCCCGCCGCGATAGACGTCGGCGATCATCGTCAGATAGCGCCGGTCCATCGCATCCAGGCCCAGCGCATCGACCTCCAGCCGGGTCAGCGCGGCGTCGGCAATGCTGCGCGTGACCAGCCCGTCTCCGGCAACGTGGGCAAAGTCGCGCACCCGCCGCAGCAGCCGTCCGGCCACTCTGGGGGTACCCCGGGCCCGCCGTGCAATCTCGCGCGCGCCGGCCTGGTCCATGCCCTGGCCCAGCAGCGCGGCAGCGCGGGTGACGACGCGCTCAAGCTCGTCGACGGTGTAGAAATTCAGCCGCACCGGGATCCCGAAGCGGTCGCGCAGCGGCGTGGTCAGCAAGCCCTGGCGGGTAGTCGCACCGATCAAGGTGAAAGCCGGCAGATCGATCCGCACCGATCGCGCCGACGGTCCCTCGCCGATGATCAGATCGAGCGCGCGGTCCTCCATCGCCGGGTACAGCACCTCCTCTACCACCGGATTGAGCCGGTGAATCTCGTCGATGAACAGCACGTCGCCTTCTTCGAGATTGGTCAGCAGCGCCGCCAGATCGCCCGCCTTGGCAATTACAGGCCCCGAGGTCGCGCGGAAGCCCACGCCCAGTTCGCGCGCAACAATCTGCGCCAGCGTGGTTTTGCCAAGGCCGGGCGGACCAAAGAACAACACATGATCCATCGCCTCGCGGCGGCTCTTGGCGGACTCGATAAACACCCGCAGATTGCCCCGCGCCGCCTCCTGCCCAACGAATTCGGCCAGCGTTTTTGGACGCAGCGCGGCGTCGGGGTCGTCCGGATGGCGCGCGGGGGTGAGGAGGTTATCGGCCATGGTTTGGATGGAAGCCGCTTCCGACAAAACCAACTCCGTCACCCTGAACTTGTTTCAGGGTCCATCGTGCCGCAGTCTCTGCCCCATGCGAAAAGAGCGCCAACCCTGCGTTTATATTCTTGCCTCGCGGCATTACGGCACCTTGTTCATCGGCGTGACCTCGCACCTGGTGGGCCGCATCTGGCAACACCGCAACGGTGCCACACCGGGTTTCACCTCGCAGTACCAAGCGTTTCGTCTGGTCCATTATGAGCTTTTCGGCGAAATGGTACCGGCAATCCTGCGCGAAAAGTAGCTCAAGAGCTGGCACCGACCGTGGAAGATCAACCTGATCAACGACGCGAATCCTAAGTGGGAAGACCTGCCGGTGGGCCTGGGCTTTTCGCCGCTTGTCTAGCGCGAGAGGCGCGATGAATCCTGAACCGAGTTCAGGATGACGCTGGGGGAGGGATGGTTGTGTCACCTTGCCGCCCGCTTCAGCGCCACCCGCACCAGCGCGTCCAGCCCGGCCCCGTCGCCCAATTCCTCCACGGCGCGACCGACTGCAGCCGCCGCTACCGCTGGCTTGAACCCCAGGTTCTGCAGCGCGCTGATCGCATCGGCGCTCACTGATCCCGCGACCGGTGCGGCCATCCCAACCGCGCCGCCCACGCCAGCCAACCCGCCCGCTTTATCCTTCAGCTCATTGACGATCCGGCTCGCCAGCTTGGGCCCGACGCCTTGCGCCCGTGCGACCATTGCCGCGTCACCCTGCGCGCAGGCGCGTTGCAGTTCCTCGGTGGTCAGGGCCGACAGGATCGCCAGCGCGACCTTGCTGCCTACGCCCTGGACCGCCGTCAAAAGCCGGAACCATGCGCGCTCGGCCCCGCTGGCAAAGCCGATCAGGCGCAAGTCGTTCTCGCTGACCTGAAGATCGGTGAACACCGTCACGGTGTCTCCGGTGATGCCCAGCGCGCTGAGCGTCCGGGCTGAGCAATGGACCAGATAGCCCACGCCCGCGACATCGATCACTGCCCAGTCGGGGCCGGTCTCATCGAGCGTGCCGGATAGCTTGGCGATCATGTTTTGTTCCATGCCACAGTCGGGATCGCAGGGAAAGCCGCAAGTCTTGTTCGCGCTGCATTGCACAATCGTCATGACAGCGGCGTCTGGTCAGGCTAACAGCGCCGTCTATGGGGGACGCTCACACTATTGTCGAGAAACCGGCTGCTGCTCGGGCGACGGAAGCTCCGGTGCCTGCCGTTGCCTCGGCTCAGGACCCTCAGACGTGGCTCATCGCGCTGGTCGTAGTGGTCGCCATCGGGCTGCGGGTTGTGGCGTTTTCGCCCTACGACATCAGCCATCCCGATGAGCTCATGCAATATCTCGAACAGGGTAACCGCCTCGTCACCGGGCATGGCCTGGTGCCGTGGGAGTACCGCTATGGCATCCGCAGCTGGCTGATCCCGCAAATGCTCGCCGCGCCGTTGTGGCTGGGGCATACGCTGGCGCCGGGGACGATGCTGGGGATGTATCTGGCGCGGGTGTTGTTTGCCGCGCTGTGCGCACTGGTGCTGCCTGCGGCGTGGAGTCTGGGAGCGCTGCGTTCGCGCCGCCATGCCCTGCTCGCGCTGTTCGTGGCCGGAGTATGGTTCGAGAGCGTGATCTTTGGCGAGCTGCTGCTGTCGGAAAGCCTGGCGAGCGGCTTCCTCCTGCTCGGCGGCGGGTTGATCCTGCGCGAGGGAGCTTCGACCCGCAGCCAGATCATCGCCGGATTCCTCATCGCCCTGGGCGCCGAGGCTCGGCCACAATATGTCGTGTTTGCCGCAGTGCTGGTGGTGACTGCGGTGCGGTTCGATTGGCGCCGTTATGGCCCGCTGGTGCTCGGCGCGGTGGCCGCATTGCTGATCGGTGTGGCCAGCGACCTGGCGATGCAGCGCATTCCGTTCGAATGGATCGTGCGCAATTTCCAGCTCAACATCCAGGCCGGGCGCGCTGCGCAGTTCGGGGTGTCCTCGCCGCTGACGTTCGTGCGGCTGATGCTGCAGGAGCTAGGTCCGCTGGCGATCCCGATCGCGATCGGGGCAATCTTTGCCGGCGCGCGCTATCGCCCGTTGCTGTTCGCGGCGCTGGCCAACGTCGTGGTCCATTCGATGATCGACCACAAGGAGTACCGCTTCGTCTGGGTCTCGACTCTGGTCCTGCTGATCCTCGCGGCGATTGCCTCGCTCGATCTGGTTGACCGGCTGATTGCCCGGCGCGCTTCGATCCGCCCGGGGTTGGCCATTCCTCTGGCGATGGCTGCCTGGCTTGCGGCTGATGGCCTGGCGTTGGCCAGCATCGCTCACCTCGGCCCGCTGCGCGTCGGTGCGCCGATCCCAAAGCTGGCTGGTGTGGCGGCGCAGGATCCGCGCATCTGCGGCATCGCCATGCCCGAGCACTGGCGCGGCCACGTCGTCACCGCGATGCTCCCGCGGTTCGTGCCGATGGGCCTGATTCCGCAGAAGATCGTCCGGAGCAAGGGGCCTCTGCCTGAGGGGTTGATGGCCGGGAACAACGCCCTGCTCGATGTTTCGCGGCCGATCAATGCGGGGGCCTATCGCGAGATCGAGTGCCGCCCCATGGGTACGATCCGCGCCTGCCTCTATATTCGCCCAGGCGGCTGCAACGCGGCGGCAGGGTTGCGGTATGGGTACCAGATGACCTTAATTAAAGAGGACTTTTAACCCCGCCAGATATGCGCGTGGGCAATCGCCACGGCCAGTGCGTCGGCAGCATCTGCCCCCGCCAGCTTGACCCCGGGCAGCAGCACCCGCAGCATCGCCTGGACTTGCGCCTTGTCCGCCCCGCCCGTGCCGACCAGCGCCTTCTTGACCAGCCGCGTGGCATATTCGGCCACCGGCAAGCCGGCCCGGGCTAGCGCGAGCAGGCACACCCCGCGCGCCTGGCCCAGCTTGAGCGTCGATTGCGGGTTGGCGTTGACGAACACCTCCTCCACCGCGCCCGCGTCCGGCCGATGGGCCAGGATCACGTCGGTCAGTTCGCGATCGATCACTACCAGGCGTTCGGCCAGCGGGGCTGAGGGGTCGGTCTTCACCTGACCGTTGGCGATGTGGGTCAGACGGCTGCCCGACTTGGCGACGATCCCCCAGCCGGTCGTGCCAAGGCCAGGGTCAAGGCCGATTATGAGCATTAATCACCGTGCATGAAGTCGCCGTTCGCCACGAACAGCAACCCCAGGATTAGGATTGCGCCCGCGGCAAAGGCCCAGCCTTTCCAGCTCAACCCAGGCTCGCCATCACCGCGTCGGACACCTCATAGTTGCCCCAGACGGTCTGCACATCATCGTCCTCTTCCAGCACGTCGATCAGCTTGAACAGCGTTGCCGCATCGCTTTCGCCGACGTCGACCTTGAGCGTCGGCCGCCACGCCAGCTTGACCGCCTCGGCCTCGCCCAGGGGGGCCTCAAGCGCGTGGGCGACCGGATGCAGCACGTCGATCGACGTCCAGATCGCATGGCCCGCCTCGTCGCTCTCGACATCGTCGGCGCCCGCCTCGATCGCGGCTTCCAGAACCTTGTCCTCGTCGCCCGCGCCCGCACCATATTCGATCAGGCCGAGCCGGTCGAAGCCGTGGCTGACCGCGCCCGTCGCGCCCAGGTTGCCGCCGTTTTTGGCAAAGGCGGTGCGGACATTGGTGGCGGTGCGGTTGCGGTTGTCGGTCAGCGCCTCGACGATCAGCGCCACTCCGCCCGGGCCATAGCCTTCATAGCGCACTTCCTCATAGTTCTCGGCATCGCCCTTCACGGCCTTGTCGATCGCGCGCTGGATATTGTCTTTGGGCATCGATTGCGCCTTGGCGGCGTTGACCGCGGCGCGCAGCCGCGGGTTCATGTCGGGATCGGGCATACCCATCTTGGCCGCGACAGTGATTTCGCGCGCCAGCTTGCTGAACATCGCCGAGCGCTTCTTGTCCTGAGCGCCCTTGCGATACATGATGTTCTTGTATTTGGAATGGCCTGCCATTGCTCTCGTCTTCGTGAAACCGGATCACGGCCCCTAGCGCAGCCGCCTGCACGGAGCAATCTTGGCGGCTGACCGTGATAGCGGACAGCCTTGCGCCAAAATCCGCTATCGGACGCGCGCTATCGCCATTAAGGCGCTGGCCGATATGTCGATTACCACGCCGTTTGGCATCTACCGCGATCTGTTCGCTTTCGTCCGCAAACCGCATCTGCCCGAGCCGCGCCAGGCGTTCGGCTGGGCTTGGGCACGGCAGGTGTTGTGGCTGGCGCTGCTCGACCTGTCGCTGTCGCTGATCCTGCTGATCCCGCTCAGCCGCCTGTCGCAGCAACTCAAGATTACCGAGCCCGATTTCAGCGCGATCACCAGCCACGGCCTGCTCGCGACGCTGGCACTTGGCGCACTGGCAATCCCGGCGCTGGAGGAGCTGGTGTTCCGCTTCTGGCTCGACGGACGGCGAAGGTCGGTGCTGGTTGTGCTGGCCGGGTTACTGCCTGCCGCGGTGCTGTTCGCAGCATCGAAAGCGCACCTTGGGATGGGCCTGCGGTTTGGCTTTGCCGCAATCGGACTGATTGTGCCGCTGGTCCTGCTGATCCGCACCCGGGGTAAACCGTCGCTGCCTGCACCTTGGTTCACGCGCAATTTCGCGTGGTTCTACTTCGGCTCGGCCCTGGCGTTCGCCTTGGCTCACGTCAGCAATTACCCGATGGACCGGCTCCTGCTGGTGTTGCCCTTCGTCCTGCCGCAGATGATCGCCGGGCTGATCCTGGGTTTCGCGCGCGTGCGGTTCGGTTACGCCGGAGGTCTGGCGATCCACGCCCTTGCCAACGGCACGGCGTTCGCGCTGATGGCGGGTGGGGCCTAGCTAGCCCAGCCCCAGCGCCGCCTTGTACAGGTCCAGAATCGCTTCCATCTCGGCGCGATCGTCGGGCTTCATTTTGCGCAAAGCGACCACCTTGCGCATGATCTTTGCGTCATAGCCGACCGCCTTGGCCTCGGCATAGACGTCCTTGATATCGTCGGCGATGCCCTTCTTCTCCTCCTCCAGCCGCTCGACGCGTTCAATCAGCAGGCGCAGGCGGTCGTCGGTAGTGGTGGCCATGGGGGAGCTCCAGGAGGGCGAGAATCGGGAGCGCGGCTGATAGCGAGGCCGGGGCAGGGGGGGAAGGGTAGGGGTTGTGGATAGGTTGTTGAGCAAGGTCTCGGCAGGTCGGAACACAACCTGCCAACGGTCACCCAAGGCCAGAGCAGCTCCGGCCTTGGGTTCCCTATATGCTACTTTTGTCACACTGGCTTATTTGCCGTCGGTGAGGCTTATTTACTTTCGGTGAGGTCATCCGCGCGGGCGAGATCGCTGTGCGCCTGACGCTTTGCAGTCTTTTCTGCGGTCCTGGGATCAGTGTTTGGACTTAATTGCTGGATGGCGTTGCCGAGACTCACGGAATTAGTCCCGGTCACCTTGCTTTTGAGTGCCGTAAATCCGCCGGGCAGGTCGAGGTTCTTTGCCACGTGCAGCGCCGCGACGCACTGACCCAGGTTGCTGAATCCGCCACAAGCCGATTTCAGGCCGCCCGCTGGCAAAGTGACCCCGCTGCGGGTGAGCGCATTGCTCAATGAGGTATCGAGATGCGCGTTATTGTTCAGCGTCGTGGTGGAGGAATGCGACGAAACGCTGGGGCGCGATGGCCTGTCGAAACCCGATCCCGACATACCGTGATCGGTGCCGCCGTCGCGCCCCATTCCGCCGCCCATTCCGCCGCCCATTCCGCCGCTCATTCCGCCGCCCATTCCGCCGCCGCCGCCGCCACGGCCCTGAGCCAGAGCAGGAACGGCGGCTACGAGTGATACGGCTGCAACTGAGCAAAGAGCCAGTCGGAAAGCTGTGTCGATTTTCCTGATTTTCATTATGATTTCCTCGCAATGAAAGCTGTGCACTTAACTTGATATTCAAAGACTAGCGCATTCAAGACTTAACCAGTCCTGTATGACGAACGCTCGCTGCCAAACAAAACAGGGCAAAAAAGGTGCAGGTCGCACCCGGGTTAAGGGGATGTTGCCTTAGTTTGCGGAGCGAATGCTGTCGCTATCTGGGCCATTCCTCCCCAAACTACCCCGCATCCGCTCCAACTGCTCCGCCGTCGCCTCGCTCTGAAACCGCGCCTTCCACTCGGCCGCCGGCATTCCATGCACCGCTTCGCGCGCGGCGGCCTTGTCCATCGGCGCTCCAGCATCGACCAGCCAATCGGCCAGGCAATTGCGACAAAATCCCGCCAGGCCCATCAGGTCGACGTTCTGCGCGTCGTGACGGTGGCGCAGGTGGCGAACGAGGCGGCGGAAGGCCGTGGCGGCTTGGGCGTCGGTTACGGCATCAAGTGGATCGTTGTTGTCGAGCAGGTCTGGCATCGGTTCATCCTTGGTCTTTGACGGCAGCTTTGCCATAGGCCGGGCGCATTGTTCAAAGGAAGCCTTGTGGCCAAGCCCAACCCGTCCAGAATCGCGCCTTCAAAGCTGGGACTGCGCACCCGCAAGGTCAAGATCCTCGCCACGCTTGGCCCGGCCAGCGCCTCGCCCGAGATGATCGCCAGGCTGCTTCAGGCCGGGGCCGATGCCTTTCGCGTCAACATGAGCCACGGCGATCAGCCGACTCACGCCGCCACCATCGCCGCGATCCGCGCGGCGGAGAAGGACTTCGGGCGGCCGATCCCGATCCTGTGCGACCTGCAGGGGCCCAAGCTGCGCGTCGGTCAATTTGCCGGGGGCCGCGCGGTAATCCGCCATGGGAGCCACTTCACGCTCGATCGCAATCCCGCACCGGGCGACGATACCCGCGTCTTTCTGCCCCATCCCGAGCTGTTCAGCGTCCTGACCAAAGGGCAACGGTTGCTGATCGACGATGGCAAGCTCAAGCTGATCGTCATCCGCGCCAGCGCCGACGAAATCCTGTGCAGCGCCGAGGTCGGGGGGGTGATCTCCGATCGCAAGGGCGTCAACGTGCCCGACGCGGTGGTGCCGATCCCGGCGCTGACCGACAAAGACCGCCGCGACCTCGCCTTCGCGGTCCAGCACGGTGCCGACTGGGTCGCGCTCAGCTTCGTTCAGCGGCCCGAGGACGTGGCCGAAGCGCGGCGGCTGATGGGCGGCTATGGCGCGCTGATCGCCAAGATTGAAAAGCCTGCGGCGGTCGAATGCCTGGCCCAGATCATCGAGCTGGCCGACGGGATCATGGTCGCGCGCGGCGATCTGGGGGTGGAGCTCAATCCTGAGGAAGTCCCCCCGCTGCAAAAGCACATCGTTGAAGTCACCCGCCGCAGCGGCAAGCCGGTGATCGTTGCCACGCAGATGCTTGAATCGATGATCGAAAGCCCAGCTCCCACGCGCGCCGAAGTGTCCGATGTCGCCAATGCGGTCTATGACGGGGCCGACGCGGTGATGCTCTCGGCCGAGACCGCCAGCGGCGCCTGGCCGGTCGAGGCGGTGACGATCATGGACCGCATCGCCGCGCAGGTGGAGCGCGATCCGGGCTATGCCGCGCGGGTCCATTTCACCCAGGTCATGCCCGATCCAACCACCGCCGACGCGCTCGCTCAGGCCTGCGCGACGATTGCCGACACCGTGGTGCTGGCCGGGATCATCGTGTTTACCGGCTCGGGCTCGACGGTGCGGCGGGTGGCGCGCGAGCGGCCCTCGGCGCCGATGCTGGTGCTGACCCCATCGCTTAAGACCGCGCGCCGCGTCGGGTTGATGTGGGGTACCCACGCGGTCCAGACGCGCGACATCGGCAGCTTCGAAGAGATGATCGCCAAGGGCAAGCGGATGGCCCTGCGCCACGGTTTCGGCACGGCTGGGGCCAAGCTGATCGCGCTCGCCGGGGTGCCGTTCGGCACGCCGGGTTCGACCAATCTGCTGCACGTGGTGACGCTGACGGGGGATGAACTTTCGCGGCATTCGGGGTAACGGGTTACCTGCTTGACGCTACGGCACCGTAAGTTTCCACCACCTAAAAGCGGCTAACGCATTGCACAATCCGCGCGGTCGCCTATGGCGCGCGCAGACCAAAAAAAGTGCATGAGGGAACTTCACCGATGATGACCGTATCGCGCGCGAGCCTGCTGCTCGCCGGGGCCAGCCTCATGACGGGGCTAATGTTTGCGATGCCTGCCCTGGCCCAGACATCCGACCAGTCTGAAACCGCAATCGACCAGATCAACGCCCCGATCGTCGTCACCGCGACCAAGAAGGTCGATGCCGAGAATATCCAGGGTGTGCCGCTGGCGATCACTGCGTTCAATGCCAATACGCTTGAGGCGCTGAAAGTGCGCGATATCCAGTCGCTCAGTTACAGCTCGCCGGGCGTCTCGCTTGACCAGGTCGGCACCGCACGGGGCACCGCCAATTTCTCGATCCGCGGCCTGGGCATCAACAGCTCGATCCCCTCGATCGACCCGACCGTGGGCACGTTCGTCGACGGGGTCTATCTGGGAATCAACAGCGGGGTGGTGTTCGATCTGTTCGACCTCGCTTCGGTCGAAATCCTGCGCGGGCCGCAGGGTATCCTGTTCGGGCGCAACACCACTGGCGGAGCAGTACTGGTCAACACCGGCGACCCCACGCCTGAATGGCACGTCAAGCTGCGCGGATCGGGCGATGGGCCGGTCGACAGCGGGCGCGGCGGGGCCAACATGACCCTGCAGGGGGTTGTCTCGGGGCCGATCTCGGACGCTGTCGCGATCAAGCTGGGGGTGTATCACAACTCCGACGGCGGCTATTTCAAGAACCTGTTCAACAACGCCGACTTCGGCAAGGCCGAGACTACAATCCTGCGCGGCGGCGTGTCGGTAAAGCTGGGCGCGCTCAAGCTGGTTGGCAAGGGCGAGTATTTCGATAGCCACGGCGACGGCGCGATCGCCCAGAATCACGGCCTGTTCGCGCGTGACAGCTTCAAGCTTAGCCTCGACAACCCGGGTTATTACCGGGCCCGCGCCCACTTCGCCACGCTGCGCGCTGACTATGATCTTGGCCAGGGCAAGATCACCAACATCTTCGGCTATCGCTACTATCGCCAGGCCACCGACAACGATATCGATTCGACGCCGTCGTTCCTGTTCCACTCGGTCACCGGGCTCAAGCAGCACCAGATCTCGGACGAATTGCGCTATGCCGGCACCTTCGGCCCGGTCCAGCTGACTACCGGCGGATACTACTTCCACCAGAACGTCGCCTATTCCGAGGATCGCAAGATTCCGCCGTCCAGTCCGCTGACCTTCTATGGCGGCGGGCGCCAGGCGCACACCGTGACCGGACTGTTCGCCGCGGCCGACATAACGATCCTGCCGGCGCTAACACTCAACACCGGGCTGCGCTGGTCGAACGAGGTCAAAGACGCGCAGGTTACTTACGTGCGCCCGCGGGTAGCCTGTTCGGTGATCGCCGGGACGTGTCCGTTTACCGGCAAGAATTCGCTGATCCCGGCCGAAAACAACGGCTTTGCCAATCGCCGCTCATGGTCGAGCTTCGCCCCCAAACTGGGGCTGACCTACTTGGTCGGACCCGAGGCGCTGGCTTACGCGAGTTGGACGCGTGGCTTTCGTTCGGGCGGCTACAACTTCCGCATCACCGCGCCCGTCGCGTTCGAGGCGATCGCCAATGCTCAGGGCAGCCCGGCGTTCGATCAGGAAAAGGTCGATACTTACGAGCTGGGCCTGAAACTCCAGACTGCCGACCGGCGCGGCACGCTGAACCTGGCGGCCTATCGCACCCAGGTGAAGAACATGCAGCGCGAGATCAACGTCTCCAGCCCCGGAGCCGGGGTCGCCCAGTCGATCTACAACACCGCCGACGCCCGCATCCAGGGCGGCGAGGCAGAAGCCCGCTTTGCCGTGTCTCCGCACCTGCTGTTGACCGGGAATGTCGGCTATATCGACGCGCATTACACCCGGGTTTTCCTCGACATTTCGGGCGACGGTGTGGTTAATGCCACCGATCTAGCGCTGGCCCTGCCGCGGGTGCCCAAGTGGACCTGGGGCCTGGGCGTGGTCCATCAGCTCAATCTGGGCGGCGTGTCCAACATAGTCACCCGCGTCAATTTCCAGCATCGCGACAGCTATGCGTATACCGATAGCAACTTTGGCTATGTCGATGGCTCGAACGAGCTTGAGGCCAACTTGACCTGGAACCTGCCAGTCAAGGGTTTCAGCCTGTCAATCTACGGCAAGAACCTGCTCGATCAGGTCCAGTTCGGCGGCGACACCCAGATCCCGTTCGGCACGGGTGCCTTCAGCGACGGCAACAACCGGCCGTTCGATCCGCGCCCTGCCGCAGGGACATTCTCACCGCTGGCCAAGGGGCGCGTTGTCGGCGCCGAGGTGGCGATCGCGTTTTAAGGAAAAGATCCTCCCCGTTTTTACGGCAGGCATAAATCGGGAGGGGGACCGCCGCCGCAGGCGGTGGCGGAGGAGCTCTGCTCAACGCAAGGAAAAGAACCCCTCCGTCAGCTTCTTCGCAGCTGGCACCTCCCCATTTGCGCTGACGCGAAAACAGGAGGATCTTATTGTTGGCCTCTACAACCCGCCCATAGTCGGCTCGCGGCCCATTTCTGCCAGCGCCTCGCCCAACTCGCGCACGCACTCCGCCAGCGCCTCGGCGTCCACCGAGCGAATCACGAAATTGGCCCCCGGGCGGTTGTCGCGCCAGAACGGATAGCTGCCGATCTGGCAGCTGGCGTGAGCCCGCTCGGTCTCACGCAAAAGGTTGGCGACTTCGCTTTCCTGGATCCAGCAGCCCAGGGTTGTGCTCAGAACGGGCAACCCGCCCTCCAGCGTCCCGGTCAGCGCGTCGAGCATCCCGGAGGTGATCTGCGGCACACCGGCCATAATGAAAATATTGCCGCAGCGGATACCCGGCGCGCCGGTGTAGCGGTTGGGGATCAGCGCGGCGCCCGCTGGCACCCGCGCCATGCGGAGCCGTGCCTCGTTGAGCCCGCCGCGGCTGGCGTAATAACCCTCAAGGATCATGCGCGCGTCGGGGTGGATCTCGACCGCCACACCCAGCGCCTGGGCGATCGCATCAACGGTGATGTCATCGTGCGTCGGGCCGATCCCGCCGGTGGTGAACAGGTAATCGTGGGCGACGCGCAGAGCGTTCACCGCCGCGCCGATCGCCTCCATGTTGTCGCTGACCACGCGCGCTTCGGCCAGGCGGATGCCCTGCACTCCGAGCCATGCGGCGATTTGGGCAACGTTTTTGTCCTGGGTCCGCCCGGACAGGATCTCGTCGCCGATAACGATCAGTGCAGCGGTGTAGATGCGGGACGATTCGGCCATGACTGCGCGTTAGGGGATTGGCCGGAGGGTGCAAGGGGCGGGTAGGCAGGGAGATGACGCCGGAGGCGCTACTCGACCCGCGCCCTGACCCGTTCGTACTTGAGCACCCCGTCATCCAGCGGGGCCTGACGCATTCGCCGCCTGTCGGCCATGTAGTCCATGGAAATCCGCCACGGTTCGGTTGTCGCGCTCTTGGGGATCAGGTGCCGCCCGCGTTCGATATAGCCCGAGGTGTAGTCCCAGACATTGTCCTCGATCAGGTCGTGATCCGCCGCCAGAACCGGGGTCACAACGTCAACCTTCCACGCATCCATCTGGGCCAATAGTCGGCACAGAAAGTCGGACACGATATCCACGCGCAAGGTCCACGAGGCGTTGAGATAACCGAACAGCGCGGCGAAGTTGGGGACGTTGGAGAACAGGCAGTTGCGGTAGTAAAAGCTCTGGGCGAAATCGATTTCCTCCCCGTCGACGCGAACCACGGCCTTGCCCAAGGTTGCCATCCGCAGTCCGGTAGCGGTGACGATCGCATCGGCGCCGATCCTCTCGCCGCTTTCAAGCAAAATTCCATCCGCCTGAACCTGCGCGATCTTGCCGGTGACGATCTTTGCCTCGCCCGAGCGCACAGCGGCAAACAGGTCGCCGTCGGGCATCAGGCACAGCCGCTGCTGCCACGGATTGTAGGGCGGATCGAAGGCCGTGGCATCGAAGCCGGGGCCGACCGCCTCGCGCGCGCCGTTGGTAAGGAATTCGCGCACTTTCTCGGGCTGCGAACGCGCGCGGCGAAACAAAAACCGCTGCATCGCGATGTTTTTGGCCCGGATCAGCCGATAGGCGAGCATCTCAGGTAACCAGCGGCGCAGGCGATGAGCGACGGCGTCTACGGCGGGAACGCTCAGGTAATAGCTTGGCGTGCGCTGGAGCATGGTCACCTGAGCGCCCTGTTCGGCCAGCGCCGGAACCAGCGTGGCTGCCGTCGCGCCCGAACCGATCACTACAACCCGCTTGGCCTTGGCGTCGAAGTCCTGCGGCCAGAACTGGGGATGGATCACCGTGCCGGCAAAGTCCGCGATGCCCGGGATCTGCGGATCGTGCGGGCTGTCATAGTCGTAATAGCCGCTGCCCATATAGATGAAGTGGCCGCGCTGAGTGCGGGTGTGGCCAGCCTCGTCCTGCGTCGTCACGGTCCATAGCGCGGTGGCACTTTCCCAGTCCGCCGCTACCACCTGGCGCGAGAGCTGGATATTCTCGCGGATGCCGCGCTCGTCGACGATCTGGTTGAGGTAGTCGAGGATCGTCTCGCCCTTGGCGATCGCGCGTTCGTGCTTCCATGGCTCGAAGGCAAAGCCCAGGGTATACATGTCGCTGTCCGAGCGGATCCCGGGATAGCGGAACAGGTCCCAGGTTCCGCCTATCGCCGGGCGCCGCTCAAGGATCGTGTAACTGAGTTGCGGGCACTTCTGAGCCAGATGCGCGGCAAAGCCGATGCCCGAGATACCGGCACCGACGATGATCACGTCATGGATCACCTGTGGATGGACCGCTGCATTCATAACCGCTCTCCTACTGACACCGGTGTAAGCGAAACGCGGCTCCCTGACCAGACGGCATTGCCAGCAGCATTGCCAGCAGCATTGCTAGTCTGGCGGCGCTTTGCCACAAGGCCGCCATGCCGATCGTCGCCGCGCGCCGCTATATCGATGGAAAGCCTTCCGAACACGCCATCCCGGTCGATGGCCGGACGCGCGAAAAGCTGCCTGGGCGCAGCTTTGACTGGGTCGGTCTGGCCGAGCCGATCGCGGAAGAAATGGAATGTCTCCAAGCCCAGTTTGGCCTGCACCCACTAGCGGTGGAAGATGCGCTCAATCCGCGCCAGATGCCCAAGGTCGAGGCCTATGGCGCGCAACTGTTTATCGTCGCGCGCACCGCCGCGATCGAGGAGGGCGAGAACATCGCCTACGGCCAGACCTCGATCTTCCTGGGCGAAGACTTCATTGTGAGCGTCCGCTTCGGCTCAAGTCGGGCTCACGATAGCTTGCGCAAGCGGCTCGAAGGCCACGCCGAGCGGTTGGCCGAAGGGCCCGACTTCGTCGCCCACGCCATCCTCGACTTCATAGTCGACGGTTACAACCCACTGATGGACAAGCTTGAGGCCGCGGTCCAGTTGATCGAGGAGCGGGCGATCGACACCTTTCCCGAACAATCGACCATCCGCCGAATCTTCCGCCTGCGCCGCCAGTTGCGCCGATTCCACCGGATCATCGGGCCGATGGAGGAAGTTTGCGAACGCCTGGCAATGACCGACCTGCCCGCAGTCGATCCTTCGGCGCACATCTGGTTTCGCGACGTCCTCGATCATGTCCGCCGCACCCTGGTCCGGTTCAGCGGGGTCAAGGAGACGCTGGCGAGCGTCGTGGAAACCGCCGCCTTGCTCGAATCCCATCGTCAGGGAGACATGACCCGGCAACTCGCCGCCTGGGCCGCAATCTTGGCGGTACCCACCGCGATCGCCGGGATCTACGGGATGAACTTCGAACACATGCCCGAACTGCACTGGCAGTATGGCTATTATGTTGTTCTGGGGATGATCGGGTCGATCTGTGTTGGGCTGTGGCTGCGGTTCCGGCGGATCGGGTGGCTGTAAGAGACTATCTTTGTCCGCTTACCTGATCCTTTTTGTGATCGTGCTCGGGGTCAATCTGATGCCGGCGTTTGGCCCGCCAACCTGGTCGGTCATTGTCATCTATGGTTTGAGCGCACTTATTCCGCTGGTGCCGCTGGTGCTGATCGGCGCCGCGGCCGCGGCGCTGGGCCGGTTCGGGCTGGCGACCGCATTCCGCTACCTGCGGAACTATGTTCCAGCGCGCATGAAGCGCAATCTGGAGGCTGCGGGTCGCGCGATCGAGGGGCGCAAGCGGCATTCGTGGCTGGCCCTGGGCCTGTTCGCGCTGTCACCGCTGCCCTCGGCGCAACTGTTCGAAGCGGCCGGATTGATGGGGATCGGGCTGCTCCGCTTCACCGGGGCATTCTTTGCCGGGCGGCTCGTCTCCTATACGATCTACGCGGCGACCGCGAAGCACATCCAGGCCACGACGCTGGGCTCTGCGTTTCGTGATACCCTGGTTAGTCCGCTGGGGATCGCGTTCCAGGTCGGGATGATCGCGCTGCTGGTCGCGGTGAGCCAGATCGACTGGGAAAAGCGTTTCGGACTGGGCAAGGCCGTGGGCAAGCAATCCGCCGAGCCGTAAATTGCCCTCGAGGCCCGGGCTGGCAACCCAGAACACAGCGCCCATGGCCTTTTGACCGATTCCCGCGTTAAAGGACCTTCCAGCCGTCTCCACCCGCCAAAGGACCGCCATGGCTTCCGGTTCCAACCGCACGATCCTGATTGCCCTAGCCGCCAATGTCGGGATCGCCGTGGCCAAGTTTGTCGCCGCCGCGATCACCGGTTCTTCTGCGATGCTGACAGAGGGGGTGCACTCGCTGGTCGACAGCACCAACCAGTTGCTGCTGCTCTATGGGCGCAAGCGCGCGGCGAAACCCGCAGATGCCAATCACCCGTTCGGCTATGGCCGCGAGCTTTATTTCTGGAGCTTCGTCGTCGCGATCCTGGTCTTTTCGTTGGGTGCCGGGGTATCGGTCTATGAAGGCATCCTCCATATCGGTAACCCCGAGGCGGCCACCAGCCCGGGGATCGCCTTTGTCGTGCTTGGTATCGCCATGGTCTTGGAGGGCGGCTCGACGGTCGCCGCCTACAAGGATTTCGACGCCGCGCGCGACGGCCGGACCTGGTGGGAAGCCTTCCGCTTTTCCAAGGACGCACCGACCCTGATCCTGCTGCTGGAAAACGGCGGGGCCATGGCCGGGCTGCTGATCGCTGCGATCGGCCTGACCATCAGCTTGCTGACCGGCAATCCGGTGTGGGACGGCGCGGCTTCGGTGCTGATCGGGCTGGTATTGGGCGCAATCGCCATCCTCCTGCTGTACGAGGCCAAAAGCCTGCTGATCGGCGAAAGCGCCGATCCCCAATTAGTCGAGGCAATTTCGCGCTGCGCCGCCGGGCACAAAGGCATCGTCCGCATCCACGAAGTCCTGACGCTCCACGCCGCGCCCGATCAGGTCACCGCGATCATCAGCGCCGACTTTGAGGACTCGATCACCGCCCGCCAGGTCGAGGAGATCGTTTCCGACATCGAGGCAAGCGTAGCCAAGGCCTACCCGATCATCGCCCGGGTGTTCGTTCGCCCGATGGATTCGAGCAAGCGCCAGGTCGCCTTCGAAGGCACCAGCGGCGAAGAAGGCGTCGCGCTGGTTTAGGCTTGCGGTAGATCCTCCCGTCGGTTCCTTGCATCCGCGCCAGCGGTTGACGGAGGGGTTCCTTCTTGCCCCATCCCCCCAGATTGCCTAGCCCCGCCTGAAGGGGGAGCCGCCATGTCGCAACCGATCGAACGCAAGCGGCTGCGGTCGATCATCGGCGGATCGCTGGGCAATCTGGTCGAATGGTACGACTGGTTTTCCTATGCTGCCTTCGCGATCTATTTCGCCCCGGCCTTTTTTCCCAAAGGTGATCCCACCGCTCAGCTGATCAACACTGCGGCGGTGTTCGCGGTCGGCTTCGTGATGCGCCCGATCGGGGCCTGGGTGATGGGCCGCTATGCCGACGGCAAAGGCCGCAAGGCCGGGCTGACGCTGGCGGTGGCCTTGATGTGCGGCGGTTCGCTACTCCTCGCGATGGCGCCGACCCAGGCGCAGGCGGGCATACTCGGACCGATCACGCTGCTGGTCGCGCGGATGCTGCAAGGGCTGTCGCTGGGCGGCGAATATGGGGCGAGCGCGACCTACTTGTCCGAAATGGCCCCGCGCCACCGCCGCGGGTTCTGGGCCAGCTTCCAGTATATGACCCTGTCCGGCGGGCAGTTGCTGGCGATCGTGGTGGCAGTGGTGCTGCAGAGCCTGCTCAGCCAGCACCAGCTCGAGGCCTGGGGCTGGCGCATCCCGTTCCTGCTCGGTGCCGCGCTGGCGCTGGCGGTCTATGTCATCCGGCGGCGGCTGGCGGAAACGCCTAGTTTCATCACCCAGACTGCCGACCGCCCTGAATCGAGCGTACGCGCGCTGTGGCGGGATCATCGACGCTCGGCACTGCTGGTGGCGGTGCTGTCGGCTGGTGGCGGGCTCTCGTCGTACACCTTCACCAGCTACATGCAGAAATATCTGTTCAATACGGTCGGCTTTTCCAAGTCGACTGCGACCTGGATTATCGCTGCCGCCTTAGTCTGGTTCACCGCGATCCAGCCGATTTTTGGTGCGCTGGCCGATCGTTTCGGGCGCAAGCCGATGCTGCTGGTCTTCGGGATCGGCGGGGCGATTGCGACGGTACCGATTTTCATGACCCTTGAGCACACTCACTCGGCGTTGGCCGCGCTCGGCCTCGTGATGATCCCGTTGACTTTGGCGAGCGGCTACACCGCCAACAATGCGCTGGTGAAAGCCGAACTGTTTCCGACCCACATCCGTGGGCTGGGCGTGGCGCTGCCCTACGCGATCGGCAACGCGATCTTCGCCGGGACGGTTGAACTGGTCGCGCTGTGGCTCAAGAGTAAGGGGCTCGAGCACGCGTTTTACTGGTACGTCGCCGTCATGATCGGCGCGGCGGGGGTGGCGACGATGCTGTTGCCGGAGACGCGCGAGGGCGGGATGATCCTGGAGGATTGAAAGGTAGGCGAGTTTAGCGGACCGCCACCTTTGCCGCCGCCCCAGCGGTGACCCGCCACACCACATTGCCCACGTCGTCCGCAATCAGCAGTGCGCCATCGCGGTCGAATGCCACTCCTACCGGGCGGCCCTTGGTGTGTTGTTGCGCGTCCAGAAATCCGCCCACGAACGTCTCGGCCTTGCCCGCAGGCTTGCCCCCGGCAAAGGGCACGAAGGCCACCTGGTAGCCGCTTGGCACGACCCGGTCCCAGCTCCCATGCTCACCCACGAAGGCCCCACCTGCATAGCGCGCGGGAAAGGCCGAACCGGGGTTGAAGGCCAGGCCCAGCGCGGCGACGTGCGAGCCCAGGGCATAGTCCGGCACCAGCGCCTTGGCCACCATGTCGGGCTTCTGCGGAGAAACCCGGACGTCCACGTGGTTCCCGTAATAGCTCCACGGCCAGCCGTAAAACCCGCCCTCCTTGACCGAGGTCATGTAGTCGGGGACCAGGTTATTGCCCAGCTCATCGCGCTCGTTGACTACGGTCCACAGCGCCTTTGTCACCGGTTCGAAGGTCAACCCGTTGGGATTGCGCAGGCCCGTGGCATAGGGCCGGACTGCGCCGGTGGCGGGATCGACTTCCCAGATCCGCGCGCGGTCAATCTCGGCGTCGATCCCGCGCTCGACGATATTGCTGTTCGACCCGATCCCGACATAAAGCTTTGACCCGTCAAGGCTGGCGGTCAGACTTTTGGTCCAATGGTGATCGATCGTGCCTGCCGGGAGCATCGTCACCAGCGTTCCCGGAGCGGCGATTGCAGTTGCGCCCGGGGTAAAGGCGTAACGCATGATCTTGTCGGTCTCGGCGACGTACAATGTGCTCCCGATCAGGGCGATGCCAAACGGTGAATGCAGCTTGGGGATCAGCACGATCTGGATATCGGCCTTACCGTCACCGTTGGTGTCGCGCAGGAGGACCACTTCGTTACCGGGCTTCACCGGGCTGTGCGACTTGCCCTTGACCGGGCCGTAGATAATATCCTTGGGGCGGGAGATTGGTTCAGCCGGAGGCCCCCCGGCTTCCACCGCCAGCACGTCGCCATTGGGCAGGGGCAATATGTTGCGCGGGCCCTTGAGGTCGCTGGCGAAAGCGGTGATGGTAAAGCCGACGGGAACGCTGGGCGTCTCACCCGGTTTCCACCCGACCGGCGTGGTAATCTTCATCGGCGGGAGCAGGTACTGCACTGCGTCGGGCAGCGATGGGTTGTTGCCAATCGCCCCGTCGGGGGCCGGGTGGCCACAACCGGCCAGCGCCAGCACCGTTATCAGCGGCGTGATCCGCGCGTTCATGCCAGGGCTCCCGCGCGTCGCGCATAGGCCATGCGGTGGCCCATGAAGCCGGTCACGACCATGATCAGCACCGTCAACACCGACAGCGTCAGTCCGGTCGGCACCACCGCAGTCCAGCCGTCGCGAGCGTGGACTAGATTGTTGACCAGCGCTAAGGCCAGCATCACGAAATTGCCAAGCATATGCCACACCGCAATGGCCGGGCGGGGCCGGGCCTTGGTGAAAATCAGGTCGATCAGCCCGAACAGCGCCGCCAGCGAACCCATGACCATGCCGAATGCCAGCAGCCAGGCGGAGAAATTGGCCCACTGGATATTGGCGCTTTGGGCATAGGCCCAGTCGCTCAGCATCGCGCCGGTGAAACAGGCGATCGGGAAGGGTACCAGCATCGCATGGACTGGCACTCCGCCGATCGTCGCGCGCGGAGCAATGTGGGCAGGTAGCCGCGCCTCGACCCGGCGATCCTCTATAACCTTGCGCTCGATCATCTGCGCGTCAGCCGCGTGTTCCAGGACCCTGTCATCCATACCCAGCGTTCCCGTTTTTCCGTTCCTCTACCAGACCCCGCTAACGCGCGCGCAAGGGTTAGGTTGCAAAGTAGCGGGAAGCAGCCGATTCCGCCCCGGCGATTTGCGGTGGCTGGGCTGCGCGCCATACTGGGCAGCAGATTTGGCAACGGAGCGGCAAGGTGAACTACGGCGATCCGCGACAGGCCCGGACCTTCCCTCAGCTCGTCCGGGCGGCGGCGGTGGCCCATGGCGATGCGGTAGCGATCACGCTCACCGGTCCCACGCTGCCCGATGCGGCGGCCAGCTTTGTGGAACTGGAGCGGCGATCGGCAGTCTTGGCGCGGGGGCTGGTGGCACGCGGAGTAGGCAAGGGCGGCCGGATCGGCTTCCTTTACGGCAACGGTCCGGACTTTGCGGTGACTCTGGCCGCGATCGCCCGGATCGGGGCAGTGGCGATCCCGCTCAGCACGCTGCTCAAGGCGGGCGAACTGGTGCGGGTGTTGTGCCAGTCCGACCTGACCGGGCTGATCGTTCAGCGCAGCCTGCTTGGCCACGACTATGCGGCGCGGCTGGCCGAGGCGCTGCCGGGACTGGCGCAGAGTAGCCCGGACCTCCGGCTGCCAGCAGCACCTTATCTGCGCTGGATCGTGTCGACTGGCGCGGACCTGACCAGCGCGATCCGCGACCTGACATGGCTGACCGATGCAGCGGACAGCGTCAGCGAGGACCTGTTGCTGGCGATCGAAAGCGAGGTTCACCCGACCGATCAGATGATCAAGATCTACACTTCGGGCGCGATGGCGCTGCCCAAGGGGGTTAAGCACGATCACGGCCCGGTGCTGTTCCGCACGCACTGGCTGCGTGAAAAAGTGCAATTCCAGCCCGGCCAGATGGTCAAGGCATCGCTCCCGATGTTCTGGATCGGCGGGCTGATGATGACGCTGCTCCCGGCTTGGGAAGCAGGCGCCACAACAGTATGTACCGAAAGAACGTCCAGCTCCAGCCGGATGGCGATGGGCACCGTCCTTGCCGCCGATGACTTGGCCCTGATGCCCCGCAACGTAATCGACTGGGCACTGGGCATGACCGAAACACTGGGCCCCTACAGCTGGGGCGACGAACTGCGCGCGGCGGGCTATCCGCTATGTGCCCCGCTCGACCACATCTCCGATAACTTCGAACTACGCGTCGTCGATGCCAATGATCGCCCGCTGGGCGAGGGCGGGCGCGGCGAGATCCAGGTGCGCGGCTATGGCCTGACCCCGGCCTTGCACAAGGTTGAACGGGCGGACAACTTTTCTGCCGATGGCTACTATCGCACCGGCGACAGGGGCCTGGTCGAGGGCGTGCGGATCCATTTCACCGGGCGCGACGGCGACATGATCAAGACTGCCAGTGCGAATGTCTCCCCCGCTGAGGTCGAAGCGGAAATGCAGGCATTGGCGGGGGTTCATTCGGCTTATGTGGTCGGCCTGCCCGACGAGGCGCGCGGACAAAAGGTTGTCGCAGCGGTGGTGGCGCGAGACGGAGTGGTGCTGGATTTCGCGGCGATCGAGGCGGCGTTGCGGGCACGGCTGTCAGGCTACAAAGTGCCGCAGGCTTATGTGGCGATTACTCGTGAGGAAGTCCCGATGTTGCCGAGCAACAAGGTCGCGCGGCGTCAGATCGAGCGGATAGTGGCGGCAAGGTTGGGGTTTGGGGCTCAAGCTCCCATATAAATGCTTCGTCATTGCGAGCAAAGCCAAGCAATCCGAATTTGCTAGTTGCGATTATTGGACGCCCACTTCCACCCCGAACAGATCGTGCGCGTCGGCATCCTCGACCAGGACGTCGATCACGTCGCCCGGCTTGAGTCCGGGTGAAACGTTGCGCAAAAATACGTTGCCGTCGATCTCGGGCGCATCGGCCTGGCTGCGGGCGGTGGCGCCCAGGTCGCCGTCCTCGTCGGGTTCGCCGACCTCGTCGACGATCACCGGCAGGACCCGGCCGATCTTGGCACCGAGCTTGGCGGCGCTGATCGCTGCAGTGCGCTCCATGATCCGGGCGAAGCGTTCTTCTTTTACCTCATCAGGCACAGCACCGGGCAGCGCATTGGCCGCCGCCCCTGCCACCGGCTCGAAGCGGAATGCGCCAACCCGGTCGAGCTGGGCTTCGTCGAGCCAGTCGAGCAGGTACTGGAAGTCCGCCTCGGTCTCGCCCGGAAAGCCGACCACGAAGCTCGATCGCACGGCGATGTCGGGGCAGATTTCGCGCCAGGCCTTGAGCCGCTCGAGCACGCGGGCCTCATTGGCCGGGCGCTTCATCGCCTTGAGCACCGACGGGGCGGCGTGCTGGAACGGAATGTCAAGATACGGCGTCAGCAAACCCTCGGCCATCAGCGGGATGACCGCGTCGACGTGTGGGTAGGGATAGACGTAGTGGAGCCGCACCCATGGTGTTTTGCCCTCAGGCGTGCGCAACTGGCCCAGTTCGCGGGCCAGGTCGGTCATATGGGCGCGGACCGGGTGGCCTTTCCACTCGCGGCTCTCGTGCCGGGTATCGACGCCATAGGCCGAAGTGTCCTGGCTGATCACCAGCAGTTCCTTCGTCCCCGCCGCGACCAGCTTTTCCGCCTCACGCAGCACCGCGTCGATCCGCCGACTGGCCAGCTTGCCACGCAGCGAAGGGATGATGCAGAACGAGCAGGCGTGGTTGCAGCCCTCCGAAATCTTGAGGTAAGAGTAATGGCGCGGGGTCAGCTTGATGCCGCCATCGTCGGCAAATGCCTGAGGGATGAGGTCGATATAGGGCCCTTGGCTGGGCGGGGCCGCTTCATGAACCGCCTCGACCACCGCCTCGTACTGGTGCGCCCCGGTCACTGCCAGCACCGAGGGGAACTTGGCCCGGATCGCCTCGGCTTCGTTGCCCATGCAGCCGGTGACGATCACCCGGCCATTTTCCGCAATTGCTTCGCCGATCGCGGCCAGGCTTTCCTCCTTGGCGGAGTCGAGGAAGCCGCAAGTGTTGACTAATACTACGTCGGCCCCGGCATAGTCGGGGCTCATCGCATAGCCATCGGCGCGCAGCCGGGTGAGGATGCGTTCGGAATCGACCAGGGCCTTGGGGCAGCCGAGGCTGACCATGCCGATCCGGGGACTTGCGGGGATTACCAGTGCCATTGCCGGGCCGCCCCTACACTGCCAAAGGCCGTTTCGCTACCGTTGCGGCGAAGGAACATTCGATGGGACCGGTAAATTGGCTGGCGGTGGGGTTATCGGCGAACCTGGCGGTGGCCATCGGCCTTGTCTGGTACGGACCGCTGTTTGGCGGCAAGCCGCTGCTCGGCGCGCGCCAGCCCGGCGGTAAGGGCGTGGTCCGCAGCTATGGCCAGGCGGTGCTGCTGCAATTGATCTCAGCGAGTCTCGTGGGGCACAATTTCGCTCGGACCGGCGCCGAAACGCTGGCGGCCAAGCCCTGGCTCTACCCGATGATGTCGGGCGGCCTGGCCCTGACCATCATCGCCCCGGCTCTGTTCATCAGCTACAGCCGCCAGGGCCTGCCGGTGCGCGAGGCGCTGGTCGACGCGGGGTTCTGGATGGTCGCCTATTTGGCGATGGGGGCAGTGTTCTGGGCGCTGGGGTGAGGGCGCGCTTTTCAAGATCCTCCCCATTGCGCTCACGCGAAAGCAGGGAGGATTTCGGAAGCCTCAGTCCGCCACCGGCAACTGCTTGACCGGATCGACCGGACGGTTCCCGCGCCGCAGTTCGAAGTGAAGCTCATCCGTCGTCGCTCTTCCGGTATGCCCGGCCAGCCCGACGCGCTCGCCGGCCCTAACCTTGTCGCCCAGATGCACGGTAACGCGCTTTAAGTGCGCATAGGCCGAATGCCAGCCGCCGCCGTGGTCGATCACCACCAGATTGCCGTACTTGCGCGGCTCGACTGCGGCGAACAGCACTTTACCTGCGGCAGTGGCGCGTACGGCGGTGCCTTCGTCGGCCGCGATATCGATCCCGTCGTGGCTGTGTTTGGCGCTGCGCGCGGTGAAGCCGAGCAGGATATCGCCATGCAAAGGCCAGCCAAAGCGCGAGGCCGGTGCGGGGTTCGGTTTCAGCGCTGGCGCCTCATCGTCCTCCTGCGGGGGCGGCGCGATCACTGTTGGGATCAGCAGTTCCTGGCCGATCCGCACTTTGGCCTTGGGCTTGAGCCCGTTGGCCACCGCGATCGCCGAGAACGGCACGCCATAGTCGATGGCGATGCCGAACCCGGTCTCGCCTGGCTTCACCACATGATGCCGGGTGCGCGGGATCATCAGGCGCTGGCCGACGTGGACGTGGTAAGGCTTGTCCAGCCGGTTGGCCTCGGCGATCAGGATGCGCGGGACTTTTGCGCGCACCGCGATCCCGCCCAGCGTTTCACCCGGGCCGACGATATGTTCGCTTTCGGTTGCCGGGTCGGGTTTGGTAGCGACCGGATGCTTCGGCCCATGCGCCCCCACCAGCGCCAGCGCCAGCAAGGGCAGCGCCCAGAATCTCACGGTGCGAACCGTGCCGCCATCGCGGCCAGCGACATATCGTGGGTCAGGTCAAGCTGCAGCGGAGTCACTGAAACGAAGCCATCGGCAATCGCCTCCAGGTCGGTGGCGTGGCCGGGGGTGTGCTCGATCCCGTGGAGCCCGAACCAATAGTACTTGAACCCGCGCGGGTCCTTGCCCTCGACCACCGAGCCGCGGGCATAATCGTGGAACCCCTGCCGGACCACGCGGATGCCCTGGACGGCCTCTGGCGGCAGCGGCGGGAAGTTGATGTTGACCATCGTGCGTTCGGCAAACGGCGTGGCCAGCAGCGGGGCGATTACTTTTGCCCCCCAGGCTTCGGCGGCGGCGAACGGCACGGTGTCGCCCATGCCTTCGCGGTCATAGACCTGGCTCAGCGCGATTGAGCGGATCCCCGCCAGCGCGCCCTCGATCGCGGCCGAAACCGTGCCCGAATAGGTGACGTCATCGCCCAGATTGGCTCCGCGGTTGACGCCAGACAGGATCAGGTCGGGCGGCTCAGGCAGGACCTTGCGCAAGGCCATGGTCACGGCGTCGGTCGGCGTGCCGGCGACCGAGAAGCGGCGCTCGTCATGGCGCCGCATCCGCACGGGCCGGGTCAGGGTCAGCGAATGGCCCGCGCCCGATTGCTCCTCGGACGGGGCGACAACCCACACGTCATCGCTGAACTGGCGGGCGATCCTTTCAAGCACCACCAGCCCGGGCGCCTGGATGCCGTCGTCATTGGTCAGAAGAATGCGCATCAGTTGGCCACCAGTTTTGCTACAAGTTTCGTCAGCCCGCCCATATAGGGCAACAGCGCCACGGGCACATCGACCGAGCCGTCCTCCTGCTGGTAATTTTCCAGCACCGCCACCAACGTGCGGCCCACCGCGAGCCCCGAGCCGTTGAGGGTGTGGACGAACGGCCAGGGGCCCTTGGTCTGGCCTGCGGGACGATATTGCGTGTTCATCCGCCGCGCCTGGAAATCGCCGCAGTTGCTGATCGAGCTGATCTCGCGATAGGCGTTCTGGCCGGGCAGCCAGACCTCAAGATCGAAGGTCTTGCGTGCAGTAAAGCCCATGTCGCCCGCGCACAGCAGCATCTTGCGATAGGGCAGATTGAGCGCCTGGAGGATCGCCTCGGCGGCAGCGGTCATGGATTCGTGCTCGGCGGCGGAGTCTTCTGGCGCGCAGATCGTCACCAGCTCGACCTTCTCGAACTGATGCTGGCGGATATAGCCGCGCGTATCCTTGCCCGCCGCCCCGGCCTCAGAGCGGAAGCAGGGGGTGAGCGCGGTCATGCGGAGCGGGAGTTGCGCGTGGCTCAGGATTTGTTCGCGGACTGCGTTGGTCAGGGAGACCTCGGCAGTGGGGATCAGCCAGCGGCCATCGGTGGTGTGGAACAGGTCGTCGGCGAACTTGGGCAATTGCCCGGTGCCGAACAGCGCCTCGTCGCGCACCAGCAGCGGCGGCGCGCATTCGGTGAAGCCCTTGGCACCTTGCGCATCGAGCATGAATTGCCCCAGCGCCCGCTGCAGCCGCGCCATCTGGCCGCGCAGGAAAGTAAATCGCGCACCCGAGATTGCCGCCCCCGTCTCGAAATCGAGGCCAAGCGCGGGGCCAAGATCGGCGTGCTCCTTGGGCGCGAAGTCGAACTGGCGCGGCGTGCCCCAGCGGCTGAATTCGACATTGCCCGCCTCGTCCGCGCCGTCAGGCACATCGGCATCGGGAATGTTGGGCAGCGCGGCCAGCAGCGTGCGGATTGCCGCGCTCGCCTGGCGTTGCTCATCCTCCAGCCCCGGCAGATCGCGCTTGATCGCCTCGACCTGGGCCTTGATTGCCTCGGCTCCGGCGTGGTCGCCCTTTCCCATCAACGCGCCGATCGACTTGGACAGGACATTGCGCTCAGCCAGCAGCAGATCGGCCTTGGTTTGCGCTGTGCGGGCTGTGTTGTCAGCGCTCAGGATCGCCGCCGATGACCCATCCGGCCCCCGCCGCGCCATACCGGCGTCGAAGGCTGCGGGGTTGTCGCGGATGGCTTTGATGTCATGCATGGTGGCCGCGCTATGCCCGCAAGGCGGCGTGCGATCAACACTCCCGCCGCATTCCGCCACGTCCTGCGTCAGGTCTGCAGTGTGCCGCCTTGGCGAGACTAGCATCGATTGACCGTTGCTGCAGTATCACACGGGATTTGGGAAATTGTCTCCCCGGGATCAGGTTCACTTCAGGTCGATACCTTTGAAGGGAGCAGGGCGTCTAACGTGCCCAGTGCAGCTCGAGCAACGAAGCTGCGCGGAAAATAGACAATGGCTCATCAGAGCCTGGGGGAGGACAGTTCCATGACGCGCATCCTATGCCGCAGCCGGTTGGTTGCGAGTGTCAGCACCGTTGCCCTGTTTGCTTGCGCGGTTCCTGCGCTCGCGCAGACACCGGCTCCCAAGCCGAGCGCCGCGCCCGGCGATACCAGCGCCGCCGCTGATGCTGACACCGGCAAGGCCTCCGAAATCGTCGTAACCGGATCGCTGATCACCCGCCAGGACTACAAGGCGAACAGCCCGATCTCGACCCTGGGCAGTCAGGCGATCATCTCGGCCGGGCAGCCTTCGCTCGATCGCGCGATCGGGCAGATGCCGCAATTCGCCGGGGCCCAAGGCGCGTCCGAGGTCGGCGATGCACAAGGTACACTCGGCTTTGCCGGTGGTCAGTCGTATGGCGATTTGCGCGGGATCGGCCCAAGCCGGTCGCTGGTCTTGCTCGATGGGCGGCGGCTGATGCCGTCGGCGCCCGATGGCTCGATCGACCTCAACACCATCCCCACCGCGCTGATCGAGAATGTCGAAGTCATCACCGGTGGCGCTTCGGCTACCTACGGCTCGGACGCGGTCGCGGGCGTGGTCAACTTCAAGCTGCGCCACAACTTCTCCGGCGTGGAGATGAACTACCAGCATGGCGGCGCGACCAAGGGCGATGGCGCGACCAACCGCGTCAGCGTGATCGCCGGGGGCAAGTTTGCCGACGGTCGCGGTCAGGCGCTGATCGCGTTCGAATATTCCGACCGCGCCGCAGTCAAGGGCGAAGACCGGGCATTCTTCCGCAATATCCGCCAGCTTGCCCGACCGCCTGAAGGGATCATCGGCGCGGGCAGCTTTGGCGGCGGTGCGCCCACGATTGCGGCGGTCAACGGCGTATTGGCAGGCTATACCGGCACTACCCCGATCTCGGGCACCGGCAACTATACCGGCGCCATCGGGGTCAACACCGACGGCACCATCTTCACGATGGGCGCGGGCGCCAACTGTGTGCAGAACTTCCGCGGTCTTGGCACTATCAAGGGCATCAACATCAGCCCGGCCTGTACCAACGTGCAAGTCGCGCTGGGCCAGTATTTCGATGTTCAGGTGCCGCTCAAGAAGTACAACGTCTTTGCCCGCACCAGCTATGAGCTGTCCGACGCGGTCACTGCCTATGCCCAGTTCAACTTCATGGATTCGACCGCGCGCGATTCCACCGGCCCGGGCTCGAGCAAGCCTTCGGTCCCGTTGATCATTCCGCGCAACAATCCCTTTGTCCTGGCCAATCCGGGCCTGCAGACGATCCTCGGTTCAATCACGCCCGCACCCGCCGGCCCGCTGATCCTGACCAAGCTGCTGACCGCGTTCGGCAACCGGGTCGAGACCTACAAGTACACGGTGTGGCAGGCGCTGGGTGGTTTGCGCGGCGAGATCCCGGGGACCAGCCTGTCGTATGACGTGTTCGGTTCGATCGGCCACAGTCAGTTCACCAACATCGCGCTTGGGGACGTCAGCCGCTCTGCGGTGAACTCGATCCTCGATGGGACCGCCAACTACAAGGGCACCAATGGCAACTGCGTGGGCTATGCGTGGAACCCGCTGGGCAATAATGCGCTGAGCGCGGGCTGCCTGGAATATGCCGGACGCACCGACCTTTCAATCAACACCCAGTCGCAAAAAATGGTTCAGGGCACGATCCAGGGCCCGCTGTTCAAACTTCCGGCGGGTGACCTGCGCTTTGCCGTGGGTGCGGACTACCGCGTCAACGAGTTCGACTATCGCCCTGACAACATCCTCCAGATCAATGATTCGCTGCCCTATGGCCTGATCACCGCAGCGCACGGACGGCAGCAGGTGAGCGAAGTGTTCGGCGAACTGCTGGTGCCGCTGCTGGCTGACCGGCCGTTCTTCAAGGAGCTCTCGCTCGATCTGGGCTATCGCTATTCGAAGTACGATACTTTTGCGGGCAAAGGCACCTGGAAGGCCGATGTCAGCTGGCAGCCGATCGACGCGCTGCGCTTCCGCGGCGGGTACTCGCTGGCGATCCGCGCGCCGAGCCTGGGCGATCTCTATGGTCCGCTGATCACCCAGCAACTGGCGATCGGCGTCCCCGCCGCCGCCGGCGATCCATGCGATGTCCGCAGCGTCTACCGCACCGGTGCCAACGCGGCGCAGGTTGCTACGTTGTGCCAGGCGCAAGGTGTTCCCGCAGCGCTGCTCAACAGTTTCACCTACGGCTCCAACTCGGTCCAGGGGCAGAGCGGCTCCAACCGCCTGCTCAAGCCCGAGACGGCCCACAGCTGGTCGGTCGGCGCAGTGGTCACACCCAACTTGGGCGCGAGCCGCCTCAACCTGTCGATCGACTATTACAACATCCGCATTTCCGATGCGATCGGCACCCTGGGGATCACCTCGATCCTGCCGCGCTGCTTCAACTCCGACGGGGTGAGCAACACCGGCTATGCGCTCAACAACAGCTTCTGCAACCGGATCACCCGCGATTCGGCATCGGGAATCATCTCCAACGCGAGCCAGGGCCTGTTCAATTTCGCCACCTACAAGCTGGACGGGGTCGACTTCCAGCTCGACTGGCGCCTGGGTCTCGACGCGCTGGGGATGTCGTCCGGAGCCGGCTCGCTCGAACTGGGGACGGTGGTGTCGTACCTCCACAACTACAAGGTGTCCGGACTGCTCGGCTCACCAACGCTCAACTATGCGGGCAGTGTCGGGTTTGGCGACGTCGGCGGAAACATCTCGCACCCCAAGTACAAGGCCAACACCGGGCTGACCTATCGCAACGGCGGCTTCGATGCGACCGTGCGGTGGCGCTATATCGGGGCGATGATCCACGCCGACGTCGTGGCCAACGCCGCTTCGACCACGCTGGGCGTCCCCGCCTACAGCTACTTCGACATCGATGCGAACTACAAGATCAACGACATGATCAGCATCGGCGCGGGGATCAACAACCTGGGCGACAAGACCCCGCCGTTTGTCAGCGCAGCGCCGCTGACCACCGACGCGGCGACCTACGACGTGATCGGCCGCAGCTATCACGTCTCGGCCAAGGTCAAGTTCTGAGCCCTTCTGATAACGGTGAGTGGGCAGAACGAGGCGCAGCTGGTTGGCATTGGCGCTGCAGCACGAGGTGCGGTCGCACTTGAGTTGGGCCGTGTGAAACTTGATCAAGTTTTCCGCCTGATCGCGGGCACAGTGAAGGGTGTCGTAAATCCGTTCAGCGCTACCCTGCTTGAGTGAGGTGACGACGAAGCGGCTATCGAGCCCAGCTTGCTCGCCACGATGCACTCCTGGATCATCGAACGTTCTCATCACCTGCCCGGGCAGACCGTCGATGTCTGGCAGCACTATCTGGCGGTGATCCAGCGCAAGCCGGGGCGCACCGCAATGGCGCGTCGTTTACGTAACTGCCCGAGGCATTCAAGCAGTTGCAAAGCCAGCTTCTGCACAGCCCCGGCGGCGACCGGGAGATGGCCGAGATCCTGGCGCTCGTACTGCAGCTTGACGAACAGGCGGTGCTTTGCGCGGTCGGACTTGCGCTTGAGGCGGGCGTCGCCACCAAGACCCAGGTCCGCAACGTTCTGCACCGCCTGACCGATGGCAAAGCTCCTCCGGCATCCCCGATCAATGCACCCCAGGCCCTGCGCTTCGACCTCATCATCCTCGATGAGTTGAGCTATCTGCCGTTCAGCCCGTCAGGTGTGGCCCTGCTGTGCGATCGGCTCACCCTCCATGTTCAGGGCAAACGCAGCCATTTCGTGGCCAATCCCGATTCCGCCATTCGCCCACCGGGCGCCATTAGGCGGAACAAATAGCCGATCAAGAGCCATACCCCTCGCGCATGGTTCTTTTCCAAATATGTATTTCCCAGCATGTTGATGTGGGCAGATACTCAATTTTGTGAATAGTGGAGCGCTACGTTGATGGAAGATGCGCAGGTAGCCGGCCACCGGGGACCATCGGCATCGCGCCCGGTGCCGGGGCATCGTCCGCTCGATGACGATATATTGGCGATCCTGGTGGCGCTTGCTTCAGAGCTGACGGTGGTGCGGGCGCGGCAGGATGCGCTGGAGCGTATCCTTTCTGGCGCCAATGTCGTGGCGGACGGGGCGGTAGAGCGGTTCGCGCCGGATGCCGCCGCCGAACGGGCGCGTGCTGCCGAGCGTCAGCGGATGATCGCCAATGTGTTTCGTGCTGTGCGGGTGCGCGCCGAACAGGAAGGACCAGGCGTATGACTTTGAACGATGGCTTGTCGGGCTTTCGGGCCAGCGGTGGTGGCCACGCCATGCTCCCCGAGCTTTCGCATGACGAATTGGCTGAGCAGATGTTCGTGCTTGATCTGAAAATGTTTCTGGGCGGCGATGTGGAGGCGGCCCACCACCGATCGGCGTTGGCGCTTGCCGAAGAGGCGCGCGCACAGGGGCGTAACGACGTGTTTCCGGCGGTCCGCGACGCCTTGTTCGAGCAGTCAGGTTTTCAGACCTGGGTTGCGCTGCGGCGCGAAGCGCAAAACCATATGTGGCAATCCGTGGCGCAGACCGCTGACCGGCAGCGCGAGCGCTTGAAGGCGCTGGCCGTCATCGAAGCGCCGCTCGGTTCGGTGACAATTTATCCTGACTTTGTTGTGCCAGACTATCTGGCCGGGGAGGATGTGCACCTGATGCCCGGCGGCTATGCCGGCGACCGGAGCGACGATGGCGTCCTGCAGGGAGCGGTTATCGATCTAGGTGGCGCAGTCTTCATGCGGGGCATGAACGGCGGGCTGTTGAACGACAGGCGCGGTCAGACGGCCGTTTCGCATTTGTTGACCTGCTATTCCGATCTTGAGCCGCAGCGCATCCTGGATATGGGTTGTGGCATTGGCGCAAGCACAGTTCCTGCAGCCTGGGCTTTTCCGGACGCCGACGTGCATGCGGTCGACGTAGGCGCCCCAATGTTGCGTTATGCTCACGCCCGGGCTGAGCATCTGGGTGCCAGAGTGCATTTTTCCCAGCAGAATGCCGAATGCACCAACTTCCCCGATGCCAGCTTCGACTTCGTTTACAGCTGTGTGGCGTTGCACGAGGCGTCCATGCCGGCGGTGGTCAACATACTTGCTGAGAGCCGGCGGCTGCTGCGGCCGGGTGGGGTGGCTGTCCATCTGGAAGTACCGCTGCTTTATGGCGAGGACGATGTCTGGGCTGGTGTGCAGGCGGAATTCGAGGCCGTCTATAACAATGAACCCAATTGGCGAGGGGCGCTGACTGCGGACTATGACGCGTTGATGCACGATGCGGGCTTTGCCGCACCACTGATTGGATATCAGCGGGCAGTCGGCGATGCCCGCAAGGAACCGGGGCAGTTCGGCGACACGTCGGAGGGGCCGTTCAGGTCCTGGTTTGTGGCGTCGGGGCGTGCTTGAGGTTGCCGCAGGAATGATCATGTGCCGCCGGGCCATCTGGCGGGGAATGTGTGGCGCGGCGTTGCTGGCGGCGACCATCCCTGCGCTTGCAGCTGTGCCCGCCTCTTACGGGCAGGTGTCGCTGGACGATCTGGAGGTTCGCTATCGGCTGCCCAACTCGCGCTTTATCGATGTGGACGGGGCGCGGGTGCACTATGTTGACGAGGGCAAGGGGCCCGTTGTCGTGCTCCTTCATGGTTCCTATTACTCGCTTCGCGAATGGAGCGATTGGTCGAAAGCGCTGATTCAAAACTTCCGGGTTATCCGGATGGATCGCCTGCGGTTCGGGCTGACCCGCAATTTTCCAGACCACAATGTAAGCTATGACAGCGAAGTTGCGCTGCTTGAGGGCTTTACCCGCGCGTTAGGCTTGACGACGTTTTCATTGGCAGGGGGATCGAGCGGGGGGATTGTTGCGGCGCTATATGCGGATCGCCATCCCGACAACGTGAAGCGGCTGATCCTTTTCAATTTTCCGCTTGGGCACGGGCGGATTACGAGTGATGACACGCTGCGCGAAATGTCCCGCGTCAACGTTGCGCGGGGTTGGCAGACACCGGAATATACCAAATTGCAGCTGCAAGACGGGCTGGTGGACCAATCCCGCATCACGCCTGAGCTTGTCCAGCGGATGACTGATTTTGCCAATCGCGAGGACCCGGGTGGCAAATCGCGGGCTGCGTTTTCGGCTGCCGCCGGGCTTGGCGAGCCCGAGCGCAAGGCGATGCTGGGGCGGCTCAAGATGCCGGTTCTGGTGCTTTGGTCGGAGAAGAACCGGACTTTGTCGCTGGCCAATGGGGAAGCGGCGTTTGCGGCGATTGGATCGACACAAAAGCGGTTTTCGGTGGCGATGAATGTCGGCCATGCAGCCCCGATCGAGGGCGGCGCGGCGACAGCCCGGGCGGCGAGTGTTTTTTTCCTGGGGAACTGGCCGCCGTCGCGTTTGACGAAACAGCGATGAGGGGCGAGCAGATCGATAGCGGCGCCCTCCGGCTTGTCAGCCTCGATCGACGACGCTTTCTTTTTGGCACGGCGGGGCTGGCCGTGGCGGTGGTGGTCGGCGGCGAGGTGGCAGCTGCGTCGGGGGATGGCGGTGGTGCGGTCCTTAATGCCTATGTCCAGATCCTGCCTTCGGGCGACGTTTTTATCGTAACGCCCGGTGCCGAGATGGGGCAGGGCATTGTCAACAGCCTGCCCAAGATTGTGGCAGAGGAGATGGATGCCGACTGGTCCCGCGTCACGGTGCGGTTGTCTGGTGCCGACAAGGCCTTTTTGAGTCCGGTGAACAAGCGGCAGCGCAGCGCCAACAGTGATGGCGTGAAGACCTATTTTGAAGCGATGCGCAGCGTTGGCGCGACGACGCGGGCCTTGTTGGTGGGTGCGGCGGCGGCGCAATGGGGCGTGGCGCTGGACAGTGTTACGGCGCGAGAAGGCCGACTTTACCATGAACCATCGGGCCGCACGCTGGGCTTTGGTGATGTTGCCGAAGCGGCAGCGAAAATGCCCGTCCCGGAGGCTACCGGGCGCAAAGATCCGGCGAACTATCGCCTGATTGGCAAGGATTTGCCGCGCAAGGATATTCCGGCCAAAGTTGAAGGCAAGACCGAGTTCGGGATGGATGTCGACCTGCCTGGCCTGTTGCGCGCAACGGTCCGCCATGCGCCGGTGGCGGGTGCAAAGCTGCTGCCGGTAGACCCGGCACCGGCGATGGCAGTGGCTGGCGTTATTGCCGTGGTGATGCTGGACGAAACGGCTGTTGGCGTGATTGCCAAAAACTATTGGGCTGCGACCAAGGGCGCCGAAGCGCTGGAGCTCAAAGTCGAGCCGGGGCCGAAACTGGATAGCGCCGCCATTCGCGAGCGGCTCGTTGCGGCGCTGGACGGCCAGGATGGCGTACTTTTATTTCCGGTTGAATATAAAGGACCTGGGAATTTCGACATGGGCGCGAGCGCGGACGAGATCGCCGCCGCCATCGCAGGTGCGGCTCATCGGTTCGCGGCAGAATATGAAGTGCCGTATCTGGCGCATGCCGCGATGGAGCCGCTGTGCGCCACCGCGCTGGTTACGGCGGACCGTTGTGAAATGTGGCTGCCAAGCCAGGCCGCCGATGTGGTGCCACCGTTGATTGCGGAGACGTTGGGGCTGCCGGTGTCGGCGGTGAAGATCAATCGCACCTATCTCGGCGGGGGTTTCGGGCGGAAGAATGAACGGGATTTCACCCGTCAGGCGGCGCTTTTGGCAAAGGCGGTGCCAGGGCATCCGGTGATGCTGATATGGCCGCGGAATGAAGATATGCGGAACGACTATTATCGACCTACGTTCCTCGCCAGATCCCAGGCCGGCGTCGCTGCGGATGGGCGAATTCTTGCCATGTCCAGCCGCATTGCCGGGCAACCGATGACTTCGGGCGCGGCATTTCGCATCGCGGGGCTGGCGGATGGTTCGGTGGCTGGCGGGTTGGTGCCGCGGGTCTATAAAATCGGCAAGCGACGGATCGAGGCCGTAGAGATCGAGGCACCGGTGAAGACGGGCTTCTGGCGGTCGGTGTCCGGGTCGCAGAACGGATTTTTCTCGGAATCGCTCATTGATGAAATTGCGCTGAAGCTGGGGCGTGATCCTTTGGCTTATCGGTTGGAGATATTGCAGGAGGATGTGCGCGGGGCGGCGGTTTTAAAGGCGGTTGGTGCAAGGGCCGGCTGGGACAAGGCCTTGCCTGTCGGCTGGGGTCGGGGTGTCGCCTATAGCGCGGAATGGGGCACGCGCTGTGCGCTGGTCGCCGAAGTGAGCGTCACAGGCCGCCGCGTTCACGTTGAACGGGTAATTTGCGCCGTGGATTGCGGCCTGGCGATTGATCCTGACAATGTCATAGCGCAGATCGAGGGCGGCATCATCTTTGGTTTGTCGGCCGCGCTGGCGGGCGAGATCACATTGAAGGACGGCGTGATCGAACAGTCGAGCTTTGCCGATTATCCAGTGTTGACCATGGCCAATTCACCGGTGCTGGAGGTGTTCCTGGTGGCCAGTGCCGCGCCGCCCGGCGGCGTGGGTGAGGCCGGCGTCCCCGGCGTGGCACCGGCGCTTTGTTCGGCCATTCACGCAGCAACTGGCGAGCGAATCCGGCGGCTGCCGGTTTCTGCAAGCAAGTTCGAGGTAATTTGATGCGACGGCTTCCTGCATTTTTGGTCGGGCTGCTTTCCGTCCCGGCACTAGCCCAGGCCATGCCGGCGCCCGGAACCCATTTGAAGGACTGCGAGGCTTGCAGCGAGATGGTGGTAATCGCGCCCGGTAGCTATAAGATGGGCTTTAACGGCACTGTGGCGGATCGCTTCGAGGGTCCGGTGCATACAGTCACCATCGCTCGGTCGTTTGCGGTGGGCGAGACGCCGGTGACCAACGGCCAGTTTGCCCGCTTTGTGGTGGAGACTGGTTACACGACGCCGAAGAACTGCATTCTGGCCAAGGATGGCACCTACAAGGCAGTAGCCGACGCAGACTGGCGAAACCCCGGCTATGGGCGGCCCGCGCGTGATGATGAGCCGGTGGTCTGCATCGGCTGGAACGACGCCAGGGCCTATGTCGACTGGCTGAAGGCAAAGACCGGAATGCCTTATCGCCTGATGAGCGAGGCCGAATTCGAATATGTGGCGCGCGCCGGCGGCAACACGCTTTACCCGTGGGGCGATGACGCCGAGCAAGCGTGCACGCACACCAATATTCTTGATGTGTCGGCAAATCGAGCGGCCGGCGTGACAGGCGGACCGCTTAAGTGCAACGACGGCTTTCCAGGTATGGCGCCGGTCGGCAGTTTTCCGGCCAATTCGTTCGGCGTGAAAGACATTGTCGGTAATGCCTGGACCTGGGTGCAAGATTGCTACGCTATGCCCTACCCCGTGGATTCGCCGACCGATGGCAGCGCGCAAGAAAAACAGGGCTGCGATCGGCGCGTGGTTCGCGGCTCAGCCTGGGCAACCACCGCAACCTGGGCGCGCACGACCTTCAGGGGCCGCGACCCGGTGGACCGAATCAGCCAGTTCTTCGGCGTCCGCGTCGCGCGTGATCTGTTGTGACCGTATCGCTCACTATAAATGGGAAGGCGCGGACGATCGATGCGCCCGACGACATGCCGCTGCTTTGGGCGCTGCGTGACGAGGCCGGGCTGAAGGGCAGCAAATTCGGCTGCGGCATCGGTGCCTGCGGGGCCTGCACCGTGCTTGTGGATGGTGATCCGTTACGCAGCTGCGTGGTCGCATTGAGCGATGTGGCGGGAAAGCCTATCCTGACAATCGAGGGCCTGATGGCCGATAATGAGCATCCGCTGAAAAAGGCTTGGATCAAAGCGCAGGTGCCGCAATGCGGCTATTGCCAGCCAGGCATGATCATGGCGGCCGCGGCGCTGATTGCCGCAACCGGTAAACCGAGCGACAAGGAAATCGACGAGCAGATTACCAATATCTGCCGCTGCGGCACCTATTCCCGCATTCGCCGCGCAATCCACCTTGCAGCCACAGAAATGGCAAAGGGACGCAAGCCATGATGCAGCAGCGCCGCGCGGTGCTCTCCGGCTTTGCTGCCACAGTCTCCGCGCCGCGTGCGCTGGCGCTTGGTCGAAACCTCAACCTGGTATTTGGCTCAGGTTGCATTGTGATGCAGGCCGCATCGGGAAACCGGAACAAAGTGGTTGTTGGCGGAAACCAGCGGCTGCCGGAAGCGATTGCCCGTTGGCTGGACCAGTTGGGGCGGATCACCATTGACCCGCCGCTACCGCTACCGCCACTGCACCGCGAAACGACGGCAAAAGTGCCGTATATGGCCATGCGCCAGGTCCCTACCATCGCGGATTCGCCTTCCTGGGCATCAGCTGGTCCGCCTTCGATGTTCTGGACCGATGGGCCTTTGGGGGTGCTATCGGCCAATCGGTTCGGCGCATCCGATGACAAAAAAACCAGCTTCGATGCCTGGACTCGCGGGGCGATAGCCGAGCGATTGGACGCCGGGCCCGCCTCCGACGCTGAACGATTGGTGCTGGGCGGTGTTTCGCAGGCGGGGCCAGCAGCGCGTGGGCGGTTGCGCATTACAACTATGCACAGTCGGACGCGGGCGCCGTGGCAAAACGGGGCATCGGCGGTCTGTCGGCCACGACAAGCGACCCGGCAACCGCGCGCGGTCGGGCATGAAAGGCGCGTTTGCATCGGTCAAACGCGCCGCTGTGAAGGTTTTGACCGCATGATGGGACACTGCATGGCCAGCCGGGGGGCAGTCTGATGGCGACGACCAGTTTGGCGCAGGGGAAAAATGCGCGCCTGCCCGCGGGCGACCGGCCGATGTCGCTGGCACTTTGCCTTGGCTTCGGGGTCGGCACGATCGGTGTTTCGATCATGCTCAATACCGTAACCATTTATTTTCCAGCCCTGATGTCTACGGTCCTGGGCCAGTCCACGGCGATTGCCGGGCTATTGCTGACGCTGTCTAAAATCTATGATATCTTTGCCGACATTGTGATCGGCACGCTGAGTGATCGGTCGCAATCTCGGCTGGGGCGCAGGCGACCGTTTCTGGCCGTGGGCGCAGTCGTTTCGGCGGCTTCGTTCCTCATGATCTTTCTGCCGCCCGTGCTCGGCGACCGGGCGCTCATTCTTTATATGGCCGTCGCACTGATCCTGTATTCTACAGGATATTCTCTGTTCAACGTGCCCTATATGGCCATCCCGGCAGACATCAGTGACGACCATCATGTCCGCGCCCGGCTATTTTCGTTCCGGACATTTTTCGTGGCGGCAGGGCAGCTGGTTGCGACCGGTGGCGCAGCGGCAATCATCGCCCGTGGCGGCGGCGGAATGGATGGCTATCGCAGCATGGCCTTCGCGCTGACGGGTGTCATTGTGGCGGCGATGCTGGGCTGTTTCTTCGGCACAGCCTCGGCGCGCTGGGCCCCGCCTCGGCCCATCGACGAAGCGCGTGTGCCACTGGGCCCAACGCTCGTAATGCTATGGGCAAACAAGCCTCTGGTGTGGCTGATCAGCGCCAAGACTTTGCAATATCTTTCGCTGGCAGCCGGCGTCAGCACCAATCTCTTGTTCAAGCTGAACGTTTTGCAGATCGGCTACGCCGGGCAAGCCCAATTCAGCGTGATCGCCAATGTGGCGACGGCGCTCTCCATGCCGGTCTGGCTCAAGCTGTCACGCACCTATGGCAAGCGTATCTGCTACATGGCGGCGACTGGGCTATATGCCGTCAGCACGCTGGTCTGGCTGTTCACCGGTCCGGGTATCAGCACTGCCATGCTCCTGTCCATTGGTGCCGCAGCCGGCGCCTTTTCAGGCGGAATGATCTTCATGGGGCTGGCCATGCTTTCCGATACGATGGCCTATGACCGCGAAAAGACCGGCAAGCGTCGAGAAGGGTTGTTTTCCAGCATTTACGCGATCGTTGAAAAAAGCGCGTTTGCGCTCGGCGCGCTGGTGGTCGGATGGGCGATGAGCCTGGCTGGTTATGTGCCAACCTTGGGCGGCGCGCTTGTGGCCCAGCCGCGCAATGCAGTTATTGCGATGTATGCCACTAACTCCGTCATACCGGCTGCGTTTTTGTTGCTAAGCATTTGGGCGATTAGCAAATATAACTTGAGCGAACAAAGTCTAAAAAATGAATAAAATATCGTAAATACAGCCATTATTTACAAGGGGGGATAAAAATGACTTCCAAGAAAACTTTATCTGGGACTGCTTTGCTGGCAATAGCAATCGCTATGCCGGCGGTTGCACAGACTTCAACTTCTGTTGCAGGTGCAAGTAATGACAGTAACACGATCGTCGTGACAGCCAGAAAACGTTCTGAAGACATTCAGACTGTACCAATCTCGATAGTGTCCCTTTCGGCCGCCGAGCTAACAAAACGAAGCATCAACTCGTTGGCGGATCTCAGCAACAGCACGCCAGGCCTGGCGATCAACTCTATCGCCGGCGGCGCGCTGCTGACCATCTATATTCGTGGTCAGGCACCGGCAAACACCAACAGCGACCTCAATACCGAGGCCAATGTCGGTGTTTTCATCGATGGCATCTACCAGACCAGTCGCAACACCGTCGACATCATATCAGTGCTCGATGTGGCGCAACTTGATGTAGCGAAGGGTCCGCAAAGTGCGCTTTATGGGCGCTCCACCTTCGCTGGTGCGCTGGGCATCTTCACGGCGGCGCCGTCGCGCCAATTGGGTGGCCGCGTCGAAGGCACGGTTGGCACCAATGCTGATTACCGGATGCGCGGGAGTGTTTCCGGCCCCATCGTGGATGGCAAGTTGTTTGGCCGTTTGAGCGCTGGCTACCTGACTTTCGGCGGCACGGCCCAAAACCTGACAACGCCCAATAACAATGTTGGCGGCTATAAGAAATATGCGATCAGCGGCTCGTTGGAACTTGACCTCGGACAATTCAATGCGCGCTTGAATGGCTTTGCAACCCATTCGGAATCGGAGGTGAGCGGTATCCGACTGCCCCTGCTGAGCGAGTATAATTGCGGCACCACCGACGCGGCGACCGGCGCCAGGACGCTGTTATGCGGGCCGCTGGTTAGCGACAAGATCAATGATGTGTCAGCCGACATGCCCGACACGACCTTTTCCACTCAGCAGGTGTCGCTCGATCTGAAGTATAAATTCGACCCTTTCACGCTGGTCAGCGTGACCGGCCTGACTCAGTCAAAAAACCGGACATATAATGATTATGACGGTAGCGGTCGGGGTATTTCGCTGGGCGTGTGCCAAATCAACACGGTTTCGGTTCCTGCGGTGCCTTGCGCAGGCTTCGGATTGCAGCCCTACACAAGGGTGATCAACATCAACGCGCATACATCCGGTCGTGAGCAGGTAAGAACCTTCAGCCAGGAGGTTCGCATCCAGTCTCCGGACAATAGCAAGTTTCAGTGGATGCTGGGTGGTTTCTACTTCAACTCGCGCATTCCCACGAGCTTCAACCCAGGTGTGAACGTCTATCCGCTCAATGGGGCAACCATCGGGGCCAATGAACGGCTAATACAGGTCCTGGCCAATAATCCGCCAGGTTTCGGCCCGGCCGATGGCACCAATTCGAACAACCAGTTCCTCGCGGGGCCAAACATCTTTCGGGCCAGCGGTGACACCATTGGCAGCACCATAACCCAATCAATATTCGGGTCGCTTGGCTATGACTTTGGTCAAGTTCGCGTGTCGGCCGAAGGTCGCTATAATATCGACAAGAAGACCAGCCAACTCAACGCGGCAGCTGGCGGCGTACCGGTAATCATCGATGGGCCGAACACCAACCTTAGCTTCCCGAACATCGGCGTTGTGCAGCGGGCGACGTTCAAGAGCTTCACGCCGCGATTCAGCATTGACTACCGGCCGACTGATAATGTCTTCCTCTATGCGACGGCGGCCAAGGGCGTTCGTTCGGGCGGTTTCAACAATCAGTCGGTGGCAGCCGCCGTGCTGCCTTCCGAAATCGCCTATAAGGAGGAAGAGAACTGGACATATGAAGTTGGCCTCAAGTCGAAACTGCTCGACAACCGGCTATTGCTGAACCTGGCGGTCTACAAGGTCGACTGGAAGAACATGCAGATTGCGGTATTCTCGGAAAATTCGGCGGCCACTGGCCTGCCGGTAGCCATCATTACCAACGCCAGCTCCTACAAGATCGAGGGTATCGAAGGGACCATCGAAGCGCGGCCGAACGATATCTTTGGTTTCGGCGGCTCCTTCAATTTCACCAATCCGCGCTTTGGTGCCGGCTCCTATGATACCGCCCGTCGGGCCAACTGCATCACCGGCACTGGCGTTACAGCTGTTGCGTTGGCCCCTTGTTCCGTCACCACCATCACCGCCGCGAATGGCACGGTGATCGCGGTGCCCAACCTGGAAGGTAAGCGGACCGCGCGGTCCGTCAAAGCCTCCTGGAACCTGCACGCCACGGCCACGGTGCCGGTCGGCAATGACTGGGAGGCGACGGGCCGGGTGGACGTGAACTACACCGGCGATGCCTTTATCGATAATATCAACTCGACCTTTATCCCGTCGCGTACGCTGACCAACCTGCGTTTATCGGTGAGCAACGACAAATACAGCATCGCCATTTTTGCCAACAACCTGTTCGACAAGGTTTATGCGCAGAACGCGATCGTACAGCCGCGCATCGGCATCCCGTTTTTCATCCGTGTCCCGGAAGCGATTCAGGGCGAACGGCGGCGGATCGGACTGACGGCGGCGGCGAAGTTCTGACACGGACTGCTTGACGACGGCCCATGCCGGCCCTTTGTCGGCATGGGCCTATGCTTTTGGAGCGTAGGTGCGAGGAAAGCAGGTGAGACAAAAGCGCTCGAGCGCCAGCGGGACTGTGCAAGAACCCCGGCAGGCGGCACCGCGGCATGGTGCGACGAAAGACGATATCCGCATGGTGCTGGCGCATAGGGGTAAATACCAGATGCGGCGGCTGCTGCTGCCGCTGGCGCTGCTGATCCCAACGGTTGCACAAACGGCCGAGCCGGCGCTGTCGTTTGCTGCGCTTGAAGCTGCGCATGCCGAGCCCGGATCGAAATTCATCGATCTGATCGGAATGCGAGTCCACTATACCGACGAAGGCACTGGGCCTGCCGTGGTGCTGCTCAATGCCTCCTATCTCAACCTTTCATCCTGGGATGGTGTCGCCCAGCGCCTTAGATCAGGGCATCGGGTCATCCGGGTCGACTTTCCAAGCGTGGGGCTGACCGGGCCAGCGCCCGACTCGATGCTCAACATTCGCGGGTTCGAAACGCTGGTGCTGGCGCTGATGGACCGACTTGGCGTGGAAAGGACGACGCTGGTCGGCACGTCATCGGGCGCGATCGTTGCCGTCCGGCTTGCCGCCGATCAACCGCAGCGTTTCGACCGTCTTGTTCTGGTGAATGCCGCCGGGCTTCCGCGGACTGCTGCCACCAATCCGATTCGCCCGCGTGAGCGGCCGCCTGGCGCGCCGCCGGTTGGAAGCCGCGCCTTCTGGAGCGAGAATTTGCGCGCTAATTTTGCCGATCCATCCAAGGTCGGCGAGCCGTTCGTGACCGAGGTCTATGACTGGAACCGCCGTGTTGACAGCGCGCGCGAAGCGCAAACGTTCCTCGCAGCGTTCAAGACCGGTGATCCACAGGCTGTACTGGCGGCGGTGCGTGCGCCCACTCTCATCTTGTGGGGGGAAAAGGGCATTACGCTTTCGCATCTGGAAGCGGAGGTGTTCGCCCAATGGCTCACCGGCACAGCGGTGGAGATTCGCAAATATCCCGATGCGGGCCATTATCCGCAGGTGGAGAAACCCGAAGCCGTCGCCGCCGATATCGCCGCGTTCATTGCCGGCAGGCTTGATCCCAAATTGCGGCCGCCGCCGGGGCCAAGCATCGCGCGGCTTGAACAATCGCCCTTTTGGCAACGCAACGCCGGGTTGTGGTTGGGCGAAAATGTGTATCTGAGCGCTACCGGCGAGCGCAAAATTGACGGCTATTCGAGCCTGACGGATACGCGGGTGGATGGCGCCGACATGGAGGAGATCGAACATCGCTTTTACCCGCCGTCGGCGATGGCCGAAGCGATGGCGGCGGGGCAGCTGCGCGTCGGCGAGGGTCTGGAGCTGGTGACTGTTCAGCGCGGGCATCTGGCCGATGGGGCTGGCCTTGTCGTCCTGGCGGGCCAGAAGCCGGGGGCGCGCGCCGAGGTGCAGCCACTGACATCATCGTCCGCCACGATGACCGTGCGGTTGCCGCCGGGCGAGGCCGAAGCCTACCGCATCCATATCGACCTGACCGCGCCCGACGGCCGTATTCGAACCTTCATGGGGTTTGAAGGCGGTGCCAACCAGGGCGCGCTTCGGGCGATTGCGCTGTTTCGCGAAACACGCCAGCCCGCGCTGCAGAAAGCGGCGTTGCTGGCGGCGCTGCGGCAGCGTTACAACGTGGCCGTTGTCACCGAACCGGATGCAAGCGGCACGCCGGTCACGCGCCGCAAATCTGCGCCCGCCCACTGAGCCCGCCTGAACAAGCAGTCCGGTCCGGAACGCCACGCACGTATTTCAATGAGCTACGCGCCGGATAAAAGCTATCGCCAGCACCAGACCTTCGGCTGGGCATTCAAGTGGCATCATGTGCCCGCAGCGCGGAATCACCACCAATTGCTTGTTTTGCGCGCCGCTGAGTTCCAGCCCCCTTTGACCATGCTCGCCAAGCGACACCTCGCGGTCTTCAGCCGACCAGAGGAACAGGGTAGGGGCCTTGATGCGCGGCAGATCGGTAAGCATCCGGCCAAAGTCGCCGTCGGCCACCTGGGCGCCGCTTGCGCCATTCATCTGCAGCATCCGGTTGTTGAGATCTGTCCATTCTTCGGCGAGTTTGGGATCGAGCTGCTCGGGTGCGAAAAAGTTCATGCGCAGTACCGCGCCCCACAACGCCGGCGTGTGGTATTCGGGATGGCGCGCGTCTTCGGCCAATAGGCTCTTCAATTCGTCGGTTATTCCGGTGCGGTTGCGCTTGATTGGCCCGACGGCGACGTTGTTGAGAATCAGCCCTGTCACCTTGTCAGGCCGTTCGGCGGCAAAAGCCGCAGCAGGCACACCGCCGCTCGACGTCCCGACGATCAGCACGCGGCGGACGTGCAGATGTTTCAACAAGGCGTCGATAATGCGAATCTTGCGTGCGGTAGAATAGTCATTGACAGGATTGGGGCCGGAAAGCCCGGCCGGCGGAAGGTCGAAACGAATAACCCGCTTGTAACGAGACAGCGCCGCCGCCCAACCGTCCCATTGCCTGGCGCTCGCATACGAGCCGTGAATGAGGAGCACCGCCGGCCCACGCCCCTCGTCGATATAATGGATCGGTTCACAATCGATCATCAGCCAGTGCGACCCAAGTTTTGCATAGCGATCACGCAGCGCGGCGTCGGCCGCCAATAGTGCCGGACAGGAATTGAGATTCCGGGTGACGCTTGCGGGGGCGGGCGCCGCGCCAGCCAATACCGCAGCAGCAAGCAAGCCCAACTGGGTAATTCTGCCTTTCGCCATATCTGCTCCACCGCACCGCATAATCAAAAATGACTCAGCTACTGACAGGATAGACCAGCAGTGTGTCGGCAAGCCCCCGAGCGCTCATTCCTAAACCCCGGTTGGACCGAGGCTGACTGCCTCGATGCCCGGATCATAGGCGCGGCCCATGT
>JAYWBP010000055.1:0-6893 GCA_043781375.1 Novosphingobium sp.
CCATCGCCATCGCCCAGGCGCTGATGGACGCGGGCGTGGACGTGGTGGCGTATGATCCCGAAGGCATGGCAGCCGCCGCGCTGCTGATGCCCGGCGTGCAAATGGCGGCCAGCACTTACGCGGCGGTGGCCGGGGCGGACGCGGTGGCGTTAGTGACCGAGTGGGACGCGTTCCGGGCTTTGGACTTCGCGCGGGTGAAGGCAACGATGAAGGCGCCGGTGCTGGTGGACTTGCGCAATGTGTACGATCCGGCGGAAGTGCGCGGGGCGGGGTTTGTTTATGTTAGTGTGGGTAGGGGGTGAGGGTGATGCTCTCACAATGACATGCGTTGAGCATGTGAGGAGAGAACGACGGTGAGCCTGCTCTCTGCCCTTGCGCGGGCTAAAACAGAGGAAGACGTCAAGGACGCCTACATCTAGGCGCTTGGGCTGAAGGGCGTCTTCAAAGGACTGGTAGATATCCAGACCGAAGAGGTCTGGTTCGAGGCGAAGGAAGTCTCAACTCCGCCAATTGTCATGTTCGGCCAATTGCTGGTCTATGTCCGCGCGGCGCGCAAACGCGGTGAACCCATCCCCGGCTTCCTGGCGGTGATTGACCGCAACAAGGCCGCGATCATGCCTACCGAACACACACTGCCGATCCTTGAAGATGCCACCATTTTCTGGCCCAAATCCGGTTCGGCGGCGGGCAAGGAACTGGCGGCGCAAATCGCGCCCTACATGGAAACGCACTATGTCGTTTACGACATCGCTAACCATGCCCAGCAATTCATCGATGCGGTAAAGTCAGCGGTCAAGGAAGGGCGGATCGTCCGCACCCCGATCACGCCGGACAACCTGCGGCAGGTGTTCGATAAATGGGTGGATCTGATCGGCAGTGAACTCGGCTCGGTCAATCCGGCGGACTATGCCGTGCTGTTTTTTGCCGACATCATGCACGACGGCAAGAACGAGGCCATGAGCAAGTTGCCTGCCCGGCTGTTGTTCAACGGTGACAAGCCGGTGTTCCTGCTGGGCGGGCAACAATATGAACTCGCCAGCGAACGCGGCTATCGCAATTTCTGGGCGATCTATCACCGCCCGCCCGAACAAAAGCATCGGCATTATCTGCTGGAGCGGCGCGATAGCCTGCTGCCGATTGACGAACAGAAATTCAAAGGGGCCTATTACACTCCGCTGCATATCGTCGATAAAGCCTATGAACAGCTGGTCGCGACGCTCGGTGAGAATTGGCAGGAACGCTATCTCATCTGGGATATGTGCTGCGGGGTCGGCAATCTGGAGGTAAAGCACAGCAATTATCGCAACGTGTTCATGTCCACGCTGGATCAGGCCGATATCGAGATCATGCGAGCCAGCCACACCTGCGTCGGCGCGACGATTTTCCAGTACGATTACCTCAACGACGATGTCACCGATTTCGGCGAGATCGACTACGACTTGTCGGGCAAGCTCCCCGCCGAACTGCGTCAGGCCATTGCAGATGCGAAAGCGGGGAAGAAGGGCGCGAAGCAGATATTGGTGCTGATCAATCCGCCTTATGCGGAAACAGGCGCTGGCATTGGAAAAGGTGACACCAATAAGAAGGGCGTGGAGAATACCCGGGCTCAGCGCCTGATGGATGACTGGCAGGTCGGTTATGCGAGCAAGAAATTGTTCGTTCAATTTCTTGTCCGAATTCAGCGTGAGTTGCCTAGCGCGACCCTCGCCATATTCAGCAAACTCAAATACATAAATGCACCGAATTTTGAGAAATTCAGGCACAAATGGCGGGCAAGATATCTCGATGGGTTTGTGGCTCCCAGCCGAGTCTTCGACGGGCTAAAAGGCGATTTTCCAATCGGATTTCTGATTTGGGATCAGAACAAGCGTGAACCAATTTCGCAAGTTCCGGTCGTTGTCCTGAACCGCTCTGGCAACATAATCGGCGAAAAGAACTTCTCGTTTCGACCGTCGAGTTCGTTTCTCAACGTCTGGATTGACCGGCCCCTCGCGCGCGGCACCATAGCCCTGCCTCTTTCCAATGCCTTCAAAGTATCCGACAATCCCCGTCTTAAGAAGCAGTGCGAGGGGGCGGTAGGTTACCTCTATGCAAGCAACAACGATTTGCAGCACGCGGGACAAGAAACCTGCATAACCTCATCGATCTTTACCGGCGGCAACGGCGGCGGGCTTTACATTATCGCCGAAAATCTCTGGCAAGCCGTCATCGTCTTCGCCGTCCGCCGTCTCATCAGCCAGACCTGGCTCAACGACCGCGATCAGTTTTTGCAGCCCTCGCAGCCGCTGACCGACGAATTCAAATCCGATTGCCTGGTCTGGATGCTGTTCAACGGCAGCAACCTCTCCGCCGGGGCCGACGGCTGCACTGGAACGAACGCGACTGGTCGCTGGTCAACCACTTCATCCCCTTCACCGAAGCCGAAGTCGGCGCGAAGGAGCGGTTCGAGAGCGACTTCATGGTGCGCCATATCGCGGGCATGGCCTTTTCGCCCGAGGCGCAAGCGGTGCTGGGTGAAGGGCGCAAGCTATGGCGGCGCTATCACGCCACCGCCTTTCCGCGCAAAATCCGCGAAGATTTCAAACTCAACCGGGCCGATGCAGGCTGGTATCAGATCCGCCGCGCGCTCGAAGCCTATGGCGATTCCGAACTAACCGATTTCGACCCGTTCAAAGCAGCCTATACCGCGCTCGGCACCAAGCTCCGCCCGATGGACTACGAGCTGGGCTTCTTGCCGAGTTAGCCCCACACAAAAAAACGCCAGGGGGCCTGTAAGCCGGGTTCTGTCTGGCCGGTGGTATCTCCTTGAGTCACCTCAAAAAGACCCCTCCGGCCAGGGCAGCCATTCCTCTAGGCGGGGCGTTGCCGCGCCGCTCAAGCGACCAACCCGGGCGAGTGCTGTCTTGCGACACGCGCGCGAACCGCGCCTGCCCCTTGCGGGGCACCCCGCCCCTATTCGGTCTTGCTCCGGGTGGGGTTTGCCGTGCCGCTTGCCGTTGCCGGAAGCGCGGTGCGCTCTTACCGCACCCTTTCACCCTTACCTGTGGTTGCGGTTAGGCAACCCATCGGCGGTTTGCTCTCTGTGGCACTTTCCCTGAGCGCGGGGCGCAAACCCCTCACCCGGCGGGCGTTACCCGCCACCCTTGGTTCGTGGAGCCCGGACTTTCCTCGGCAGGATTGCTCCCGACGCGGCTGCCCGGCCCCCTGGCGCCGCGAAGTCTAGCACGGCTACTGCGTAGAAGGAATGGTCACCTGGCACGTCCCTGGTCGCGCTCCAACAGCAGGGCAAACAGGATCGCCGAGGTCTCGCCGTCGACCACCCCGTCAATATTTCCCGGGCGCCAGCGGCGCTGGAAAGCGCGGACTGCGGCTGGGCCATTGGTGATGTCGTAGCCATAGCGTTCGAGCGCGAGGAAAAACGCGCCGTCGTTGGAAAACGGCGAGGGTACGCGCAGTTGGGGCGTGGGCAGGGCCATGCGGTGGCGGGCGAGCAGCGCCCAGTCGAACAGCTCGCCCGGATCCTCCTTGCGCGCCGGGGCAATGTCGGAATGGCCCACGACATTGGCGTAGGCGATCTTGTTGCGGCGCACGATGTCCTTGAGCAGCGGCAGCAGTGCTTCCATCTGCGCAGGCGGAAACGCGCGGTAGCCGAATTCATGCCCGGGATTGACCAGTTCGATGCCGATGGAGGCAGCGTTCACATCGCTAAGCCCGCGCCAATTGCCTTTGCCCGCATGCCAGGCGCGGCGATTTTCGGGCACCAGTTGGGTGACCGTGCCGTCCTCATCGATGAAGTAGTGCGCGGAAACCTTGGCCTCGGGATCAGTCAGCCGGGCCAGCGCCGCGGCCGCGGTCTGCATCCCGGTGTAGTGAAGCACGACCATCGAAATCGGCTGATCACGCGCGTCGTGGTTGGGTGACAGGCGCTGGTGGTGGACAAATTCATTCATGCTGCGAGCCTTAGCGCGGGTGCTTCGACAGGCTCAGCATGAGCGGGTTTGGCGTAGGGGGCTAGGGGTTTGTGCCCTCACCCCACCGGCAACACGGCCCCCAGGATCAGCGCGTCTTCGCTCAGGGCATATTGCAGCCCGCCGCCCAGACTGGCTGCAAGTTGGTGGAGCATGGCTGCGGGCGCGGTGCGGCTGGACAGTTCGCTATCGGGCAACGTACCCTCGAGCGCCTGGCCAATGGTCTTGTCGAAAGCGATGCGGGCGCCCGAGGCGCGGATGACGATCTCGCTGGCCTGGCCCTGGCCATCGTCGCGCAGTTCGGCGCCGATATCCAGCGTTCCGCCGCGGATCAGCGCCTCGATCCCGATCAGGGCGAGGTTGAGCAGGGTCTTGACCGCGGGCTTGGGCAGGGTGTCACCCGTCAGCGCCCAGTTGACCTCAATCCGGCCATTGTTGCCGACCAGAGCATCGATCAGCGCGCGCGGTTCATGCACCGGGACCATCTCGCCGAAGCCCCCGGCGGCGCCGAAAGCGAGGCGGAAGAATTTGAGTTTGTCGGCGGAAATCTTGGCGCTTTGCTCAAGCAGTTCAAAGCAGCGCTTGCGCATCTCGGGGTCTTTTTCGTCGGCCAGCAGCTCCAGCCCGTTGTTCAGCGCGCCGATCGGGCTGAGCATATCATGGCACAGCCGCGAGCAGAGCAGGCTGGCGAGATCGAGCGGGGAATTCATGGGGGCTGGGGCTTTCGTTGGGTTGAGCAGCGCCCTTAACCATCCTCGACCGAGTATGAAAGCGCGGCGAAGCCTTCCGCCCCATCGCGCCAGAACAAAATGTCGTCACTTGCGATGATTGCCCAGACTGTGCCGTCGGCGTTGCCTCGTGCGCGGTCAGTGGCGGAGGGCTGCGGATTGCCGGTGGGATGCGAGTGGTAGTAGCCGATGACATTTGCGCCGCCGGACCGCGCGGCGCGGTGGGCGGCGATCAGCGCGATGGGGTCGATCTCGAAGCGACGGCGCGGATCGGCGGCGATGTTGGCGGCAGAGCGCGCCTCGCGGATCGTGTCCCCCTCGCCCAGCAACAAGCCACAACACTCCTGCGGCGCGGCGCGTTCCGCTTCAGCCAGCAGTGTTGCCATCACGCCACTTGTTACCGTCAAGCCCATACCCATCTGTCTAGCATGGTCCGGGGGGAACACATCATCCAAGGCACGTTGGCCAGCACCGACCAGCGGCTCGACAAGGCCTTGGCCGAAGCCAGCGGGTTGTCGCGCGAGCGAATCAAGGCGCTGCTCGGTGAAGGTCGGGTGACCATCGCAGGCGCTGCGGCACCGTCGGCTTCGAGCCGGGCGCTGGTCGGCGCTGCTTGGCGAATCACCGTTCCCCAAGCCATTCCCGCAACGGCGGAGGCGCAGGACATTGCGCTGAATGTAGTGTTCGAGGACGAACACCTGATCGTGGTCGACAAGCCCGCTGGGCTGGTCGTGCATCCCGCTGCGGGCAATCTCGACGGGACGCTGGTCAATGCCCTGCTTCACCATTGTTCGGGGCAGTTGTCGGGTATCGGTGGAGTTGCCCGCCCCGGCATCGTCCACCGCATCGACAAGGATACGTCCGGGCTCATCGTGGTCGCCAAGAGCAACGCCGCGCATGAGGGTCTGGCCCGGCAATTCGCCGACCATTCGATCGAACGCGTGTATAAAGCGATAGTCGCGGGGCGACCGATCCCCTTATCGGGCACCGTGCGCGGGGCGATCGGGCGCTCGTCGGGGGATCGCAAGAAGATGGCCCTGGTCGAAGAAGGACGGGGCAAACCCGCCGTGACTCACTATCGCACGCTCGAACCCTTACGCGGCTCGACCCTGGTCGAGTGTCGGCTGGAGACCGGGCGCACGCATCAGGTGCGCGTTCACCTTGGATCAATCGGCCATCCGCTATTGGGGGACCCGGTCTATGGACGCACCCCTTCAGCTCTGCGCCCCGTGCTCGCCGAGCTCGGATTTAGCCGCCAGGCGCTTCACGCTGCGGTGCTGGGGTTCGTTCATCCGATTACTGCAACGTCGCAGCGCTTCGAATCCATGCTGCCCGTCGATTTGAGGGAACTGTTGATCGAATTGCGCGCTTCAAGCTGAACTTCCTGCTGTAGTTGTTTCTATGTGTGGCGATCTCCTCCGGACGTCTATATTGGGTCCGGGACGGTTCGCTGACCGAATGAAAGGACGAATTGTACCTGTGGCTACGCAACGCAATCTGTCAGTCATGCCTGCCCTGGGCGGCGAGCAAAGCCTCAATCGCTATCTGACCGAGATCAAGAAATATCCGGTGCTGACTGCGGAGCAGGAATATATGCTCGCCAAACGCTATGCCGAGCATCAGGATCCTGAGGCTGCAGCCCAGCTGGTGACCAGCCACCTCCGCCTGGTCGCCAAGATCGCGATGGGCTATCGCGGCTATGGCCTTCCCGTCAGCGAGCTGATTTCCGAAGGCAACATCGGCCTGATGCAAGGCGTCAAGAAGTTCGAGCCCGAGCGTGGGTTCCGCTTGGCGACCTATGCCATGTGGTGGATCAAGGCCTCGATGCAGGAGTTCATCCTGCGCTCGTGGAGCCTCGTCAAGATGGGCACCACCGCAGCCCAGAAAAAGCTGTTCTTCAACCTGCGGCGGATGAAGAAGAACCTCGATGCATACGAGGATTCGGACCTGCATCCCGATCACGTGACCAAGATCGCGACCGATCTTGGCGTGTCCGAAACCGAAGTCGTCAACATGAACCGGCGGATGATGATGGGCGGCGATGCCAGCCTCAACATCTCGTTCAACGAGGACGGCGAAGGTCAGTGGCAGGACATGCTCTCGGACGACGGTCCGCTGCAGGACCAGATCGTCGAGGAAGCGCAGGAGGCGAGCAATCGCCACTCGCTGCTGGTGGAGGCGCTCGACAGCTTGGGTG
>JAYWBP010000056.1:0-6829 GCA_043781375.1 Novosphingobium sp.
GCGCGTGAGCTTCGGCATGTTCCAGACCAAGCTCCAGCGGCTCGTCCTCGTCCGCGCTTTCTGCATCGTCATCGGCAAGGTTCGATGCGACCGAAATGCCGCCCAGGCTGGCATAACCGCGATGGTCGGACTCGGCCTCTTGCTCTTCGCTGTCGACTTCCGGCTCGGCAAACGGCGCCGCAGCAGCTTCGACCGGCGGTGCGGCCTGCTCACGGCTGAACAGCGGCTGCGGCTGCACCGGCGGCACGGTCGGGCGGGTCGGCGCGCGCGACGATCCCAGGCTGAACGGACGCGAGGCCTCCTCGGCCTGGCGCTCGGTCTGTTCGATTCCGGTGGCGACCACCGAAACGCGGATCTTGCCCTGGAGGTCAGGGTTGAACGCCGAGCCCCAGATGATGTTGGCATTGGGATCGACCAGTTCACGGATGTGGTTGGCGGCCTCGTCGACTTCGAGCAGCTTCATGTCGTCGCCGCCAATGATCGAGATGATCACTCCCTTGGCGCCCTGCATCGACACACCATCGAGCAGCGGATTGGCGATGGCGCGTTCTGCGGCTTCGAGCGCGCGGTTCTCGCCCGAGCCTTCACCGGTGCCCATCATCGCCTTGCCCATCTCGCCCATGACCGAACGCACGTCGGCAAAGTCGAGGTTAATCAGGCCCGGCATAACCATCAGGTCGGTGATCGAGCGCACGCCCTGCTGGAGCACTTCGTCGGCCAGCTGGAAAGCTTCCTTGAAAGTGGTTTCGGCCTTGGCCACCAGGAACAGGTTCTGGTTGGGAATGACGATCAGAGTGTCGACGTGTTTCTGCAGCTCCTCGATCCCGGCCTCGGCCGAACGCATCCGCCGGGTGCCTTCAAACAGGAACGGCTTTGTGACCACGCCTACGGTCAGCACGCCGCGATCGCGCGCGGCCTTGGCGATGATCGGTGCGGCGCCGGTGCCGGTGCCCCCGCCCATGCCCGCGGCGATAAAGCACATATGCACTCCGTCGAGCGCGCGGTCGATCTCGGCCAGGGTCTCCTCGGCAGCAGCGCGGCCAACCTCAGGCCGTGATCCCGCGCCCAGCCCTTGCGTGATGTCGGGGCCGAGCTGGATGCGGTTTTCGGCGACCGCATTGTTGAGCGCCTGCGCATCGGTGTTGGCGACGACGAAATCGACGCCCTCGATATCCGCATGAATCATGTTGGCGATGGCATTGCCGCCCGCCCCGCCCACGCCGATCACGATGATCCGGGGACGTAGTTCCTCAACAGCCGGCGGGCCGATATTGATACTCATTTCGCTCTCCTGGCAGCGATGCGGAAACCACGGTTTCCGTATAGCGGCGTTTGCACCCTTCGACTCGGCGAATCAAAGGTTAACCAAACTTTGTCCACAGCCAGAACGCCTTAGAAATACTCGCGCACCGCACGGTAAACCCGGTTGACCAGACCCAGTCCGCTATAGCGCAAGGTCGGCTGATAGGTCGGCCCGATGGCGCGAATGTCGACTGGGTCAGCGGCAGCATAAAGCACCAGTCCGGCCAGAGTAGCAAAGCCCGGCTTGGCATGGGCTTCGGCCAGGCCTCTCAAGTGCGGCGCACGCCCGATCCGCACAGGCTTGCCCAGCGCCCCTTGCGCATAATCCGCCAGCCCGACCAGCTCTGCCCCACCCCCGGTCAGCACAATCTGCTGTCCGCCGCGACTGACGAAACCCATTTCTTTCAACGCTCCGCCGACCTCTTCCATCAGCCTTCCAAGCTGGGCCGTGATCACCGAGATCAGCTCGGCACGAGGGATCCGGTTACGATCGTCGGCGTGGCGCGCGAGCGGGCCGGAGCCTTCCTCGCCCGGGGCATTGACCGGGATCATCTCGCGGTGATCGACCGGGCTGGCAAGGGCCGAGCCGTTGACGCATTTGAGCCGCTCGGCCTGAAAGCGCCGGATCCCGAAGGCCGAGGCGATAGCGTCGGTCACGTCGCCCGAACCCAGCGGGATCGAGGTCAGTCCGATCAGCATGCCCGAGGCATAGACCGCTACATTAGTCACTTCCGCGCCGAACTCGACCAAGGCCACGCCCAGGTCGCGCTCTTCCGGCGTCAGGCAGGCATGGCCCGCGGCGACCGGCGAGCCGACTACCGCCTCCACCTCGAGATGCGCGTTCTGGACGGCCTCGGTGATATTGCGGACCGGCGCGCCGTCGGCAAGCATGACGTGAATATCGACGCCCAGTCGCTCGGCGTGGAGCCCTTTGGGGCTGGGCACACCGTGAGCACCGTCCAGCGTGTAGTGCGCCGGCTGGGCATGGAGGACCATGCGTCCATCGGGCTGAATCACATCGCGCGCCGAGACCAGCAGGTGGTCGATATCATCCTGCTCGATCCGCCGCCCGCCGATATCGACCTCGACCTGGGCAATCTGGCTGGCCAGGCCCGCACCCGAACAACCGATCCAAACACTGGAGACCGAGGTATTGGCCATCTTTTCGGCCCGCTCTATCGCGTCCCGGATGGCGTAAGTCGCGGCGGTCATGTCAGTGACATAGCCGCGCTTGATCCCTTGCGCAGCACGATGCCCCGAGCCCAGGACGATCATCTCGCCGGTTTCCGATATTCCCGCGATCATCGCCGAGATTCGAAAGCTGCCGATATTGACCGCGCCGAACACGCGGGCGATGCGGGGAGCAGCCATCACAGGGACTCCTTTTTGGGCGCTTCGGTAGTCGTTGCTGGCGAAGCTGTATGGGCGGCAGCTTTTGCCGCCTTGGCCTTGGCCGTTGCCGCAGCCGCAGCCGTGGCGGTCAGCGCCGATTGCTCGGCCCGCCCCGGCACGCGCAGGTAGATCCGGTCGGGCGCGCGCATGTCGAACGCCGCAACCTGGCCCCCGAGCAGGCGGTTGGTCCCGTCGAGCTTGGCAAAGCTGACCAGGGCATTGGCCGAAACCTTGGCACCTTCGGGCAGCGCAAGGACCTGGCCGGTCTTGAAGGTCAGGTTCCAGCGCCGATTGCCGATCCATTCGGCCCCGCGCACTTGGGGCTTCAGGGCCGGTGCAGCTTCGAGCAGGTCGGCCAGTGCCAGCACCTGCTGCCCTGCGCCGGGCCCACTGAGCACCAGCTTGCCCTTGGCGCGCTCGGGACTGACTGGCTCAAGCTCATGGCCAGCCGCGTCGATCAGCACGAGCCGCCCGGCTTTGGCCAGCACCGCGTGCGGAGTCCGCTCGACGATATCGACTACCAGCGTATCGGGCAGCTGGCGCGAGACGCGGGCATCTTCGACCCACGACAGCTGGATCAAGTCGTTGCGCAGAGCGTCGATGTCGACCAGCGGCATTGCCTGATCGCGCGCGGCGAGGACCCGCTCGTAGACTTTGAGTTCGTTAAGGTGCTTGACCCCGCGTACTTCGACGCGGTGGACCTCGAAACCGGCGTCGGCAGCGATGGTCGCGACCTGCTGGCGGGCCATGGCCGGAACTCCGGCGAGGCTGGCCACAAACCACGCCAGCGCTACCGCCCCGCCCAGGATCATCGCCAGAAAACCGCGATGGAGATTGGCCTCGGACACCGGCAGCCAGGCCATGAAACGATCAATTGCCGATCCGGTCCGCGCCTTGGCATTGCTGACCTTGCGCGCCTTGCCCCGCGCGGCCGTGGCCTTGCGCGCGCTGGCGCCGCTTCGCTTGATCGTCTGGCTCATGGTTGCGCCCTTACCACAGGCAACGCTTCGGCGATGATCGCCTCGACCAGGTCGCCATAGCTTATCCCCAGATGCCGCGCCTGTTCGGGCACCAGGCTGAGCGGAGTCATCCCCGGCTGGGTATTGACCTCGAGCAGGAATAGCCCCTCGATCCCGCGCTCGTCGTCCCAGCGGAAGTCGGCGCGGCTAGTGCCCTTGCAGCCAAGCAAACGATGCGCGCGCAAGGCGATGTCCTTGCAGGCCTGGGTGACATTGTCGGGAATTTCCGCCGGGCAGACATGGTCGGTCAGCCCCTCGGTGTACTTGGCGTCGAAGTCGTAGAACCCGGTCTTGGGCTTGAGTTCGGTGACCATCAGCGCGCGGTCAGCCAAAACCGCGGTGGTCAGTTCGCGCCCGCGAATGAATGGTTCGGCCAGCAGCCGCTCGAACTTCTGCCACGGGCCTGCGACCGAGGCGCTGATCGGATTGCCGTAATTGCTCTCATCGGTGACGATGGCGACGCCGACCGAGGAGCCCTCGTTTAGCGGCTTGAGCACATAAGGCCGCTCCAGCGGATCACGGATATACAGATCAGCGCTGTCGACGATCCAACCGCCCGGCATCGGAATTCCGTGGGGTACCAGCGCGGCCTTGGTCAGTTCTTTGTCGATCGCGATGACCGAGGTCGCAAGGCCCGAATGGGTATAGGGTATGCCCATCAGGTCGAGCAGGCCCTGGACCGTCCCGTCCTCCCCCGGCGAGCCGTGGAGAGCGTTGAACACCACATCGGGCGCCGCCTCGGCGAGGCGCGCGGCGACCTGGCGGTCCATGTCGATCCGGGTAACCTTGTGCCCGCGCTGTTCCAGCGCATCGGCCACGCCGTTGCCGGACATGAGCGAAACCGGGCGTTCTGAAGACCATCCGCCCATCAGGACTGCGACGTGGAGCGTGGGGAGAGTCATTTAGGGCTCACCGGTTCTTGCGGCGCTTCAGCAAAAATGCCCACTCGTTGAATTTCCCATTCCAGCTCCACGCCTTGAGTCGCTTTCACCCGCCGCCGCACTTCTTCGCCCAGTTCTTCGATATCCGCGCTGGTCGCAGCGCCGATGTTGAGGAGGAAATTGCAGTGCTTCTCGCTGACTTGCGCCCCGCCGATTGTCAGCCCCCGGCAGCCCGCCTTGTCGACCAGTTCCCAGGCCCTGGAACCCGGCGGATTCTTGAAAGTGGAGCCTCCGGTCTTGCTGCGCAATGGCTGCGAAGCCTCGCGCGAGGCGGAGATGCGGTCCATTCCGGCCTGGATTGCTGCCGGATCGCCTGGCGTCCCGCGAAAGCGCGCGGCGATGACGATGGCGCCAGCAGGCAGGTCTGAATGGCGGTACGTGTAGTGCAGGTTTGCCACCGGCAGCGTCACCAGTTCACCCGAGCGCAAGACCACGTCGCAGTCGGTCAGAATATCCCTGACTTCGGCGCCATAGGCCCCGCCATTCATCCGCACGAAGCCGCCGACCGTGCCGGGGATCGAGCGCAGGAATTCGAGGCCAGCGATGCCAGCATCGCGCGCAGTAGAGGACACGAGGATGCCGGAAGCGCCACCGCCGCATTCGAGGACGGTTTTGTCACGCGAGACAACTGTGGCGAACGCCTTGCCCAGCCGCACCACTACGCCCGGTACGCCGCCATCGCGGATGATCAGGTTGGAGCCCAGACCCAACGCCATGACGGGGATCGCGGGATTCAGATCGCGCAGGAACTGCTGGAGGTCAGCCAGGTCCCGGGGTTCGAACAACCACTGCGCCGGACCGCCCGACTTGAACCAGACCAGCGGGGCCAACGGGGCATGAGGCGTGAACTTGCCGCGAGGGGCCACCACCCTCAATCCCTCCTCTGACGAGGAGTGGCGCAGGATCGCGCACAACTGTTCCCGCTCCTTTTCAGAAGAAGGGGTGGGGGAGTGGTGCGCGGGTGAGCGTAACACAGCCATCACGTCCCCTGCTCCGCCGCAATCGCATCGGCCAGACCCGCAGCCCACTTGGTGATGTCGCCTGCCCCCAGACACACGACCATGTCGCCCGGCTGAATGGTCGCGGCCAGCACTTGGGCCAGCGGCACTGCCCCGGCAATTGCCTGCGCCGAACGGTGCCCGCGCGCCTTGATCCCCTCGACCAACGCGTCGGCGTCGACCCCCTCGATGGGCGTCTCGCCTGCGGCATAGACCGGCGCGACAAAGACAATATCAGCGTCGTTGAAGGCGCTCTGGAACGCGGGCAGATGATCGCGCAAACGGGTGAAGCGGTGCGGCTGAACCACCGCGATGACCCGCCCGGTGATCCCCTCGCGCGCCGCCGAAAGCACTGCACGGATCTCGACCGGGTGGTGCGCATAGTCGTCAATAATCGAAGCTCCGGCCACTTCGCCGACCTTGGTGAAGCGCCGCTTGACCCCGGTAAACTTGGCAAAGCCGTTCTGGATCACCGCGTCCGCGCAACCCATCTCGACAGCCACGGCCACCGCCGCCAGCGCGTTCTGGACGTTGTGGCGTCCGGCCATCGGCAGTTCGATACCCTCGATTCGTCGGCTTGAGCCGTCGCGCTGACGGATCGCCACGTCGAAGCGGTTGCCGCCGGGGACCGGCTGGACGTTGTCGCCGCGCACATCGGCCTGGGCGGAGAAGCCGTAAGTGATGACCCGGCGGTCGCGCACCTTGGGGATCACCGCCTGAACCTCGGGATGATCGATGCACAGCACTGCCGCGCCGTAGAACGGCACATTCTCGATGAATTCGACGAAGGCGGCCTTGACCTTGTCGAAGTCGCCGTAGTGATCGAGGTGCTCGGGATCGATATTCGTGACGACCGCGATCGTCCCATCAAGGCGCAGAAAGCTGCCGTCGCTCTCATCGGCCTCGACTACCATCCACTCGCTCGCTCCCAGCCGGGCGTTGGAGCCGTAGGAGTTGATGATCCCGCCGTTGATCACCGTCGGATCGATTCCTCCGGCGTCGAGCAGCGCGGCGATCATCGAGGTGGTAGTGGTCTTGCCGTGAGTGCCTGCGACCGCAACGGTGCGCTTGAGGCGCATCAGCTCGGCCAGCATTTCGGCGCGGCGCACCACGGGAACGCGCGCCTCCAGCGCGGCGGCGACTTCGGGATTATCACGCTTGACCGCAGTGGACGTGA
>JAYWBP010000057.1:0-48774 GCA_043781375.1 Novosphingobium sp.
CCAGGTCGACCGTCACGGCCGTCGGGTTCGACGGATAGTTGACGATCAGGATCGACGGGCGCGGCACGGTGAATGCCATCGCCCGATCGAGCGCGCGCCAGTAATTTTCGTCGGGCGTGGTCGGGACCGAGCGGATCGTCGCGCCGGCGATGATGAACCCGAAGGTGTGGATCGGATAACTCGGGTTGGGGGCGAGCACGACATCGCCCGGCGCGGTCATTGCGGTGGCCATGCTCGCCAGGCCTTCCTTGGAGCCCATCGTCATCACGACTTCGGTATCGGGTTCGAGCTCGACCCCAAAGCGGCGGGCGTAGTAATTGGCCTGCGCCTTGCGCACCCCGGGGATGCCCTTGGATGCCGAATAGCCGTGCGCATCGGGCTTCATCGCGACTTCGCACAGCTTGTCGATAACGTGCGCGGGCGGGGGCAGATCGGGGTTGCCCATCCCCAGGTCGATGATGTCGCGCCCTTCCGCGCGCGCCGCGGCCCGCATGCCGTTGACTTCGGCGATGACGTAGGGCGGCAGGCGCTTGATGCGGTAGAACTCGTCTTCCATGATCGTCAGGCATTTCCGTTGGTTGCGGCAGGGCGCGCCGCACCAGCGGTCTGTAGGCAATAACGCCGCGCTGGCAAATGACCGATTTGTCTGGCACATTCGTGGCCGGGTTGCAGGATTGGATCAGGTCGGCAGTTAGCCGGAACATAACCCCGCTCGTGCCAGGAGAGTCGCATGACCGATGAGGCGCAAAAACCGACAGGTCCGGCCAACCCTTTCGCCACGCTGCTACAGATGCAGAATGCGGCGCTATCCGCCTTCCTGCCCCGGACCGGTGATGGGTCTGGCCCGCTCGACGATGCCGTGCAATGGGCCGATGTCGCCCGGCGGTTGCAGACCAAGTGGTTCGAATTTCAGCAGGAACAAATGTCTGGTCCCGCCGCTCAGCGCGCCATGACCGATCCCTCGGCGTGGCAGTCCATGCTCGAGACCTGGTACCAGCGCGTGCCGCTGGCCCGGCCCGAAGTCCAGCAAAAGGCTTGGTCCGACGGCATAGCCCTGTGGCAATCGACGATGGCGCAATTCGGGATCGCTGCCCAACCCGGTGCCTGGCCTTTGGGTGCGTGGCCCGCCGGTGTCGCAATTCCCGAACTGCCACGCAGCGACCGCCGCTTTGCCGACCCGCAATGGCGCGAGCAGCCGATGTTCGCGATGATCCATCAAACTTATCTGCTTATGGCCGAGCAGATCATGACCATGGCCGAAGCGCTGGGCGGCTCTGATCCCGAGCGTCAGGAGCAACTGCGCTTTGCTACCCGCACCCTGGTCGAGGCGCTGAGCCCAGCCAACTTCGCCCTGACCAATCCGCAGGTGATCGCGCGCGCCATGGAGACCCGCGGCGAAAGCCTGGTCAAAGGGCTCGACAATCTGCTCGGTGATCTGCGCCGCGGCCAGCTGACCCATACCGATCCCACCGCCTTCCGCCTGGGCGAGAACATCGCCGCGACCCCGGGCAAGATCATCCACGAGACCGCGCTGTATCAGCTGATCCAGTACACCCCGACGACCGAAACGGTCCTCGAAGTCCCGCTGGTGATCTTCCCGCCGTGGATCAACCGGTTCTATATCCTCGATCTCAACCCCGCCAAAAGCTTTGTCCGCTGGGCGCTGGAGCAGGGTATCAGCGTGTTCATGGTCTCGTGGAAATCGGCCGACGCAAGCATGGCCGAGCTGATCTGGGACGATTACATCCTGTCGCAGATCGAAGCGATCGACACCGTGCGCAACCGGCTGAACGTGCCGGCGGTGCACACCATCGGCTATTGCGTCGCCGGCACCACCTTGGCGGCAACGCTCGCCCTTCTCGCCAAACGCGGCAAGGCGGGCAAGGTCAAAAGCGCGACTTTTTTCACCGCCCAGGTCGATTTCGAGGACTCGGGCGAACTGAACAATTTCATCGACGACCAGCAGATCGAAATGCTCGCCAAGCTTTCGCCTGACGGCTTTCTCGACGGGCGCTACATGGCTCTTGCCTTCAACCTGTTGCGCGGCACCGACCTGATCTGGAACTACGTCACCAACAATTACCTGATGGGTCAGGACTATCCGGCCTTCGACCTGCTCCACTGGAACGGCGACACCACCAACTTGCCGCTCAAGTGGCACCAGGCCTATCTGCGCGATCTGTATCGCGACAACCGCCTAGTCCAGCCGGGATCGATCGTGGTCGATGGCACGCCGATCGATCTTACCGCAATCGAGACCCCGGCCTATATCCAGGCCGGGCGCGAGGACCACATCGCTCCGCCTCACAGCGTCTGGCGGATCACCGATCACCTGCAAGGCCCGGTGACGTTCGTCCTGGCCGGATCGGGGCACATTGCGGGGGTGGTCAATCCGCCGGCGGCCAACAAGTACCAGTACTGGACCAATCCAACCAAAGCCGAAACGCTCGACGCGTTCATCGCCGGAGCGACCGAACACAAAGGTAGCTGGTGGCCGCATTGGGTCGCCTGGCTACGGGCACAAGACGACAGCGAAGTGCGCGCCAAGGGCAAGCGCGTGCCCGGCGGCAAGAACGATCGCGTGATCGAGGATGCACCGGGACGCTACGTAAAAACCCGTTAAGCCTGGCTGGAAGACCGTTTAACGCGAGCAGCAAGTCGTCCGGACAATTGCTGCACTGCACAATTTCCTTGACCTTGGTTGCCGCGGTACCTATTTGTGCAGTGCAGCATTGAGCTGCGAGGAATGCACAGTGTCGACCGAAGCAAGCCCTAACCCTGTCGCAATCATCGCTCCGGCACCAGCGGCCGATGCGGTGGCCACGCCGGAAAGTGAGAAGCTGTCGGCTGTTGTGACCGAGCCAGCCAAGCCCGCTCCTGCTGATCTGCCCGCCCCTGCCGAAATGGCAGTCGCAGTGGTCAAGCGCGGACGCAAGCCCAAGCTGGTCGTGGCGGCCCTGGCCACGCCGCTGGCTCCCGTCGTGGCGCAGCTGAAAGTCAAGCGCGGCGCGGTCAAGCCGCTCAAGTCCGCCGTGCTGGGTCGCCCGCGCAAACCCCGGGCGTTGCCAGCAGCCAAAGTCGTTACTCCAAAAGTCGTGAAGGCCGATCCGGTGGCCAAGTCAGCCATCTATTCAGCTATTTTGCCTCCAGTTATTAAATCAAAGGAAAAAACAATGAAAACCACCACCGCTGCCACTGGCACCGATTTCACCACCGGCCTCAAGTCGATGATGACCGAAGTCCAGACCAAGGCCAAGGACGCCTACACCAAGAGCACTGCCGCGATGGGCGACGTGACCGACTTCACCAAGGGCAACGTCGAAGCCATCGTCGCTTCGAGCAAGATCCTGGCAACCGGCATGCAGTCGATGTCGGCTGATTACGTGGCTGATACGCGTTCGGCATTTGAGACCATGACCGCCGAGGTCAAGCAGCTCACCACCGTCACCTCGCCGACCGAGATGATGCGGATGCAGGGCGAAATGATGCGCCGCAGCTTCGATGCTGCAGTTGCTGCCAGCTCGAAAAACAGCGAAGCCATGCTCAAGCTGGTCAACGAAGCCTTCGCGCCGCTGTCCAGCCGGATGAGCATCGCCATGGAAAAGATCAAGTTCGCCGCCTGAACCGGGCTCTGCTCGAGTTCTGACGCGATCGGGTCCTGACTTCCGGCAGCGCTCTATCTCGCCGGGATGATACAGCTGCGGGCCGGGCAGGGAAACCTGTTCGGCCCGTTTTGCATGAAATACGCCATCTTGCGATTGGGCCGCGAATTGCGATATATTCAAGGCTTATGACAATCCGCCGCTCCACCCTTGCCGATTCCCCTTTCCGCGCCGCGCCCCACGCGTCACAGGGCGACGATGCGGACAATGGCACCGGCCAGGACCAGCTGGGCGTCGCCACCAAGACCCGGACCAAGCCGAAGAAGCCTAGTCAGTTCAAGGTGCTGTTGCTCAACGATGACTACACCCCGATGGAATTCGTGGTGATGGTACTCAAGCGCTATTTCTCGATGAACCTGGAGCAGGCGACGCGGGTCATGCTGCATGTTCATCAGAAGGGCGTCGGGGTCTGCGGGATTTTCCCCTATGAGATTGCCGAGACCAAGGTGACCCAGGTGATGGACTTCGCCGGTCAGAACCAGCATCCGCTGCAATGTACGCTGGAAAAGGCCTGACGTCGGGCGGCTGACGATGGCGGGCGTTACAAGCTAACCGACCTGCGCCCCCAGCAGCTTGCCGATGGCAAAAGTCGCGGCCATGGCCAGCGCACCCCAAAGCGTGACGCGGAGCACGCCTTTGACCACCGGGGCTCCGCCGGTCCTCGCGCCGATCCCGCCCAGCAACATCAGGAACAGCAGCGAAGCCAGCGATACCAGCAGCGGGATTTGCGCCAGGGGCACGATGAACGCCGCGACCAGCGGCAGCGCCGCCCCCAGCGCAAAGGTCACTGCGGAGGTCAAAGCAGCCTGAACCGGGCGGGCGCGGTGCATGTCGGCCAGGCCCAGTTCGTCGCGGGCATGCGCGCCCATGGCATCGTGGGCGGTCAGCGCTTTGGCCACCTGCAGGGCAAGCGCATCGTCGAGCCCGCGCTGGCGATAGATCCCGGCAAGTTCCTCCAACTCCGCTTCGGGAAAGGCTGCATGCTCCCCTGCCTCGCGCCGCAGATCGGCGGCTTCGGTGTCGGACTGGCTTGACACCGAGACGTATTCGCCCGCCGCCATCGACATCGCGCCGGCGACCAGCCCGGCGATCCCGGCCACCAGGATCGGCTGCCGACCGGCTGCCGAAGCGGCGACCCCGACGATCAGGCTGGCGGTAGAAACGATCCCGTCGTTGGCACCCAGGACCGCCGCACGCAGCCAGCCGATCCGGCCTACGGCGTGATGTTCGGAAGTTTGCAAGGGTTCGATAATGACCTCTGTGCTTTCGAAGGCAGCACTAGCAAGCTACGCGCCTAACGTATAGCTTGTGCGCCAGTCGCGCTGGCCGGGCAGGCGCCGGGGGACACTTTCATGCATACCGAAATCCTGATCCTGACCTGGGCTGCGGTGCTGCTGCTCGTCCACATCTTCACCGCGGTAAACGTCAAGACCCGGCAATACGGCACTGAATGGAACATGGGTGCGCGCGACGAAAAGATGCCGCCGCTCAATCCGGTTGCAGCGCGGCTGGAGCGCGCGCGCGACAATTTCCTCGAATCCCTGCCGATCGCGATCATCGCCCTGACCGGGGTAATCCTGGCCGGGCGCACGTCGCCGCTGACCGCGCTGGGCGGCTGGATCTGGCTGGGCGCGCGCGCGGTCTACCTGCCGCTGTACTGGGCCGGCGTGCCCAAGGTCCGCACCCTGGTGTTCCTGGTGAGCATCGTCGGATTGCTGATGGTCCTGTTCCCGCTTCTGCGGCCTTAGGTGCACGGCGCGGATACCCTTTCCAGCCTTACGGCTGGGTGCGGCACCGGCCCTCTCTCCCTCTCGGCCACCAACGAGTGGACGCTGAGTGGGCGGTCGGAAAGGGAAGAGGGCCGGTGCCGCGCGCGGGTCGAGTGTCAGCTTGACCCGGTCCGTGCACAAAGACTCCCCTTTATCCTTGCCGTTCCGCCCGCCCCGAGGATAAGGCCCGGCGGAAACCTCTCGCCCGCCCGGGCGCTGTGGTGTTGAAACACGGGCCCGACGCTTGAAATTTCTCACCGCTATCGATCGCTATATTTTCCGGCTGGTGATCATGCCGATGCTGGCGGTGTTCATCATCGCCGCCTCGCTGCTGATCCTCGACAAGATGCTCAAGCTGTTCGACTTCGTCGCCGGGGCTGGCGGCCCGGTCAGCGTGGTGTTCAAGATGCTCGCCAACCTGTTGCCCGAATATGCCAGCCTGGCGCTACCGCTAGGGCTGCTGCTGGGCATTCTGCTGGCCTTCCGCAAGCTGGCGACGACCAGTGAGCTCGACGTGATGCGCGCGGTCGGGCTGGGCTATACCCGGCTGCTGCGGGTGCCCTATCTGATCACTTTCGTCATGGCCGGGATCAATCTGGCCAATGTCGGCTATCTCCAGCCGCTGTCCGAATACTACTATGACCGGCTGCAGTTCGACCTGCGCTCGGGGGCGCTGGGGGCCTCGATCAAGGTTGGGGAGTTCACTACGCTCAAGGATCGGATGGCACTGCGGATCGAGAGCAGCAAGGACGAGGGGCGGCAGCTGATGGGAATCTTCGCCCGGGTTGCCGACAACAGGGGCCAGGTGCTGTCGATCTCGGCGCGCGAAGGCCGCTTCCTGTCGCTGCGCGAGCGGCCGGACACTATCGTCCTGCGCCTGACCGACGGCCAGATCGTTCAGGATGCCGCTGGCGCGCCGCCGCGGGTGCTGACCTTCTCGCAGCATGACCTGCCGATCGATCTCCCCGCAATCGAACAGTACCGCAAACGCGGCGGCAAGGAGAGGGAATATGTCCTGCCCGAGCTGCTCAAGATCGGCTGGAGCAAGGATTTCAGCGCACAGACCCGCAACGAGATCCAGGCGAGCCTGAACTTTCGCCTGGTCGAGGTGGTGATCATGCTGCTGCTGCCGTTGCTGGCGGTAGCGCTGGCGATCCCGCCCAAGCGATCGACCTCGACGCTAGGCGTGTTTGTCGCGATCGTGATGGTCGTGGTTTATCACAAGATCAACGAATACGGTCACGCCGTCGCCGCGCTCGGCCGACTCGACCCGTGGCTGGCACTGTGGGGACCGTTTGCGCTGTTCGCCGCGCTGATCTTGTGGATGTACTGGCGCGTGGCTTACGTCCCCGGCGGCCAGGCGATCAGCGCGCTCGAGCGGTCTGCGGCGAGCATCGGCAAGATCCTGCGCAAGCTATTGCGCCGGCGCGACGCGCAACCGGTGTGAGGGGGCAACCAGCCTGATGCAGCTCAACTTCTTCCCCTCCAGGACGGTAACTTACTACCTCGGGCGGCTGTTCCTCACCCGTACCGTGGGGGTGCTGGTTATGCTGGTATTGATCCTCCAGGCGCTCGACCTGCTGAGCGAAAGCGGCAAGATCTTCGCCTATCACGGCAATGGCCAGGCCCAGCTGTGGACTTATGTGACGATGCGCATCCCGCAACTGGTCGCGCGTTTCCTGCCCTATTCGGTGCTGCTGGCGACGATCTGGACTCTGGTTGCACTCAACCAGAACAGCGAAGTGATCTCGATGAAGGCGGCGGGAATGTCGGCGCATCAGGTGCTCGCCCCGCTGCTGCTGACGGCGCTGGTGTTCTCGGGGATCAGCTTCGCCTTCAACGAGTCGGTGGTGACCCGCGCCTCGGCTTCGCTCAAGGCGTGGCAGGCGGTGAATTATGGTCCGGTGCCCCGCGATTCGGCGGTGCGCGACAATGTCTATCTGCGCGATGGCAACAATATCCTCTCGGCCACGACGCTGACCGGCGAGGGTCCGGGCATGACCATGCAAGGGGTCAGCTGGTATCGCCGCGACGCGAACGAGGCGATCATCCAGCAGATCCGCGCGCCCATCGCCCATTATGCCAATCCCGGCTGGCGGCTGGAGAGTCCGGTGGTGTTCGATGTCCAGTCGACCCTGGTCACCCGCCCGAGCCAGGCGCTGGTGATTGCCCAGGGCGTGACGCCTGCTCAGGTTGCGATCACAGGGGTTGATCCAGATGCCCAGACTCTCGGCCAGCTCTCGCGCTCGATTGCCGCGCTGAAGGCTGCTGGGCGTCGCACCGGTGAGCTGGAGGGCAAGTGGTGGCACAAGATCTCCGGGCCCTTGTCGGCCCTGCTGATGCCGCTGCTCGGCGCCATCGCCGCCTTCGGCCTCGCTCGATCGGGCCAGCTTCTGATCCGCGCAGTGGGCGGGATGGCGCTGGGCTTTGCCTATTTCGTGGTCGACAACGCGGCGCTGGCGATGGGCAATTTCGGCGGTTATCCGCCGTTGCTGGCCGCCTGGGCTCCGTTCGTGCTGTTCGCCCTGATCGGCGAGACCGTGCTGATCCGGACCGAGGAGTAGAGTTTCTTATTCAGTGCGGCACCAGCCCACTTCCCCTCCCGGCCATCCGATCAGTCTATGCTATGGGTGGCCGGGAGGAGGAGTGGGCTGGTGTTGCTTCCACGGCAATGGGAAGGATTTAAGCCCGGCACTCACTCGCGGTTCATGCGTTATCCGCTAGAACTCTCCTCCCCCGCCGCATTGGTGCCGCAAAGATGAGCTTATGGCGCTTGCGGCGCAGCTTTGCTAAGCCGCTTGGCCAGTCAGGAACTTGAACGCCGTGTTGCAGACCACCGCCCCCGCCCAGTCGCACAGTCCCGCCGTCCCGGCGGATGACAGCCATCTGCCGTTCTGGAAGCGCTCGCACTATCTGGACCGGATGACGTTGCGCCAGCTGATCTCGGCCTATTTCCAGCACTACACGATCATCGCCTACCTCGCGGTCGCGGCGGCGGGCATCGTGGTCTATGCGCTCGATCCGGCGGGCCTGTGGCAAACCCTGGCCTCGATCGGCGCGGCGTTGGTGATCTATCCGCTGGTCTGGCATCTGCTGCACCAGTACGTCCTGCACGGGCGATGGATGTGGAAGATCAAGCCGCTCGCCTCGACCTGGAAGCGGATCCACTACGATCATCATCAGGACCCCAACCATCTCGAAGTGCTGTTCGGCGCGCTCCATACCACGCTGCCGACGATTGCTCTTGCGACGATCCCGGTTGGCTGGCTGATCGGCGGGTTGGGCGGCGCTGCGGTCGCGCTGGCCACCGGCATCCTGACCACCTGCTATTACGAGTTCATGCACTGCATCCAGCACCTCTCGTTCAAGCCCAAGTGGAAGTGGGTGCAATTCCAGAAGCAGCGCCACAACGAACACCATTATTTCCACGAGAACGGCAATTTCGGGATCACCAACTATGCCTTCGACCGGCTTTTGGGGACCTATTACGAGAAGAAGGACCGTCCCCAGCGCAGCCCAACGGTGTTCAACCTGGGCTATGACGAGGCGGTTGCGGCGCGCTATCCGTGGGTCAAGGACTTGTCGGGCGGGATCGCCAGCGGCCATCCCCGGCGGCGCTCGATGAACCGCGACGAAGCCGCCAACTGACGGATAGTCATCGCATGTCCGAGATTGCCATCACCCCGGTCACCACCAAGGCCGAGCGCGGACTCTTCGTCGACTTCGCTTTCCGCATCAACGCTTCCGATCCACACTGGGTGCCACAACTGCGCGGTGAGGAGCTGGAGAAGTACTCCCCCGGCGGCAATCCTTTTTTTGAGCATGCCCGCTGCCAGTTATTCCTGGCGCGGTGCGGCGGGAAGGTTGTCGGGCGGATCTCTGCCCATATCGACGAACTGGCGCTGACCCAGCCGATGAGCCAGGGCATGGGCCCCGGCACCGGCAACTGGGGCGCCTTCGAGGCCGAGGGCGAGGCCGTGGCTCAGGCGCTGATCGCCGCTGCCGAAGACTGGCTGCGCGGCCAGGGCATGACCCGGGTGCTCGCGCCGATCAGCCTGTCGATCTGGGAAGAACCGGGGCTGCTGGTCAAGGGCTTCGACCATGCGCCGATGGTGATGATGGGCCACAATTCCCCGCGGTATCAGGCCTGGATCGAAGCGTTGGGTTACTCCGTCGCCAAGGTTCTGCGGACCTACGAGCTGGATATTACGCTGGCCTTCCCGCCGCTGATCCAGCGGATCGTCAAGTCGGGTGAGAACAACCCGCGCATTGCCATCCGCAAGGTCGACAAAAAGCGCTTCAGCCAGGAAGCCGCGCTGATCCTCGATATCCTCAACGATGCCTGGTCGGACAATTGGGGCTTCGTGCCGATCACCGCCAGCGAAATCGCCTATACCGGCAAAAAGCTGAAGCCACTGGTCCGCGAGGACCTGATCATGATCGCCGAGCTGGAAGGCGAACCGGTGGCCTTCATGATGACTCTGCCCGATCTCAATGCGGTGCTCAAGCGGGTAAACCGCAAGACCGGCAAGCCTTCGCCGCTGGGCTGGCTGCGGCTGCTCAAATGGCTGTGGAGGCCGACCAAAGCCGACGTTCGGGTGCCGCTGATGGGCGTGCGCAAGCCGTTGCAGGCCTCGCGCCTGGCGAGCCAGCTGGCCTTTATGATGATCGAGCAGATCCGCAATGCGTCGGTCCACAACTACCAGGGCACGCGCGCCGAGATCGGCTGGATCCTTGAAGACAACCAGGGCATGAATGCTATTGCCGACGCCATCGGCAGCAAGGTCAACCGCCAGTACGACATCTACGAAAAGGCGCTTTAGACCCGACGCACCGGGCGTGACATTCGCTGCGTTGCGCGACATAGCTACGCGGTAACTCAACAAGCAGCGGGCGCGGCATGGCACGGCAATATTTCGGCACCGACGGCATTCGCGGGCGCACCAACGAAGGGGTCATGACCGCAGCGACGGCGATGAAAGTCGGCCAGGCCGCGGGCACCCATTTCCTGCGCGGGGCGCATCGCCACCGGGTGGTGATCGGCAAGGACACCCGGCTGTCGGGCTATATGCTCGAAAGCGCGATGGTCGCCGGGTTTACCAGCGTGGGCATGGACGTGATCCTGCTGGGGCCGATGCCCACGCCTGCCGTGGCCATGCTGACCCGCGAGATGCGCGCCGATGTGGGCGTGATGATTTCGGCCAGCCACAACCCCTATGAGGACAACGGGATCAAGCTGTTCGGGCCGGACGGGTTCAAGCTGTCGGACGCCGACGAACTGGCGATCGAGGCCATGCTCGGCGCGCAGCAGCCGCTGGCAGCATCGCCCGAGGTCGGCCGGGCGCGGCGGATCGACGATGCCCGCGGGCGCTACATTCACGCGGTCAAGGCCTCGCTGCCCGATAATGTCCGGCTCGACGGACTCAAGATCGTGGTCGATTGCGCCAATGGTGCAGCCTATCAGGTCGCCCCCTCGGTGCTGTGGGAGCTCGGCGCCGAAGTCATCGCTCTGGGGGTGACGCCCAACGGCAAGAACATCAACGACAAAGTCGGCTCGACCCATCTCGATCTGATCAAGGAAACCGTGGTTGCCGCTGGCGCCGATATCGGGATCGCGTTGGATGGCGATGCCGATCGCCTGATCGTGGTCGATGAGGCTGGAATGACCGTCGACGGCGACCAGATCATGGCGCTGATCGGCAGCCACTGGGCCAAGCAAGGCCGGCTCAAGGGCGGCGGCGTCGTCGCCACGGTCATGTCCAACCTCGGGCTCGAGCGATTTCTGCAGGGCGAAGGGCTGGCACTGGTGCGGACGTCGGTGGGCGATCGCCACGTCCTCGAAGCAATGCGCACGCGCGGCTACAACGTTGGCGGCGAGCAATCGGGACACATGATCCTGCTTGATCACGCCACCACCGGCGATGGCACGATCGCCGCGCTGCAGGTGCTGGCCGCGCTGGTACGCTCAGGGCAGCCGGCGAGTGAATTGCTCCACCTGTTCGATCCGCTGCCGCAACTGCTGCGCAATGTGCGGTTCGCGGGCGGGAAACCCTTGGACGACGCGCGGGTCAAGGCGGTGATTGCCGAGGCCGAGGCCACACTGGCGGGCAACGGGCGGCTGGTTATCCGGCCCTCTGGCACCGAACCGGTGATCCGGGTGATGGCCGAGGGTGATGATGCAGCCAAGGTTGAACAGGCGGTCAGCGCCATCTGCGACGCGGTGGCGGAGGCTGCGGCCGCGTGATTTTCAATTCCCGATGATCCCCCGCATCCTTACCATCGCCGGTTCCGACAGCTCGGGCGGGGCGGGCATCCAGGCCGATATCAAGACCATCACCATGCTTGGCGGCTATGCGATGAGCGCGATCACCTCGGTCACCGCGCAGGACACGCGCGGCGTCCACGGTGCGCTGCACCTGCCTGGCGCTTTCGTGCTTGAGCAGATGACCGCCTGCATCGAGGATATCGGGGTTGACGCGATCAAGATCGGAATGCTCGGCAGCGAGGACATCGTCCGGCATGTGGCGCAAGGGCTCGACCAGGCACCCGGCGTGCCGCTGGTGCTAGACCCGGTGATGGTCGCCACCTCGGGGGGCCACCTAGCCGACTCGCCGACAATCGCAGCCATGGTCGAACTGCTGTTCGGCCGGGCCACGCTGATCACTCCGAACATTCCCGAGCTGCAGGTCCTCAGCCACAGCGACCTAACCACGGCCGGCGCGCTGCGCGAAGCGTCCGCCGTCCTTGCCGCGCGGCATGGCTGCCACATCCTGATCAAGGGCGGGCATTCGGACGAGGGCACGGTGGTCGATATCCTGACCGCGCCCGACGGCACCAGCCTGCCGTTCGAGGCCAGCCGCATCGTCACCCGCCACACCCATGGCACCGGCTGCACCCTGGCAAGCGGGATCGCGACCATGCTCGGGCGCGGACTGGAGCTGCCCGAAGCGGTCGACCGGGCGCGCGGCTTCGTCCGCTCCGCCCTGCGCGCCGCGCCCGGCTTCGGCCAAGGCAGCGGGCCGCTCGGCCACGGCCAGGCGCGCAACGTCTAGGGGGAGCATTAGCGCACCGCCATCGCCCACGGCAGGCGCTTGCGCCAGCCACGATCCTGGAGGATCGCCCGGGCGGCGTTGAACCCCGGCGCGCCGCTGACCCCGCCGCCCGGATGCGTTCCCGCGCCACACATATAGAGTCCTGCAATGGGTCCGCGATAGGAGCCATTGCCCAGTACCGGTCGCGCCGCCCAGAGTTGATCCAGGCTCATTCGCCCGTGGAAGATGTCGCCCCCGACGAGCCCGAACTTGCGCTCCAGATCGAGCGGTGAGTGGATCTGGCGGGCGAAGACGCTGGCAGCGAAATTGGGCGCATGGCGGGTGACAGTGGCGATCATCAGGTCGGCCACTTCTTCGCGTGCATCGTCCCATGTCCTGCCATCGGGCAACACCGGCGCGACATGCTGGCAGAACAGGCTGGCGACGTGGCGGTCGGGCGGGGCGAGGCTGTTGTCGACCGTGGAAGGGATCAGCAGCTCGATAATCGGCGCGCGCGACCAGCCATGGGCGCGGGCGTCCGCATAGGCGCGGTCCATGTAGTCGAGCCCCGGGGCGATGACGATCCCGGCCTGATGATGCTCGGCGCAGGACTTGCCCGGGAGCACGGTGAAGTCAGGTAACTCGGACAGCGCGACATTCATCCGGAAAGTGCCCGATCCGGTTTTGTAGTGGTCTATCCGCGTGCTGAAATCGGCGTCGAGATCGCCCGGATCAACCATCCCCCGGTAAAGCAGCGCCGGCCCGACGTTGGCCGCAACGATCGGCGCAAACAGCTCCGTCCCGCTGACCAGCCGCACGCCCACCGCCTTGCCGCCATCGATCAGCACGCGCGCCACGGGGGCTTCGAGGCTGATCTCGACCCCTTCCTCGCGGCAGGCCTGCGCCATGGCGGTGGTGATCGCGCCCATTCCGCCGACGGCGTGGCCCCAGACCCCGGCTTTGCCGTTGACCTCGCCGAAGATGTGATGGAGCAGGACGTAGGCCGAGCCCGGGCTGGAGACGCCATCGTAATGCCCGACGGTGGCATCGAAGGCGAAGGCGGCCTTGATCCGGTCATCCTCGAACCACTGGTCGAGGAATTCGCGCGCCGAGCGGGTAAAGATCGCCAGCAGATCGCGCTGGGTCGCCAGATCCAGCCCGGCCAGCGGCCAGCCCTGCTGGGCCGCGGCGAACAGCGCGGGCAGGCCGTCGCCAGGGCTTGGCGGGATCTTCAGCGCCAGGTCGCGCAGCACCTGGGCGATCCGGCCGAGCGCGGCGTCATAGGCGGGATAGGCCTGCGCATCCTTGCGCGAGAAGCGGGCGAACTCGGCCTGGGTGCGCGCCATCCCGCCGCCCAGCTTGAGGTAATCGCCTTCAAACGGGAGGAAATTACTGATCGGGCGTTCGATTACCCGGTAGCCACGCTGGTGCAACTTCATCGCCGCAATCACTTCGGGCCGGAGCAGGCTGACCGTGTAGCTGGCGGTGGAATTGCGGAAGCCGGGGTGAAACTCCTCGGTCACCGCCGCCCCGCCGATCACATCGCGCCGCTCCAGCACGCGCACTTTCAGCCCGGCGCGCGCGAGCATGAAAGCGCAGACCAGCCCGTTGTGCCCACCCCCGATAATCAGCGCGTCGTATTTCTGGGTCATGGGGCGTGTCTAGCCCGAGGACTGCGAAGAGCCAGCCCCCGTTTGTGTTCTTAATCAACTGACCCGTGCGCGCGCCCACAATCGCACCGGCGAATTGCACCCGCCCTGGCTGGATAGGCTCCCAACCTTGGTCTAGCCTTTCGCACACGTGCAACGGCCCGGGAACAACGCCATCAAAGTCCAGCCAGCCGCCTTTCTGCGCACCACCTTGCCGCTGGCAATCGACCAGATTGCTGCGCTCGATACCGGGCGCTATCATTCGATCTGGCTGCCCGACCATATGGTCAGCTTCTGGCCCGATTCGATCTGGACTCCCGAGTTCACCGATCTGGCCACCGCCTCACCCTCGCCGCACCGCCATCTCGATGCCATGGCGGTGGCCGGGGCAGCGGCGGTGCTGACGAAAAACGTGCCGATCGCGACCAGCGTGGTCGATACGGTGCGCCGCCATCCCGCAATGCTCGCCCAGACCGCGCTGACCCTTGATCACCTCTCCAAAGGCCGCTTCATCCTCGGCCTGGGTTCGGGCGAGCTGGAGAACACCGTCCCCTACGGCTTCGATTTCGCCAAGCCCGTGAGCCGCTTCGAAGAGGCGCTGACCGTCATCAAGCTGCTGTGGGAGAGCCGGTCTCCGGTAGATTTCGAGGGCCAGTTCTACCACCTTCGCCAGGCGCGGATGGATACCGAACTGTACGACGGCAAGTGCCCGCCGATCTGGATCGGAGCGGCGGGGCCGCGGATGCTGGATATCACCGGGCGCTTTGCCGATGGCTGGTGGCCCGCCGGAGCGTGGACGCCCGAGGACTATGCCGCGAAACTCGCCGCGATCCGCGCCGCGGCCGACCGCGCCGGGCGCGATCCGCTCGCCATCGTCCCGGCCTTCGTCCAGATCGCGTTGATCGCTTATGACGATGCCGAGCTGGCGTCGATTGTGGCGGCGCCGCTGATCAAGGCGCTGACGCTGCAGTTCTCCGCCGCCGATATGCGCTTGCTCGGCCATGAGCATCCGATGGGCCCCGAATGGCGCGGCTATCAGGACATCGATCCGGCGATGCTCCCGCGTGAACGGGTGCTGCGTTTGTGTGAGCAGGTGCACCCCGGGATGATCCTCGACATGGTCCCCCACGGCACCCCCGCGCAAGTCGCAGCGCGGGTCAAAAGCTTCGTCGACGCCGGGCTGCGCGTGCCCAAGATCCTCGACTACGGCGGCATGGCCGGGCTGGCCTTCGGGGCCAGCTCGCCGCGCAAGGTGCGCGAGGCCGAGGACGAATTGCTGCGTCTGTGCGAAGGGGTGTGAGCGAGCTCGACGCCGCCGAACTGCTGATCGCGGCGCAGACCCAGGCCGGTGCGGCCGACTGGGGCGATGCGGGCTTTCGTGAGCGGTTCGCCCTCGCGGTCGCTCACCTCAACGCGATCGCAATGGACCGAGCGGGCCGCGCCCGCGCCCGCGAAACTTGCCGGTGGCTGCTGACCTCGCGTCTTGCGGTCTTCGCCGATCGCGCGCGCTTGCCCATCGCCGACGAAGTGATCCGCCGCCCGATGTTCGCGACCGGCGAGCCGCGCTCGGGCACCACCTTGATGCACGCGTTGATGGCGACCGATCCCGATGCACGAGCGTTGCGGTTCTGGGAGGTCATGTATCCCTCGCCGCCGCCGGGCCTGGCCGGAACGGACGATCCCCGCCCGGCCCGCGCCGATGTCGACTGGCGCGAGATCAATGCCAAGATCCCCAAATGGCTGCATTCGCATCCCTACAACGATATGCTTGGTGCAGGCCTGCCCGAGGACGAGCGGACGTGGGCCTTCGATTTCCGGGTGATGACGCCAACGGCGTGGTGGCGCGTGCCGATGCAGACGCTCTCGCTGGGCCTGCCAACCGATCCGGCGGCGCAATATGCGATCCACAAGGCGATGCTGCAGCAGTTCCAGTATGGCCGACCGGAGAAATACTGGGTGCTCAAGGGCTTCCACGGCGCGCGGCTGGAGGCGTTATTCGCCGCCTATCCCGACGCCACGCTGGTCTGGCTGCACCGCGATCCGGTCCAGGTCGCTGCCTCGCGCACGATGATGATGGCCGATATCATGGACGGCATTGTCGGCCCGGTCGATCTGCAGGCCGAAGCGCGGCTGCACCTGGCCATGACCCGCGCCTCCATCGCCAATACGATGCACAATCCGCTGGTCGACGACCCCCGCATCCACCACGTCCGCTATCGCGATTTCGTGGCCGATCCGGTCGAAACTGTCCGCAGATATTACACGTTCGCCGGGCGCGAACTGACCGAAAAGGCGGAGGCAGCGATGCGCGGCTACCTCGCCGCCAACAAGGGCGACCGCCACGGCAAGTTTACCTATTCGACCAGGCTGCTGACCGATATCGGTGAGGATATTGCGGCGCTCCACGAAGAGTTTCGCCCATTCCGCGAACGCTTCGGGGTCGCAATCGAGCAGCGGGAGTAGGCGGGATGACCTCATCCAAAGGACCCGCGGACGCCGCACTGGCTGCGGCGTGGGAGGCATTCTGCGACGATCTGCGCCGCGCCGGACGCCTGGCATTCAAGTCGGCGAGCCCTGCCAACCCGCTTCAGCGCGCTGACGCGTTCCGCTTTCTTACCCAGAACCTGGGCCAGGCCTTCGACCTTGCACTGGAGACCAAGGACCCGGCCTATCCCCAGATTCACCCGTTCTGCACGCCTTTCCGCAAGCTTGGTGGTGACGTCGCCGACTTCACCTACCGCCAGGCCTGGATCGACGGCGCGCATACCTATCGCATCACCGGCCAGCGCGGGACAGCGCGGTTCTTCAACGTGACGGTGCAAGGCCCGCGCCCCGAGCGTCTGGCCAATGGCGACAAGTCGCTGCACGAACCGTTCGGCGACGTGCCCGAAGCCAACTTGTTCGGGCAGCAGTTGCAGCTTGCGCCCGATGGCAGTTTCGAACTCACCATCGGCGGTGACCGGCAAGGGCTGAACTGGCTCCCGACCACGCCAGGCAGCCGCAAGCTGTTCATCCGCGAGGGCTTCGACGGCTGGGATGAGACGCCCACGCCACTGACGATCGAGCGCCTCGGAATGACCACGCCGCGCCCCTTGCCCGACCCGGACCGGATGATCGAAGCGATCGACTGGGCCGGACAATTCCTGACGGGGGCAATGACCGACTGGCCCGAGCACTCATGGCGCAACAGCGGCGGGGTGGTCGATCCGGCGGCACCCAACCGCTTCCCCCCAGCGCAGGCGAGCGGCGCGGACGATGCCAGGCGAGGCCGAATGGCAGCCCACATGGTCTGGGACCTGGCTCCCGACGAAGCGCTGATTGTCAGCTTTGCGGCGCATTCGGGCTTCTGGATGATGAGCCTGGGCGGGGCCTTCATGAACTCGATGGACTTCCTCTATCGCCCGGTCAGCTACACTCCGGCGCGCGCTGCGGTGGACGCCGATGGCAAGGTCCGTCTGGTGCTGGCGCATGATGATCCCGGGATCGCCAACTGGCTCGACACCCAGACGTTTTCGCGCGGGAACCTGACTTACCGCAACCTGCTGAGCCAGGCCGAAGCGGAGTTCACAACGCACGTGGTCAGGCGCACCGATCTGCTGGAGGCACTTCCGCCCGGCACTGCGCTGATGGAGCCGGGAGGGCGCACGGCGGAAATGCTGCGGCGCTATCGCAGCGTGAAGCGCAGGTACGGGATTTAGGCTGCGGTCCTCGCGCCGCAATCGCGGCGGCGATGCGGGCCGCGCTTGACCGGACGGGTCGCCGGGAGTGAACTGGCGCCGGTGCTGCCGGAGACAAGCATGACGTTGGAAGATCGCCTCGCTGCCCTGGAATCGCGCCTGCGCGCCGCCGAAGATCATCTGGCGATCCTCAACCTGCTCAACAGCTATGGTCCGCTGGTCGACAGCGGCACGGCAGATGCGGCGGCAGCGCTGTGGGTCGAGGGTGGGACATACGATTTCGGTGGCAACGCGGGCGGCACGCAGATGATCGCGCCCGAAGACCTGGCAGCGATGTACCGCAGCCAGGGTCACCTCGCGCTGGTCGACAATGGCTGCGCGCACCTGACCGCGACACCCGCAATCGCCGTAGAAGGCGATACGGCCACCGCGCTGGCCTACAGCTTCGTAGTGTCGCGCGAGGGTGAGCGCTGGTTCCTGTGGCGCGCAGCGGTCAACCACTGGGTGTTGACGCGAACCGAGGCGGGCTGGCGGATCGTCGAGCGGCACAATCGCGTGCTCGATGGATCACCGGAGTCCCACGCAACCATGCGCCGGGTGCTCGACTGATGCGCTTTGCTGGCAAAATCGCGATTGTCACCGGGGCGAGTACCGGGCTGGGTCCGGTCATGGCGCGGATGCTGGTCGAGCAGGGCGCGCGCGTGGTCCTGGCGGCGCGGCGGCTGGAACTGGTCGCGGCGGCAGCGGCTGAAATCGGGGCGGGGGCGCTGGCGGTCCAGGCCGATGTCACCAGCGAGGGCGATGTTGCGGCGATGATCGCGGCTACGATGGCGCGCTGGGGGCAGATCGATATCCTGATGAACAACGCCGCGGTGCCGGGCGTGGACAAATTCATCTGGGAGCAGACGCTCGACAACTGGAACGCCACTTTCGCGGTCGATGTCACTGCCGCGATGCTGTGTAGCCGCGCGGTGCTCAATGCTTCGATGCTCGCGCGCAAGTCGGGCGCGATCGTCAATTTTTCCAGCGGCGCAGGGTGGGAAGGGATGGTGCGCAAGAGCCATTATTCTGCGGCCAAGGGCGCATTGCGGATCCTGACAAAGGTGATCGCCAAGGAAGTCGGCGAATTCGGCATCCGCTGCAACTGCGTGGTGCCCGGCGCGATCGAGACCGAACTGATGCTGGGCTGGATGGCGCGGACCGCGCAGGAGCAGGGGATCACTGAGGCGGAAATGCGGGCGAAGGTTACCGGCGGGGTGCCGCTCCGGACACTTAGCACCACCCAGGATGTGGCCAACCTGGCGCTGTTTCTCGCCTCCGACGAAGCCCGCACGATCACCGGCCAATCGATCAACGTCGACGCTGGCCAATTCATGCCCTAGTTTTACTGCCTGACGGCTGGGTGCGTGAGGGGCCGGTTTGCTAGCAATAAGGAGGGCCCGATGACCCTGGACGAGCTCCTCGCCCGCGAGGCGATCCGCGCAACCATGGCCCGCTATACAATGGCCGGTGACCGGCTGAAGGTCGATGCCTATGCCGCCTGCTTCACCGCGGACGGGGTGATTGAATCCGAGCGGGCGCCGGGCGACTATATCTTCCGTTACGAAGGTCGCGCCGCGATCCACGCCTGGCAAAGCCGCTGGCGCAAGCGCGGGCAGGACGTCCATGGCGCAAGCTTCGTGCGCCACCAGCTAACCACCTGCCAGATCGACCTTACCGGTCCCGACACGGCCACGGCGCGAACCTACTGGACCGCCTGGACCGACATCGGGGCAGATCATTCGGGGGTGTATCTGGATGACTTTCGCCAGGTGGGGGACGACTGGCTGATCGTCCGACGTCGGGTGCGGCGGGACTGGGCGGCGGCAGGGAGCCTGTTTTTGAGCGCGATCGAGCGGACGGAGGGAGGGTGAGGTTGTTGCCAGTTAGGGCGCGGCCGACCTCCGGTAATCGACAACCACGCGTGTCGAGCTCTGCGACAAGCTCAGGATAAACTACCGTCTTGGGCGATAGTCGAGACAGAGTGGACTAGGCCAGAGGGCGCCCCGCGCCTATTTGCCCGGTAGCGGCGCGCCGTTGGAGATCCACCAGGCCAGTCCCGCCGCAATCACCGCGCAGCTCACCACCCGCCAGGCCGGGGCAATGCGCGGCTGTACCACTGCGGCGCCATAAGCCTTGTGACCGGTGATCATCGCTTTGGTCAGATTGTCGCGCTTGATCGCGGCATAATAGAGGATCGCGGCAAGATGCAGTGCGATCAGGCCGAGGAGCAGGTTGAAGCCGAGTTGGTGCCAATGACGCGCGCGATCAGCGGCGTCGTATGACACCAGGTAGCTGAGCGGCCCCGATTCGATCCCGTCGATGTCCTGGGCGAACAGGCCGATGGTGGCTTGCGCGGCGAGCAATCCGAGCAGGCCCACCACGCTCCACCCGCCCAGCGCGTTGTGACCGGGCCGTGGTTCGGCGGTGCCACGCAGATAGGCGATGATCCGCTGCGGTCCGGCAAGAAAGCCGACGAAGCGCGCAGTCTCGCTACCGAACAGACCCCACAGCAGGCGGAACGCGACCAGCCCGAGCATGACCGTGCCAAACTGCTTGTGGCGGTCGATCTGGCCGTGGTCGCCGGTCCACCACAGCGCCGGGAGCAGCGCGACGAAGCTCCAGTGAACCAGCCGCACGGGCAGATCCCACAGGCGGACAGTCGCCGGTCGCTCCATTCAGGTCACTTTCGCACGAATTGCGTGGCGGGGTTCGGCCCATTCGCCCGAAGTCATGATCGCCTGCAAGGCCTCGACCGCGTGCCATACGTCGGCAAAGCTGTTGTAGAGCGGGGCGAAGCCAAGGCGCAGGACGTCGGGCGCGCGGAAATCGCCGATCACGCTGCGGGCGATCAGCGCCTGGCTGATCGGCCAGGCCTGGGGATGGGCATAGGCAACATGGCTGCCGCGCTGGGCCGCGTCGCGCGGGCTGATCAGAATGAAGCCATGTTGCGCCAGGCGCGCGTCCATCTGGACAATGAACATGTCTCCCAGTGCGGCGCCCTTGACGAACAGCGCGGGCCGGTCGATCGCGTCGAACTCGCCGAGCGCATGGTCGAGCGCGGCCATCGCCAGCACCGGCGGGGTGCCACACAGGTAGCGGCGGATGTCGGGCGCGGGAACATAGGCGTCGGTAAAGGCGAAGGGCTCGGCATGGCCCAACCAGCCTGCGAGCGGCGAGGCGAGTTCGGCGTGCAGCCGCCGCGCGACGAACAGGAACGCCGGGGCGCCGGGTCCGCCGTTCAGGTACTTGTAGCCGCAGCCCACCGCCAGGTCAGCCGCGCAGCCCGTAAGATCAACCCCTACCGCTCCGGTGCTGTGGCTGAGGTCCCACAGGATCAGCGCGCCCTGGGCGTGGGCAGCCCGCGTGATCGCTGCCATGTCCAGCTTGTTGCCCGATTTGTAATGGACGTGGGTGAGCACGACCAGCGCGGTATCGCGATCGATCGCGGCGGCAATCGCTTCGGCGGGCAGCGTGCGCACTTGCGCTCCGGCGAGCCCGGCGGCGCCTTGCGCGATGTACAGATCGGTCGGGAAATTGCCCGGTTCGGTCAGGACCGTGCGGCGTCCGGGGCGGGACTGGAGGACCGCGGAAACCAGCTTGAACAGGTTGACCGAGACCGAATCGCACACGATCACTTCATCTGCCGCCGCGCCGATCAGCGGGGCAATCCGCGCGCCCAGACGCTCGGGCAGGCCGATCCAGTCATGACGGTTCCATCCGGCGATCAGGTCGGCGCCCCATTGGCTCTCAACCACGCCCGCCAGCGCCATGGCAGCCGAGCGCAATGGCGGCCCAAGCGAATTGCCATCGAGGTAAATCCTGTCCTCGGGCAGGGCGAAGCGGGCGCGTAATTGCGAGAGCGGATCGGCGGCGTCGCGCGCCTGTGCTTCGGCAAGGGTCATCATGCCAGTGCCCGCAGCACCGCGCGGACTGGCGCGGCGTCGAGGCCCTCCAGTGCCAGCGGCAGCGCGATCAACTCGTAGTCGCCCGGCGGGACATCGTCGAGGACCAGTCCTTCGAGCACGCCCATCCCGGCGTCGCGCACGGCGAGGTGGGCGTCCATCGTCTTGCTATTCTCGGGATCGAGCGAGGGGGCGTCGGTGCCGATCAGAAGCGTGCCCCGGGCCGCGAGCAGGGCGATGGCTGCGGGGGAGATAGCCGTGAAGCTGACAGGCCAGGCCCGGTGCGGAAAGCGCGCGAAAGTGCGGATCAGCACGCGCGGCGGCGCCCCCTTCAGTTCCGCCTCGAGCATCGCGACAGTGACCTCGCCCCGCGCCGCAGCACAATCGATCACCCGCGCCGGGCCCAGGTAGGGCGTCAACCCGACGCGGTCGATCGCCGCGCCTGCCGGATCATAATGCAGCGGCGCATCGGCGTGAGTACCGGCGTGAGTCGAGGCGCGCAGCCAGGAAACTTGCACCGGCGAGCCGGGCGCGTGGTCCCAGCTAGTGCCACTTTTCACCGCCAGATCGCCCGGCCAAACCGGCGTGCCGGGGCCTAGCTTCTGGCTGATGTCCCAGATCTGGCGCGCACCTGCGCCGGGCGCACTTTGGTCACTCATGCGGCGAAGCGGGCTGGTTCCAGCAACCCGGCATAGGCCGCGAACAGTTCGGCGAAGTGATCATCCATCGTCCGCGGCGGGGTGAGCTTGCGCGCACGCTGGCGCACCCCCGCGCCGGTCTCGATGAATTCGACAATGGCGGCGCTTGCAGCGGAGGCACTGGCCGATTGATAGGTCATCCCGCCGGTCGCCAGCGCCTGATCGGCCGCGCCGCCCCGGTCGGGTACGATCAGCGGCAGACCCGAGGCAACAGCTTCCGCCGCGACCATGCAGAACGTCTCGGCCTCACAACCATGGAGCAGCGCGTCGGCGCTCGCCATCAGCACCGCCAGTTCATGGCGGTCGGCGGTCTGGCCGAGCAGGCGGATATGCGGATTGCGCGCGCGCTGACGCATGATCGTCTTGCGGTCCCGCCCGGATCCGGCGATCACCAGCCCAACCGGCTGCTGGATTCCCGCCGAAGCCACCGCCTCGACCAGCATCGGCCAACGCTTTTCCGGAGCGAACCGACCTACGCTGAGCAGCAATGTCGCGTCGGGCGGCAGATCGCAGCGCGCGAGCAACTGGGCGCGCAATTCAGGATCGCGGAACTTGGGCAAGAAAATCCCCGGATCGACCCCCATCGGATTGGTGACCATCTTGGTCAGCCCGCCCTCAACCATCCGCGCAGTCAGCCCCGGACTGGCGCTGACGATCATGTCGAAATCCTCGTCAAGCCGACGCAAGTGGCGCCAGTAGCGATCAAAATGCTTGTCGATCGTCGGGCGGGTGACCAAGGGCTCGAACCAGCGGTAGGCATAGGCCGACAAGGGATCGGCGTGCATGATCAGCGCACGTGGTGCAGTGCCGGGCCAGCTTGCGACCATTTTGGCACTGCGCCACGGCGAACTGGCCTCAACCATGTCGGGCGCCTCGCGATTGAGCGCGGCGTGGAGCGCGTCCATGTCGTTGAAGTAGCGGTAGCCGAAATCGAGCGGGAACAGCGGTGACTTGAGCCAGACGATCCGCGCGCGGGGGCCGCGTTCTTCGACATGGTTGCGACCACCCGGCGCGATCACCACGATCTCGTGGCCCATCGCCTCGCCGACCTGGAGCTTGCGGTCGATATAGGTCCGCACGCCGCCGCCGTTGGGGGCGTAAAACGCGCAGACGTCGACGATTTTCACGGCGCCAGTCTCGACCGAGAAGCAGGCCTCATTGTTGCGTCGCCAGCGGGCCGAACGAAAGCAGCCCTTTACGGTAGTTCATCACGATCCGCACCGGGGTCAGCCCGCTTCCGGCATCGACCCGCACCGTTGCCGCGCGGGGCTTGGCCAGGCCCAGACGAGGATTGCGCGAAAAGCCCACGCCGTCGACCGACAGCCCGAAATGGCGATCCGAATCGCGATCGTGGAGCAAGGTCAGGCCATAGGCACCCGGGCCGGGAACGCGGATGCACACCCGCGGGATACCCTCGGCAGGGATGGCCACTTCGACCCGGCGGAAGGTCTTGCCCTGGTTGATCAGGACATTGTCGTCGGCCAGGAAATCGGTGTCGTTGGCTGGATAGACCTCAAGCTTGAGCCGGCCGCGCCGGTCCTTGAGTCCGGTTACCTCAACCACGAACGCCGGGCCCGGCTCGCCCGGACGGCACTGGCCTTCGGCTTTGCCCAGATCGGGGTTCGAGCGCACCGGGGCGGCGCTGACGGGCATTCCGATCAGCCCCGCAACGAGAGCCAGGAGAGGCACAAACTTCATTCTTGTCTCCGCCGGCGCACAAAATCGAAGCTGACCAGCACGGCACCGAATACCACATGCGCCGCCAGGGTGAGAGTGGCGATCATCGCCAGCACGGCAGTGACCTCGGTGGTGCGACCGACCAGCATCGCGGCGATCCCGGCAAAAACCAGATCCTTGTTGGGGATCAACGGCAGGCGCGAGATCAACAGGCGGATGGTGGCGAGCAGCAGCCACAGGCCCAGACCGACAGTGGGCAGGATCAGGTGCCAGGCCAGGCCGAGCAGCGCCGAACCGGTCATGATCCGCGCGCAATGGATCGAAAAGGCGTAGATCAGATCGTTACGCGGCAGACTGAGCAGGCGATTGCGCAAGGCCATGATAAACAGCGAGGTCAGCAGGACCACCCCGAGCGAGCCGAGCATCAGCTTGCCGTCGGCTCCCAGGTTGACCGTGCCGAGCAGCGGCCAGGCGGCGGCGAGCATGGCCACGGTCAGAGCGTTACCGGCCAGTGCGGAAAGGATCGCGACATCCTTGACCGCGCCAAATGGCGACCCGGCCATCGTCACATTGCGCCGCGCCCAGTCGTAGAAATAGGCCTCGCCGAAATAGCCGATCAGGATCTCGTTGCCGATCATCTTCTTGACCAGCGGGATGAAGCCGGAAAGCGGGATGTGCCACAACCGCCGGAAGATCAGCCAGTCGCCCGTTGGCGAGGCAAAATATCCGGCCGCCAGGACGATCCAGATCACCGGCGAGGACGGCACCGCCTCGCGCACCAGGCGCCAGTCGATATGCCGCAACTGGATCAGCACGGCGACCACGATCGCCAGCGACATCGCCGGGCCGACCAGCCCTTTCCACCGCTGGAGCGCGGCAAAAGGAAGCGCCGCGGCGGCCTCGGGCAGCGGGTCAACCACGGCCAGCCGCGCCGAAAGGGCGGCGGCGGCAGTGGCCGGACCGGAGGATGGATAAGGGCGCAAGTGCGGCGGTTTCAGGATTGCGGGTCAGGGCACAGCCGCTGTCACGAACGACACACAAGCCCGGACCCGATCCAGGACCAGGACACGCGAAAAAGCGTCGCCACAGCTGACGAAAGGGCTGACTTGGGGATCAGGCATTCAGCAACTCCGCGTAATGCGAGGGGCAGTGACTGCCAGTAAATCGTGTTAACGTCCTGTCAATACTGGCGATCAATGCCGGAACCGTGGTGTCCCCGGGATGAACGGCCACGCGCACTGTCGGCGCCAGGCGCAGCGCAGTCCGGGCGAGCGCGGCCACGGCCAGCGAACTGGCGATCCTTGCGCGGCTGCGGCTGGCCCAGGTGATTACCGGGCCACGGGTCAGGACCTGACCGCTGCGCGGCGACCAGACCTTCAGATGGTCCTCGGCCAGGGCAAAACCGGCATCGCACAGTGCATCAAGCGCGCCGGGTCCGTAGAGCCAGGCGGGGGCGATGAAACCGGCGACCGGGCTGCCCGTTGTCTGTTCGATCAAAGCCCGGCCCCGTTCCATCCGGGCCAGCGCCTCGCCCCGCTCAAGCCCCAGGAATTCGCCCTCGCCCGCCGTCATTTTCGTAGCCTTCCACCGCGTCAGGCCGCCCTTGTGCGTGTTTTCATCGCGGTGCGACCAGCCGTGGACAAACATCTCCACCCCGGCCTCGGACCATTCGCGCAGTCGGCGAGCAAAAGCGGGATTAGCCGCGAGCGGCGCGGTGCCCCAGTGATCGGGCACCACCAGCATGGCGAATTTAGGCCCATCCAGCCGCGCCGACAGCAGCGCAACCAGCTGGTCGACCTCACGTTCGAACCGCGGGCCGACATCATGGATTGAAACTAACAGGCGGCGCGGCGACATTGCGCAGCTATGCCACGAACGGCAGCGAAAGCACCAGCGCGCGGATCTAAATCCAGATTAGCCGAGCCGCCGCCGATTGGCCTTCACTTTGCCCGAATAGTGCTTGAGCAGCTTGCGTGTGGCATCGGCTGGATCGCTGCCGAGCGAACCGGTCATCGCCGCCATCTGCAGTTCCAGCGCCGCTTCCACCTTTTCCGAGACCATCAGGCTCAGCTCGTGCCCGGCCGGATCCTGGCCCGAACCCACCTTGGCCATGCGCAAGGCAATCACCGCCGAGGAATCGATCCCCAGCTGCCAGGCGTCCATGGTTGCGCCGAACCAATCGAAATAGGCAGGTCGAGACATGCGGTGCGCTCCAGACAGTCGACAGCAGAAAGACCGCGCCAAGCGTATCACCCTCGCGTCGCCGACACTATAAGGCATTGTTTCCTAAAAAGTCGCGAGCAATCGGCTTAAACGTCGTCAAGCGGAATGCAGGAACTGGATTTGCGGGTACGGAGTTGCTCGCTGGCAGGCCGTGCCACAGCGTCTGGATGCCGTTGCGAAGCACCCGATGAAGATCGCCAGCTGTACCGTGAATGGCGTCAGCGGCCGCTGGCCAGTCCTGCTGTGCTGGGGCGACAAGCCTACGCGGAAACCGTGCGCGACCGTGAAAACGGCCAGTCAATAACCCGCCCGACCCACAGCGCCAGCCACACCAGCAGCGGCTGGGCGACCATCCGCGGGGCGTGATAGATCAGACCCGCTCCGCGATCCGCCCGGGCCAGGTCCATCATCATGTGGTTGATATTCGCGGGAAACACGCAGACCGCATAAAGCGCCAGACCAATCCCGCCCGCTTGGCGCAGGCGTTGCGACCACGGCTGGGCCAGCGCCATGGCTCCGACCAGTTCGGCAATCCCGGTCAGGGCGATCACCAGCTCGGGTTCCGGCACCCAATGCGGCGTGATCCGCAGGAACGGCGGCGGATTGGCCAGGTGGGTCACCCCGGCCACAGCGTAAAACACCACCAGCAGCCAGCGCCAAACCACGCGCGCATGACTGTCCGTCGCGGCGGCAGAAGAGCGGATCAGAGCGCTACCTCGGCTTCGTCTTCGCCGTCCCAGTAATGGATCCGCCGGGCCTTGATCTCGATCATCACCAGTCCCGGTGTGTCCGTGCCCTGGGGGAACCAACGATCGAGCCTTTTGTCCCAATGGCCAGCATATTCGGAGCGGTCGCGGACCAGCGCGGCGCTGCCTTCGATATGGATGAAGATGCCCGGCTTGCCGAACACGCCGAGCAGCCCGCCACTGCCCATATACGTGAGGCCGACGCTGCTGTCCTCGTCGATATCCTTGACCATCTGGCGATCATCGTAGGTGAAGAACCATGAGTCACCTGAATAATCGACATTGCGGTTGTTGCTCATCGGGCGGGCGCCGATCGTGCCATCGGGGGTATGGCTCGACAGCGTGCAGAAATCGATGTCGCGCATCGCCTTGCTGATCTCGGCCAGGGTCTGGGTCATGCGGTGCGTCCTGTCAGAGGTGTCCATCAGCGCAAACCCGCAGAACATGGGATCGGTTCCCCACACGCGGCGTTACAAAACGGGCGAGACGGTGCCCATCGCAGGCAAGGCCCCGCGCGCAAAGCGAGGGCTTCCCCGGGGCAGTGTTTGCCGTCATGGTCAACGGTGCCAAGAGCCGTGCGCCCGCTGCGGCCACAGCTCTTGCTTATCGGTTAGAAAAGGTTTCTCGATGAACCGTATTGGATTGTTGCTCTCCTGCGCCATGGTCGCCCTTCCCGCTCATGCAGCGAGTCCCGAGGCCACGGCCATGGCCGCGCTGCAGGCCGCACCGGTGTGGGACGGGCACAATGACGTGCCCGAGCAATTGCGCGATCGGCGCAAGGACCTGCTCGATGGCTTCGATTTCCGCGACACTAGCGGAAACGCGGACCGCAAGCTGGGCCGTGGCGCGATGCAGACCGACCTCACCCGCCTGCGCCAGGGCCATGTCGGAGCGCAGTTCTGGTCGGTATATGTCGATTTCCGCCTGCCCGAACCGCAGGCGGTCCAGGCCACGCTTGAACAGATCGATACGATCAAGCGCCTGATTGCGCGCTATCCCGCCGATATGCAGCTGGCCACCAGCAGCAGCGAAGTCGAAAGCGCCATGCGTGCCCACAAAGTGGCATCGCTGATCGGCATGGAAGGCGGCGGTTCGATCGGCTCGTCGCTCGGCGTGCTACGCCAGATGTACGCGCTGGGCGCGCGCTACATGACCCTGGCGCATTACAGGACGATCGGCTGGGCGGATTCCTCAAACGACGTCGCAACCAACCATGGGCTTTCGCCGTTCGGCCGCCAGGTAGTGCGCGAGATGCAGCGGATCGGAATGCTGGTCGATCTCAGCCACACCTCGGAACTAACCATGCGTGCGGCGCTGGAAGAGGCACGGGCCCCGGTGTTCTTCAGCCATTCGAGCGCGCGCGCGGTCGACGGCCATCCGCGCAACGTGCCCGATGGCGTACTCGACCTGATCAAGGCCAACAACGGCCTGGTCATGGTCACCAGCGTGCCCAATTTCGTCAGCGAGGACCTGCGCCAGTGGGCCAGCTTGCGCGCGGCCGAGGAAGCGAGGCTCAAGTCGGTCAACGTCGGTTTCCTCGAGAAAGTCGCACCCGCGCTCGACCAGTGGATTGCCGCGCACCCCACCCCCATGGCAACGATCCCGCAGTTGGCCGACCACATCGACCACATCGTCAAGCGCATCGGCGCCGACCATGTCGGAGTTGGCGCCGATTTCGAAGGCACCGAAGATACCGTCCAGGGCTTTTCCGACGTTTCGATGTATCCAGCGGTGTTCACCGAACTGGCGCGGCGCGGTTACAGCCAGGCCGACCTTGAGAAAATTTCAAGCCGCAATATGTTGCGCGTGTTGAAAGCTGCTGAAATCTATGCCGCCGCTCATCGCGCCGACCCGCCGCTTGAAGGCGCGACGACGTTTTAACCTAGCAAATCAAATCGCGCCGTAATTGCGTCCCATAGATATCAGTGCGGCGTGGCCTGCCCGCTGATATCGCCGACCCTGTCGGGCTGTTCGCTGCGCGCGGCGCCGAACATCCAGATCGCCGAAAGCGCGCCGATCGCCAAGACCAGGCTGATGATCAGGATATAGCGCACGATATGCGGCGTTTCCCCGCCCCGCGCCTCGTTAGTATCGACGTGGGTTTCTTCGCCTAGTTTATGCATTAGATCCTCCTCGACGCTTCCGCGCCTTGTCTATCATAACTCCCGCCCGTCTCGCATTGTTCCATTCAATCGCGGGGAGCGGTCTTCACCGTGGCGTGAATTTCCTCGGTCAGCCGATTGTTGATCTCGATCAATCGGTGCAGATTGTCGCTAATCTGGAGCAGCGCCTCGGCATCCCGGTAAGTCTGGTAGGCCTGCTTGTCCGAAGCAGCTGCGGCGACTTTCTGTCCGACCATGATGATCGACAGCAGGACCAGCTGCAGGAACGTCTGGGCAATCCACGAAACCAGCGGCCCGGTGCCCCCGCGGATCGCGGCGGGCAGGCTGATCAGGGCGAGGAGGGTGAAGGTATAGGCGCACCACATCGTGCCGACCCCATTGGTGATCCGGACTGCCAGCCAGCCATTGAAGCCCGACAGCTCCTTGGCGATCGTTGCGACGCCATGCGCGCTATGTTCGGCAACCCGGGGGTGCGGCTTGTGGACGGGCTTAGCTGGGGCGGCGCTTTGCTGGGTCATCGGCACATCCTTTGGCTGGAAGGGGCTGAGGGTCAGTCTCTCAGCAACTCGTTGATCCCGGTTTTGGCGCGGGTCTGGGCATCGACCGTCTTGACGATCACCGCGCAATACAGCGACGGCCCGGGTGAGCCATCGGGCAGCGGTTTACCGGGCAGCGCGCCGGGCACGACCACCGCATAAGGCGGCACCTTGCCGATGTGGATCTCACCCGTGGCACGGTCGACGATCTTGGTCGAGGCGCCGATGAACACTCCCATCGACAGCACCGCCCCGGTGCCGACGACCACGCCCTCGGCCACTTCGGAGCGCGCGCCGATAAAGGCATTGTCCTCGATGATCACCGGCCCGGCTTGCAACGGCTCGAGCACACCGCCGATTCCGGTCCCGCCGGAGATATGCACACCCTTGCCGATCTGGGCGCAACTGCCGACCGTGGCCCAGGTGTCGATCATGGTGCCCTCGCCGACATAAGCGCCGATATTGACGAAGCTGGGCATCAGCACCGCGCCCTTGGCAATATGCGCACCCTGGCGCACGATCGCGCCGGGCACGACGCGAAAGCCAGCCGCGCGGAAGTGGTTGGCCCCCCAGCCAGCGAACTTGAGCGGCACCTTGTCGAAGGCCGGAGCCCCCCCCGCAGCACCTTCCATCACGCCATTGTCAGTGAGCCGAAACGAGAGCAGCACGGCTTTCTTGAGCCATTGGTTAACCTTCCAGCCGCCCTTGCCGTCAGGCTCGGCCACGCGCGCCGCGCCACTGTCGAGCAAGTCGAGCACCCGGCCGACCTGGGCGCGCAGCTCGCTGCTGGCGGGGGTGACGGCGTCGCGCGCGTCCCACGCCGCATTGATCGCGGCTTCGAGCTGTGCGGTCATCTGTCGTTCCCCTCGGCACTGGTTATGCCGCTCGCCGCCTATCGCCGCGCGCCGCGAAGGACAAGCGACGATCGCACGCGGCGGCAATGTCCTGCGTGGTCTGTTCAGCTTTTGGCCAGCACTGCCGCTTACAAAGGTAACGAACCGTCGTAGAGAGTGTCTGATGAGCGGACTTGACGCAGGGCTGGTGACGCCGCTGAAGCTACGCTTGGGCGTGGCCCTGGGCGCGCTTGCCTTGCTCAGCGGCTGCGGCGACGGTGGCAGCAGCACGATCAGCACCCCGGCGCCCGTACCCGCACCTGCACCAACGCCAGCTCCGGTTCCGACGCCAACGCCGACCCCCACTCCGACACCGACCCCGACTCCGACGCCAACGCCGACCCCCACCTCCATCTTCCAGACGAGCGAATACAACCGCTCGACCGGGCCATCGTACCATAACGTCATCCCCGCCTGGCAGGCCGGGGCGACCGGTCTGGGCGTGACCATCGGCATCGTCGACACCGGAATCGATACAACCAGCCCCGAATTTACCGGGCGCATCTCCTCGCTGTCGAGCGATGTCGCGGGCGGGCGCGGAATTACGCCAGAGAGCGATCACGGGACCAATGTGGCGTTGGTGGCAGCCGCAGCGCGCGACAATACCGGGATTGTCGGGATCGCCTTCAACGCCACCATTGCGATGATGCGCGCCGATACGCCGGGCAGCTGCGCCACCTATGACGCTGCGGTCAAGGACAGCGGCTGCACCTTCAGTGACAATGCCATCGCCGCCGGGATCGATCGTGCGGTGGCCGCCGGGGCCAGGGTCATCAATCTCTCGCTGGGCGGATCGCCGCCCAATTCGACCTTGCGCGGAGCAGTTGTGCGGGCGAGTTCGGCAGGCGTGGTGATCGTGATATCGGCGGGCAACGACGGTGCCTCGACCGACCCGACGGTCAACCCGGCCGAGCCCGATCCGCTCGCCTCGGGGATCCGGGCAGTGGGCAACGGCAACATCATCATCGCCGGTTCGGTCAATTCTTCGGGCGTGATCTCAACCTTCAGCAACAAGGCCGGGAGCCAGGCCACATCGTACCTGGCTGCGCTGGGCGACCGGATCTGCTGCAAGTATGAAAACGGGGTGCTCAAGATCACCACCGACGCCAGCGGGACCCGGTTTGTCACGCTGGTTTCGGGCACCAGCTTTTCCGCGCCGCAGATCTCGGGCGCCGCCGCCTTGCTGCGCCAGGCCTTTCCCAACCTCACCGCCATCCAGGTCGTCAACCTGCTACTGAGCACCGCGCGTGACGCGGGCGATCCGGGTACCGACAGCACCTATGGCCGCGGCATCCTCGACATCGGCAATGCCTTTGCCCCGCAAGGTGCGACCAGCTTGGCCGCATCGACCACCACTGCGCCGCTGCCGGTCGACGCGACTACCTTGGTCAAGAGCCCGGCGATGGGCGATGCGGCGATCACTGCGCCGCTCAAGGCGATCGTGCTTGACAGTTATGCCCGCGCCTATCAGCTCGATCTGTCGGCCAACCTGCGCAGCGCCGCGGTCAGCCCGCGCCTCGCCTCGGCATTGATCGCACCATTGCGCACGGTCGGCGGGAGCGGCGGGCCGGTGTCGCTGGCCTTCTCGGTCGATGCCCAGGGACGCGCTGCCGCGCTGCCGTGGAGCGGTGCGTTGCGCCTGTCGCAGGCCGACACTGCCCGCGCCCGCGTGCTGGCCGGGCGAGTCATGGCCCAGCTTTCGCCGACCACGCGGCTGGCCTTCGCCTATGCCCAGGGCGCCGACGGGCTCGTCGCGCAAGTCCAGGGCCGGAGCGGCGCGGCCTTCCTCGTCGCCGGATCGCCGCTCGACGACGTCGGTTTTGCACGGCAAGGCCAGAGCGCCTTCGCCCTGCGCCGCGACATGGGCCATGGCCTGGGCCTGACGCTGAGCGCCGAGCGCGGCCAAGTGGCGCTGGCCGCTGCGGTCGATCGCACCGACAGCCTCATCGCGCGCGGCCGCAATCCAGGCGCGTCCCGCTTCGGCATGGCGCTGGATCGTGGCTTCGGCCCGCTCGACGCCGGGCTCGGGCTGAGCTGGCTCTCCGAGGACCGCACGATCCTTGGCGCCCGGTTCCACGATGCGCTGGCACCTGGCGGCGCTGATTCGCTGTTCGTCGATGCCGCGCTGGGCTGGCGGATGGGCCAGGGCTGGCACCTCGGCGCAACCTGGCGGCAGGGCTACTCCCATGCGCGGATTGCCGGTGCGATCGCCTCCGGGTCTAACCTGGCAAGCAACGCCTGGTCGCTCGATCTGATGCGCGCCAATGCGTTCAAGCCGGGCGACAGCCTTGGCCTGCGCCTCTCGCAGCCGCTGCGCGTGTCAGGCGGCGGGATCAATCTGAACCTGCCGGTGGCCTACAGCTACGACACCCTGAGCGCCACCGACGGAATTTCGCGCCTGAGCCTGAGTCCGCAAGGCCGCGAGATCACCACCGAACTGGCCTGGCGCGGCCCGCTGTGGAACGGTGCCGCCAGCGCCAGCCTGTTTTATCGCCGCAATCCCGGCCACTATGCCAGCCTGCCCGACGACAAGGGCGTGGCGGTCACGTGGGGCCTGGGGTTTTAAGAAGGGCTCTCGCACCGATCCTGGCGCGAAGCGGCTGGCGGCGGGGTTCTGTTTTCCGCCAGACAGAACCCCGCCACCCCCCGCGATGCGGGCGGTTCCCCTCCCCATTTGTGCCTGCGGCAAAAACAGGGAGGATCTTGGTTGCCCACGGTCAGTTCGATCACGCCCCAGCCTTCACCGCATAGTCCCATGCGATCCGCGCCAGCGGCTCGACCCGCGCGGCCATTTCAGCGGCCTGGGCCGAGCTGGCGGTGCCGTCCTTAAGCCGCTTCTTGATCCCCTGGATGATCGCGACGATGCGGAACAGGTTGTAGGCGAGGTACCAGTCGAGCGCGGGCACCGTGAGCCCGGTTGCCGCCTCGTACCGCGCGACGGTTTCTTCCAAAGTCGGAATGCCCAGCGCCATCAGGTCCAGCCCACCCAGCGAGGCTCGGCCATCGGCGGGCATGACCCAACTCATCAGGTAATAGGTGAAATCGGCGATCGGATCGCCGAGCGTCGACAGCTCCCAGTCGAGTACCGCCAATACCTTGGGCTCATCGGCAGCGAAGATCAGGTTATCGAGGCGGAAGTCACCGTGGGCGATCCCCTCGCCCAGTTGCGGCGGGATAGTTGTCGGCAGCCATTCGATCAGGCGGTCCATCTCGGGCACCGGGCCGGTCTCGGACAGGCGATACTGCTTGGACCACCGCGCGATCTGGCGCTCGCAATAGGCCCCCGGCTTGCCATAATCGGCCAGGCCGATTTCCGTGGGACGCAGGCGGTGGAGCGCGGCGATTGTATCGGTCATCGCCTCGTAAAGTGCCCGGCGGTCCAGCGCGGCGACGCTCGGGATGGCCCCGTTCCACAAGTTGCGCCCCTCGACCATGCCCATCACGTAGAATTTGGCCCCGAGCACCGACGCGTCCTCGCACAGGCCATACCCGCGCGCGACAGGAAAGCCGGTCGGGTGCAGCGCAGCGATAATCCGGTACTCGCGGTCGACCGCATGGGCCGAGGGCAGCAGCGGCCCGAATGGCTGGCGGCGCAGGACATAGCTGCGCGCGGGCGTGTCAATGCGGTAGGTCGGGTTGGATTGCCCGCCCTTGAACTTGGTCAGGGCCAGCGGCCCGGCATAGTCGGGCACAGTTTCACGCATCCACCGATCGAGCGCAGCTTCGTCCAGGCGGTCCTTCTCGGCCAGCGGCGCGGTCCCGCTCATCTGCGTGTCGAGATCCATGGCGGACATGCTAGACCACCGGGTTCCGGCCATACTCGATCCGCGCGATCGCCCGGCGATGAACCTCGTCCGGCCCGTCCGCCAGCCGCAGCGTGCGCTGACCGGCCCACATCTCGGCCAGGCCAAAATCGTCCGAGACCCCGGCTCCACCATGCGCCTGGATCGCGTCGTCGATGATCCGCAGCGCCATAATCGGTGCCTGGACCTTGATCATCGCGATTTCCGCAGCGGCGCCTTTGTTGCCGACCTTGTCCATCATGTCGGCAGCCTTGAGGCACAGCAGCCGCGTCATCTCGATATCGATCCGGGCATTGGCAACGCGCTCTTCCCACACCCCCTGCTGGGCGATGGTCTTGCCAAAAGCGGTGCGCGACTGCAGCCGCCGGACCATCTTGCCCAACGCTTCTTCGGCCGCGCCGATCGTGCGCATACAGTGGTGGATGCGCCCCGGGCCGAGCCGTCCCTGCGCGATCTCGAAACCGCGCCCTTCGCCCAGCAGCATGTTGCCCGCCGACACCCGGACATCGTTGAGCACGATCTCCATGTGCCCGTGCGGCGCATCGTCATAGCCATAGACTGGCAGGTGGCGGACGATCTCGACACCCGGCGCATCGAGCGGCACGAGCACCATCGATTGCTGGACATGGCGCTGCGCCTCGGGATCGGTCTTGCCCATGACGATGGCGATCTTGCAGCGCGGATCGCCCGCGCCCGATGACCACCACTTGGTTCCGGAAATGACGTATTCATCTGGCCCAGAGTCATTGGCCCGCCGGATCGAACATTCGATATTGGTCGCGTCGGACGAGGCCACCGCGGGCTCGGTCATCAAAAACGCCGAGCGAATCTCGCCCCGCATCAGCGGCCCCAGCCACGCTTCCTTCTGCGCGGCGGTGCCATAGCGGTGGAACACCTCCATGTTGCCGGTATCGGGCGCGGAGCAATTGAACACTTCACTCGCCCAGCCGATCCGGCCCATTTCCTCGGCACACAGCGCATATTCGAGATTGGTCAGACCCGGACCATCGAAGCCGAAGCTGTCATCGACGTGGGCGATTGCGGGCTGGGGCGGCATGAACAGATTCCAGATGCCCTGGGCTTTTGCGCGCGCCTTTTCCTCCTCGATCACCGGCAGCACTTTCCACCGCGCGCCCTGCGCCCGCTGGCTGATATAGTCGCCATGGCGCGGGCGGACGTGGGCCTCGATGAAATGGCGGACGCGGTCGCGCCAGTGCTTCTGGCGATCGGTTGGTTCAAAATCCATGCAATCCTGTCCAGTTCTCACGGTCGAGTCTGCCGCTGGGTCCGCTGTGGCAGAGGCGCCGCGACGCGCCAAGCGCGATCACTCGTCGGGTGTCCGCAGCTTGGCCCTTGACCAGTGCGCGCCACCGCTGTCAGACGCAGTGAGAATTGAGGAGCGCGCTGATGGACTTTCCTGGATTGTTTTCACTCGAAGGTCGCGTTGCCCTGGTCACCGGCGGATCGCGCGGGATCGGGCGGATGATCGCGCAAGGCTACCTCGCCGCAGGTTGCGCGCGGGTCTATATCACCGCACGCAAGGCCGCAGTGGTCGCGGCCACCGCCGCTGAACTGGGGGAGCGCTGCATCGCCTTGTCGGGCGACATCAGCACGATGGATGGCATCGAAGCCTTGGCCGCAACTTTGGCCGAGCGTGAGGAAAAGCTCGACATCCTGGTCAATAATGCCGGAGTCGCCTGGGGCGCCGAGTTCGACAGCTTCCCTGAAAGCGGCTGGGACCGGGTGATGGACCTCAACGTCAAGACGCCGTTCTTCCTGACGCAAAAGCTCCACAAACTGCTCGCCGCTGCCGCCAGCGCCGAACGCCCGGCCAAAGTAATCAACATCGCCTCGGTCGACGGCATCAGGATCAATCCGTGGGAGACCTATCCCTACCAGGCCTCCAAAGCTGCGTTGATTCAGCTGACACGGCGCATGGCCGCGCGGCTGGCCAGCGAACAGATCCTGGTCACCGCGATTGCACCGGGGATGTTCCCCTCCAGCATGAACCGCGCCGCCGCGGTCGCCGGCGAGAAGCTCGGCGCTCAGGTTCCTGCGGGCCGCGTCGGGGTGGACGAAGACATGGCCGGTGCCGCGATCTACCTCGCCAGCCGCGCGGGCGACTATGTTGTGGGCGAGACCCTGGTGGTCGATGGCGGCTGGGTGAATTCTGCGCTGCCCGACAGCTTTGTTGGGGCTGGCGGAGAGTAGTCGGGCTTATCCTAATTCACCCCTGCCGGGTCAGCTCCCGGACAAACCCGATCAGCCCGGTCTGGCGCGCCCGTGCCATGCGTTCGGCGGCCAGGATCTCCTGGACCTTGGCAAAGCACTGGTCGAAATCGTCGTTGACCACCACGTAGTCATAACCGTCCCAATGGCTGATCTCGGCTTGGGCACGGGACATTCGCGCGGCGATGACTGCGGCGGCGTCGGTGGCGCGGGCGGTCAGGCGGCGCTGGAGTTCGGCCAGACTGGGCGGGAGCAGGAATACCCGCACAACGTCGGTTTCGGCGCGCTGGTAAAGCTGCTGGGTGCCCTGCCAGTCGATGTCGAACAGGAAGTCGTGCCCGGCTTTGAGCCCGGCCTTGATTTGCGCCTTGGGCGTGCCGTAGCAGTAGCCGAAGACCTGCGCCCACTCGAGGAAGTGCCCGGCCTCGACCATCGTATCGAACTTGGCCTGATCGACAAAAAAGTAGTCGCGCCCCTCAACCTCGCCCGGACGCATCGGGCGGGTGGTGACCGATACCGACATACCGATCTCGCCGTCGCTCTCGAGCAGCCGCCGCGCCATCGTTGTCTTGCCCGCGCCCGAGGGCGAGGACAGGATGAACATCAGCCCGCGGCGCTGGAGAGTATCGGAGGAAGCCATGCGCGCTGATGGGGCAAGGGGGTGGGGGAAAGCAAGTAGGGCTTTACGTGGCCCTCAGGCGTTGTCCGCTTGCGCGTCGACCTCTTCGGCACCCTTGGCGCGTTCTTCGGCGCGGTTCTTGCTGCGATCGTACAGCGTCTTGGCGAGCAGCGCGCCGCCAATGATGATGGCCCCGGGCACCGAGCGCATTGCCACCCGCGCGATCGCGGTGCTCACCAGAGTCTGCGCCATAGAGCGGCCCTTGACGATATTCGCGGCTTTTTGCGGCGAATATTTCGCGCCCAGCACCACGCGTTCCACCGCATGGCGCAGCAATTGCCCGCCGCCGCGCAGGGCCAGATCGGTGATGATCAGGTTGGTCATCGGGTTGGGGCTGGGGCCAGGAACCGCCTTGATCGCCTGCTCGGTTTTAGCTGCAGTACGCTCGGCGGCCTTCGTGCTGGCGCGTTTGGCCAAACCCGAGGCCCGCGCGATGCTTTTTCCGACCTTGGTAATGCTGGGCATGAACCGCGCGCCTTTGCGTGGAAGCGGCGGTCTATTTCTTCCGCCCGAAATCGACGGTCACCACATTGGTGCCGTCTTCGCCAACAACGCCCGGTTCCGCACCATGTTCCATTCCACGCGTCGGCGAATCGTTTTCGGCATCATCGTGCGGTTCAGGCGAAAGATCGGCCAGCGCGGCCTGAAACTGCAGCCCGAAATCGACCGCCGGATCGACAAAGGCAGTGATCGCCGCGAACGGCACCAGCAGCTTGGATGGCATCTGGTTGAAACTGAGCCCGACCGCAAAGCCCTCATCGGTGACGTTGAGGTCCCAGAACTTGTTCTGCAGGACAATGGTCATCTCGTCCGGGAAACGCTCCTTCAGGTGCTGCGGGATCGACACCCCGGGCGCGCCGGTTTTGAAGGTGATGTAGAAGTGATGGTTACCGGGCAGCTCGCCCCCGCCCGCCTGGATCTGGCCGAGCACCCGGCCCACAACCGCACGCAGCGCCTCCTGGACGATTTCGTCGTAGGGGATAAGGCTGTCGGGTGAACTGTCGCTCATGACCGCTCAAGTGGCGTTCGCGGGCTGTGGGGTCAAGTGGTTATCAAGTCCTTGCCCAACGCACCCCACTGGACATCAACCCGCTCCGCACTATAGCCCGCGCCATGCGCACCGCCCGGATTGCCCGCACGACTCATGAGACCGATATCGCGGTCGAGGTGAATCTCGACGGCACCGGCGCCTATGACGTTGCGACCGGGATCGGCTTCCTCGATCACATGATCGAGCAGTTCGCGCGCCACTCGCTGATCGACGTGACCTGCAAGATCAAGGGTGACCTGCATGTCGACCAGCATCACACCACCGAGGATTCGGCGATTGCCATCGGCCAGGCGCTGCTCGAAGCCTTGGGCGACAAGGCCGGGATCGGGCGCTATGGCGCGGCCTATTCGCCGATGGACGAGACTCTGGCGCGGGTCACGCTCGATATTTCGGGGCGCCCGTGGCTGGTGTGGAACGCCGAGTTCTCGCAAGCCAGGCTGGGCGAAATGGACACTGAGCTGTTCTCGCACTGGTTCCATTCGATCGCCCAGGCAGCCGGGATCACGCTGCATATCGAGCTGCTCTATGGCAGCAATAACCACCACATCATTGAGGGCATCTTCAAGGGCTTTGCCCGGGCGATGCGCCAGGCGGTAGAACTGGACCCGCGCAAGGGCGGGGCGATCCCCTCGACCAAGGGTCAGCTCGGCGGCTGATATGGCCGAGACCCGCCCATGACCGAAACATTGGCTCTGATCGACTACGGCGCCGGCAACCTCCATTCGGTGGCCAATGCCCTCAAGGCGGCGGGTGCGGAGGGTGTGGTCGTCACCGCCGACCCCTATGTCGTCCGCGCGGCCGATCGCATTGTCCTGCCCGGCGTCGGCTCGTTCAAGGCCTGTGCGCAGGGCCTCCGCGCGATCCCCGGCCTGGTCGAAGCGATGACCGAGCGGGTCCATGTCGGCGCCGCCCCGTTCCTGGGCATCTGCGTCGGGATGCAACTGCTTGCCACTCGTGGCCTTGAACATGGCGAAACCCCCGGGCTGGGCTGGATCGCCGGCGAAGTGCGCGCGATCGAGCGAACCGATTCCTCGATCAAAGTCCCGCACATGGGCTGGAACGACGTCGGCCCGACGCCGCACCGGGACGGCGCCTCGCTGATCGAGCCGGGCGAGGCCTATTTCCTCCACTCCTACCACTTCGTCTGTGCCGAAGGCCGCTCGATCGCGGCGATGACCGACCACGGCGGCGGGCTGACTGCAGCGGTGGCGCGCGACAATATGGTCGGGGTGCAATTCCATCCCGAAAAGAGCCAGGGCTATGGCCTGGCCATGCTCGCGCGGTTTCTGGAGTGGGCGCCGTGATCGTGTTTCCGGCAATCGACCTCAAAGCCGGCCAGGTCGTGCGCCTGGCCGAAGGCGATATGGCGCGCGCCACGGTCTATGGCGACGACCCCGTCGCGCAGGCCATGCTGTTTGCCGAAGCGGGCGCACAGTTCCTCCATGTCGTGGACCTTGATGGCTCGTTCGCCGGGCGGGCAGAGAACCGCGAGGTGGTTGAGGCGATTGTCGCGGCGTTTCCCGGCCACGTCCAACTGGGCGGCGGCATCCGTAACGCGGCAGCCGTGCAAGGCTGGTTCGAGCTGGGCGTCAGCCGGGTAGTGATGGGCACCGCCGCCTTGAAAGACCCGCAATTCGTCAAGGACATGGCGCGCGACTGGCCGGGCGGAATCGTCGTCGCAGTCGACGCACGCGACGGCATGGTCGCCACCGAGGGCTGGGCGGAAGTTTCGGACGTGAGCATGATCGACCTCGCCCACCGGTTCGAGGACGCCGGGGTGGCGGCACTGCTGTTCACCGACATCGGCCGCGACGGCATGCTCAAGGGTTGCAATATCGAGGCGACGGTGGACCTGGCACGGCGGACGGATTTGCCGGTGATCGCGAGCGGAGGGGTCAAGGGGCTCGACGATATCCGGATGCTGTCGCTCTATGCCGACGACGGGATCGAGGGGGTGATCACCGGCCGGGCGCTGTTCGAAGGACGGCTCGACCTGGCGGCGGCAATTGCGATGGCGGCGAAGGTATGACCGTCCGCGTTCGCGTCATTCCCTGCCTCGATGTCCGCGATGGGCGGGTGGTCAAGGGCGTGAACTTCGTTGACCTCAAAGACGCAGGCGATCCGGTCGAGCAGGCGCGGGCCTATGACGCGGCGGGCGCGGACGAGCTGTGCTTCCTCGACATCTCGGCCAGCCACGAAGGGCGCGGGACTTTGCTCGACGTCGTGCGGCGCACCGCGGAGGTGTGCTTCATGCCGCTGACCGTGGGCGGCGGGGTGCGTTCGGTCGAGGATGCGCGCGCGTTGTTGCTGGCGGGGGCAGACAAGGTCGCAGTCAATTCCGCCGCCGTCTCGCGGCCCGAAGTTGTCGGCGAGATCGCGGCGAAGTTCGGCAGCCAGTGCGTCGTCGCCTCGGTCGATGCGCGCAAATCCGCTACCGGCTGGGAAATCTTCACCCACGGCGGCCGCCGCCCGACCGGGATTGACGCGGTCGCCCACGCGATCCGCCTGGCCGAGCTTGGCGCGGGCGAATTACTGATCACCTCGATGGACGGCGATGGCACGCAAGGCGGCTATGACCTGGCCCTGACCCGCGCGATTGCCGATGCGGTCAGCGTGCCGGTCATCGCCAGTGGCGGAGTCGGCACGCTGGAGCATCTGGTCGCGGGCGTGCTGGAAGGCCACGCCAGCGCAGTCCTGGCCGCCTCGATCTTCCATTTCGGCACGCATACGGTGGCGCAGGCCCATGCTGCCTTGCGCGCCGCAGGAATTCCCGCGCGATCCTGAGGCTTTTTACCGAGTCGGTCCGGCTTACACAGCGGCAAACTCTGCCTCGGTCATTAACCAGCGTGACGCGCGCAACCAGCGGCCTGCGCGGTTCTGGCATGGCGATTGCGTAAACGATTATGCAATGAACAGATTCCCAACCTTGAGTCCGCGACTGTCACTTTCGGCGGCCCTGCTTGCTCTGGTCCTGGCCAGCCCGGCACTCGCCCAGGGCTCGACCGCAATCCCCGAACCGGCCGACCTGGCGCTGTTCGCGCTGGGCGTGCTGGGCGTGCTGATCGGCCGACGCGTCGGCGCCAAGCGGCCCAGGGACTAGAAATCGCGCCTGAACGAGATCGGTCCGCTCCTGCCGCTGGTGTCTCCTTTCCAGCGGCGAGCGGCATCGAGGAGGGGCGTCCTGGCAGCAACCGGACGCCCCTTTCTTTTGCGCAGTGCTCTTGACCCGTGCGCCCCAGCGCCGCATTCCGCCGTCATGACCGATCCTGGCACTCTCGCCCGCCTCGAAGCAACCATTGCCGCGCGGCTGACTGCCGATCCGTCGACCAGCTACGTCGCCAGTCTTCATGCCCGCGGCGTGCCGGTCATTGCCCGCAAGCTGGGCGAGGAAGCGATCGAAACGGTCATCGCCGCGCTCTCCGACAGCCGCGAGGAACTGGTTGGCGAGGCGGCGGACGTGGTGTTCCATTTGCTCGTGCTGCTCGGCGCCAAAGGCGTGGCACTCGACGAGATTCTGACCGAACTCGACCGCCGCGAAGGCACGTCCGGCATCGCCGAAAAGGCCGCGCGGGCGCAGTAAAGGCGAACCAATGCCGATCGATCCAAGCCAGCCCTATGACCCGGCGAACATCTTCGCGAAAATCCTGCGCGGGGAAATCCCGTGCAACAAGGTCTATGAAGATGAGTGGGCGCTGGCCTTCCACGACATCAACCCGCAGGCGCCGGTGCACGTGCTGGTGATCCCCAAGGGCGCTTACGTGAGCTGGGACGATTTCGCCGACACCGCCCCGGACGCGGAAATAGGAGGGTTTACCCGGTCAATCCGGAAAGTGACGCGTTTGCTCGAACTCGACCGGCCAGGCTATCGTCTGCTCGTCAACATGGGCCAGCACGGCCACCAGGAAGTGCCGCATCTGCATGTGCATGTGTTTGGTGGGCGACAGTTTTATCAGATGGTAGCGGGGTAAGAACCCTTCCGGCAGTCGCTTCGCGCCTGCTCCCTCCCGATTTGCGCTTCGCGAAAACCGGGAAGATCCGGGTCAGCGCTAAAGATCCCCCTTGTTTTTGCCGCAGGCACAAACGGGGCGGTGGCAATTCCACAGGAACTGACGGAGGGCTTCGGGCTTATAGCCCACCCGTGCCCCATTCGCTGCGAACCGAACACACTGTCTTGCCGAGCGACTCGCCACAAGGCTAAGACCGAACGGCATGACGTCCCCCGCCCCATCCTGGCCCGAACCCACTGGCGGACGCTTCGACGGGCCGCGGCATCGTTACGCGGTGCGCGTGTTTTTTGAGGATACCGACCTGTCGGGGGTCGTCTATCATGCCAATTACCTGCGCTGGTTCGAGCGCGCCCGTTCAGACATGCTGCGCCTGCTCGGGATCGACCAGCGCAGCGTCCAGGAGGCCGGCGGCGGCGCCTATGCGGTAGCCGAGCTGACCTTGCGCTACCTCGCCCCGGCCCGGCTCGACGAGACTGTCGGCATCGAGAGCGTGGCCCTTGAATTGCGCGCCGCCTCCAGCCGGATGCGCCAGCGCGCCTATCGCCTTACCCCCGGCGCAGAGCCTCGCCTGCTCGTCGAAGCGCATCTGCGGATCGGTTTCGTCGGCCCCGACGGTCGCCCCCGTCGCCAGCCCGAAAGCTGGCGCAAAGCCTTTGCCGGCCTAGCTTTCGAAAGCTCTGCATGACCCTGCTGACGACCCTTGCTGTCACCTCGTCCCCGACCCGGCTCGATCCGCTGCGGCTGTTCCTCGATGCCGACATCGTCGTCCAGGTCGTCATGGTCGGGCTGATCCTGGCCAGCGTGTGGGTGTGGACGATTATCGTCAGCTTCGCGCTGCGGATCGCCCGGATTCGCAAGCTGTGCGACAGCTATGAAACCGGTTTCTGGAAGGCCCGCGACGTCGAGGCGTTCCACACCGAGCGGGGCCAGCCCGAAGTGCCCTCGGGGCAAATCGTGGGCGCCGCACTGGCCGAATGGCGCCGCTCGATGGCGGGCAAGGCATTGGACCGCGAAGGCATCCGCCAGCGGCTGGCCGGGGCGATGGACACTGTCGTCGCGCAAGAAGCCGACGCCCTGGCCGAGCGGCTGAACTTTCTCGCGACCGTCGGCTCGGTCGCGCCGTTCGTCGGCTTGTTCGGCACCGTCTGGGGGATCATGAACAGCTTCTTCCAGATCGGGCAGCAGCAGAACTCCTCGCTTGCGGTGGTTGCGCCGGGGATTTCCGAAGCGCTGTTCGCCACCGCCATCGGTCTGTTTGCGGCGATCCCCGCGGTCATCGCCTACAACCGCTTCTCGCACCGGGTGAACCTGCTCGAAGCCCGCCTCCACCGCTTCGCCGACCGCTTCCACGCGAGTCTGAGCAGAGAGTTGGAGGCACAGTGAATCTCTCCTCCCGCCGCATCCGAGGCCAGGGCCGGAGCCGGGGCCGGGCGCCGATGGCGGAGATCAATGTCACGCCGATGGTCGACGTGATGCTGGTGCTGCTGATCATCTTCATGGTCACCGCCCCGCTGCTCAAGGCCGGGGTGCCGGTCGACCTGCCTGAGAGCCGGGCCAAGGCGCTGAGCGAGGAGCCCAACCAGATCACCCTGAGCCTCGATCGCGCGGGGCGCCTGTTCCTCGACAAGTCTGAAGTTGCCCAGGCTGACCTCCCCGCGCGCCTCGCCGCGATCCCGGCCACGCCCGACGGCAAGCGCCCGCTGGTCACGCTGCGCGCCGATCGCGCGCTCGACTATGGCCGGGTGATGGGCGTGATGGGCGAGCTCAACCGCGCCGGGTTCAACGCGATTACGCTGGTGACTGCGGCTGCTGGCGGTTCGGACGCGGTCACCGGGGGTTCAGGCAATGGCCGATAGCCCGGCACACATGGCGCTGACGCTGCCCCGCCGCGAGGAATCGCTGGGCCTGGTGATCGCAGTGGTCGCCCACCTCGCGCTGGTTGCGCTGATCGTGCTGCGCCCGGCGAGCGTGGCGGTCATTGCCCCGCCCGAGCGAATGACGGTGACGCTGAGCGAAGATGCGGCCCCCGTTTCGACCGCGCCGATGCAGCAAGTCGCACTGGCCCCTGCCGCCGCGCCGATGCTGGCGCCTCAGCCCGCCGAAGCTTGGCCTCAACCGCAACCACTTCCGGTGGCGCAGCCACGTCCGGTGCCGCTACCCAAGGTCCAGCCCAGAACGCAGCCGAACGTCGAGCCGCAAATCCAGCCCAGGCCCCAGCCCCGGATCGTGCCTGCCCCCGCCCCCCGGCCCGCCGCGCGCGTGCCGCTGCCCAAGCCGAATGCCGCGCCCAAGCCGAGCGCCGGTCCTGCTTCCAAGGCGCTTACCAAACCCGCGCCGCAACCGGCGGCCAAGCCGCTCACCGCCTCGCGCATGATCGCCTTCCGCAACCTTCAGCCGCCCGGCGCATCACGCCTGAGCAACGATTTCCTCAAGGGCGTTGCCGGCGCCAAGCCCGCCCCCGGGGCAAAGCCCGCCGCGCAATCCGCCGCCACGATTGGCCCGGCGGTTCAGGCGGCGCTTTCCGGGGCAATCTCACGCCAGCTCAAGCCGCGCTGGAGCGCGCCGCAGGGGGTAGAGGTCGATCAGCTGGTGACGATCCTGTCGTGGCGGCTCAACCCTGATGGTTCGCTTGCCGGGTCGCCGCAGCTGGTCCGCCAGGAAGGCCTGTCCGAGGCCAACCGGCCGCAGGCCGCGCGCCATGCCGAACAGGCGATCCGCGCGGTCCAGCTGGCCGCACCGTTTGCGCTTCCACCCGAATACTACGACGCGTGGAAGCGCGTGGTCTCGTTCCGATTCGACCGGAGACTGTCCCAATGAAAGGCAGCCCAATGATCGCCCGGTTTATTGCCCTGGCACTGCTACTCTGCGGCTTTCCGGCGCTGGCCCAGCAGGCCGCGCCACCTCCCGCGCCCGATCAGGGCGGACTGTCGGGATCGGTTTCGGACGAAAGCCCGTGGCAGGACCTGGGTATTGCCATCCCCGCTTTCGCCACCGATGCCGATGCGCCGACTCAGGCCAGCCCCGGCTCGACCAGCGCGGTTGGCCTCGCCCTGGCCCGGGTGATTACCGATGACCTCAAGAACAACGGGCTGTTCAAGCCGGTCGGGCCCGGCGCCCTGCCCCAGCCCGCGTTCGCCCAGATCACCGCGCCCGATTTCCCGACCTGGTCCGCGCGCAGTGCCGAGATGCTCGTCCAAGGCTATGTCCGCGCCAATGGCGATGGGCAATTGACCGTTGGGTGCTATCTTTACGATGTCCAGCTCAAGCAGCAGCTGACCAAGGCCGGGTGGGTCGTCGCCCCCGCCGAATGGCGCCGCACCGCGCACAAATGCGCCGATCTGGTTTATTCGCGGCTAAGCGGGGAGAGTCCGTTCTTCGACAGCCGGATTGCCTATATCGCCGAGACCGGGCCGAAAGATCGCCGGATGAAGCGGCTGGCGATCATGGATTCGGATGGGGCCAACCACCGGTTCATCACTACCGGGCAGGCGACCGCGCTGACCCCGCGCTATTCGCCCGACTACGCCTCGATCGTCTATCTAAGCTACCTCAACGGCAATCCGCGGATCTATGTCTATGATCTGGCCAGCAGCACCCAGCGGCTGGTCACCCAAAGCCGCAACCCGACGTTCGCCCCGCGCTGGTCGCCCGATGGCAAGTGGTTGCTCTATGCGATGGCGGTGGGCGGCAATACCGACATCTACCGCGTCTCCGCGCGCGGCGGCGAGAGTCAGCGGTTGACCGATTCGCCGGGGATCGATCTGGGCGGCTCGTACGCGCCCGATGGCCGCAAGATCGTGTTCGAAAGCGATCGCTCGGGCACCCAGCAGGTCTATGTGATGGATGCCGACGGCACCAACCAGCAGCGGATCAGCTTCTTCGGCGGTCGCGCAGCGACGCCCGAATGGAGCCCGCGCGGCGACCAGATCGCCTTTACCCACATCGTTGGCAATTTCCGCATCGCGGTGATGAGCCCGCAAGGCCAGGCGATGCGCGACCTGACCGATTCCTGGCAGGACGAAGCCCCGACCTGGTCACCCAACGGCCGGATCATCCAGTTTTTCAGAACGACCAAAGGCAGCGGGCGCTCGGGCATCTGGCAGGTCGATCTGACCGGGCGCAACGAACGCCGCCTGCCGACCCCGGTCGATGGCTCGGACCCGGCCTGGGGCCCGGTGCGGCCGTAATGATTTTAGAGAAGGAGACCCTCATGTCCGCAAGGCTCACCGTTCGGACTGCCCTGCTGGTGATTGTGGCCAGCACCGCGCTTGCCGGGTGCGGCAAGAAGCTGCCCAAACAGCTTCCACCCGATCCCGGCGGTGCGGTGGCGACGTCCACTGACACCACCCCCGGCACGCTGACGCCGGGCGTTGCAGTTCCTGGCTCACAAGCCGATTTCATCGCGACCACCAAGGGCGACGACACAATCTATTTCGATACGGACAAATTCGCGATCGACAGCGTCGACGCTGCGGCCTTGCAAGTCCAGGCGCAGTGGCTGGCGCGCTATCCGACCAAGCGGGCGACGATCGAGGGTCATTGCGACGAGCGCGGTACCCGCGACTACAACCTCGCACTGGGCGAGCGGCGGGCGAATGCGGCAAAGAACTATCTGGTCAGCCTGGGCATCGACGCCGCGCGGCTGAGCACGGTCAGCTATGGCAAGGAGCGCCCGCGCGCCCTGGGTTCGGACGAAGCCAGCTGGGCGAAAAACCGCCGCGCAGTGACGGTAACGGTGGATTGACGGGGGGAGAAGCCGTCAGCGCAGGCGCGACAGGAAGCTGCCGCTGCTCGGTGCAGACGTTTCGGACACGCGTGCCGCTATCCCCGCCGTATCGCCGACTGGCGCCTGCGCCGCAGACGTGCCGAACAGCACATAGCTTGCCATCACCAACACCGACAGTGCGGCCGAGAGGGTCAGTTTCTTGCTCATAAAAGGCCTCGTGAATTGCTTGCGTAGGTTAATATAGCAAGAGCTAACAGATATTGCAATGCGGCATAGGCGAAATTCGCTTAACGATCCATGAAGCAACGTTGCTTGCCTGAAGGCTTGCACAGCGCAGGCTACCCGGACTATCGCCGCTCGAATGACCAAGGCACGCAGATCGAACGATTGGGGCTTTCCCCGCTGGCGCGGGTACTCCGGTTCGCGCGAAGCGGCCACAGTGCGGCTGTGCGACCGGCAGGGCTGTGACGATGAGGGCAAATGCCCCGCGCCCAAATCACCCAATAGCCCGGATCGCTGGTATTTCTGCCAAAAGCACGCCGCCGAATATAATTCCGGCTGGGATTATTTCGCCGGTCTCTCGGCCGAGGAAGCTGCGGCCCGCGAAACCCGCGAGACCAGCGACAATTCGGGTTATCGCGAGGCAGCGCATTACAGCTGGGCCGGATCGGGCGACGGCAGCCGCAGCCGCGACGAGATGCGCGCGCTTGACCTGCTCGGGCTCGAGGCCGATGCCGATTACGATGCCGTCAAAAAGGCCTGGCGGTCCAAGGCCAAAGAAGTTCACCCCGACGTCCGACCCGGTGACACCGACGCAGCCAAGGCCTTCCAGGCGCTGCAACTGGCCTACGAAGTCCTGCGCGCAAGTGAAGAACGCCGCGAGTGGAAGGTCTGAGCCAGGCGCCGCAGCCCGCGCGCTGCGGCAAGCAGCCTACTTCGGCGACAGCACCATCAGCATCTGGCGGCCTTCCATGCGCGGCCAGGCTTCGATCTTGGCCACCTCGGCAACATCGTCCTGGACCCGCTTGAGCAGGTTCATGCCGAGTTGCTGATGCGACAGTTCGCGCCCGCGGAAGCGCAGCGTGATCTTGACCTTGTCGCCCTCGTCGATGAAGCGGCTGACGCTGCGCATCTTCACGTCATAATCGTGATCGTCGATATTGGGACGCATCTTGATCTCCTTGATCTCCTGCGTCTTTTGCGACTTGCGCGCGATGTTGGCCTTCTTCTGCGCCTCGTAGCGGAACTTGCCGACATCGAGGAACTTGCACACCGGCGGATCGGCATTGGGCGACACTTCGACCAGGTCCAGTCCTACGCCGGCCGCCTGCTCGATCGCTTCGCGGGTGTACATCACGCCCAGATTCTCGCCGTTTTCATCAATGACCCGGACCTTGTCCGACGTGATCATTGTATTAAAGCGCGGCCCGCTTTTGACTGGTGGCGCCATCATGCGCCGGGGTGGGGGAGCTATAGCTTCATCTCCTGAGGGTTGATCCTGCGGCGTCCCATAGGGCGAATCGGTCAAGTAAGGAAGCTGGGAAATCCGGGGGAGTCTTTGCCCGCCTCACGGCGGGAAGCGGCAGCAGAGTCGTTATCCGCCAACGGCGGGAAACGGCACCGGCCCACTCTCCCGCCCGGCCACCCACTC
>JAYWBP010000058.1:0-19023 GCA_043781375.1 Novosphingobium sp.
ATAACCGACCGCACCGCCGCCGAGGCCCTGCGGGGCACAGTCCTGACTATCCCGCGCACAGCACTGCCGGTGCTGGGCGAAGGCGAATATTACTATGCCGACCTGATCGGGCTGGCAGCCGTGTCGACCGAGGGCGCGGACCTGGGGCACTGCGTTGCCGTGGAAAACTTCGGCGCGGGCGATGTCCTCGAAATTCGTCGGCCCGATGGCAAGAGCTTCATGGTTCCTATGCGGGCCGAGGCCGTGCCTGATTGGGACGAACGGCTGGTGATCGAGGCGGTGTGGGTGGAATAGCGGCCATCGCCACAACCGGCCATCTTTCGCCAGCTCATTCCTGATCATTGTGGCAGCAACCCCGGCCTGGCCCATAGCGTGGCTGATCTGATCGAGGCCCTTGACGACATCGCCGACGGCGAAAAGCCCGGGTACGGAAGTGCGTTGGTGTTCATCGACCCGCAGCTCGCCGTCCTTGCTGGCGTCCGCTCCTGCCGCGATCGCCAGGTGCGAGCGGATTTCTGAGCCGAGCGCCGGGTAGACGCTGGCGAAGGACATGTTGCCCTGACCGGTATCGAAGGCGAGTTGCTCATCCGCGATGGCGAAGTTGGCGCATGGACCCGGCACGCAAACGACGCCCGCGGCAGAGAGCTTCACGCGGCAGGCCTCGTCCAGCGTATGCTCGCCATCAGGCGCAACCAGCGTCAGGTCGCGCGTAAAACCCCGCAGGAACAGTGCCTCTTCGGTACCGTGCTCACCCGTTCCGATCACGGCCACCCGCCGGTCAGTCACTTCGTAACCGTCACACACCGGGCAATAACGCAGCAGCCCGCAGGCGAGTGCCTTGTCATGCAGAGCTGGCTCAAGGCCGACAGGCCGGTTGTTCACCACGCCGGTCGCCAACAGGACTCTGCGTGTTTCAAACTGACTGCCGAGGGTCCGAACGACAAATCCATCGCCAGTCGGTTCGATCGTTTCGATCCGATTGATCTCGCGGCGCGCGCCGTATTTTTCCGCCTGCGCCAGCATCCTGGCAAGCAGGTCCGTGCCGCTGATCCCCTCGGGAAAGCCGGCGTGATTGCGCGTGCACGGGATCATCGCCGCGCGGCTCGATCCGCCGTCGAACAGCCGCACCTTGAGGTGATAACGCGCCAGATAGATCGCTGCGGTCAGTCCGGCCGGCCCGCCGCTGATGATGATGCAATCGTCCATGTGCCCCGCAAGCTCCAGCAAGCCCGAAGCTAAACGCGCGAATGGAGTTTGGGTACCGGCGATTGACGGGTTGTGCGGCAATGTATATACATTTCGTATATACGGAGGGTCAGATGGCTAAGGAATATCGCGCAAAGGTTTTCAAGTCGGGCAATTCGCTGGCGCTTCGGATTCCCAAGGATCTGGGACTAATCGCAGGGACGACGATGATCCTCCGCGAGGAACAAGCGGGATTTAGGGTCGAGCCTGAAAGTGCGCCAAAGCCCCGGATCGATGTGAGCGGATTTGCCGGCAAGGCGCCGGGCATAAGGCTGGCGCCGCGCGAGGATTTTGAAGAACGACCCAGCACGATCGCAGCTCGCAAGGCGGCGGGCCTGGTGTGATCCGCTACCTCATCGACGCTAACTCCGTAGTTTTTGCCATGGATGTCGGTAATGAAGTGCTGACCGACCGAATTTCTCGGTGTGCGGCAGGCGATTTAGCAATTTCGGTCATAAGTTATGCCGAGGTTGCTTATGGCACGCATATCGGAAAGCCGCCGCCGCCCGAAGTTCTCGAGGCATTTATAGCAGCCATTCCGTTAATAGCTTTCGACGCTGCAGCGGCGCGCACTTACGCTCGCCTTCCCTTCAGGCGCGCCCGCTTTGATCGGCTGCTCGCCGCCCACGCAATCAGTATCGGGGCGACTATAATCACCAACAACGTTTCCGACTTTGCCGACGTGCCCGGCTTGCAGGTCGAGGACTGGACGACCCCATGACGTTCGCCGCCAAGGTCATCACGCTGTACCCTGAGATGTTCCCCGGGCCACTGGGCGTCAGCCTCGCTGGGCGAGCGAGGGAGGAGGGGAAGTGGTCGCTGGAGGCCATTCAGTTGCGCGATTTTGCGGCGGACAAGCATCGCAAGGTAGACGATACTCCGGCGGGTGGCGGCGCGGGGATGGTGCTGCGCGCCGATGTGCTGGCGGCGGCGGTGGATTTTGCGGTTGGGGGCGCGGAGGCGCTTTCCCTCCCCATCCTCGCCATGACCCCGCGCGGCAAACCGCTCACCCAGGCCCGCGTCCGCCAGCTTGCCCAAGGGCCCGGGGTCATCATCCTGTGCGGGCGCTTCGAAGGTTTCGACGAGCGGATTTTCGCGGCGCGGGCGATCGAGGAAGTCTCGATCGGCGACATTGTCCTGTCGGGCGGAGAGCCGGCCGCGCTGATGCTGCTGGATGCTTGCATTCGGCTCCTTCCCGGCGTAATGGGCGCCCCTTCCAGCGGTACCGAGGAATCGTTCGAGAACGGCCTCCTCGAGTATCCGCACTATACCCGGCCTGCTGAGTGGGACGGGCGCACGATCCCGCAAGTGCTGCGATCGGGGGATCATGCGAAGATTGCGGAGTGGCGCAAGCGCCAGTCCGAGGTCGATACACGGTCACGCAGGCCGGACCTTTGGGAGCGTCACCTTGGCGCTCGGGTTCAGCCTGCCTCTGGCGCGCGGCGTGAAAATGAGGAACCGGACCAGTGAACCTGATCCAGACGCTCGAGGCGGAAGCCATCGAGGCATTCAAGAGCACCAAGCAGCTTCCCGAATTCCGTGCCGGCGATACGTTGCGCGTCGGCGTGCGCGTTGTCGAAGGCGAGCGGACTCGCGTCCAGGCCTATGAAGGCGTGTGCATCGCGCGTTCCAACCGCGGGCTCGGCTCCAACTTCACGGTCCGCAAGATCTCGTTCGGCGAGGGTGTTGAGCGTGTGTTCCCGCTGTATTCGCCCAACATCGATTCGATCGTGGTCGTGCGCAAGGGCATCGTGCGCCGCGCCAAGCTTTACTACCTGCGCGGCCGCACCGGCAAGCGCGCCCGTATTGCCGAGCGTCGCGATATTAAACCGACCGCGCCCAAGACGGGCGGAGCGGCCAAGGAATGAGCGAAGGCTGATCGCACCAGATCAGGCTGACACACAGACCGAGACGGCCGGCTTCCCCAACAGGAAGACCGGCCGTTTCCTTTAGCGGGACTTGCGTATCATGGGTTATCGAGTGGTGGTTGTAGGCGCGACGGGCAACGTCGGGCGTGAAATGCTGAACGTGCTGGCCGAGCGGGAATTCCCGGCTGACGAGATCGCCGCAGTGGCATCATCGCGGTCGGTCGGCACCGAGGTCGAGTACGGAGAGACCGGGCGCCGATTCAAGTGCCAGAACATCGACCATTTCGACTTCACCGGCTGGGACATCGCGCTGTTTGCCGCAGGTTCCGGCGCCGCTAAGGACCATGCCCCGCGCGCTGCAGCGGCGGGTTGCGTGGTGATCGACAACAGCTCGCACTACCGGATGGACCCCGACGTGCCGCTGATCGTGCCCGAGGTTAACCCCGAAGCGATCGACGGCTACAAGCGCAAGATGATCATCGCCAACCCCAACTGCTCGACTGCGCAGATGGTGGTCGTGCTCAAGCCTCTCCACGACAAGGCAAAGATCAAGCGCGTCGTCGTCTCGACCTATCAATCGGTTTCGGGCGCGGGCAAGCCGGGCATGGACGAACTGTTCGAACAAAGCCGCGCAATCTTCGTCGGCGATGAAGTCGCGGTGCGCACTTTCACGCGGCAGATCGCGTTCAACGTGATCCCGCATATCGACGTGTTCCTCGACGACGGCTCGACCAAGGAAGAGTGGAAGATGGTGGTCGAGACCAAGAAGATCCTCGACCCCAAGATCAAGGTCGTCGCTACTTGCGTGCGGGTGCCGGTATTTGTCGGCCATTCCGAGGCGATCAGCCTGGAGTTCGAGAATGAGATCTCGGCAATTGAAGCCCAGGACATCCTGCGCGAGGCGCCCGGGGTCATGCTCGTCGACAAGCGCGAGGACGGCGGATACGTCACCCCGATCGAATGCGTCGGCGACGGCGCGACCTATGTCAGCCGCGTCCGCGAGGATTCGACCGTCGAGAACGGCCTGGTCCTGTGGTGTGTGTCGGACAACCTGCGCAAAGGCGCCGCGCTCAACGCAGTGCAGATCGCCGAACTGCTCGGGCGGCGGCATTTGAAGAAGGGGTGAGGGGGCTCCCCCGCCACCCTTTTCCTAAACTCCCCCGCCGGTTTTTTGCCTTCAGCAACCGCCAGGAAGCGCGCCAAAACTGATTGATTCCAACTCGTAAGCGCTTTGCATAAGCTTACCATCCCCGGTCTTTGGTTTTGCTTTCGGTTCAACTCCGAACTTCTCGTCGCGGATGCGAGACAGAATGAGCGCCAAGTACGCGTCGGTCATAGACCGGTCGCGCAGCTCATCGGGGCTTAGCTTGAAATAAGTGAGCGTTTGTTCCCGATCCCGGGGTCGCATAGCAACGTAAATCGCCGGGCCGTATGGCGGGCCACTAACAATCTGGATGTCGTCTACATAAAATGTGTAATCATTAGGAAAGATGCAAGCCGACGTCCCATCTTTGGCAGCAGCAGATGTTGAGACAATGGCGAGCAAACCCCATGCGAAACAAAAAAGCCTCATAGTAAACCCCCGTTTTAGATAACTGACCCCGATCACAGGCTAGGCATCGATCAACCCCGGATCCAGCTCCCCCGCGCGGTTCTGGATGAACATGAAACGTTGGGCCGGGTCGCGGCCCATCAGGCGGTCAACGAGGTCTTTGACCGCAGCGCGGCCTTCGTTTTCCTGGGGCAAGGTAATGCGCAGCATGTTGCGGGTGGCGGGGGCCATGGTGGTTTCGCGCAATTGCTGGGGGTTCATTTCGCCCAGGCCCTTGAACCGCCCGACTTCGACTTTCTTGCCCTTGAATTTGGTCGCCTCCAGCTCGGTGCGGTGCGCCTCGTCCATGGCGTAGGCGCTCTCCTTGCCTGCGGTCAGGCGATACAAGGGCGGCTGAGCCAGATACAGATGCCCACGGCGGACGACTTCGGGCATTTCCTGGAAGAAGAACGTCATCAGCAGCGTGGCGATGTGGGCGCCGTCGACATCGGCGTCGGTCATGATCACGATCCGGTCATAGCGGAGCGCATCGGGATTGCAGTCCTTGCGGCTGCCGCAGCCCAGCGCGAGCAACAGGTCGGCGATCTCGGAATTGGCGCGGATCTTGTCGAGCGTGGCGCTGGCGACGTTGAGGATCTTGCCGCGGATCGGCAGGATCGCCTGGGTTTTGCGGTCGCGGGCCTGCTTGGCGCTGCCGCCAGCCGAATCGCCTTCGACGATGAAAATTTCGGTCTCGCCACTGCCTTCGCCAGTGCAGTCGGTCAGCTTGCCGGGCAGGCGCAGCTTGCGCGCGCTAGTCGCGGTCTTGCGCTTGACCTCGCGCTCGGCCTTGCGCCGCAGCCGTTCGTCCATCCGCTCCATGACCGACGAGAGCAGCGCCTTGCCGCGCTCCATGTTGTCCGCCAGGAAATGGTCGAAGTGATCGCGCACCGCATTTTCGACCATGCGGGCGGCTTCGGGGCTGGTCAGCCGGTCCTTGGTCTGGCTCTGGAACTGGGGATCGCGCACAAACAGCGAAAGCATGATCTCGCTGCCGGTGAGGATGTCCTCGGGCGCGATGTCCTTGGCTTTTTTCTGCCCGACCAGATCGGCAAAGGCGCGGATGCCCTTGGTCAGCGCGGCGCGCAGACCTTGTTCGTGCGTGCCGCCATCGGGGGTGGGGATGGTGTTGCAGTACCAACTGTAGCTGCCATCGGACCACAATGGCCAGGCGATTGCCCACTCGACCCGGCCCATCTCCTCGCCGCGTTCATTGGCGGGGAAGTCCTGGCGCCCGGTGAAGGCCTTGGTGGTAACGCATTCGCGCGTCCCGACCTGTTCGGCAAGGTGATCGGCCAGGCCGCCGGGGAACTGGAATACGGCCTCGGCGGGGACGTCGGCGGCGACCAGCGCGGCCGCGCATTTCCAGCGGATTTCCACCCCCGCGAACAGGTAGGCCTTGGAGCGGGCGAGGCGGAACAGGCGGGCGGGCTTGAACTTGGCATCCTCGCCGAAGATTTCGGGGTCGGGAACGAAGCTGACCGTGGTGCCGCGCCGATTGGGCGTGCCGCCAAGTCGTTTTAGCGGCCCGGTGGGCAGCCCGCGGGCGAATTCCTGCGCGTAAAGCTCCTTGTTGCGGGCAACTTCGATGCGGGTGGTGACGCTCAGCGCGTTGACCACGCTGACGCCCACGCCGTGCAAGCCGCCGCTGGTCGCATAGGCTTTTCCCGAAAACTTGCCGCCCGAATGGAGCGTGGTCAGAATCACCTCGAGCGCAGACTTGCCGGGAAACTTGGGATGCTCGTCAACCGGGATACCGCGGCCGTTGTCAGCGATGGTCAGGCGGTTGCCTTCGTCCAGAGTTACTTCGATCCGGGTGGCATGGCCCGCGACGGCTTCGTCCATTGCATTGTCGAGCACTTCGGCGGCCAGGTGATGCAGCGCCCGCTCGTCGGTTCCGCCGACATACATACCCGGGCGGCGGCGGACCGGCTCCAGCCCCTCAAGCACCTCGATCGCCGAACCATCATAGGCCTCGCCTGCAGCGGAAGGGAGCTTGTCAAACAGATCATCGGCCATGGAGAAAGCTATAGAGGGGCGCGAGTCCGGGGTGCAAGGCGGGTCGCGGGGTTATCGTCAGGGGCGAGGGTGTGCCTCCCCGTGCCGGAGCGGAACTTAGTTCGCGAACTTCCCTGGCGCCGGACTGATTACTGTTACCCCGCCAGCTCTCGCTTCCCGCACTTCCAGGGCCCGCTCGATCACGCCGTTACGGTCGAAGCGGAAGGGACCGTCGAGGCCGAGAAAGCCGCTCTGGTCCGCCAGATGCGCGAGTGGGAAATTCGTCCCCGGGCGCCAGTCGCGGGCGACGCGCAAGGACAGCAGAACTGAGTCGTACCCCAGCGTTGCCAGGCGATAGGGCTGGGCGCCAAAGCGGGTCTTGTAGCTTTCCGCGAATTGCCGCCAGCGGCTGTCCGATACCGTCGAGAACACCGCGCCGCGCAAGGCCAGGCTGGCGCCGACCGCCGCTTCGCCGCTCCACAGTTCGGTACCGATCAGCTTGGGGCCGGGTGCGCCGGGGGTCCTGAGCGCGGGCGCGGCAAATGCTGAAATGCGCGGGCCGTCGGCGATCAGCACCGCGTCGTAGCCGCCCTTGGTCTGCAGCCGCCGGGCGGCGCTGGCGATCGAGGTGTTGCCCCGGTCGTAGGTTTCGATGCCGACCAGCTTGCCGCCCAGATCGCGCAGCACTTCCTGCAATCCCGCAGCGGCCATCCGCCCATAGTCGCCAGTGGGTATCAGCGCCGCGAACCGCGTCATCCCGCCGTGGCGCAAGTGCTCGACGCTGCGTGCGATCGACTGGACGGGCGGGCTGCCCATGACGAAGATCCCGCCTGCCGCAAGCCGTTCGTCGTTGCTGTAGGAGATGATCGGGACATGGGCGGGACCGGCTACGGCGGCTACGGCAGTGACGTCGCGCGACGCGATCGGGCCCAGAATCAGGCGGTTGCCATCGGCAATCGCACGGGTCGCGGCGGCCTGCGCGCCCCCGGCGGTGTCGTAAGTGGTGATCCGCAGGCTTTGCGCATTGGTATCGAGCAGCGCCATGGTCGTGGCATTGGCGATCGCTTGGCCGACGCCGCTGTCGGGACCGGACATCGGCACCAGCAGCGCGACGCGGTGGCGCTGGGCGTCACTGGGCAGGACATTGGCATTGGGCACGTCGGCGACCGGCGGCGGGGGGGCGTGATCGGGCACGCCCTTGGGCACGATCTGGCACCCCGCAAGCAGCGCGATCCCGCCCATAGTGAGAACCCTGCGCCGGTTGAGGGCGCTCTCTGGCCAGGATTTTCCGAACATGGCTTGCCGCTCTCCGCTGGGTGTGGTCCATGCCCGAGCATGGACAAGTCTTATCCGCCGGGGCTTTACATCGTCGCGACGCCGATTGGCAATCTCGGCGACATCACCCTGCGTGCGGTCGAGACGCTCGGTGCCGTGGCCGCGGTGGCCTGCGAGGATACCCGGGTGACCGGGCGGTTGCTGCACCACCTCGGCCTGAAAAAGCGCATGATCCGCTACGACGATCACGCCAGCGAGACAGCCCGCCCGCAGTTGCTGGGCCTGATCCGCGAGGTACCGGTCGCGTTGGTCAGCGATGCGGGGACGCCGCTGATTTCTGACCCGGGCTATCGGCTGGTGCGTGAGGCGCGCGAGCAGGGGAGCATGATCACCAGCCTGCCCGGGCCCAGCGCGGGTGTTGTCGGCCTGACGCTGTCGGGCCTACCGAGCGATCGCTTTCTCTTTGCGGGGTTCCTTCCCAACAAGGCCAAGGCCCGCGCCGATGTGCTGGGGGAATTGGCTGGGGTTCCGGCAACCCTGGTGTTTTACGAGACGGCACCGCGCCTACTTGATGCGCTGGCGGCCGTGGGCGAGGTTCTCCCGGGCCGCGCGGTCGCTGTGGGCCGCGAACTGACCAAGGCGTTCGAGGAATGCCGCACTGGAACGCCTACCGAACTGTCCGAGCACTACGCCGCCAATCCGCCACGGGGCGAAATCGTGCTGATGATCGCGCCGCCTGGAAAGCCCGAGGCGCTCGATGTTGCGGCGACCGACGCCCTGCTGCGCGCCGAACTGCTCACCGCCAAGGCATCCCAGGCGGCGGGCGCAGTGGCGCGGATTACTGGCCTCGACCGCAGGATACTCTACGCCCGCGCGTTGGAGTTAAAGTGAACCAGCGGGCGGAGCGCGAGGCGAAAGGCCGCCGGGGCGAGATGCTGGCGGCATGGTACTTGCGGCTTAAGGGCTGGCGCATCGTTGGGCGGCGGATCAAGACGCCGCGCGGCGAGATCGATCTGGTCGCGCGGCGGGGCGGCACAGTCGCCTTCGTTGAGGTCAAGTGGCGCTCAAGCGCTGCGGAACTGGCTCATGCGATAGATTCATACCGCCTGCGCCGGGTGGCGGCGGCAGCCGAAGCGGTGGCGCATCGCTTCGTCCGGGTAGACGACTTGCAGCGGATCGACGTCCTGCTGCTTGCGCCGAGGCGCTTGCCACGCCACATCGTCAACGCCTGGATGCCCTGAGCGGAGCCTTGTTTTCAATGACCCCCATTTCTCGATGACCATACGTGTTGCCGTCCAGATGGACCCGCTCGAAACGATCAATGTCGCGGGCGATTCGAGCTTTGCCCTGATGCTCAGCGCGCAGGAGCGCGGGTATGAGCTGTGGCATTACCTTGCCACGGACCTCACCTGGGAGGGCGGCCGACTCTACACCATCGGTACTCCGGTGACCGTCCGGCGCGGGTCGGACCCGCATTTTACCGCGGGCGACCCGGTGCTGCTTGATCTGGGTCGCGACATTGACGTGATACTGATGCGGCAGGATCCCCCATTCGATCTCAGCTACATCACCGCCACCCACTTGCTCGAACGGATCAGGCACGAGACGCTGGTCGTCAACGATCCGGCGAGCGTGCGCAACGCGCCCGAGAAGCTGATGGTGCTCGATTATGCGCGGTTCATGCCACCGACGATGATCACCCGCTCGCTCGGCGCGACGCGCACGTTCCTTGAAAAGCATGGCGAGATCGTGATCAAGCCGCTTCACGGCAACGGCGGCAAGGCGGTGTTCCGCGTGCCGTCCGATGGCAGCAATTTGGGGGCCTTGGTAGAGATGTTCAACCATGCCTGGGTCGAGCCATTCATGGTTCAGGCGTTCCTTCCCTCGGTGACCGATGGCGACAAGCGGATCGTGCTGGTCGACGGCGAGATAGCCGGAGCGATCAACCGTAAACCGGGCGCGGGCGAGTTCCGCTCCAACCTGGCGGTTGGCGGTTCGGCCGAGGCAACCACGCTGACCGCGCGCGAGGAGGAGATTTGCGCGGCGATGGGGCCGGAGCTGAAAGCGCGCGGACTGGTTTTCGTCGGGATCGACGTGATCGGTGGCGAATGGTTGACCGAAATCAACGTCACCTCGCCCACCGGAATCGTCGCGATCGACCGCTTTAATGGCACTGATACGCCCGGGAAAATATGGGATGCGATCGAGCTGCGTCATTCTGCGCTCTAGTGCGTTAGCCTTCCCATGAACGAATGGATTATCCGGCTGATCGAGCAAGGCGGCTATTGGGGTATTGCGTTCCTGATGGCTCTGGAAAACATATTTCCGCCGATTCCGTCCGAGCTGATCATGGGCTTGGGCGGTATCGCAATGGCGCGCGGGACGATGGACTTCTGGCCGCTACTGCTCGCCGGAACCGTGGGATCGACGCTGGGTAACTACGCCTGGTTCCTGGTCGGCGAAAAGCTGGGGTATCACCGGCTCAAGCCGTTCGTGGAGCGCTGGGGGCGATGGCTAACGACCGACTGGGTCGCGGTCGAAAATGCAGTCGCGTTCTTTCGCCGACACGGCCAGTGGATCGTCTTCGTCATGCGCTTTTCGCCGTTCCTGCGCACGATGATCTCGCTGCCAGCGGGGCTGGCGCATATGAAGACATGGAAGTTCCTGGCCTTCACCTTTGCCGGCGCGGCTGTTTGGAACGCGTTGCTGATCGGGGGCGGGCACTGGCTGGCTGGCTACCTGGAATCGACCAAACACTGGCTCGGCTGGGCGATGGGCGGATTATTGGTATTAATGCTGGGGCTCTACGTGTGGCGCGTGGCGACCTGGAAACCGCGCCCGATAATTAGCGAAATAGAACCCTAAAGCCCGTTTAAGTGATTAACTGCCGAACTTACCCCCGTGGATGCGCGTTCCGATACACGTCCAGAAGCACCGCCTGATCCACCTTGGTGTAGATCTGGGTTGAGCCCAGACTGGCGTGGCCAAGCAGTTCCTGCAGACTGCGCAGATCGGCTCCTGCGCCCAGCAGATGCGTGGCGAAGCTGTGCCGTAGGGCGTGGGGCGTGGCGGTGTCAGGCAGGCCGAGCGCGATGCGGGCGCGGGCCATGGCTTTCTGGACCATGCCTTGCGACAGCGCGCCGCCCTTGGCTCCGCGAAACAGCGGCGCGTCGCGCGCTGTGGGCCAAGGACCAAGTTCAAGGTAGGCGTTAATCGCCTCTCGCACGATTGGCAGCAACGGCACTACGCGCTGCTTGCCGCCCTTGCCGACGACGGTCAGCACCTCGCTCAGCGGGAGATCAGCCCCGGTCAGCGACAGGGCCTCGGCGATGCGCAGCCCCGCTCCATACAGCAGCAGCAGCACCGCCCGGTCACGCGCGCCGATCCACGGTATGCTCGCGTCGTCGGCGACCGTAGCGGCGAGATGCACCGCTTCGTCGGGCGTGACCGGGCGAGGCAGGCCTTTTTTGATCCGCGGCCCACGCAGTCTGGGCCCAGCCGCATCCGCAACCCCTGCCTCCGCGCGGGCGAATGCAAGGAAAGCCTTGATTGCCGAGAGCTCGCGCGCTGCCGAGGCATTGCCCAGTCCTTCGGCACGGCGTTCAGCCAGTTGCTGGCGCAGGGTCGCGGCATCGAGCTGGGCGAGCGTGCCCCAGTCGGAGTTGCCCTGCCGGTTGAGCAACCGCGCGGCGGTTGCGACATAAGCGCGCACGGTGTGGGGTGAGCGGCGGCGGGTGCGGGCGAGGTGGTCATGCCAGGCCTCGAGCAGCTCGGCTTTGGTCACGCGCTGACCAGCGCTGCAGGGACGAGCTCGCCCAGTAGCGCGTCGAGCAGGCACATCCCCACGGGCGTAACGCCGATCCGCGTGCTTTCGCTCCAGGTCAGACCAAGGTTGCGATAGAAGACGCATTTGGCAGGGTCGATCAGGTGATCTTGCGGTATCCCAAACCGGTCAGAGAGCACGGCCAGATCAATCCCCTCGGCCAGCCTGAGCCCCATCAACAGCGCTTCGCTGGCCTGTTCGAACACACTCAAGGCGCGTTCCTCAAAAATTCCGCTGCCTTGCGAAGCAATCGCCGCGAGCCAATTCTCGGGCTTCTTGTGCCGCATCGTCGCCTTCCCGCCGCGCCGTCCGTGCGCGCCCGGTCCGATTCCAGCGTAGTCCTGATAGCGCCAGTAGGCCAGATTGTGACGGCTCTCCTCGCCGTGCCGGGCGTGATTGCTGACCTCATAGGCGGGCAGTCCTGCGGCGCTGCTCAGCTCTCGGGTCAAGGCAAAAAGATCGGCCGCAGGATCGTCGGGCAGGGGGGTAAAGCTGCGCTCGCGCACCAGGGTGGCGAAGCGGGTGCCAGGCTCGATGGTCAGTTGGTACAACGAGAGGTGGCCGGTGCCCAGGGCTAGCGCGCGGGAGAGGTCGGCGTGCCATTGCTCGGGCTTCTGGCCGGGTAGCGCATAGATCAGGTCGAAGCTGGCACGCGCGAAATGGGCCTGGGCAACCTCCAGCGCGGCCAGTCCTTCGGCGGCATTGTGCAGGCGACCGAGGAATCTGAGCGAGGCGTCGTCGAGCGCCTGCAGCCCGAGCGAGACACGGTTGACTCCGGCCATGGCCAGGTCGGCGAATTTCGCGGCTTCGACCGAGGATGGGTTGGCCTCCAGCGTGATCTCAATCCCCGGCGCGAAGCCCCAGCGTGTCTCCGCCTGATTAAGCAATCTCGCCACCAGTGCGGGCGGCATCAGCGAGGGAGTGCCGCCGCCGAAGAAAATCGAATCGAGCGCTTCGCCCCCAGCAGCATCGACCTCGACCGCCATGTCGGCGAGGAGAGCCTGCTCCCACCGGGTATGGTCGACACTTTCGCGGACGTGGCTGTTGAAGTCGCAGTAGGGGCACTTGGCCAGGCAGAACGGCCAATGGATGTAAAGCGCGCGGGCCATGGTGCTGTCAGGGCGCTTGGGCGGAATAATGTCAAGGCCGCCGCAGGTGGGGGTGGAGGGGGATCGAGTTAGGCGAACTGCGCAACAACCAGTTTGGCGAACGCATCCGCCCGGTGGCTTATGCGGTGTTTTTCTGCGGGATCGAGTTCGGCATAGGTCATCTCCGCGCCGGTGGGCACGAACACCGGATCATAGCCGAAGCCCAGTGTCCCACGCGGCGGCCAGGTCAAGGCGCCGTCCGCGCGGCCCTCGTAGATGACGCTTTCCCCATCGGGCCAGGCCAGCGCCAGCACGCAGGCGAACCAGGCGCTGCGATCGACGCCCGCGCCCTGTTCGGCCAGCAGTCCCTCGACCTTGCCCATCGCCAGATACCAGTCGCGTGCCGGGGGGCCTTCAAACCATTGCCGCTCGGCCCAGTCGGCAGTGTAGACGCCGGGGCGCTGGTCGAGCGCGGTCACACAGAGCCCGCTGTCGTCAGCCAGCGCCGGCAGGCCGGAAGCTTGCGCCGCAGCGCGCGCCTTGATCAGCGCGTTTTCGACGAAGGTTTTTCCCGTCTCAGCGGGCTCAGGCAGCCCGAGCGAACCAGCCAAAATGCAGTTGACCCCATAAGGCGCGAGCAGGGCCGAGATTTCCTTCAGCTTGCCCGCGTTATGCGTCGCGATGACCAGCGTTTCCGAGCCGAGTTTGCGCATGGCTTACCCTTTCAAAACGAGGTTTGTTTACGCGATAGAAGCTTCCTGCGCGGCAAAGATGCGGTCGCAACCGATCCGGGCGAGGCGCAGCAGGCGGAGCAAGCCTTCCTCGTCATAGGTCGCGCCTTCGGCAGTGGCCTGGACCTCGGCGATGTGGCCGCCTTCGATCAGGACGAAATTGGCGTCGGCATCGGCCGAACTATCTTCGATGTAGTCGAGATCGAGCACCGAGTTGCCCTGGTAAATGCCGCAGCTGACCGCGGCGACTTTGCGAGTCAGCGGGTCTTCACTGATTGTGCCGGCGGTAAGCAAGCCGTTTGTGGCCAGCTTGAGCGCGACCCAGGCGCCGGAGATCGCCGCAGTGCGCGTACCGCCATCGGCCTGAATCACGTCGCAATCGAGCACTATCTGGCGTTCACCCAGCTTTTTCATGTCGGTCACCGATCGCAGGCTGCGCCCGATCAGCCGCTGGATTTCCTGTGTTCGCCCTGACTGCTTGCCCTTGGCCGCCTCGCGAGAACCGCGGGTGTGGGTGGCGCGCGGGAGCATCGAGTACTCGGCGGTTACCCAGCCTTCGCCCTTGCCGCGCAGGAACGGCGGAATCTTCTCTTCGACGCTGGCGGTGACCAGCACGCGAGTATTGCCGAAGCTGACCAGCACCGACCCTTCGGCATGGATGGTGAAATTGGTCTCGAATGAAAGCGCGCGCATTTCATCGGGGGCCCGGCCAGAAGGTCGCATGGGTAATCCTCATTTGTGTGATGCCGCCCGATAGGCGTCATCGGCGCAAGCCTGCAAGTGCAGCTTTGCGTAAACCCGCAGTGCCGCCTTGCTTTGGTATGCCCCGACGCCGATAGATTGCCCGGAGCGCTGATCGGTAGAGGTGACTATGGCTGCATATGTCGTGGCAAATTATCGCATTACCGACCCGGCCGGCTACGAACCCTATGTTCCGTTGGTGTTGCCGACATTGCTGGCTGCGGGTGCCGAGATCCTGGTGGCGGATTATGAGTCAGAGGCGATGGAAGGAGCGGCGCAGCACGTCACCGTCGTCGTCAGGTTCGCATCGAAAAGCGCCGCACGCGCCTGGTACAATTCGGCCGAATACCAGAGCATCGTGCACCACCGCACCAATCATACCGAAGGCAGCTTGATGATCGTCGATCAGTTCGTCATGCCGGGCTAGCGCATTTGCTTACCTCGCCCAGCACGCCCTTTACCGAACTGACAGCACGGTCGCGCGAGATTTTCCGGCTGGTGGTGGACGGCTATCTGGCGTCGGGTCTGCCGGTCGGTTCAAAAACGCTGGCCGACGCGGGGCTTAACCTGTCGCCAGCCTCGATCCGGTCGGTGTTGCACGATCTGGAAGGGCTGGGCTTGCTTGCCGCGCCGCATACCTCGGCGGGGCGGATGCCGACCGAGATGGGGCTGCGCCTGTTCGTCGATGGCATGATGCAGGTTGCCGGACCCACCGTGGCCGAGCGCGCTGCGATCGAGCGCGAACTGGCGGTGCCCGGGCCGATCGAAGCGGCACTGGCGGCAACGTCTGCGGTGCTGTCCGATCTATCCGCTTGCGCCGGGGTGATCATGGTGCCCCGTCACGAGCCGCGGCTGCAGCACCTCCAACTCGTTGCGCTGTCACCCGGCAAGGCGCTGGCCGTGCTCGTGGGCGTCGACGGCGGGGTTGAGAACCGCGTAATCAGCTTGCCCCTCGATACCCCGGGATCGGCGCTGGAACAGGCCAGCAACTATATTTCCGCGCACTTGGGCGGGCGTTCGCTGGCTGAGGCGGTCCGGGTGATCAGGGCGGATATCGGCTCGGGTCGCTCTGCGCTTGATCGTGCCAGCCGCGATCTGGTCGAGCGGGGGCTGGCGGTGTGGAGTGCGGATTCGGCGCGCCGCCCGGTGCTGATCGTGCGCGGGCAGGCCAATCTGCTCGACGATGCGGCGCTGTCGGACATCGAACGCGTGCGGTCTTTGTTGGACGATCTGGAGAACAAGCAATCGGTTGCCGAAATGCTCGAATTGGCGCGCGAGGCGCAGGCGACGCGCATTTTCATCGGCTCCGAGAACCGCCTGTTCGCGCTTTCCGGATCCTCGGTGATCGCCTCTCCCTACCGCGATCGCGAGGGAAAAGTGGTCGGCGTGGTCGGCGTAATCGGTCCCACGCGGTTGAATTATGCGCGGGTTGTGCCCATGGTAGATTTTACCGCCCAGAGCTTGGGCAAGTTGATCGGTTAAGCGGAAATCAAATACCATGACAGATGATACCAGCCCGCAGGATGATCCCGCGGTTGCCGCCGAATTGAACGGTGTTCCCGAAGAATTGCTTGAGAAGGATGGCGATGAAAGCGCCGTGCTGCGTGAACAGCTCGACGCGGCGAAGCAGGAAGTGCTCTACGCCAAGGCCGAGACGCAGAACGTGCGCCGCCGCCTCGAAAAGGACGTGACCGACGCGCGCGCCTATGCCGCCACCGGCTTTGCCCGCGATATCCTGTCGGTCAGCGACAATTTGGCGCGCGCCTTGGAATCGATTCCGTCCGAACTGCGCGCGGACGACAAGCTCAAGAACCTGGTCGCCGGGATCGAAGCGACCTCGCGTGAGATCGACAAGGTCTTCGGCCTCCATGGGATCAAGCGTATCGCCGCAGTCGGGCTTCCGCTCGACCCCAACCAGCATCAGGCCATGCTCGAAGTCCCCTCGGCCGACGCCGAGCCGGGCACGATCATCCAGGAACTACAGGCCGGCTACATGATCAAGGACCGGCTTTTGCGGCCTGCGATGGTGGCGGTGGCGAAACAGGGGGATTGAGATTTCCCAGCTCAGCCAGTTGCTTTGCCAGCTTCGCCACAGATTGGTTGAGACGATGGAATTGTTCTGCTGACAGCAACCGCGCTGAGATGACTTGGTCATCAGCGCATCGCGCGTTGACGAAGCAGGCGAATTCCTGGTCATCGATCAGCGCGACTTGCAAGCGCGCATGGACAAGGTCTGCGCGTAGCGCTGAATAGGGCTCGATTTGCGCCATTAGATCGACAGATAAAGCCTTTGTCGCCTTTGAAAACTGCGGCCCCGGTTTTGCTTTGCGCAGCAGTTCGATCTTTTGACCGAACAACTCGCCCGCGCAGTGTGTTCCGACGCGTGCAAGGAGCGCCACAAGGCACGCTTCGATGTCGGCGAACTCGTCGATGAGACGGCTTCGCGCTAGGTGAAAGGCTTCAAGGTGGAGTTTGTTGGGCACGCAACCGGCTATGGCCGGGCTTTTTTGACAGCTGGTTAAGATGGACGTGAAACAAACGAGTTTGCGGAAGATCAGCAGGTCTTAAATGACCCGGCCATCCTGAATGTCCCCGGAAAAAAGTGTCGTAATCAGCGAAAACGGCGGAAGCGGCTATCCGGCTGTTGCAGAACAGGATCAACGCGGTGAATCACGAACGGCTGAGGACATATGCCCAAATAGCGCGGCACTAGCCGCCTGGCAGGAGCTATTGAGCCACATTGCTGCAATATCGAGCCAAATTGTATCGCCCGCTTTGAGCCCCCTGTTCCTGACCGTAGCCGTAGGGATCATAAATGCGAGGCTGTTTCCTCCACATAACGATTTTCAGGTCTTTCACGACAGCACCCGGGCAAACTTAGAGCGACTATTTTCGCTTATGCCGATTTGAACGGCAAGATACCCTCATACCTTGAAATGGGTGCCGCAATTGCCGGACTGGCACCGTTTCGGAGCAGAAAGACATGCCGTACGATCTCGGCCTGTTGCTCCAGCCCATAGCGCTCCAGCGGCCAGCCTGGCTTCAGGACATAGTCGTACCGGCTCAGCGGATGCCGCCTCAGTATAAGATACCACCGCCCATGCTTTTGCGCCTGCCACACATGCGTCATCTCGTGGATGAAATGCCCCTGCAGGTCGAGCGGCGCCGTGTTGAAGTCATCGCAATACTGTGCAGAGCGGGGGTGAAAATGGAGGTGGCCCATCGGCGCCATGGTAACCTGCGCGGGCTGCAGCGGGAACCACTTGCGCCGCTTGATCCGCACCGGCCCGGGATCGATCTTGGTACCGAAGACGCTGCGGACCAGCGTCTTTTCCCCCGCCGTCAGCCCTCGTTCGCTGCCAATCGGGCAGGCGGCGAACGTGTTGCTACCAGCCCTGATCAGAGCGTTTCTCCGTGATCCATCGTCATGGCTCCGGCCGCCTCAAGCTTGAGCGGGGCGGAGACCTTGTCGCCATCGGCGAAAGTCACGGTGATTTCCGAACTGCCGCCAGCCTCAAGCGTGGGTGCGATGCCAAAAACCATCACGTGAAAGCCGCCCGGCGCGAACTTGAGCGTGGCTCCCGGCTTGACCACCACACTTGAAACAGCGGCCATGCTGGTGCCCGATGTCTGGTGCATCTCGCCCTTGTCCGCGCCAGTAACCGATACTGCGGCCACAGTCGCATTGGCGGCGCTGGCGTTGACCAGCGTAAAATATGCTGCGCCCGGATTGCCCTTGACCGCGGGCAGCGCCAGCACTGCATCGCTGAGCGACAGGCCTGGCTTGGCATCGGGCGCGGCACTGCGTTGCGCGGCCTTGTGACACCCGGCCAGCGGCAGTGCGGTGCCCAGCAAAAGGCTTGCGAAAAGCTTCACCGTAAATCTCATGGCAGTCGGTCCCCTTTCCGTCGTGGCGCACGATCTGCGTCTGCGGCTAATGCCCTTGCGGTCTTGTGCCAAGCAAAACCGCACCTATATCGCCCCCTTCAGACGAGCCGCCGAGCCGCTTCGCCATTCTTCGGCAAGCGCACCGTGTGGTACCACCTAATGTTATTCAAGGATGGGGTAGAATGGCTAAAGTTATCGGGATCGATCTTGGCACCACCAACAGCTGCGTGTCCGTCATGGATGGTGGCAAGCCCAAGGTCATCGAGAATTCCGAAGGCGCGCGCACCACGCCGTCGATCGTCGCCTTTACTAAAGATGGCGAACGCCTGATCGGCCAGCCGGCTAAGCGCCAGGCCGTGACCAATGGCGACAACACGATTTTTGCGGTCAAGCGCCTGATCGGCCGCCGCTTTGACGATCCGGTGACCAAGAAAGACACCGAGCTGGTCCCCTACACCATTACCAAGGGCAAGAATGGCGACGCTTGGGTTTCGGCGGGTGGCGAGGATTATTCGCCCAGCCAGATCAGCGCGTTCATCCTTCAGAAGATGAAGGAAACCGCCGAATCATATCTCGGCGAGACCGTTACCCAGGCGGTGATTACCGTTCCCGCATACTTCAACGACGCGCAGCGCCAGGCGACCAAGGATGCCGGACAGATTGCGGGCCTGGAAGTCCTGCGGATCATCAATGAGCCGACGGCAGCCGCGCTGGCCTATGGCCTGGACAAGAACGACGGCAAGACTATCGCGGTCTATGACCTTGGCGGCGGCAC
>JAYWBP010000059.1:0-6678 GCA_043781375.1 Novosphingobium sp.
CACACGGGGGCGGCTATTCTGCTTTGGGAACGAGAGGGCAAAGCCCTTGGCGTTCCCGCACCATCAAATGAACGGAGGCGATCAGCCTCCCTCAGCCGCAACGCGGCACCAACAACGGCACCCTTGCACGGCGCGACGCCGACGGGCGACTTGACGGCAAGCGGAGCGAAGACAAGGCCGTTGCGCCATCGGCGCAGCGCCGCCAGTCAAAGCGAATGCGCGGCCGGCGCTCGCACGGCAAGGAGAGAGGCAAGAGCGCCAGCGGGTCAGCCCAAAGACTCCGCACCCTTAAGGAGCGCAGCGGGAGAGAGTGCGACCGCAAAAACTCCCGCTCGTCACCAGCGGGCCGTCAGGACCGCCCTTTGACCTTGCGCCATGCGATCGTCACCGTCAGGCCGAGACGGCAAAGGCGGCTCGGTGGAGCGAACCCGCGCAGACGGGATCGCGGAATAGAGCGCGGTGCGGGCTTGCCCGCAGGCGGCAAAATGCTGGACTTCCGCTACCGGCACGTTATCGTGTTGCATACCAACACGGAGAAATGTGAGCTGCCCATACTATACACTCCCGGTCAATTGATGACGGCTTTAGGGCTCAGCAAGCAGCGGTGGAGAACCTTTAGAGCCGCCTTGTCGCCGCTGGAGTCGGGTCCCGGCCATGCTGGGTGCTTTAGCGCCGGGCATCTGGTTGCCGCGAGTGTCGCACAAGTGGTCACGGATCGGCTTGGTGCGCCCTTATCGACACTGACGCCGATAGCAGGGCCGCTCTTTGCGGCGTGCACCAACGCGCCCTGGTTTCAACTTGAACGATCCAGGATATCTATATTTCTCGACGAAGAACAAGTTGAGCTAATGTCGCCGGACATGCCGATTTCATCGGCGAGTTTGGCCATCATCGTCGCTCTGGAACCAATCACGCGCGCGCTGCGTCAACGATTGCTCGACGTCGATATTGACCCTCAACATAACCTCGCATTCGCCCCCCTCATCGCTTCGGGGCAAAGGCGATGAATGCTCTCGAAATCATCGACAGGGAGACCATTGGTCTCGGATATCGCCGCGATGCGATACGCCGTAACTATGTTTACAGCGATCTTTGGGGACAGGCTGCCGCGGTGCGGACTGTGCCCTTCGCAGCGTTCACTCAAACCCCGCCATCCTATCGTTCGGCCGCTTTCGCTGCCGTAAATGCGGACCACCGCGACGAAGCGACCGTAGTCGGTGAGCATAAAGCGTTGGGCGCACCCATCATCCTGCTCATCGCAGGAAATGATGTGTCGGTTTGGCAAATCTACGCGAGCCGCCCCCCCGAGCTGAAAGCGCGAGCAGGGCTTGATGCCCTTCCAAGGTATTTTGCGGACCGCAAAACGACTTGGGCTCCCGACGCAATTCATCGCGCGAAGTCGATCGGACGGATCGAGCCCCGTTTTCAACTCGATTTCGTGGATGTCGGTTTGATCACAGCGATCGAAGGCGAGGTACATGCCAAACTCGACCGGCTGCTGCACGAAGCGCTGGGTAGTTCTATGGACGCGAGCGATGGCGACGTCAGCGCCCGCGCGCTTTTTCGAGGCGTGTTTCGCTTGCTCGCGGCAAAAATACTTATCGACCGTGGACATCCCAGCGCCTCTGCCTGGGCGGACTATGATGTCGGCAAAGTTCTGAGTTCGATAGGTCAATATTACCAGCTTGATACCGCAAACTTGGTAGAGCCGTGGCCCAACTCCGCAAAGCTTGCGGAGGCCTGGTCGACTTTGCGCTCGGGTCTGAACGTCGCCAACGTGTCGGCGGACGATCTTGCCTATGTCTATGAAAATACCCTGGTCACGCCGCAGGCGCGACGAGACTTTGGGACTCATAGCACCCCCCGGCACGTTGCCGAATATGTCGTAAGCCGCCTTCGCCTATGGGAGCATGGCGCCGACCTTCCTACGGTCTACGAGCCGTTTGCAGGTGCTGGAGTTTTTCTTGTATCGGCGCTGCGACACATGCGTGACGGCCTCCCTCACGACTGGACGGATCAGCAACGTCACGACGTGCTCGTGCGGCACATCAAAGGATCGGAAATAGACCCCTTCGCTTGTGAAGTGGCTAAGTTGTCCCTCATTTTGGCGGATTATCCCAACGCCAATGGGTGGATGATCGAGGAAGCCGATCTGTTGAAGGACAATGCGCTTTCAACGAAACTCAGCGGTGCAGACGTAATTTTGTGCAACCCGCCATTCGAGAGTTTGAATAGCGCGCAGCAAGAGACTTACCCAGTTGCTGCGAGTATCAGCACGAACAAAGCCGTTTTTGCCTTGGAAAACGCGCTACGAGCCAAGCCGGCCTCAATCGGCTTTGTCGTGCCGCGCGCATTGCTCGTCGATCGCCGTTACCGGGAACAGCGCCGGGCGATTGAACAGCAGTTTCGTGAGGTCGAGCTCGTCTCCCTACCTGACGGCGTATTCAACGTATCGCAAGCTGAGACTGCGTTGCTCATTGCTCGCGGGCGGCCTGTTGAACGTAGCACGCAAATCGTGCGTGCGAGCGAAGTCGACGATGGGGATCGCCGAAGCTTCGCACAGACCGGTATGCCTTCGCGAACGCGAGAGGTGGCGCGAGAGTGGTCGGCGTCTGGCGAAGGCGACTTGTGGGTGCCGCCACTATCGGCGGTATGGCAACATCTTAGTTTGCTCCCGAAGTTAGGCGATTTGGTGGAAGGCCATTGGGGCCTTCGCTGGAACGATGGAAATCAGGCTGCGCATTTTAGCGAAGCACAGGTTCCAGATTGGAAGCTAGGCGTCTTCAAAGCTCAGGATCACCGCCAGTACCGGTTTGGGCAAAAAGGCTGGCTCGATGTCGATCCCGACACTGTCTATGGTGCGGGCAATCTGCCTTGGGATCAGCCCAAAATCCTCTGCAATGCAGTTCGGCTTAGTCGGCGGTATTGGAAGTTGGCCGCCGCAGTCGATGACGCCGGCCTTGTCGCTTCCCAACAATTCGTAGGATTGTGGAGCCGTGGTCATACGAACGGCCTCGACCTCGACGCGCTTGCTGCTGTCATCAACAGCCCTGTTATAAACGCCTTCGTCGCCGACTATTCGTTCGATAAGCGGTTTCGGATCAAAACAATTCTATCGGCTCCGGTCCCGGCCACGCTGCCATCACGGCTCGGTGAACTCGCGCGTGAATATGCTGCTATGGCCCGCAGCAACGAGGTTTCCCCTTGGCTCAGCGACCTACTTGTTGAGATTGATGCAGAGGTGCTCGCTGCATATGATCTGCCGCCTCGTCTCGAACGAACACTCCTCGCCGCTTTCACAGGCAGTGATCGACCAGTGGCTCATGCGTGGGCCGGTTGGGGCGTGGATCCGACGGGACCGGCATTCAGCTTGGCTGAACATCTTCGGGGCGTGCCAGGGCACGCCAGCGAAGGTTGGATCAAACAGAAACTCGCTCCAGTTTCCAAAGAGGAGGGCGCGCTAGTTGCTCCTTTCCTTCCCTAGCCGAATGGAAGGTTTTCTGCTCGATACCTCGGCGCTGTCCACCTATCTGAATGTGGATCACCAGAACCACGCAGGTGCGGTGGCGGCTTTTGCGGCTCTTAGCCCTGACGCTCCCGTGTTTGTATCAATTGTGAGCCTCGGTGAATTTGAGTTCGGCGTGCGGCTGGCTGAGGCGGCTTCGAGCAAACGAATGATTGAGTATCGGGAACGCCTCAAGATAGTGGCTCAATATGCACCACTGGATATGACGCGACATACTGCGGCCGTTTATGCTGAGCTACGCAATAGCCTTGCATTGAGGGTGCAGCGAAAGGCGAATAGCCAAAAGCCGTCTCGATGGCTGGAGGATTGGATCGACGCCAACACCGACAAGCGGCTTCAGATTGATGAAAACGATCTCTGGATCGCTGCACAGGCGAAAGAGCGCGACCTTACGCTAATAACCAATGATAGGGATATGGAAGTATTTGCCGAAATTGATCCAGAAATCCGCCTTTTGAAAACCTACGAGTAAGATTGGCCAAGCATTTTGTGACCGATACCGCCACTCAGATCGTCGAAGCCTTCTTTGAGTCAGTTCGGCGCGTCCGCGCACTCGGCGCTGGCACGCCTGAGACAGCCTATTACCCAGCCCTCGATCGGTTGCTGAGCGAAGTGGGTGCATCGTTGCGTCCGAAGGTTTTACCACTTTCACAGCTTTCTAATATAGGTGCAGGCAGCCCCGATTTTGGCTTATTTGCTGCGAACCAAGTTCAGAAAGGCGAACCTCGCAAGGGGCAGATGCCCGAGCGCGGTGTCGTCGAGGTCAAACCGGTTGCTGACGACAGCTTGTTCAAATCAACACCGGCGCAGCTGACGAAGTATTACGATGCTTACAGCCTCGTACTGGTCACGAACCTGCGTGCCTTTCAGCTCGTTGGACCGGACGTCAACGGCACTGCGTCGCGGCTCGAAGCCTTCGCACTTGCGGACACCGCCGCTGAGTTTTGGTCGCTCGTCCAGACGCCGGAAAAGTCTGCCAAGGCTGTCGGCCTCGCTTTCGTCGAGTATCTCCGCCGTGCGCTTACGCAGAACGTGGCGCTGATTCAGCCCAAGGACGTTGCGTGGTTTCTCGCTTCCTACGCCCGTGACGCACTCGCGCGGGTAGATGCTGCGGGCGATCTACCCACGCTCAATACGGTGCGCTCCGCGCTTGAAGACGCGCTGGGCATTACTTTCGACGAGGAAAAGGGCGATCACTTCTTTCGCTCCACCCTTGTCCAGACGCTGTTCTATGGCCTGTTCTCCGCATGGGTGATCTGGGCGCGGGCAACACCGCGCAACCCGCCGCGTTTCGATTGGCGGTCTGCGGGCTGGAGCCTGCACGTCCCCTTCATCCAGACGCTATTCCAGCAACTGACCTCCCCACAGCATATCAAACAGCTCGATCTGGTCGAAGTGCTCGACTGGACGGGAAACACACTCAACCGAATCGATGCAGCAGAGTTTCTGAAGCGCTTCGATCAGGGAGAGGCGGTCCAGTATTTCTACGAACCCTTCCTTGAAGCGTTCGACCCCAAGCTCCGCAAGCAATTCGGCGTCTGGTACACACCCGCCGAGATCGTCGATTACATGGTAGCGCGGGTGGATCGTGCGCTTAAGGACGAGCTCGGCATTGCCGACGGGTTGGCCGACGAACGGGTTTATGTGCTCGATCCGTGCTGTGGCACGGGCGGCTTCGTCAACGCGGTGCTGCGCCGCATCCGTGCCAATCTCGAACATCACGGGTTGGGCGATGCGCTGGCCGACCGGCTGCGCGATGCGGCGCAAAAGCGCGTTTTCGGCTTCGAGATAATGCCCGCGCCATTCGTCGTCGCGCATATGCAGGCGGGAATGACGCTGGCGAACATGAACGCGCCGCTCGCCGAAGACACGCGGCCCGCGATCTATCTGACCAACGCACTGACGGGGTGGGAGCCGCATACGAACAAGCCGCTGCCGTTCCCCGAACTCGAAGCCGAACGCGCGTCCGCCGATGCGGTCAAGCAAGCGACGCCGATCCTCGTCATCCTCGGCAACCCGCCCTATGACGGTTTTGCCGGGATTGCCGACAATCCCGAAGAGCGCGCGCTGACCAATGAGTATCGTAAGGTCAAAAAAGTCGTGCCGCCACAGGGCCAGGGGCTGAACGAACTCTATGTTCGGTTTTTCCGCATGGCCGAACGGCGCATCGCGGAAAAGACAGGCGAAGGCGTCATTTCGTTCATCTCCAACTACGGCTGGCTGGACAGCCTGAGCTGCCCCGGAATGCGCGAGCGCTATCTGGAGATGTTCGACAGCATCGCCATCGACTGCCTCAATGGCGACAAATTCAAAACCGGCAAGAAGACGCCCGAAGGATTGCCCGATCCGTCGATCTTTTCGACCCCCGCCAATCGAGAGGGCATCAAGGTAGGAACCGCCATTGCAACACTGGTGCGAAAGAAAGACCACAAACCAGCCGAATCAGTCGCCTTTCGACATTTGTGGGGGACGGCGAAGCGCGAGACGCTGGCGGCAACCGCCGAAGCCGATCCGGCGACGCTATACGAGCACATCACGCCTTCGCTGCCGCTGCGCTTGCAATTCATGCCGGCCGACGTTGGCGCCGGGTATTTTGAATGGCCCCGATTGCCGGAACTGCTGCCGGTCAGTTTTGCGGGCGTGAAAACAAGCCGTGACGAATTTCTCGTGGATATTGACCGCGACTCGCTGGAAAAGCGGATCGCGAGCTATTTTGATTGCGACGTAAGCAATGTCGATTTGGCAAAAGCGCATCCCACCATCATGACCTCAGGCGACGGATTTACCGGGCCAGATGTGCGAACTGCGCTGCTGGCGCGCAAAAAGCAGGAGGACGAGCGTGCGGCAAAAGACGACAAACCGCCTGAACGGGCTGGCCGAATTGTTCGCTTTGCCTATCGCCCCTTCGACATCCGCTGGGTTTATTGGGATCCCGACGAAAAGTTGCTTGATCGGGAACGTGCTGAATTTTTGACCAACACTGGATTCGACAATCGCTTTCTCACGGCAGGCGAGCGCAACCGGATGGGCGTTTTTTACAAGCCTCAATCGGTTAGCGTGCTTGGGGACCACCACCTTGTCGAAAGCAATGTTGCCATTTTTCCGCAGACTGTCCGCCAGGACAGTCAGAATATAGAACCGAACGTATCGAA
>JAYWBP010000060.1:0-18923 GCA_043781375.1 Novosphingobium sp.
CCCAACCTCGCCACATCGAGTTCGTATATCCTGGTGGCTCCGGGCACGACCACGGCCTGCTCGGTCTGTATCGCACCGCTTTCGCCATTGGTCACCCCGACCGGGGCCAATCGTGTTGCCGTGGCGCAAGTGGGCGTTCCGCAGCAGACCAGCGTGGACAAGACCGAAGGCGTCTCGCTGACACTTAAGTACAAGCTGGCACCCGACATCGAACTCCGCTCGATTTCGGCACTGCGCCGGGTTGAGACCGACCAGTGGGATAACTCGGGCGGACCGGCACGGACGATTTTCGCACCGTTCGCCAATTTCGGCCGGTACAGTCTGTCGTTCCTCAAACAGCACCAGTTCAGCCAGGAACTGCAGCTGGTAGGCCAGACCGATCAGATCGACTGGGTAATCGGTGGCTATTACTTCAATGAATATGCCGAAGAACGCGCCGCCACTCCGAATACCAACAAGTGGAATGCGGATGGAAAGGCTTTTACGCTCAACAGCCCGGTTGCCACCGGGACAATCTCAAGCAGCAACAACGGCGCCGACTTCTCGTCACAGTTCATCCAGCGCAACAGCTATGCACGTGCCAAGAGCTATGCCGCGTTCGGTCAGGCGACGTACACGCCGTCTGGTTTCGATCAGTTCCACCTGACGCTCGGTGGGCGATACACGCACGATAATCGCACGGGCCTGTTGTTCACGGTCCAGGGGCTGACACCTCCTGGCGGCGGCTATGGCTTCACCTTCAAGAACAATCGGTTCGATCCTCTGGTCATCGCCGCTTTCGACGTGACGCCTGACGTGAACGTCTTTGCCAAGTACGCCACAGGCTATCGCGCAGGCGGTGCCAACGACCGTTCTTCGACCTTCCGGGCGTTCGGTCCCGAGACGGTAAAGGCGTACGAAGTCGGCGCCAAAATGAACCTGCTGGACAATCGTCTGCGGATCAATCTGGCCGCCTACATCATGAACCGGACCGGCACGCAGACCGACTTCGACTTTGTCGATACGGTGGTGGGGAGCCCGACCAACGGGTTGCATACGCAGGAAACGGTTAGCGTCGCAGCCCTGTCCAAGATCCGCGGTTTCGAAGCTGACATCACGGCCAAGATAACTAATGAGCTGACCGTTGGTGCATCCTATGCCTATACGTCGGTCAAGGTGCCGTCGGTCGCCAATCCGCTTGCGGGGGCTACCTTTGGCGTGATCACGCCGGTATTCACCGTGTTCACGCCCGAACACGCCGCATCGGGCAATATCGATTACGTGATGCCGCTTAGCAGCAATGGAACGACTGTTCGGTTCCACATCGATGGCAATTACGCCAGCTCGCAGTACAGCTTCCAGGACGAAGCGACGCTGACCGACCCGAGCTTTGTGGTAAATGCCCGTCTCGCGCTGGCCGACATCCCGATCACCAGTTCAGGCACCAAGGCAACGCTCGCCGTGTGGGCGCGCAACCTGCTTGATACGACCTACATCTATCGCCGGTCGTCCGCCAACGCCAAGGTCCTTGGAGACTACGGCAATTTTAATCCGCCGCGCACCTTCGGCGTTGAAGGGACGATCAAGTTCTGATCAGACCGGATTTATAAGAACGGAAACGGGGCGAGTCGCAAGGCCCACCCCGTTTCAATTTCGGATCAGGGCCGGGCCGCCCCCTGGGGCACCACATCGATCTCTACGCCACCCTGCGCCGTCAGGTATCGCTGCGCCACCGTCTGCAGGTCAACTGCGGTAATCGTCGCCAATCGGTCTTTGGCCAGGCGATAGCGTTCGATCCGGTCAACCTCGGTCTGGGCGCGGTCGACCAGGGTCATCCAGCCGCGGTTGGTCTTGAGCGCGTTGTTGTAACTTTCCAGCAGCGGCGCGCGGGCGCGAAGCAGGGTATCGGCGCTGACCGGCTTGTCGCGCAGCTCAGCGATAGTTTCGGTCAGCGCGGCGCGGGTTGTGGCCAGGTCTGCCAGGTTGATCGAGGCGGTGACAGAAAAAGTGCCATAGCCAGTCCACACCCGCGAGGCGTCGCTTGCTGCCCCGGGCGAGTAGGACTTGCCCAGCTTTTCGCGCAGGGTCTCGGTCAGTTCGATCTGGACCACACGTTCGAGCAAGGCCAGCTTGAGCGCTTCAACCGGATCGCTGCCATCGCGTGTCGGCCAGACCGCGCGGATCATCGCCTGATCGACCGAGCCGGTGTGGGTGACCGTGCGCAGCGTGCGATCCGGGGTGAACGGCCGCAGCCGTTGTTCGGGGTAAGGCCCGAACTCCAGCTCGCGCAAGGGCAGGGCGCCAAAGGTTCGGGCGACCGTGGCGATCGCCAGGTCCTCGTCAAAGTCGCCGACCAGCCCGATCTCGATCGCGCCGCGGGCGAGGCGATCGGCGAGGTCGGTCTTCAGTTTGGCAAAGGTCAGCCGACGATAGGCGTCGGGCTCAAGCATCGAGAAGCGCGGGTCCTGGTCAGACAGGATCCCACCTTGCGTGCTATTCAGCGCCGCGCCCGGAGTGGCGCGCATCTGCGAAAAAAAGGTGTTGATGTTGAGCCGGTAGCGAGCCTCGCCCTCGGGCCGGTAGCCGGGATCGGTGATCGTGGCAGCGAGCAATTGCAGATCGAGTTCGAGATCGCGCGGGGTAGTCTGCGAGGTGGCGACGAACGTCTCGGGCGTAACGCTCAGGGTGCTGTCAACCGTGCGCCCCGCAAGCAGCGATTGCAGCTCGTCCTGGCTGTGCTTGCCCAGCCCGCCGGAGGGCAGCATCTGCGCCATCTCCGTCGCCAGCGGATTGTCCCGGGTGTCAAGCATCTCGCCCCCGTCGAGGCTGAGCTGGACGGCGATGCGGTCCTTTTCAAGGTCGGTGTGCTTAAGGTTGAGCCGTACACCGTTGGCAAAGCGCAGTTCGCGGATGCCCAGCTCGGGCTCGCGCGTGTCGCTGGTGACGGCGCCGGGCGTGGCCGCGCTGGCATAGCCAAAGCTGGTCGCAGCCTTGGTCGTGGCACGATCGAAAGGCGCACGGATCGCGGCGTTCCACGAGGTGCGCAGGGCAGCCTCGCCGCCCTTGGGCGCGGTCTTGCCGGTGAAGCGCAACAACGGCTCGGCGAGCGGCACGGCCTCGCGTTTGAGCGCGGCGAGGACGCGGGCAGGGGTAATTGTGGGGATGAACGCTTCGAGCCGGACGAGCGAGCTTGCGGGCGTAGTCGGGATCTGGTCGTCGCGGAGCAGGGCGAGGACGGCATTGACCAGCGCGCTGTTCGAGCGCGTTTCGGCCGAGGCAGCGGCGTTCTGTGAGGCGGTGCGGATTGCCGCGACCTGTTCGGCGACCTCGGTCTCAGAAAAGCCCTGGCCGAGCGCGCGCTTGTATTCCGCCACTACCGCGACAAGCCCGCCGCGCCATTTGCCATCGACCGTATCGACAATCAGATTGGTCGTGCGCCCGTCGTGGAATTCGTCGCTGGTGCCAAAGCCTGCGCCGCGGAACGGCGGGTCGATCACGCGGGTGGCCCGCATCAGGCGGCGATTGACGATGGCATAGCCGATCTGGCGCAACAGGTTTTCGCGGCGCTGGGGGACCGTGTCGCGCTCCTTGAGCCAAGGTCCGTGACGCGAGGCGGCGAGACGCTCGGGCAGGGCAGGGTCGAGGTATATTTCGGTGCGGCCACGCCCAGCCGGATCAATCGGACCGGCGCGCGGCGGAGCAGCGGTGGGGGCTGGCGCCCAGTTGCCAAACCTGGCGCGGATCGAGGCTTCGACCTGATCCTCGGGGAAGTCGCCGATCACCACTATGGTGACATGAGCGGGCACATATTCGCGCTTCCAGAAGGCGCGCAGGCTTTCGCCACTGGCAGCATCGAGTGTCGAAGGGAGTCCGATCGGAAGTCGGCTGACATATCGCGCGCCAGGGTTAAGGAACTTGAGCTGGTCCTCAGTGGCGCGTTGCTGCCAGCTGTTGCGGTCGCGCATTTCCGCCAGGACCACGCCACGTTCGCGCGCCACCGCCCCGGGTGCGAAGGACAGCTCGCTGGCAGTCTCGCGCATCAGCATCAGCGCGGTGTCAAGCAACTCGGGATCGGCGCGCGGCAGGTCGAGCAGGTAGGTGGTCTGCTCGAAGCTGGTCTGGGCATTGGTATCTGCGCCAAAGGCCAGCCCGTTGCGCTCAAGCAGGCGGACCATCTCGCCCTCGGGCACCCGGCTGGAGCCGTTGAAAGCCATATGCTCGACAAAGTGCGCATAACCGCGCTCGGCGTCGGTCTCGTCGAGCGAGCCGGCATGAACCTCCATCCGCACCAGCGCGGTGCCTTTGGGCGTGGCGTTGTGGCGGATCACGAAGTGCATACCGTTGGCCAGCTGGCCGAAGCGGAAAGCGGGATCGACCGGCACATCGCTGCGCGCCATGGGCCAGGTTGTGGGCTGGTCCGGGGCCGAGGTCAGGCGACCGACCTGTGGGGCACAGGCGGCGAGGGTGGCGGTGAGGGTCAGGAAGAGGAGTTTGGCGCGCATGGATTTGGGTTTAGATCACATCGGATTTAGGGCAAGGGTCACGCGCGTTCTATGGCAAGCTAGCCTGCGCAGGCATTTTTCCTTTGCCCACAATACTAATTCCCGTTCGTGTCGAACGAAGGTTGGGAAAACCAGGAGAACCCAAAGCTCCCTACTTCCCCCGTAGTTTCCGATGCTTCGACAGGTCCAGCACCTCGCTCGGCCCGACGTCCTCCTGCAACAGCCCCAGCCGCCGGGCGACTTCCTGGTAGGCTTCCTCTTCACCGCCCAGGTCGCGGCGGAAACGGTCCTTGTCGAGTTTCTCCCCGGTGGTCATGTCCCACAGGCGGCAGCCGTCGGGGCTGATCTCGTCGGCCAGGATCACTCGGCTGTAATCGCCGTCCCAGACCCGTCCGAACTCAAGCTTGAAGTCGACCAGGCGGATGTTGATTGCCGCAAACATGCCGCACAGGAAATCGTTCACCCGGATCGCCATCGAGGAAATGTCCTGCATTTCCTCATTCGTCGCCCAGCCGAAGCAGGCAATGTGCTCCTCGGCGACCATCGGGTCCTCCAGAGCATCGTCCTTGTAGTAATATTCGATCAGGGTGTGGGGCAGCGGCTCGCCTTCGGGGATACCCAGGCGCTTGCTGATCGAACCGGCGGCGACATTGCGCACAACCACTTCGATCGGGATAATCTCGACCTGGCGGATCAGCTGTTCGCGCATGTTAATGCGGCGGATGAAGTGCGTGGGAATGCCGATGTGCGACAGCCGGGTGAAGACGTATTCACTGATCCGGTTGTTGATCACGCCCTTGCCGTTGATCGTGCCGCGCTTCTGCGCGTTGAAAGCCGTGGCGTCGTCCTTGAAGTACTGGATCAAGGTGCCCGGCTCGGGACCCTCATAGAGGATCTTGGCCTTGCCTTCGTAAACCTGGCGGCGACGGGCCATCTGTGTGTCATCCTTGCTCGACGCGCGAGGAGCCCCTCGCGGAAAAACCAAAAACCCCAGCCTTGGGGCCGGGGCAATGTGCTGTGGGCATAGGTCAAAACTACCCCTGACGCAAATTAAGCGCTACGACCCGACGACACAATTGCTCCGCTGCGTACTTGGCTCTAGCGATAACCATGACCGAATCCGATCAGCCACGCAGTTCCTCGACGATTGGCGGCGCGATGAAGCGCAGCGATGCGGTCCGCGTCCGCGCTATCGGGCTGCCGCGCGTCAATATCGGCGACGTGTTTCATCAGTTGATGCGGATGAGCTGGCTCCGCATCGCCGGGCTGTTCGTGGTCTGCTTCATGGCCTTCAACCTGTTTTATGCAGGTATCTTCACGCTCGATCCGAATGGATTGAAAGCCGAGCCGGGCAGCACTCTGCCGGTGTTCTGGCGCGATTTCTTTTTCAGCGTCCATACTGTGGCGACGATCGGCTATGGCAATGTCTACCCGATTTCAGTGTTCTCGAACGCCGTCGTGGTGGTGGAAATCAGCACCGGCATCCTGTTTTTTGCGCTGACCACCGGGATCGTCTTCGCGCGCTTCTCGCGGCCGACCGGGCGGATCCTGTTCAGCCAGGTGGCAGTCATCCGCGAGGTCGACGGGATCTCGCGCCTGATGCTGCGTGCCGCCAATCAGCGACACAACCTGATTTATTCCGCTGCGGTGGAAATCGCGGTGCTGGCTAACGAAGATGTGGGTGGAGTCACCCTGCGGCGGTTTCACGATCTCAAGCTGGTCCGCGAAAAGAACCCGGTGTTCGCCCTGACCTGGACGGTGATGCACATCATCGACGAGGACAGCCCGTTGCGCGACTGGCAGGACGGTAACGCGCCGCAGGACGCCGAAATCATCGTCATCCTCTCCGGCTATGACGAGAGTAGCGGCCAGACGATCTATGGCCGGTGGGCTTATGGCACCGATGACTTGCGTTGGGATTCCCGGTTCGTCGACATCATCGGACTGGACGAAAACGGCACCCGCACCATCGACTATTCGCACTTTCACTCGGTTGAGAACGCGAGACCGACGTCGCTGCCTGAAGGTCCGGAAGTACCGCACTGAGTCATAGGTGCAGGCACCCCCATGATTTCGCCCGGTTTTTCGTTTCAATCCCTAGACCTGTATCATTTTGTCGCAGGATAGCATAAGCGAGGAATGGGAACCCGAACCGGACCAAGGGAGTCGCTGACCATGGGCGCTGGGGCACTTGCCGCCGCGATGTTTTTGCTTGGTCCGCCGGGGAGCGGGCCCGGATCCGAGGGCTTGCCTGCTGCTCAAGCCGGTGTCGCCACAAGCGCGGCAGTCCCGACGACGCCAGCCAGTCTCCCGCCGCTGGTAGTTCCGACATTTGCGCCGGGCTCTGATGTGCCGTTGAGTACCGCGCCGACGCAGGACGATATCGTTGTGCGCGGCAAGGATAAGACCGCCCCGGGCGATCCGCTCCAGCAAATCAACCAGCAAACGTTTGCGGTAACCCAGGCGGTTGACAAGGCGGTCATCGCGCCGGTCGTCCATGTCTATGGCCACACCGTGCCCGCCCCGCTGCGCGAGGGCTTCCACAATTTCACCAACAACCTGCACGAGCCGGTGGTGTTCGTGAACTTCCTGCTTCAGCTCAAGCCGGGCAAGGCGATCAAGACATTCGGCCGATTTGCGATCAACACCACCATTGGGGTGGGCGGCGTGCTGGACATGGCCCGGAAGCGCCCATTCCATCTGCCGCGAATGCGCAACGGTTTTGCCGACACCCTGGGTTTTTACGGGATCGGCGCCGGCCCCTATTTCTTCATTCCCCTGGTCGGGCCGACGACGGTGCGCGACATTCTGGGCGGGGCAATCGACCGCCTGGTCCTGCCGCAATTCCTCGGCGCGCCATTCAACAAGCCCTATTACGCGATCCCCAGCGCGACCGTCCGCTCGCTCAACCGGCGGCTTGAGTTCGATAGTGCGCTGGAAAAGATCCGCGCATCCGCCGATCCTTATGCGGCTCGGCGCGAGCTGTACCTGTCGACCCGTCAGGCGGAGATCGACGGGCTGCGTCGGCGGCACAAGGTGGATGCGGCAGCGCCTTTGGGAACTGCGCCAACCGTCAAGCCGCATTAAAGCGCACCGCAGTGGTGGGGACGGCTCGCGCGCAGACCCAGCGTTGCCGAAAAGCCACAAATAATTCAGAAGTGTCCAAGTTTTGTTACAAGCTGTTGCGCTTTCGTTCCCAGGGCAGTTAGCGCAGCCTTGTCACACCAGGGGTTTTTGTCATGCTCGATACCGCATTCCGCACCGGCGCCGCCGTCTTGGCTATCGCTATTTCCAGCGCCGCGGTTCCCGCTAACGCCCAGACCACCCGGACGTCCGCTCCGGCCGTGGACGCGGTGACAAGCGATACCGCGCCCGAGCAGGTCATCATCGTCACCGGCAGCCGCAGTTCGTCGCGCACCGTCGCCAATTCGCCTGTCCCGGTCGATGTGATTTCGGCCGACGCGATCAGCGCCAATGGCTCGGGCGAACTCAACCGTGTGCTGAACAAGCTCGTGCCTTCGTTCAACTTCCCCCAGCCGGCGGTATCGGACGGTTCCGATGCGATCCGCCCGGCAACGCTGCGTGGGCTGTCGCCCGATCAGGTGCTGGTGCTGGTCAACGGCAAGCGTCGCCACACCTCGGCGCTGATCAATGTCAACGGCACGGTCGGGCGCGGCAGCGCCGCGGTGGACATGAACACGATCCCGTCACTGGCGATCGAACGGATCGAAGTGCTGCGCGATGGCGCATCATCGCAATATGGCTCCGACGCGATTGCCGGGGTCATCAACCTGCGCCTCAAGTCCGCCAATCACGGCGGCAAGGCTACGGCCAGCTATGGCAAGTACGTGACCACGCTGAGTGGCGTGCCCAATGTCACGGGCCTGCAAACGGTGGCTGGCCAGCCGGTGCTCGATCCCAATGACAGCCGCTATTTCCTTTATAACACCGATGGTCAGCGCAAGGCGCGCGATGGCGCAACCTATGCCTTTGCCAGCAACTTCGGTCTCCCGATCGGCACTGACGGCTTCATCAACCTGACCATGGAATACCGCCACCGTGACTATACCAACCGTCAGATGGCTGACCTGCGGCCCAATTATATCCGCCCGACTACGACCACCTTCGATGCGCGCGAGCTGACCTTCAATCGCCTGGAATTCCGCATCGGCGACCCGCAGGCGGACGATTACACGCTGTTCCTCAACGCCGCCGCGCCGCTCAGCGACGGGATCGAGTTCTACACCTTTGCCAGCTTCAACCAGCGCGATTCGCTGAGCGCGGCGAATTATCGCCAGGGCAACAACGGAGGCAACCGCGACTTTTCGGTGCTCGCGCCCTCGACCACAGCCACCTCCGCCAACTTCGTCGGGCTGACCCCCGATGGCTTCCTGCCGTTCATTGCCAGCGATTCCAGGGATTTCGCAGTAACCGGCGGGCTGCGCGGTGACATGGGCACCTGGCATTATGATCTTTCCGCGCAATACGGGCGCAACAAGCTCGATTACCAGACGCAGAATTCGTTCAACGTCTCATACGGCCCAGCCAGCCAGCGCAATTTCGATTCGGGCGGTCTTCGCTATGGCCAGACCGTCGTCAATCTCGACTTGACCCACGATTTCGACGCAGGCTTTGCCAAGCCGGTGTCGCTGGCAATCGGTGCCGAATATCGCCGCGAATCCTATCGCGTGCGGGCGGGCGATCTGCAGTCTTACGGCATCGGGCCCTATTTTGTGGTCCCGGCCAGTACCACGCTGGTGGCCTGTCTGACCGCGCAGGGCATTTACAACAATGCCACCGGGATCTGCAGTTTCCCTGGGCGCACCGCAGGTTATGGCGCGCAGGGCTTCCCCGGCATTCCCGCCACCAGCGCGTCGAACAATTCGCGCAGTTCGGTGGCCGGCTATATCGAACTGGATACCGATCCGGTTGAGGGTCTGACCACCACTCTAGCCGCGCGGTTTGAGCACTTTACCGATTTCGGCAATACGCTGACCGGCAAGTTTGCCGCACGCTATGAATTCGTGCCGGGCTTTGCAATCCGCGGCTCGGTGTCGAACGGCTTCCGGGCGCCATCGCTGCATCAGCAGTTTTTCTCGGCGTTCTCGACCAATTTCGTCAATGGCATCCCGGTCGATATCAGCACGGTCCCGGTCAGCAGTCCCTTGGCCCAGCTGCTCGGTTCGCGTCCGCTCAAGCCGGAAAAGTCGATGAACTACTCGGCTGGTTTTGCTGCCAATCCGCTGCCCGGCTTGTCGCTGACGGTTGACTATTACAACATCAAGATCACTGACCGGATCGTGCTGACCGAAAACCTCGGCGCGGGGGGATCAGGCAACCAGGCGACGGTTAACGCTGCGGTCAAGACGGTGCTCGATGCCAATGGCTATGCTGGCCTTGGCGCCGCGCGGTTCTTCATCAACGGCATCGATACCCGCACCCAGGGTGTCGACGCGGTCATGAGCTGGCGTTTGCCGCTGGGTGACGGAATGGGCAAATGGACCTTCACCGCGGCATATAATTACAACAAGAATACTATCGTCGCGCGCAAGGCCGCACTCGGGCCCCTCGCCACGATCACCGGCCTAACCTTATTCGGCCGCCAGGAAAGCCTGCGCTTCGAACAGGGCCAGCCCAAGGACAAGGTCGTGTTGAGCCTCGACGGTGACATCGGCCCGATCGGCCTGTCGGCGCGCAGCACGCGGTATGGTAAAGTCGTCTCGCCGGGCACGGCTGTGAACATCGCCGATCCGTTCAGCCTGGCTGCTTACGGCCCGGACGATGTGTTTCTGGCCGCCAAGTGGATCACCGATCTGGAAGTTCATTTCAACGTCGCCGAGCGCTATCACCTGTCGCTGGGCGCGGACAACGTGTTCGATATCTACCCGACCCGCTCGCCCAACGGCCCGCGTCCGACCCCGGCGAATACGTTCTTCCCGGCCAACCAGCAATACTTCGCCTACTCCATCTTCTCGCCGTTTGGCTTCAACGGACGCTTCCTTTACGCGCGCGCGTCCTTCGACTTCTGACGACGCGCGTCGGATAGACCCGGATCGCACAACGGTCCGGGTCAACCCAATGCCCCTTGATGATAGGCGGCGCGCACCGCGTGTTTGTCTGTATGACAGCGCCAGCAGGGTATGCGCTGCGCAGGGCGAACATGTCTTTGGCGGAATTTGTGTCATCCGCAGGATGCAGGAACCGCCCGCTGGTCCTTGCTAGACTAGGCCGCCCGCTTGCCTCGTGTTTATTGTTGCACGTGATAACGCGTCCGCCACTGGAACGCCCGTATTTTGCTGAGCCTGGCGGTGTAAAGACCGGCCAGTGGCGGGCTGTTCCCGTTGGCGATGGCCAAAGATGTTTGGAGCTTCCCCCTTCAGAGGATCGCGAAGCCGGGATAGCAAGCCCGCTTGGAGGCATGATTTCAAAGATCGTCTTCGCCGTGCAGTCGGCTGATCGACTAAGCCGACGGTGAAATGGCTCGTGCCCTGGCGCCCAATCACGGCCGATGCGGTGGTTCGTGCAAGATCGATCGAAGCTGCAAGAATCGACCGATCGTTGGCGGTCTGAGACGGAACCGTCCTTACCCTCGACCATTCTACCGTCGTGTTCGTGTTCCACCGAAATCGCGGGGGAAGGCGCGTCCCTCGAATTCGATTCGAAGATCATGATGGCAAGCCTGGACAAAGCGGTCGCGATTGTCACCGGGGGAAGTTCCGGCATCGGCAAGGCGACCGCACGGCTGTTTGCGCGGAAAGGCGCGGCGGTTGTCGTCGTCCATCATAACCATCCCGATGAAGCGAAAAAGGTGGTTGACGCGATTGCGGCGGAGGGCGGACGAGCGATCATGGTCGCCGCCGATGTTCGCGACGAAGCTGACGTCGAAAAGGTCTTCGAGCAAGCGCGCAAGAAGTTCGGTGTACCGACGATCCTGGTCAACGCAGCCGGGGTGGACGCGGCGGGAATTCCGGTCGCCGAAATGGAGCTCGACCATTTCGAGGAGGTGCTCAGGACCAACCTTGTCGGCCCGTTCCTGTTTTGCCGGGCGTTCGTACGCGGCTGCAAGGCGGCGAAAGCGCGCGGCAAGATCATCAACATCACCTCGGTCCACGAGGACATTCCGCGCGCCGGAGCAGCGGACTATTGTGCGTCCAAGGGCGGTCTCAGAAATCTTACTCGCTGCCTTGCGCTCGAACTCGCCGAGCATGGCATCAATGTCAACAATCTGGCCCCTGGAATGGTGCTGACGCCGATGAATCAGGAAGCGATCGACAAACTCAAGGTCCGCAAGGAGCAGACCGCGAGCATCCCGATGAAGCGTGCGGCTGAGCCTGAGGAGGTCGCCGAACTCGCGCTCTTCCTTGCGTCGAAGGCAGCGGATTACGCAACGGGAGCTACCTTCACGCTCGACGGGGGATTGCAGTTCAATCTGGGGCAAGGCGCCTGATGGCAGGCTGGGAAATCGTCGGGATCGAGCGGATCACGATGCACCGAACGAACCGGCTCGCCAATATGTATGTGCTGAGCCCATTTGTCTGGCGCTGCGGAGGGCTGTTCCACCTGCTTGTCCGCGCGGTTCCGCGCCGCGACGACGAGCCGCGGTTAAAGATGGCGGAGATTTGGCACGGCACCTCGGATGATGGACTCCATTTCGAGATGGAAGGTGCACCGACGCTTTTCCCTGGCCCCGATCTGGTCGATCTCGATGGCTGCGAGGACCCGACGGTTCACATTGATAAAGGCACAATGCGGGTCTGGTACACGGGCTATAACGAGCAGCAGAAGACCGGGCGACTGATGATGGCGCGCGGCCCTGCGGTCACCAAGCTTGCCAAGGCGGGCATAGCGCTCGATTCGACCCCGGCGTTTACCAATCCCAAGGAAGCGACGGTTGTCGCGGTCGGTTTGGGTAGCTGGCGGATGTACTTCGAATATGCGGAACGCGGCGCATCGCTGATTGGCCAAGCCACGACCGATGATCTGGATGGGCCGTGGTGCGATGTCGCCCGCTCGCCGATCGAACCGCGTCCGGATAAGTGGGATTCCTGGCATCTGAGCGCTGGCCCGATCATCGGCGAAGGGACCAAGCGGCCGACGATGTTCTACAACGGCGCAACCCAGGATGCGACGTGGCGGATCGGCTGGGCAACGTTCGACCAACGCCTGACCAAGCTGGTCGATCGCTGCGACGAACCGCTAATCTGTCCTGAAGGAGCACGCTCGGGAAATTCGACGGACATCGCGTTCGCCGCCTCGGTGGTTGAGCGCCACGGCAAGGTGCGGCTCTATTATACAGAATCCGACCAGGATCTGCGCTGCGCGACGATCCGGCACGGCTGATGTTGATAGCGCAAGCTCGCGGCCATCCGCGCCGCAGGAGTTGGCTTTAGTCGGACCTATCGGCGGAGGAAGTCCTTGGGGATCGTCTAGGATGTCCTCGGGTTGCTTGGCAGCGGCGCTCATCTGCCTGGTGGACTGCTACGCAGGGGTCACGCTGGAAGCCATTGGTCCTGGCGCATATGCGGACGAGCAGGCTCCGACCAAAGACCCCACGAGCGCGGACGATCGCGATCTCAGGTTGCTGCTAAATCCTTGAGGAAATTGCGGATTCGCCGTGCGTTCACGCCAAGGTCGCCAACACCGATGCGGCTGACCGAGCGCATGTCGACACGACTTTCTTTGCCGTCACTGGTGGGCGCGATCCGGATGACCACGTCGTCATGGAATTGGATAAAGGAGACGCTGGCCGTCGCCTCAACGTGTCCAACGGCAGGATCGGCAGCGACGACCTTCCATCCGGCTTTTGCGGCGAGGCGCGCGGCATCTGCGGTTACGGCGGCCACCGGCTTGGCAATAATTATGGGGCCAAGATCACCATAGGCCTGCCGATGAATGCTCTGCCAGTTTGCGAGCGTGCCAACGCCCACAAGGTTATCGTCTCGCAGCTTGAGAACCTGAAACCGGGGCGGGTTGGCAAGGTCGGTGGAAATGTCATGGATCGCCGGAGCGTGACCCGCGATCAGTGGACGACTGGCAAGAAAACCAACGAACAGGGCTGAAATCAGGATAGCTGCGAAAGCACGGACCCGACCGGGAAATGGCCGGGCGCGCCCAATCGCAACCGCTAAGATGCCGACTATCAATGCGAAAAACGCAATTAATCCGCCGCCCAGCAAGGCTGAAAACCCGACTAGCTTGGCAATCAGATCATACCGCGCCAGCGTTAACCCGATCACGGCGATTCCAAGCGCAAAGACCGCAAGGCCCCCTGACCATCGGGCCAAGCGCGGTGCCCATTGGCTCTGCTGCGCTCGTTCTACATTGTTTTGCCCCATGGATGGCAAGTCAGCAGGAAAAGGAGGAAACGTCAATCATCGTGCGATTTCGATGGAATAACCTGTAAGGTTCCGAGAGCTTTGCCGACTGATGGAAATCAAAGCAGTCTGGATGGCCCAAGCATGAAAAGACGTGTGATCCTGGCTGGCGGTGGCCATGCGCACTTGGCCGTCCTTGCCGACTGGGCCCGTCAGCCGCTGCCGGACACGGAACGTTGCCTGATCACGTCGTCCCGCTACACGGCCTATTCCGGTATGCTTCCGGGTTGGCTTGCCGGAATATATCGGACCCGTGATCTGCTGATTGATCTTGAGCCACTGGCTAGACGCGCGGGAGCCAGGCTGCTTCTGGCGGACGTGACTGGCCTTGATGCCGACCGCCAGACGCTGAGCCTATCATCGGGTGAGGACGTCGAATTCGATCTTCTGTCGCTGGCCATCGGGGGTGAAACTGACGTCTCCGGTCTGACGCTACTGGGCGACCGCCTGATTCCGGTAAGGCCAGTGAATGCCTTCATGCAGCGATGGTCGCAATTTGCCGAAGCGAACGCGTCAGCTGCAGCCATCAGCGTTGTTGTTGTGGGGGGCGGCGCTGCAGGAGTGGAACTGGCACTGGGCGCCGAACGGGCGCTGCGCGGCGGGTCCAGGGAGAACTGTATTTGCCTTGTGACGCCAAATGACAGCTTTCTGGCAGGCCATGCTTCCGGTGTTCGGACGCGGGCGCTGGCAAAGCTGGCAAAGCGCGGCATCGCGATTCATCTGGCGCACGCGGCGGGTGAGGAAACCGGCTTGCACCTGTCCAATGGCAAGTTTCTGCCTGCGGACTGCGTGATCGTTGCGACGGGGAGCAGGGCCCCGCACTGGCTTGCGAAATCAGGGCTTGCCTGCACGACAGACGGGTTCGTCGCAGTGGGTTCCGATATGCGCAGCACCTCGCATACAGCAGTCTTTGCAGCCGGTGATATCGTAGACCGGGTCGACCGATCCCTGGCGCGTTCGGGAGTTCATGCCGTAAAGGCAGGCCCCATTGTAGCGTTCAACCTTCGTGCCACGATTTCCGGTGTCGCCTTGCAGCATTATCGGCCTGGCAATCGGACACTTTACCTGCTCGCGCTTGGTGACAAAAGCGCCATCGTTTCATGGGGCCAACTTGCCTGGTCGGGAAAGTTGGCCTGGCGGATCAAGGATTGGATCGACCGAAATTTTGTCGGTCGCTACACCGACGTCGATCGGAATCGAGGATGAGCGAGATCAGACCAACATTCATGGTGCATATGCTGTCCTGACCTGTCGTGCCCAATGCCATTACGGTGGCGCTTTTTCGTCGGAACCTGCCTCAACGCAATAAACCAGGGTCCCGCAATCTGGGCTGGCCAGGGCGTTGACTGGAGCAAATTTCTGCTCAATTACGCGGTGCCTTTTCTTGTTGCGAGCTATAGCGCCGCCAAGGCGCGCAAGTCGCTCGATCGCTGAATGGCACAGCCGGCAGCGTCCTGCCGTGGCGCGACGCTCCTCATGTCGCAACGACGCGAACGCTGGCTGACCTTTTTTTCAGAGCGCATGAAGTTTCGCGTTCATGTAGGTATGTGCCGGGGCTGCGCCAATTTTGAACGCCAGATTCTCACGCTCGGAGCGGCAGCGAGGGCTTTTGCCGAAAGCCCGGACCGCAAAGACGTGTAAGCACGGTCCTGTTCGTGCGACGAATGGCAGGAAGTTACCGGAACAAGGATCGATCGGTTGAAACGACTTGTTGTTGCCGCGCTGTTTGCGATCGCCATCGCCGCCTGGTTCCTGCTCGATCTCGGGCAATATCTGACGCTCGACGCCCTCAAGGCCCAGCGGGCCGCGATCGATGGATTTTACCAGGCCAATCCGTTGCTGGTACTTGGCTTGTTTTTTCTCGGTTATGTGGTGCTGACGGCTCTTTCGGTGCCGGGAGCAGTCATCCTGACCTTGGCGGCGGGGGCGATCTTCGGTGTGACGACGGGAACTTTGATTGTCTCGTTTGCCTCGACGATTGGCGCAACCCTGGCCTTCCTGACATCGCGCTACCTGTTGCGCGACACGGTGCAGGCACGTTTTGGCAAGCGCCTGCGCCCCGTGAACGAGGGCATGGCGAAAGACGGCGCGTTCTATCTGTTTTCGCTGCGGCTGGTGCCCGTGTTCCCGTTCTTCGCCGTCAACCTGATCATGGGCCTGACCTCGATCAGGGTCTGGACTTATTATTGGGTAAGTCAGGTCGGTATGCTGATCGGCACGGCGGTCTATGTGAACGCGGGCACGCAGCTGGCGCGGATCGATAGCCTGCGCGATATTGCATCACCGGGCCTCCTGGCCTCCTTTGCTGCGCTGGGGCTTATGCCGTGGGTGGGAAAATGGATCATGGCCGTCATCAAGCGCCGCCGGGTTTATGCGCGCTGGACGAAGCCGCACCGCTATGACCGCAATCTGGTGGTGATCGGCGCAGGCGCTGCGGGTCTGGTTTCTGCCTACATTGCCGCAACGGTCAAAGCGAAGGTGACTCTGGTTGAAGCGTCGAAAATGGGCGGGGATTGCCTCAACTACGGTTGCGTGCCGTCAAAGGCGCTGCTCAAGAGCGCCAAAGTCGCGCATCAGATGCGCCATGCCGATGTCTATGGCTTGGTCGGCAGCGAACCGGGTTTCAGTTTCAAGGCCGTGATGGCGCGCATCCATCATATCATCGCCGAGATCGCGCCGCATGACAGCGTTGAGCGCTACACCGGCCTCGGGGTCGACGTGGTTCAGGGTTATGCAAAGATTATCGACCCCTGGACGGTTGAGATCGCGGGCAAGGATGGCGCGGTGCAGCGCCTGACCACGCGTGCTATTGTCATTGCAACGGGAGCGGAGCCAATCGTGCCTGCGGTGCCGGGGCTTGAAGACAGTGGCTATCTGACCAGCGATACCCTGTGGGACGCCTTTGCACAGCTCGATGAAATCCCGCGCCGTATTGTCGTGCTCGGCGGTGGGCCGATCGGCAGCGAACTTTCGCTAGCTTTTGCCCGCCTTGGTGCCGACGTCAGCCAGGTCGAGAAAGGCCCCCGCCTCCTCCCGCGTGAGGACGAGGATGTCTCCGATCTTGCGCGAGCCGCGCTGGAAGCCTCCGGCGTCAGCGTTCTGGTCAACCATGAGCCGCTGCGGATCGAGAATGGTGCTGGCCAGCAGCGGATTGTCCTCAACCACGCAGGCGAGGAACTGGAGCTGGTCTTCGATGCCCTGATCGTGGCAGTTGGCCGCAAGGCGCGGCTCGCCGGCTATGGCCTCGAAGAACTCGGAATCGACACTGACAAGACAGTCGTTACCGACGATTATCTCGCCACCGTCTATCCCAACATCTTGGCTGCCGGGGATGTGGCGGGGCCCTATCAGTTCACCCACGCCGCCTCGTATCAGGCCTGGTACGCCAGCGTGAATGCGCTGTTCGGTCAGTTTCGCCGCTTCAAGGCTGATTATCGTGTACTCCCCTGGATCACTTTCATCGATCCGGAGGTGGCCCGTGTCGGGCTCAATGAGCTGGAAGCGAAGGAAAAGGGAATTGCGCACGAGACCACGGTCTATCCGATGCACGAACTGGACCGCGCAATTGCGGAAAGCGCCACGAACGGCTTTGTGAAGGTACTCACTGTGCCTGGCAAGGATCGCATCCTGGGGGTGACGATCGTCGGCGACCATGCTGGCGAACTGCTTGCAGAATATGTGCTGGCTATGAAGCACGGGCTTGGGTTGAACAAGATCATGGCGACGATCCACACCTATCCGACAATGGCCGAAGCTAACAAATACGTCGCGGGAGAATGGAAAAAGAACCATGCACCGCAGCGATTGTTAAGGCTTGTCGGGCGCTATCACGACTGGCGGCGCGGCCCCCCAATCAAGAATTCTCACAAGATGTCCTGAGCCTGGTGACGACAATCAGCAGGCTTGCGCCCAGCCGTCGGCGAGAAACCGCGCAGCTTGGCATGAAGCGCTGGATTGCCGGCAACCTGGCCTCGACCATGTGCGGGGCAGTCATTGGCATGGTAACGCCGCTCCGACATGTTTGACGCCAGACTTCGCCCCCTGATCGATCCCGGTCTCAACCGGATCGGCGTTGCCCTTGCCAAATGCGGGATCGGCGCGAACACAGTCACGCTTGCCGGCATGGTCGTTGGGCTGGCAGCGGGGGGGGCTCTTGCCAGCGGTCAGGTTGCGGTCGGGCTTGCGCTCATCATCGCCAATCGCCTGCTTGATGGGCTTGACGGCGCCGTTGCGCGTGCAACGAGGATCACCAATTTCGGGGGCTATCTCGATATCATCGCCGATTTCGTCTTCTACGTTGCAGTTCCGGTCGGCTTTGCATTCGCGGCGGAAGCCAACCGGCTGCCAGCTGTGCTGCTGCTGGCCAGTTTCGCGCTCACTGGCACCAGCTTCCTCGCCTTTGCGACCATGGCCGCCAAGCGCGGCCTTGAAACCGCGGCCCATGGCCGCAAGAGCTTTTTTTAAAATACAGGGCTTGCCGAGGGCACCGAAACGATCGCAACCTTCGTTCTGATGTGCCTTTGGCCCGCTCACTTCGGCCTGATTGCCGTCCTCTTTGCTGCTCTGTGTGTGCTGACCGTGTTGCAGCGCAGCCTGGCAGCCTGGGAGCAATTCCACTGAAGCACGCCGACTGTAAGCAGCATTCCGTAACAATACGGCAGTCAACAACCTGTTGTAGTATTAAAGTTTTTTCCCAGCAGAGCTTTGCCGTTTCTGGAACGTCAAGACGGGGATCTGAGCGACGCTTGCCCGTCGATCGATATGCAGCCGCTAGATTTCGGCTCCCTCTGCCAGCGTCAGGGCATCTTCGACATCAACGCCCAGATACCGAACGATCGACTCGATTTTGCTGTGACCAAGCAGGATCGACCCCGCTCGTATATTGCTGGATACCTTCTATATTATTGACTTCGTGGGCGAGAGGAAACTGCATGAGACTGCGTTATACCAACCTGCGCTGAGGCTGACTCAGATTGGGGATTCCCAAAGCGGCAAAAGTCTGAATCTATGTCGGCCTTTAGGAGGGTACGACCATGGGTGCAGCAATCGGATTGCGGGACGACTTTGA
>JAYWBP010000061.1:0-47299 GCA_043781375.1 Novosphingobium sp.
ATGCGGAGCGGTGGCCGAGTGGTCGAAGGCGCTCGCCTGGAAAGTGAGTATACGCCAAAAGCGTATCGAGGGTTCGAATCCCTCCCGCTCCGCCACGCCGCCCCCGCACACCCCATTCAACGCCAGCGACCGACGACGGGGGGAACTGATAGAAGAAAGCTCAGCATGAGGAATAGATATACTGTCCCCGGAATTCCTAGCAAAGCAGTGTCCGGGACCCTGACAGGCACCAAACTGTACGGATGCAAAATCGGTGGCTGATATACTTTTCTCCAGGGCGAAAAAGGTTGGCCAGGTCGTCTTTGTCATCATCCTAATCGTGTTGATTACTAAAAAATATACTGACCCTGAATTTATTGGCTCTGATCAGGAGATTCCAGCTAAAGCATATGGCTGCTATCATGCCGAAACCGCGCCAGATATTACGATAAGTGCTGGCAAGATTATCGTTGACCAAGACGGCGTGGGAGAATCGTTGGCTTCTTATCGTGTGGACAATAGTGGGCCGGCAATCCTGACGTCGAAGCCGCTGTTGCTAAAGCCAGTGGCAGGTGGGCGTTACAAGTTCTTCGTCGAGGATCGGGCGGGTCGCTATGTGCGCTTTTTGCCCGGTCCACCAGCGGCACTGGAAGTCACTGCTGCTGATGGAATGGTGATACCCTATGGTCGTGTCGAGTGTGGTGGAACCCTCGGAATGAAAGCAAGATAAAGGGCTCTGTCAGCCCAAATGCACCCGATGTTAGGATCGGAGGAAATCCGGGGACAGTATACCTATATCGGTTCTGTCGGTTCTGTCAACCCTATGTGGCAGCGCGAGACGGGCGATGCTAGAAGGGGGACATGCCCCGCAAATCCCGAGCAAAACCGCCCAGCCCTTTTCGTTGTTTCAACTCCTCACCTGAGGTGATCCGGCTAGTCGTGCTTATGTACGTGCGCTTCCCTCTATCATTGCGGAATGTCGAGGACCTCCTGTTCGAGCGCGGCATCGACCTCTGCCATGAAACAGTACGCTTTTGGTGGAACAGGTTCGGCCCGATGTTTGCCGGGGATATCCGCCGCCAGCGGGTGAGCCACATGCGCGCTTTCACGCATTGGCGTTGGCACCTTGATGAGGTGTTCGTGAAGATCAACGGCGAGCGACATTATCTGTGGCGCGCGGTCGATCACGAGGGTGAGATTCTCGAGAGCTTCGTGACGAAGAAACGCGACAAAGCTGTCGCTCTGGCCTTCATCAAGAAGGCGTTGAAGCGGCACGGCAGGCCTGAGAAGATCGTTACCGACGGCCTGCGATCCTACCCTGCCGCGATGCGCGAGCTCGGTAACATCGACCGTCGGGAGATGGGCCGCTGGCTCAACAACCGGGTGGAGAACAGCCACCTTCCCTTCCGACGACGAGAGCGCGCGATGCTCCGTTTCCGCCAAATGAAGACCCTGCAAAAGTTTGCATCAGTCCACGCCAGTATAACCAACCACTTCAACCTCGAACGCCACATCGTCGATCGCCAAACATTCAAAGAACGCCGCTCCGCCGCCCTGGCGGAATGGCAGTCGCTCGCGAGCTAGAGATTCGTCTCAAAGACCGAAATGCACCGGGTGGAGACGAGTTCGCATCCGACTGACAGCACCCCCGCTGTCGTTGCGGAACGTCGAGGACCTGCTGTTCGAGCGGGGGATCGACATCTGTCACGAAACGGTGCGGATGTGGTGGAGCAGGTTTGGTCCGCTCTTCGCCGGCGACATTCGCCGCCAGCGCGTATCGCGCATGCGGAGCTTCCAGCATTGGCGCTGGTATCTCGACGAGATGTACGTGAAGCTCAATGGCGAGATGGTCTACCTGTGGCGTGCAGTCGACCAGGAGGGCGAGATCCTCGAAAGCTTCGTGACGAAGAAGTGGGATAAGGAAGCCGCGCTCAGCTTCATGAAGCGCACACTCAAGCGCCACGGCTCGCCCGAGTCGATCACCACCGACGGGCTACGCTCCTACGGCGCTGCAATGAACCAGCTCGGCAACAGCGAGAAGCGCGAGGTCGGTCGCTGGGCCAATAACCGGGTCGAGATCAGCCATCTACCCTTCTGACGACGAGAGCGCGCGATGCTGCGGTTCAGGCAGATGAAGTCGCTACAGAAGTTCGCCAGCGTCCACGCCAGGGTCCACAACCACTTCAACTAGGAACGCCACCTCGTCGATCGACAAACCTACAAGGCGCGCCGCTCCGCCGCCCTGGCGGAGTGGCAGTCGTTTGCCTGCTAAACCTCAGTTTCAAAGACCGAAATGCACCGTGCGGAGACGAGTTCGCATTGGATTACCAGCACCGCCACCTAGTCACTGAATTAAATTGATTTTTTGATCGACAAGCGGTCAGGCAACCGCGAAATTTGCTCTTTCTCTTATACCGGATGTCCAGACGGGACAGCACCGTGTGCTTTCACGCCGGTCTGCTGGTGTCGAAACTCCGCCTCGCAGACACGGTCGATTTAGATTGTCTTCGATATAAATTGTCTTTACGCAATTTGCATGATGCGCCCCGGCTCACTGGAGCTGAGGAGTGCATCAAACCATTGGGAGCACGGATAATGGCAAAAACCGCATTTCGCACGTCAAGCGCGCTTGTGGGGGCGTTTACAGCCGCTTTCTGGGCGCTTCCAGCTATTGCCCAAGCGGGTGCCGCGCAGCCACGTAGTCCGACCGTCAAGGCCGACACGGCGAGTAACGCCGACAGTGATAATGGCGGGCTCGATAGCATCGTTGTCTATGCTCAGAAAAAGGCGCGCGGCGAAGCGCTGCAATCGGTGCCGTTGGCTGTCAGCGCGGTCGATGGCGCGGCGCTCGAGCGATCACACGCGGTCGATATCCGCGATGTCGGTCGATTGGTCCCAAATGCCCAGCTCGACGGCGTCGGTACATTCATCGGCTTTGCCAACTTTTTCATGCGCGGTGTCGGCGTTAGCACCAGCGTGCGGTCTCTCGATCCGGCGGTGAACATCGTCCAGGATGGGATGGTCATCGGCTATCAGGCCGGTGCAGTCCTCGACACCTTCGACACCGAGACTGTCGAAGTTCTGCGCGGACCCCAAGGCGTGCTGTTCGGACGCAACGCCTCGGGCGGCGTAGTCAGCCTTCGATCAAAGCGCCCGACAAACAAATTCGGGCTCGAAGCCAAGTTGACCGTGGGCAATGCTGGGACGATGGAATTCCGCGGGTCTCTGGAAGGTCCGATTGTGGAGGATAAGATCACCGCGCGCGTGGCCCTTCTCCACCGTAACAACGAGGGGTTCTTCACCAATAGTAACCACGGCACATTCGTGGTGGTGCCCACCAACGTCAATCCTACGGGCGCGGCGGTCGCGTTCCATGCGGTGACCGGGGTTCCCAAGATCGACGAAACGGTTGCCAAGGCGACGGTCGTCTTCAAGCCGGTCGAAGGCACAACGGTCACGCTGCTGACCCAATATCTGAAGTACAATGATGGCGGCGGCGCGACGCGATCGTTCTACCTGCCAGGCACGGCCTTGCGCCAGCAACAAACAGTCTGGGGCTGGACTCCTTCCGACGTCAAATGGGGCGTCAACCTGGGCGACAGTGGCTATACCAACATCGAGGGCTATCACGTCATCGGAGAACTGGAGCAAGAGATTGGCTCGGGCACGCTGACGGCGATCGGGGCGTATCGCCACATCACCTATGACGCGACTCTCAACGTGGGAGGCGACCCGTTCAATACCCTGCGGTTCCCGGACAACGCCGAACGCAGCAACCAGACCAGTTTCGAGGCCCGCTACAACGTCTCGATCGGTTCGCGCTTCGATCTGCTGCTTGGCGGATTCTATTTCGACCAATCGTCGGACGTTTTCGAGAAGCGGCTGCAGCGGCTCGCCACCACCACCTTGCTGCGCTACACCGACAACATCTGGCACCAGTCGACAAAGTCCTATGCGGCGTTTGGCAACATCGATTTCCACATCACCGATAAATTCACGCTCTCGGGTGGGCTGCGCTACAGCAAAGACACCAAGCGCATGCATATTTTGCCGCTGACCATATGCCCCGGACAAAGCTTCGCCTCCTGTCCGATGAACTTTCTCGATGCGGAGCGCAGCTGGACCGATCTGTCACCCCGGATCGTGGCCAATTACAAGCTCGCTCCCGACGTAATGGTCTATGCCAGCTATTCGAAAGGCTACCGCGCAGGAAACTTCAACGCCCGCGCACCTTCCGCTGGCGGCGCGGTGACCCCCGCTAATCCGGAATCGGTCAAATCCTGGGAAGCCGGGATCAAGTCAGAACTGCTCGACCGTCATCTGCGGATCAATCTTGGCTATTTTTACCAGAAGTACGACAACATTCAGCGACTGGTTCAAACCTCGTTGCCTGGAGAATCGCCGCTGCAGCAGCTATTCAACGCAGCGCAAGCAACAATTCAGGGGGTGGAATTTGAAACCTCGATCGTTCCGTTTCATGGAATGCGCATCGATGGTGCGGTTGGTTACACCCATGCAAAGTACAACAGCTTCAATAATCTGACCGGACTGGCCGCAGGGGTAAACCCCACCGACCTTCAGTTCGATCGCGTGCCCAAATGGACTGCGGCCATCAGCGGATCCTATGAAATTCCCCTGGGGAATGACAGCAAGCTTTCGCTCCACGCCGGGTATACGTGGCGTTCGCACGTATTCACTGACGTGCTCAACACCCCCTTCCTCGAACAGAATGCCTATGGGCTGCTCGACGCGAGCGCCCAGGTCCAGATGGGGCAGGTCACAGTCGGCGTGTTTGGGCGGAATATTGCCAACACCGAATATGCCGAGATCAAATCCGCAGGCATTGGCTACAATGCGTTTGGGGGAAGTCCGCGCTATTACGGTGCGGAAGTGGGCTTCAAGTTCTGAACTCTGCGGAAAACCTGCCTTTGGCTGCGGTGGAGGACTTGCGCCTTCACGCAGCCGTTTCCGCCGTCCTGAACCGTTATGCGCTCGGCATCGATACGCGCGACTGGGCGCTGTTTCGCAGCGTCTTTGCGCCCCGCCTGGAGCTTGATTTCAGCGCCTGGCATGGGGGCGAAGCAAGCGAGATAGAAGCTGATAGTTGGGTCGAACAGGTCAAAGCACGGCAATCGGGCTTCGATGGCACTCAACACCAAATGACCAACCAAACCGTCGTCCGAGACGGAGTCGGAGCGCGCAGCATAACCTATGTCGTCGCGCGCCATTACCTATGCATCGACGGAGAACACCACGTCCAGGCAATCGGCGGCGCGTATCACAACCGGCTCGTAGTGATTGAAGGAGCTTGGCGGATTTGCTCGGCGCGACTCCAGGTCATGTGGACCAAAGGCGATCGCGGACTGTTCGATATCGCCGCCGCGCGGGCCAGGGTGAGCAGCTAGAGATACCTAGGGTGCGCGCCGGGGGTCAAGCACGTCATCGACTCTCTGGAGCGAGGAGCGGACCAGCTCCAGCTCGACCGGGCCGATCGCCTGACGGATTTGTTCGCTAACCGTTCGGCTCAGCTCGTTGGCTTCCATTGCGACTTCGCGCCCTTTGTCGGTCAGGCTTGCTACCACTACCCGGGAGTCGCGGATGCCGCTGCTGCGCTTGACGTAGCCGAGCTTCTCCAAGCGCTTGGTTTGGTGCGATACGGTCGACTGCGGCAGCGCCATAATCGCAACCAGGTCTCCAGCAGACATCGGCCCGCCTTCGAGCAGCGCGACCAGCAAGCGCGATTCGGTCAGGTCGATGCTCCATTTCTTGAGCAGCGGATTGGTCACCCGCAGCAAATGGGCATTGACGCGGTGAACCAGGAACGAAATTCGTTCGATCAACGGCGGCAGCCACTCTGGTTCGGTGCTATCCATCGGTCTCGTCTGCCAGGTTTGTCTCCCATTGTGGATAGCGGCCCAGCAGCGGTAGTAAAAGCGCCGCAATGAGGAAACACACCGCCGAGACAGTAAAGCTTAATCCGTAATTTCCGCTAGCGTCGTGGATGCGGGAGAAGACTGTCGGCGCGGTCGCGCTTCCGGTTGCCAGCGCGATATAGATAAGGGCGTAGATCCGAGCGTAATCGGTCAGTCCAAAATAGCGCGCGGTAAGATAGCCGAGCACATCAAGTTCAGCGCCAGCAGCCAGGCCGAGCATCGCGCAGGCCGCTACCAGCAGCGCCGGATCGTTCGACTGGCTCAGGATGATGCAGGCAAGCGCCGGCAGCAGCAGAACCAGCCCCGCGACAGCGGGCGCCCAGAAGCGGTCCATCAGCACGCCAACAAGAATGCGCCCGGGTATCATGGTGATGCCGACGGTTCCGGCAATCGCGCCGGCCTTGGCCGGGCTGATGCCGCGGTCCGACAAGGCGGGAACAAGATTGGCGAGCGCTCCAGACACCGCGAGATAGGCTAGGAGAATTGAGGTAGCGATCACCCAGAACCGCACCTGGCGGACCGCGACACGCCATGTAATGCCGGTTCGTGCCACTGGCTCCTGCGCGGTGCTGCGCCCCATGCCAACCGGGCGCAGCCAGGCCCAGGCAACCGGCAAGGCCAGGACCAGCGGTAAAAGCGCAATTACCCGCAACGCGAAACGCCAGCCATGTCCGGGAATCAACGTGGCGATCAATCCGGGCAGGACCAATGCGACAACCGCCGTGCCGACCAGTGCCATGCCCAGGGCGGCACCACGCGCCTTTTCAAAATTGCCGGCGATGACTCGCGACCAGAGCACGGGATTTGATCCTGCGCCAAGGATTGCGGTCATCGCATAGCCGAACCAGAACATCGTCAGGCTCGTAGCAAAACTGGCGACTAGCAAGCCCAGCGAGACCCCGACAAGCGATGGCAGCGCAACCGCGCGCGGACCGAAGCGATCGATCATCCAGCCGGTCAGCGGAGCAGTCAGCGCGCCGATCCCGGAACTGAAGATGACAGCGATCTGGATGTCCGATCGCGCCCAGCCCATTGCCTCGGCAATCGGTTTCGTGAGGGGGCCAACAGTGTAGAACGGCAACGCGATTGCACTACATCCCACGCCGACGGCGCAAGCGACCAGCAACCGCCAGCCGCCGTGGAATTCAGCCGCGACCGGCGCGGAAAGTCGGAACACCGCCACTAGAGTTCGATCACCAGTTCGTGACCATCCCAGGCTCGTGCCGCCTCGGCGATCAGGCGATAGAATTCAATCAGGCTGTCGTTGATCCGGTAGATCTCGGTCATGTGGCCGCACAGCGGGCGCGTATCGACGTACGTCGCGCCACGCCCTTCGGCCGTAATCAGCTCGGTGGTGGGAGCAGCGCCGTTCGCGACGAAATGGGCAACCATGGCGTCATGATCTGCGGGAAACATCGCAACGTGATGCAAGCCCTCTTCTGCGGGCGAGAACATATCGCGAAACGCCGAAGGCCGATCGCAATGCTGGGTCACAAGTTCGATCTGGACATCGCCAGTTTGGGCGTGCGCCGCGCTGATGTCGAGTGTTTCAGGGGTGCCTCGATACAGGACGTTCTTAAGGCCTATGTGCCGCCGGACAACGAACGGCCCCAGCCCGAACATCGCGTGCCATCGCCCGATCGCTGTATCAATGTCGGTCACATGGTAAGCAATCTGGACGATGTGCTGGCGGTCAGGCCTGCTGTAGCGGATGGTCAAGACTGCCTCCAAGCAGATATATCGAAATCGATACTTCACAATTTGGCTTTGCGCTGTCAAGGTCCCGGCATGGGAGAAACATTGCCTGATGGCTCGGCGATTTCGCGTGTGCGCGCCTTCTGCGACGCCTGGACGCGACTGGACATGGATGCCGTCGTACAGATGCTGCACCCCGGGATCGACTACCATAACATCCCGATGAAGCCTTTGACCGGAAAGCCAGCGGTCGAAGCCTATCTTCGCTCCGTGCGGTTTGAAAGCTGCGCGTGGGACCTGCGCTGGATCGCGGCGACTGGCATGACGGTTCTGACCGAACGGGTCGATCGGTTGGTGCTGGCCGGGCATGATATTGTCCTCCCGGTCATGGGAACCTTTGAAATCGAAGACGACTTGATCCGCAGATGGCGCGATTATTTCGACCTTACCAGCTATAAAACGCAGTGGCCGCAACAAACGGCGAGGATCAAACCATCATGAAAATGGGATTGGAAGGCCGCCGCGTTCTGGTTATGGCAGGCAGCCAAGGTATCGGCCTTGCCTGCGCCCAGGCGTTCCACGGCGAAGGTGCGCAGGTGACGATCGCCGCACGCGGTGCCGAAGGGCTCGCCGCAGCAGAGGCCTCCATGCGCGGCTGCCGCGTCGTGCGGGGAGATGTTGCCGAGCCGACGGATATTGCTCGAATCGTCGCTGCGGCTGGAGCGGTCGACGTCCTGATCAACAACGCCGGTGGCCCCCGCGGGGGGGACATAGTCGCGCTCGACGACGCAGACTGGCTGGCTGCGGTCCAGTTGACGCTGATGTCCGCGGTGCGGGCGACACGTGCTGTCCTGCCGCACATGCAGGCACAGCGCTGGGGTCGAATCGTCATGATTTCCTCGCTCGGGGTAAAGCAACCCGTTCCCGGGCTCTCGCTGTCGAATTCGCTGCGGATGGCAGTAGCAGGCTGGGCCAAGGCGCTGGCCAACGAGGTCGGACCAGATAACATCACCGTCAACAGCGTCCTGCCCGGCTTGACCCGAACGGCACGCGGCGAAAGCATCATCGCCGCACGCGCGCAAGCCAGCCAGCTATCACCTGAACAGTTTAACACCGCGATACTGGAAGACATCCCGCTGCGCCGGATCGGTGATCCCCATGAAATAGCCAACTGCGCGTTATTTCTCGGATCAGAAGCGGCAAGCTTCGTCACCGGCGCGACACTCCAGGTCGATGGCGGCCAGATCGGATACCCCCTGTGAGCCTGGCTGACGCCCGCACGATCGACATTCACGCCCATGCGGTGCTGGAAGATACCTTCGGAACAGCCGGCCGATTTGGGCCCGACCTGACCGACGATGCCGGCACACCGGTGTTCCGCATCGGCGACTATCGGCTGCGCGGTGTACGCTATCGCGGCAGCCCGTTCATGGACGTCGATCTGAGAATCGCCGCGATGGATCGCTGTGGGATCGACTGGCAGTTGCTGTCGCCTAATCCGCTAACCTATTTTCACTACATCCCGGCCCTTGAAGCGATCGAATTCTGTGCCCGGCACAACGACGCCCTGGCTATGACCGTTGCGCGGTATCCCGATCGGTTGGGCGGAGCGGCGGCCTTGCCGATGCAGGATATCGGCGCTGCGATCGCCGAGTTGCAACGGGCCGTGCGCGAGCTTGGGTTACGCGCAGCCTATATCGGCAGCGACATGCCCCACGGGCTCGACGATCCGGCGATGGACGACTTCTATGGCGCAGTTGTCGATCTCGACGTGCCGCTGTTCATCCACCCGGCCCCGGCGGGGATCGACGGCCCTCCCGCAGGACCTGCGCTGGCAAAATTTGAACTCGACATCCTGGTCGGCTTCACGATGCAGGAGACGCTGGCAGTGGCAACGCTGGTGCTGGGCGGCGTCCTGCATCGTCATCCGGCGCTCGACGTGTGCATCAGCCACGGAGGCGGCGCGATGGCGCTGATCTGGGGCCGGATCGAGGCAGCTACGCGAAAGCGGCCTTGGGTTCCCGAATTCCTTCGCGAACCGGGTGCATTTGCAGCCCAGATGCAGCGGCTGTGGTACGACATCCACATGCACGACGACTGCGCGGTCAAGTTGCTGGCGGAACGCGTGGGTACGGATCGGCTGGTCTACGGAACCAATTTCGCCGGGTGGGATGCGCCCGACCACTTTGAGCCGCCAGCAATCAACGCAGCGCTGGCGGACAACGCACGCCGCCTGTTGCGCGCATAGACCGGGCAAGGCCGCTTTGGACGCATTTCAGGCGCGGGTGACACCAAGGCCCATGCCGCCGTCGACATCGAGGATTGCACCAGTCACCCATTCGGCACGCAATAAGTAGTCGACCGCTTCGGCAATGTCCTCTCCGGTGCCAATCCGGGCCAAGGCCTGGCTCGTGAGCATTGCCTCTTGACGAGCAGCGGCTTCTTCGATGGTTAGCAGGCCCGCACGAACGTTGAGTTCGGTCAGCACACCTCCTGGAATCACGCAGTTCACGCGGATATGCCTGTCGCCCAATTCCGCAGCCAGCACCTGGGTCAGCACCTGAATTGCGCCCTTGGTCGCCGCATAGGGTGAAGCGGTCGGAAAGGCGCGACGGGTATGCCCCGATCCAACGAACACCACGGCGCCTTTGGCTTGCGCAAGATGCGGGCTGGCAAGCCCGGTAATCATCATCGCGCCTACGACATTGCTGTGAAAGATGCTGATCAATTCGTCTTCATCAAGAGTCTCGATCGGGCCGCGCAGCATGTTGCCGGCATTGTTGAACAGTCCGTCGAGCCGCCCACCGCCGAATTCGACCGCTTGCGAAACCATCGTCGCGCGGTCTGCCGCTACCGTCACGTCGCCCGCTGCCGCGTGGCAACCGATCGAGCGGGCTACGTCGGCAAGCTTGCCGACACGCCGCCCGGTAATCGTGACGCGCGCGCCCCGATCGGTCAGGTGGCGCGCAGTGGCTTCGCCCAGCCCGGACCCGCCGCCGGTAATCAAAACACTAAGGCCTTCAATCGGACGCATGACCGTTCTCTCCCTAATCTAATGTCATCAGCACAGCGCGGTCAAAGGCCCGCAGAGTGTCGGCTCGACCGGCGGCCACCAGGTTCGCCCAGTCAGGATTGGCCAACAGCGCGCGGCCGATCGCCACCATGTCGTAATCTCCGCGCGCAAGTCCGGCCTCAAGCAGCGCAATATGTTCGGGCGATGATGCGGCATGGGCCTTGCCTCCGGCCGCCTTGAAATCGACACCCAGAGTAACCGATCCCACAGTGATGGTCGGACGGCCTGACAGTGCTCGCACCCAGCCCGAAAGGTTTCGCGGGTCACCCACGAACTCGGCTTCCCAGAAGCGGCGCGTAGAGCAGTGAAAGATATCCACTCCGGCGTTAGTCAAAGGCTCGACCATGGCGGCGAGTTCGGCGGGATCAGTGGCGATCCGCGCCCCGTAATCCAGTTGCTTCCATTGCGATATGCGCAGCGACACCGGAAACTGGGGTGCAGTCTCTTGCTTGATCGCGCAAACCAGTTCTGCCGCAAAGCGGGTTCGTCCGGCAATGCTGCTGCCGTAGCGGTCATCTCGCGCGTTGGTACCGGTCCACAGGAACTGGTCGGGCAAATAGCCATGGGCGGCGTGAACCTCGACACCGTCGCATCCCATCCGGTACGCAGCCGCGGCAGCGGCGGCAAAGGCAGCGATCGTCGCGTCGATATCTGCAGGCGCCATGGCTCGGCCATGCGGCCGCCCCGGCGCTGCCAAACCCGACGGGCTGAGGCGTGGCGGTTCGCCGCTGTCGTCCTGACCCATGTCGACCATCGTCGGCGAGAAAGCGCCGACATGCCAGAGTTGCGGAAAGAATGCCGCCCCCTCTGCGTGCACCGCGGCGACAATGTCGGCCCATACAGCCAGCGCTCGGTCCCCGGAGAAGTGCGGAACCGCGGTGCTGAAGCGACCGCAGACATCAACTGTCGCGCCCTCGCCGATCACTAGTGCCACGCCGCCCTTGGCGCGCCGTTCGTAATACCGCTTCATAGCTGGGGAAGGGACACCTTCCGATGCCATCTCACGCGTCATCGGGGCCATCGCAATACGATTGCGCAGCCACAAAGGGCCGATCTGGAGTGGCGCAAATAATCCGGCGGTGGCCATCGCTTGCAGTTATATCGAAATAAATATAATCGCAACTCATGCTCAGCCAGCCCAAGCTGATCTACTTGGTCCGGCGCAACCCGGCGCTGTCGCGCGATGCCTTTACCGCCCGCTGGCGTGAGCATGCGATGGTGGGCATGTCTTTACCGCGCTGGTGCAACATTGCCCGCTATGTTCATGTCGATGGCGTAGCCCCGACCGATGCCGAACGCGACGTACTGGCCAGTCATGACGCTATCGGCATGGTCTGGCACAAATCGCCTGCCCATCGCGCGGCGCATCTTGCGGACCGGGGCAGCCGCACTGCAATGGAGCGCGATGAGATCGCGTGCTTCGCTTCCCCGATCGTCACGTGCTGCCTTGTTGCCGAAGAACAAGTGCTGCGTGTGGCAACACAGGAAGCTGCATGGAAACTCACCGCGTTTCTGGCCGAGCCCGATCCCGCCTGCTCACTTCTGGCGGCCCTCGGCCATGTCCGCAACCTGCCGCTTTCACCGCAACGCCCTGGCGGATGGGGGCTGAATTCGGCTCAGATCGACGAATGGTTGTTTGCCGACCGTGCGAGTGCGGTGCGCGGCGCCCGCTCCCTGCACCTGGATGCTCGCGCCTTGCTGGTGCTCGGACGGGAGGTCGAACTCTATCGCGCTTAGCATCGACTGTTAGCAGTCCACGGTGGCACCGCCATCGATGGTGAGACACTCGCCGGCCACGAAGCTGGCGGTCTCGGACAGCAACCACTGCACTGCGCTGGCTGGTTCTTCGGACTGCGTACAGCGGCCAAGCGGATACGTCTCAAGGTCCCGCCCAGTCCCCGGGGCGTGAGCGCATTTGCTCTTCCATCATCCAGGTGAGCGTCGTGCCGGGCAGCAGCGCATTGACCCGCACCCTGTCGGGAGCACCATCGAACGCGGCAGCCCGGGTCATGCCCGCGGCAGAATTGCGCCCGACGCCGATCACGTCGTGGGCTTCGCTTGCCGCCAGCCGCCAGATTGCCGCGCCGATCCCGGCAGTCGCGCCAATAACTGGTTAAGGCGCCATCACGCATCGTCGCGCCCCAGCCAGTCGATCATGCTGCCCAGCAGCAGCGCGTGGTCGGGCTGCCCGAGCGAGCGTGCGTCGTGACCTAGCGCATCCACGGCAACGCGGCCGCGACCATGCCGGCGCAGCCATGCCACCGGCTGCAATCCCTCGGCTGCGGCAATCTGGGCCAGGACGATACATTCGGACGAAGGATCAAGCCGATGGTAGGCTTCATCGATCACGGTAAATGTCTCACCCCGACCGGTGAGCCTGGCGCCCGCGCTGGTAATGGCGATATCGACTGCGCCCAGCGGTGGATGATAGGACCAGCCCCATTCCCAACCCCCGCCCAGCAACCTGCGCCACGCAGGCGCGGTGTCCCAACAGATTGTCGCGGTGTGGATGGCCAGCAGGCGGCCGCCCTCCGCGACGAAATTCCCGATCGGCGCAATGTCCCGGTCGGTCAGTGCGGTGGCATGGTCTGCGCGGAACCGCGCGTATTTGTCGTCTTGCATCATGGACCAGCGCAAGGCGTTGATGGCTAAAAGCCGCGTTGAGCCAAGCGAAGCGCTGATCTCGTCGTAGTTCTCGGTGACGGTTACCTCATAACCTGCTGCCGAAAGTATTTCTGCAAGAACCTGCGTCGTCTGCGCGAACGGGTGGGCATGCCCTCCGCTATAGATCAGCGCCGCGGGTCTTGCGTTCATTCGCGTGGCAGATTCTTGAGCACGGCGTTTGTGACTCCGCCGTCGACCAGCAAATCGACCCCGGTGATATATCCCGCGCCAGGCGCATCGAGCATCAGCACCGCCGCCGCGATGTCCTCCGGTGTGCCGAGCCTGCCCAGCGGCACGCCCCTGGAACGGGCCGCGCGAACTTTAGGATCGGCATAGATGGCGGTCGACATCCCGCCATCGATGAAGCCAGGCGCGATGCTGTTGAAGCGCAACCCCGCCTCGCCGTATTCGAGCGAGAACTGCTTGAGCAATTGCCGCAATCCCGCCTTGCTTGCGGGATAGGCTCCCGAGCCAGGACCGGGGCTGTAGGCGTTCGTTGACGTGATGCCGATAACATGGCCACGTCTCAACGGCGCCATGCGCTGCACCGCTTCGCGAGTGACGATATAGGCCCCCACCAGATTGACCTCTATGGCCTTGCGAAAATCGGCGACGCTCTGCTCGGCGAGCAGGCCGAACCGCACGATCCCGGCGTTGAGTACGACCAGATCCGGCACGATCCCAAAGGTTTCGAAAGCCGCGGCCACGGCATGCTCATCGCAGACGTCAGCGGTCAGCATTACTGCACGGTCGGTGCCGATGGCTTTGACCGGCGCGGCAAGCGCGGCGCCGTCACGGTCGATTAAGCCGACCCGATACCCCGCGTCAGCGAGCGCAGCTGCGATACTCGCGCCAATGCCCTGCGCGGCTCCGGTCACCAGCGCACTGCGTTGCATAAGCCCTACCTTTTCGTGAAACTGACGGGATAGCGGCCCCAATTGGAGCGGCTTGTCTTGAGATCGGGTGTCGGCGGATCTGTCGCAAGCGGACGCGCGCCAAGCTCGATCAGCCGACTGGCCACGAGCGCCACGATGCCGTATTGGTGGCTTGCCGGAGGGCTGCCGCTGCGCACGGGCACACCGCCGTCGAGCTCACGCCCGACGCAACTGTGTAAGCCGATGCCAAAGGCTAACCCCGAAGGTAACATTCCGAGCGGAATCGTCCGGTCCGGATCGAAAATTTCCGCATCTTCGCCGAAGATCGCCGGGTCGCGATTGGCAGAAAACAGGTCCAGGATCACTGGCTGGCCCTGCGCCAAGCTGCCGACGCCGGCAATAACTACGGGGTTCATTGCCCTACGCCATGCCTCCGGACTGGCAGGATGCAGCCGCAGGCTTTCGTGGACGCAACGCTGCACGAAGGCGGGCTGTTCGAGCCGCTGCCAGCGCGCTGGGTCATCGTTGGCCCAGGTAAATATCTCGTGGAGCGCGTGGACGATCGAATTGGCGGTCGAATGTGCCCCCGCCTGCATATAAAACGCTATCTCGCGCAGCATCTGGTCGCGCCCAAGCGCCAGCTCGTCGTCCGCCATGAGAATGACGGTAAGGACGTCGCGCGGAAGGCTGTCAATCTCGGCTTCGCCGTCCCGCACGGCTGCGATCGCCTGGCGTCGCCGGTCGCTGGAAGGCGTGAAAAACCCCGTGTCGAACTCGGCCAGCGCCGCGCGCACCTCACTCTCGACCATGCGCGGGTCGCGGGTCGAGTGGACCAGCGTGGCACCTTCGCTGAGCTTCTTGACCAGCCGGATAAGCTGCTCGCTCTCATCGGCCGTGCGCTGCGGCCTGTCGATCCCGGCGAAATCAGCGGTCAAATTGGCGGTAGCGCGGTAACCCAGCTCAATCAGATCGCCGCCGCAAGCCGCAATATAGGGCACCAACGTCTGTTCGAGTGTCTGCGGGAACAGGTCGCGTTCGTACCAGGCGAAGAAATTGCGCCGGAATACGCGGACTTCAACCGCACGGCGCACCGCATGTTCTTCTCCGTGGAGCGACAGCAGCACTCCTTCCATGACCACTCGTCCGGCATCGTACAGCGCCTGCTTGAGCTCGGGCGAGCGCAGCGCCGCCTCGCAGCCGCGAAAGCTCGTGATGGTCGTGGCCATCATGCCGACCCGGTCCCGGGGGCAAACACGAAAGGATAGCGAGCCCAGGTAATCCGGGTCACCGTCCCGTCCTGTTCGGGCGGATCGGTGCGATCAGCTTGGACACCAAGCCGCAGCAGAGCCGAGACGATCAGTGGGACAACGCCATACTGGTGTTCGGCCGGGTCGGCGCCTGGCTTGGGGTCGACCCCGATCGCAAGGTGGCGGCCCAGACAGGCATGGACCCCGTGACCCATCGACAGACCGTATTGGAAATTGCCCGGCTTGACTTTACGATGCGGGTTGTAGCGGTCGGCATCCGCACCGAAGCGCTCCCTATCGCGATTTGCCGCACGCAGGCTGATCGCAACTTCTTCCCCCGACTCCAGCGAGACGCCTTCCTCAAGCGCGACCGGGCACAGCGCACGGCGCCTGGCCACTGGGCTGGATGGATGCAGCCGCAGGCTTTCAAAGACGCATTGCTGCACGAAGAACGGATCGTCATTCACGAGGGCACGGTCCTCGGGATGCTGCTGCAGCCATTGCAGCAGTTCGTGAACCGCGTGGGTCAATGAATGGATTGTGGTGTGCGCGCCAGCAAGGACGTAGAAAATGCCCTCCTGGACCCAATCCTCCTCGCTCATCGCCAGCTTGTCCTGGCCCAGCAACAAAGCGGTGAGAACATCGTTGGGCAGGTCTTCGCGCCTCAGCCTTCCCGCCTGCATTTCGTCGATCAGCGACCGGCGGCGCGCAATTGAAGGCTTGAGGAAACGTGTGTTGAAATCGGCCATAGCCTGACGGATGCGCACCCTTTTCGGCTCGACATCGTCTGCCCGCGACTGGCCGAGTGCCGGTGCCAGGCTGAAGTCCATCAGCAGCGCCAGCAATTCCCCGGTTTCTTCCGGCGTGCGCAAGGGGCGATCGATCCCGGTAAAATCGACCGTCAGGTTCATCATCACGCGATAACCCAGCTCGACCAGGTCGCCCTTGCCCCTGGCAAGGAATGGAGCGATCGTTTCGTCCAGCGTCAAAGGAAGGACATTACGCTCATAGGCAAGGAAGACGTCGCGGCGAAACATAACAGCCTCGACTCCACGGCGGTCGCGATGTTCCTGGCCGTGAAGATTGACGACCACCCGGCTCATCATCAGCGCCGCCTTGTCGTATAGCGACTGACGTAGGTCCGGCTGCCGCAACGCGTGCAGGCAACCGGCGAACGAGGTGATTGCCGGGATGGCCGCCGCGTCGGGTTCAGGGCGGCGGACGGTCATCGCTCGGTCGCTCAGTTGCTCGCTGCGTCGGCGCCGCGCGCCACTGCGGCGCGCGTGGCGGGAATCGCGGAATAATTCGCGACCCGCCACGATGGCAAGGCCAGTCGGCGGCGCGGTGGTGGCGACAAGTCGACCGGGCGGCCGTCCAGCAGCACATGCGCAATCCCGCCAGGCACCCCGAGCAAGGACACATCTTGGGTGACATCGCCGTTAACGACTATCACGTCAGCCGGCATGCCCGGCGCGAGCGTTCCCAACTCTCCGTACCGGCCCAATGCGCGCGCATTTTCACGTGTCGCAGCAATCAGGGCTTGCGCCGGGGTCATTCCCAGATGCTCGACAAATACTGTGAGTTCGCGCCAGTGCCATTCGCCATAAGGCGTGATCGAAAATCCGCTCTCGCTGCCGGAGAGCATGGGCACGCCGGCCTGCCATGCGCGGCGAAGTGACGCCGCACTCGCCGTGATCTCGGCACTGAACATATCCTGCAACTGCGCGCTGGATCCGATTCTATGGCCGTGGTCGGCCAGCACAGCCTGGAAGGTCAACGAGGGTGCGATCGGCACTTTAGCCTCAATCACTGCCTCGAGAGCTGCATCGTCCATGTGCGTGGCATGAAGGATCATGTCGAACCCGGCCAGAGCTGCGTCCCGCGTGCTCGAAGCATTACGGCAATGGCCCACGATCGGCAGTCCAAGCTCGTGCGCGGTCTGTGCCGCAAGCCGCAGTTCCTCGATACTCCAGACCTGGATTTCGCCCGCTGCACGCTGACGCGGGATCAGTCCCGTCACATGGATTTTGATCCAATCCACCCCGCGCTTGGCCTGCTGGCGAATTTCGGAGACGATCTCATCACGAGTCCGCGTGACCTTCAAATAGCCGATTCCCCCCTCGGCGGGCACCAGCATCCCGGCGGTTCCGCCAACAGAAGTGAAAAGCGCATTGCCGCCACAGGCCATGCGCGGGCCTTCGATCACGCCCGCCTCGATCGCGTCGCGAAGATCGAGCGAGACGTTGAAAATCGTGTCGGGATCGAAGAACGCGGTGACCCCTGCCCGCAACAACTTGCGCGCATTCTCCACCGCGATGATCGCCGCCAGGCCTTCGCGCCGGTGAAAGAACAGCTCGTCGTTCGAAGACGGCTCGTCGAAACTGATGTGGCAGTGGGCGTCGATCAGCCCGGGCATGACAGTCATTCCGGACGCATCAATGCGAGTCAGGTCATTGCGGTCGCGCGCCCAATCCAGCGCGGCTGCACCCGCCGCGACGACTTGACCATCGGCAAGCGCAAGTGAGGCCAGGGCCGAATTTTCGGATACGGCATCGAATAACCGGCCATTTTCGATCAATATTGGATTGCGCGCGTGTTGCACCGGTTGCGGCTCCTCGTCCCTGCAAGAATGTGCCAGCGATTTACATCGAAAGCAATATAAATTTAGGCGGGCAATCTGCCTTTTGCCTGGCATTGTCAAAATGATGTGCCAGAATCGATGGCTAACTGCCAGCGGGCGCAAATGAGCCGCAAATCGAGAGCCAAGCCACTTAATCCGTTTCGCTACTTTCATTCGACTTCTGAGGTGATCCGCGAAGTCGTGATGCTTTACGTCCGCTTTCCGCTGTAGTTGCGCAACGTCGAGGATCTGCAATTCGAGCGCGGCTATAATCTTTGCCACAAGACGGTACTTCTGTGGTGGAACAGGTTTGGTCCACTCTTCGCCATCGTTATACGCCGCACGCGGGTTAACCGCATGCGTGGCTTTCATCGTTGGAAGTGGCACCTTGACGAGCTGTACGTGAAGCTGGGCGGCGGGATGGCCTATCTCTGGCGCGCGGTCGATCACGAGGGCGCGCAATGCTCAGATTCCGGCGAATGAAGACCTTGCAAAAGGTTGCCTCTGTCCACGCCAACGTCCACAATCATTTTAATCTCGAACGCCAAAACGTCGAGCGACAGACTTTCAAGGAACGACGCTCGGCGGCTTTGGCGGAGTGGAAATCGCTCGTCAGCTAAACCTGGCACTCGCAGATTGACCTGCAGCGTGGAGAGATGAGTTCGCATCGGACTGCCAGCACCATTAATGGTTAAGCACACATCCGGTAATCGCGGTAGCGGGCGCATCCGCTAGGAACTGATGTCAGTCGAAGGGTTCTAGGGAGGCAAAGTGATGCGCGCGGTAGTCTTGAACGAGTTCGGCGGGCCGAACGCCTTGCGGATTGTCGAACTGTCGGTGCCGGGGCCCGGTCCAGGTGAAGTTTGCGCGCTGAACCCGGTGGACGCAAATGCGCGATCGGGACGCATGAAGTGGGGCGTGCCGCCGCTGCCAGTCACGCTGGGCTACGAGTGCTCCGGTCGAGTCGATGCGGTGGGCGTCAGCGATGACCCTGCTTGGGTCGGCAGGCGGGTATCGGTGATCGGCGCCTGGGGCGGATGCGCCGAGTTCGCCATCGTGTCGGCGTCGCGGCTCGTGCCCTGCCCGATGCGCTGGGTGACGAGGACGGCGCCGCCTACGGCTCGACCGCGCTCGCGGCCTGGCATGCGCTGCCCACCGTCGGGCGCGTCTCAGCCGGGATGGCCGTCGTCCTCCACTCGGCTGCCGGTTCCGTCGGGGCGATGGCCGCACAGATCGCTATGGAGGCAGGTGCCACGGATGTCGGGCTGGTCGGTTCTCCCAAAAAAGGTGGACGCGGCTCGACGCAACGGCGGCGATTACGTGATCGACTATCGCGCCGAGCCGACGTGGGCGGCACTCGTTCGCGCGCTGAACAGCGGACGCGGCGGCGATCTCATCGTCGACGGCGTGCTAGGCCCCGGCGCGGCGCGACTTGTTCGTTGTCGGCGGGGATGTCTGCTGCCAATCGGTCCGCCGCTGAGCGGTGGCAGCATCGGATGGGCATCCGGGCAATTGAACAGACTGCGCGGACGCCTTCGGGTGATCGCCCGCCCGACACCTAGGCCGGTTCATCCAGCGCCTTTATCTGGCCTTCGGTTGCGTGAAGGTCTGTGCTGCCGAGCGCACGAATCTCTATCCACCACCGAGCCGAGGAATCCGTTGTGACCAACAATCAAGCGGACGGGGCCGCGTCGGCCGGGCTTTCGCGCCGCAACTTGATCGGCGGCGGCGCCAGCCTCGCTGGAGCCGCGATGGCTTTTCTCCCCGACAAGCGGGCGGCCGCCGCTCCCGCAGTCGGTCCCGCAGACATAGTCGTTCCGGGGACCCGGCTGGAGATGACGATCCGCTTCGCCAAGGACGGTGACGATCGGGTGCGGGGGCGGGAGCGCGTGACCTATGCCTTCAATCTTGACGGTACGATCACGATGTCGGCCCGAAGCGAGAGCTACGACCCCCCGGTGGTCCGCGATGTGATTTACCTGCTCGGGCCAGACTTTGGCCCCCTTAGTTGTCACGTCCAGATCACGGACGCCGGAAAGTATGTCGGATCGGGCTGGTTCCGCATGACCGACCGCGCGGTCGAGATTGAGGGCTTCAGCGCGTCGGCCGGTCGGATCAGTCGGCGTATTTCGGTCGATTCCCCGGTGCGTGCGCTCGTCGCGCACCCGGTCTCGACCGACGTCCACGTAGGGATGGCCGCCGACAAATCGCGCCCCGGGGTGCCGGTGGAAGTCAAAACCGTGTATCTGACGTCGGCCGATCCGTACGGCCGGACCGGACCCGATCTGGTCGCGGCGGACATCGCGGTCGCTTACTTGAGCACTGGCGCCGTCGACACGCCGGTAGGCCGCCTGCCCAGCGATCACTACCTTCTGTATCTGCGGGGCCCCGGAGGAGGGTTCGACGCCTTCCAAGACCTGTGGTGCATCGCCGGGACGCCTGTATTTCTTAAAGCCTTTGCCCGCGCGCCCTTCTCGACTCGGTACGAGATTTCAGAGCTTCACATCGAGGGCGCACGCACGAGGTTTGACCCAGGCCGTGAAGGCTGAGTCCGCCTGGCAGTTCCGTTGGTGGGGATGACCTGCAAATCTCAAACAAAGGCTGACAACCCGTTTCGGTAATACAAATCGAAGCCTGAAGTAATCCGCGAAGTCGTGATGCTCTACTTCCGCTTCCCTCTGTCGCTGCTTAATGTCGAGGAGCTGCTCTTCGCGCATGGCCCCGATCTTTGCCATGAGACGGTGCACCTGTGGTGGAACCGGTTCGGTCCACGCCTTGCAGGCGAGACCCGCTGGCGGCGGATCAAGCAGATACACGGTTTTCCGGCACTGGCGCTGTTGAGGTTGACGGCTGCAGACGGCATTCAATCCAATAACTTGCCTGTCTCCACATCGAGCGGCTTGGCCAACTTCTCACCGGCCCGCATCCGGTCTGGCAGCCGGGAAGTCCGCGACGGCCCCCAGCTCCGCCCGCGCGGCATCCGCGTCCGCGAGGAGCGCCCTAGCTTTTTCCTCACCGAATCTGGCGAGGGTCCGGTAAGGCATGGCGAGACGGGCGTTGCCGGCCAGCCGCGCCCGATTGCGCTCTAGAAATCCCCAGTAGAGGCGATTGAAGGGGCAGGCGCCGTCGCCGGATTTTCCCTTCACGTCATAGCGGCAGCCGCTGCAGTAGTCGCTCATCCGGTTGATATAGGCGCCAGAGGCCGCATAGGGTTTAGAGCCAACGATACCGCCATCCGCGAAGGTGGCCATGCCGCGCGTGTTCGGCAGCTCGACCCACTCGAAAGCATCGGCGTACACGCTCATGTACCAGTCATCGACCGCGTCAGGGTGAACACCCAGCAGCATGGCCAGGTTGCCCGTAACCATAAGGCGTTGGATGTGGTGGGCGTAGGCATTCTCGCGGGTTGTCTTCACCGCGTCCGCGACACAGGCCATATCGGTCAGCCCGGTCCAGAAAAAGCTCGGCAACCTGCGGTCGGCCTCGAGCGCATTGCGCAGTCCGTATTCCGGCATCTTCAGCCAGTAAACGCCTCGAATGAATTCACGCCAGCCGACGATCTGCCGGATAAAGCCTTCAACCGCGTTCAGCGGCGCACGGCCTTCTCGGTAGACCGTCTCGGCGCGGCGGCAAGTCTCTAGCGGGTCCAGAAGGCCAATGTTCAGCGAGGTGGAAATCAGGCCATGCCACATCCATGGTTCGTCCCTGGTCATCGCATCCTGCCAGTCGCCGAAGCCGGGCAGGATGTCGGCGAGAAAATCATCAAGCGCGGCGTTCGCCTCGGCGACGGTCGTGGGCCAGGCGAAGCCTTCGATCTCGCCGAAATGGTCCGGAAAGTGGCGCGCCACGTCGGCCATGGCCTCTAGCGCAGTGGCATTGGGCGCGGTTCTTGCGCGGGCCGGAGGCCGCAGGTTTTTAGGGAGACCCTTGCGGTTCTCGGCATCAAAGTTCCATTGCCCGCCCACGGGATCGGACCCGTCCATCAGAAGGCCTGTCTCGCGTCGCATCTCGCGATAAAAATACTCCATTCGCAATTGTCGCCGGTCGCCAGCCCAGGCTTGGAAGCGATCATGCGAGCAGATGAAGCGACAATCTTCACGGATTTCGACAGGCACTATAGATGCGCTCGCGAATGCCTTCAAAGCTACATCCAGCCGCCATTCACCGCAGCGCGTCATAACCACGCGCGAGCATCCGAGATCAGCGAGGGCCCGCCCGAGTTCGCCAACAATTGAGTGGGTGTTCTCCGGCTCATCAATCCGGACATAGCGGACCGTGACCCCATGGGCGGAAAGACGAGCCGCGTGGTTGCGCATGGCGGCAAAGATCAGGGCGATCTTTTGTTTGTGGTGACGGACATAGGTTGCCTCGCCGCGCACCTCGGCCATCAGCACGACATCACTTTGAAGATCGATGTCGCCCAGCGCTGAAAGGTTTTCGGAAAGCTGGTCACCAAGCACAAGCCTGATAGCCCCATAAGCTGGGAACCGGATCCTAGCAGTCATTCGACCGCTACCCAGATGTGATTTAATTCTTGAAGACGCTGTACGTTTGGGGTGAATTTATACTCAGGAAATATCAGACCTATTTCAGTTATATCGTGGCGCCGATTATTCACTGGGCACCTGCTGATGCCTGCACCTTTCAGAGCAATATCGGCCATCTTCGCAACAGTCTGCCCACTTATTTCCCCATGCGAAAGGGCGCTTGCAAGCCCGCTATATTTTTGGCGGAAGGTCACGCTTTTATCTTCGCCTTCATCACTACTTCCGCTGAATGGTCTTATCTGAAGGGAGGGCTTGAAAAGTTGGCTCAAATGAACGGGGCCTTTTTCCCGAAAGTCAAGCGAGACGCAGATATATCGCTGTTTTTTCGAGCGACACTGACTTGTGCACGCAAGAAATCGCCCCCAGGACGGCAGACATTCCTGCCGTAGCATCTACCGCGCCAGACTAGTATTTGGGGACTGGAACCAATCGTCTGTCGCGGGGGCGAGGCGTCAATCTGCCGCCAAAAGGTCTTGTCACAAGGATGTGGCGGTCTGGGCGCGGGGCGGATAAAGCGTCGAAATGGATCGGCCCAGACCCAATAATCCATTCCGATATTTTCACTCGTCGTCGAAGGTGATCCGGCTGCTGGTGATGATGTATATTCGGTATTCGCTATCGCTGCGCAACGTCCAGGATCTGCTTTTCGAGCGCGGCATCGACATATGTCATGAGCCGGTGCGGCACTGGTGGAATCGGTTCGGGCCGATGTTCGCAGCCGATATCCGCCGCCAGCGCGTGTCACGGATGCGGAGTTGGAGACCCAGCCCGACCCGATAATCTTGAAGTAGGTGAAGTCGGTCTGCCACATCTCGTTGAGGCGCCTGGCCTGGGTATAAAAGCGATCGGCGGCCTTGATCATTACATAGGCCGGGCTGGCGATCAGATCATGGGCCTTGAGCAGGCGGTAACCCGTGGCTTCAGACACGAAGTAGCGCTGCTCATCGGTGAACCGCACGGCCAGTTCACGCGGGGATAGCTCGCGCGACTAATCCTCCAACTTGGCTTTGGCATAAGCCAGCTCTGCTTCGGTCATTTTCTTACCTGTTAGCTTCTCATATAATTTCGAAACATCGTTTGCTGTCGTTTTCTTGGTGTTGAGAAGCGTGAGGGTTGGCTTATCCATTTTTGTTTTCCTCTAATGTTCCACGGCAACTGACAATCGACATCAAGACTGAGATTTTATCCAATACTCTCAATTGTTTCGGCCATCTCTGCCAGAATTTTACGGCGGCGATGTTTCTCGATTTCCGGATCGACAACCTGAATGTACTCCGCCCCAGAAAAGTTGTCGCCGCGCCTTCGATTGAGTGGGGGCTCAAGGCTTTCGATGAGCAGCGCTTCGAGCGTTTCAACCACCGCCTCGTAGCTCCAGGCTTCGGATGGTTCGCATAAGCTGCCATCGGGCCTTACGGACTTTAGGCCGAACCATGAAAACCGATCCCACCGGCCTGACAGCCTGTCGACCGTGTGAAACCTCAGCCGTGCGAACAGCGTATCGGTTGCTCGGCCCACGTAAATGATCCGGTCCCGATCGTGCAGCAGGTATCCTTGGCGCACCTTGTGGAGCACAGCTTCCAGGCGATGATGTAGCGCGAGTAATCGTCGAGTACGGTGGAGAGGTAGACCCAGCCCCACCCGATAATCTTGAAGTAGGTGAAGTCGGTTTGCCACATCTCGTTGAGGCGCGCGGTCTGGGTATGGAAGCGACCGCTTCATAAGGCCGATCTACAACAAGCAGCGATCGAGTTCCATTTCGACACCCAGCCGGTAGAACGGCAGCATCGGCGGGCGCCCGGGGCCGATCATCCGTCCAGCGTGCTCGGCTAATTCATCGAGTTTGAAGCCGCGTTCAAACGACAGGCCATATTCGGGATGTCGCCGCCAGCGCACCCATCCGGCCAGCGTCGGCATGCCGGGAACCTCCAACTGCAGGGGTTGATGAACCGCCAGACGCGCGCTGCTTTGGATTCGTGCGCCATGCTGCGAAATATCCTGAATTACCGCCATTCCTTTGAAACCCTGAGCCGTGATCCGCGCCGGCAGGCTGGTCCGCAAGCGCAGCGGGCGCCTGGGGAACGGACTGGCCTCGGTCATGAAAGCAGCGACTTCGACCTTTTTCAAAAAGCGCATCCCTGCTTCGCTGTTGCGTTCCCAGACCACAGTGATCGAATAGTGTGAGCCATTGGCCAGTTCGAGCTGCAGCTGGCGCTCAGGCGGCAGGCAGTGGAACAGCTTGAGCTTAAGCCCGGTCGCGGAAATATCGCGAATGATGCACAGGAGTTCGCCGTCCTTGGCAATCAGTTTGGCGGTTCGCAGCATCAGCGCAAATCGCTGGGCCGCGCGGTTTTCAGAACCGGGATCTGGCGGCGGAACCATCCGTACGTTCGATCCGATATCCAATGCGGCATCCCTTGCTAATCGATGCGCTTCAGAATGTGACGCAGCTGATGCAATTTGGAGTAGCCAAGCGCGCCTAATGGCGATTTGCCGACGTACTTGGGGAATATCCGTGGCTGTGGAGCAAGCCACTGCGTTTGCAGAGAAAAATTCTTGCCCGGCAATCGCACGAAGGCTGGTGCGGACGGCGGGACTTGAACCCGCACGATCGAGGATCAAGGGATTTTAAGTCCCCTGCGTCTACCATTCCGCCACGTCCGCGCCGAACTGGCCAAATGCCAGATGGGCAGGGGGAAGTCTACTTGCGTGGTCCGGGTCCAGCAAATCCGGCCCCTCGCGCGGTTCCGGCATCCGTCGTCAGGCGGGAAAAAGACTCACCCCCTACTGGATCGATTCCTCGCCATGCAGCGTCGTGCGGTGCATCAGGCGGTTGGAATCGAGCGGATAGGCGTCGGCGCGGTGCATCGTGCCGGTGTTGTCCCACAGCAGGAAATCGCCGACCGACCACTGGTGGCGATAGACGTATTGCGGCTGGGTGGCGAAATCCTGCAGGCGACAGAGCAGCGCGTCGCCTTCCTCGCGGGGCAGGTCCTGGGCGTAATGCGCGGTGGCTCCCAGCAGCAGCGATTTGCGGCCGTCGGTATGGTGCCAGACCAACGGATGGGTTTGGCCGGGATAGGCCTGCCAGCGCTGCAGCTCGGCCCAGGTGGGATCGGGATTGACCATCCGCTGCGAGCTTTCCAGCGCGTGGCGGACGCGGACCTTGCCGGCCAGTTGCTTGTCCGCCTCAGGCAAGTCATCATAGGCAGCATAGGTATTGGCGACGAGCGTATCGCCTTCGCCCTCGCCGGCCAGAACCTTCGCCGTCAGCATGGTGGCCTTGGCCGGGATCGTGTCGTTGGCCCCGTCGATGTGCCAGTAGAATGCACCGCGGGTGTATTCGGCGGTGCGCGAGACAGTGGGGTCGAGCGAGATCTTGGTCACTTCCTCGCCGCCGACCAGGAACACCTGGCCGATCGTCCGGGCAAAGGCGAGCTGCTCTTCGTCGGTGAAGTGCAGTCCGGGAAAGGCCAGCGCGCTGCGTTCGGGCAGGAGCTGCTTGATTTCCGCTGCATAAGTGCCGCGGACCATGTCTTCCTTGGTCGTGCGGATGACGCTGCCGACGCGGGGCGAGGCGTGTTCGACTTCGAACATGGGGCGGGACCTTTCTTGAACCGGATAATCCGCTCCCGGCATCGAAATCGGGGCGCGGGTTGTCAATGGCGTGGGCGCCCGGACCTTGCGATCCCGCCCACGCGATGGGCGTACCGTCCCTCGCGTCACCCCAGCTTGAGCAACCGCTTGCTCACCCATTGGGGCTCGGCCAGCCCGCAGCGTGACGGCGCTGCGCCGGGGCGAACCCGCGACCTGACTGGCCTGCCGCCGCTGTGTCTGACCGTGGGCGCGCTCGATCTGTTCCTTGAGGAAAACCTCGAATACGTCCGCCGCCTGACCCATGCAGGAGTGGCGGCGGAACTGCATGTGATTCGGGGCGCCTACCACGGCTACGCGGTGGCCCAGGATTCGCCGCAAGTGGTGCTGACTGGGCAGGTGCGGGAAGGGGCGCTGCGCCGGGCATTTGGGGGGTAGGGCTTAACCGCTAATATTTAAGCCAACGGAGATTGGTGAGTGCGCGAACTCGGCGCCAACAGGCCCACGCCTCACTCCTCCCTCAGGCGGCAGGGGGACTGGCTGGCTACCCCGGCTTCCAAACAGAGCACTCCCAACCCGCACATGACTGGCCCCCAGCATCACTGCGGTTTCGAAATCGTCGCTCATCCCCATGCTTAGCCCGGTCAGGCCGTTGTCCTGGGCCAGCTTGGCGGTTAGCGCGAAGAACGGCGCGGGCTCGATCCCGGCGGGAGGCACGCACATCAGTCCGGCAAGGGGGATTTGAGCCGCATCTGCCTCAGCCAGCAGGGCGGGCAGATCGCTGATCGGGCAGCCGCCTTTCTGCGGCTCGGCGCCGATGTTGACCTGGACAAAGCACGGCACCTGGCGCCCGGCCTTGGCCATTGCGCGGGCCAGCGCGACCACCAGCGATGGCCGGTCGAGTGCATGGATGCAGTCGAACAATGCGACCGCCTCGTCGGCCTTGTTCGATTGGAGCTGGCCGATCAGGTGCACGGCCACGTCCGGATAAGCCTCGCGCAGCGCCGGCCATTTCTCTGCCGCCTCCTGCACCCGGTTTTCGCCGAACACCCGCTGGCCCGCAACGATCAGCGGCGCAATGCGGCTGGCGGGGTGAGTCTTGCTCACCGCGATCAGGGTGATGGCAGCGGGCTCGCGCCGGGCGATCCGCGCGGCGGCGGCGATGCGGGATTCGACGTCGGCGAGCAAGTTGACTGTTTCTGGCATGGCGCGCTGCTATAGCGCCGCGATGCTGACGCGCCAGACTTCCCTGCCCCCTTTTGGCCTGCCCCGCATCTGGCTCGTCAGCGACGCGCGCAACGATCCGGTGCTGGAGGCGGGGCTGCACCGCTTGCCGCGCGGTTCGGGGCTAATTTTCCGCCACGACCATCTGTCCGAAGGCGAGCGGCGGGCGCGGTTCGACGGACTTCGCCGCCTGTGTCGCCGTCTTGGCCACGCGTTGATCCTGAGCGGCTCGCCGCAAGAAGCGCAGCGCTGGGGCGCGGATGGGAGCTATGGCCCGCCGTGCCCAGGGCGCACGCTGATAACGGTTCATGCGCTCAAAGAAATCGCTCGCGCCAACCGCCTCGGCGCGGCTGGGGTGCTGCTGTCGCCCGTCTATCCAACGCGCAGCCACCCCGGCGCCAAGGGTTTGGGTCGCGCCCGTTTCCTCCTCCTCGCACAGCGCTCACGCAGCCCGGTGATCGCGCTGGGCGGCATGACTCAGCGGCGGTTTCGCGGCCTCAAGGTCCATGGCTGGGCAGCGATAGACGGGCTTTCGCCTTCCCGGGCTCGGCCCGCGACCGCTGGCCTCGGCGCCGCAACCGCGTGCTGGATGACGGCGTAATGGCCAAGGATTCTTGACGTGGAGTCAGTGGTTAGCGCATGATGGGCCTCAAGGGGACTTCCATGGCAACGCGGGCGATAGGGCGAAGCAGTACAGCCGGGCGCAGCAACACCGGTACTTGGCGCACCGCATTCAAACGAAGCGCCCGCCGCAGCGCCGAGCTTGGCGGCGCAATCGTGCTGTTCGGCACGCTGATCGTTCTGGCGCTCGCCTTGATCAGCTATCACCAGACCGATCCCTCCGCTTCCACCGCGGCGGGCGGCACGGTACGCAACTGGATGGGTCCGGCGGGTGCCTGGCTGGCCGAGCGCGCACTGTTCCTGTTCGGCCCGGTTTCGGCCCTGTTCCTGCCGCTCCTTTATGTATTCGCCCGCCAGTTGTGGCACCTGGTCGAGGAGGAAGACGGCACCGCGCTGCCGCTCCGCCGCCGCCGGTGGCGGCCGACTGGGGTGCTGCTGTTCGCCATGTCCCTGCTCGCGAGCATGCTGGCGCTGGCCTTTACCCGCCCGGGCGGGACCCTGCCCGCTGGCATGGGTGGCCTGGCCGGGCTGCTCGGCGCCGGAGCGATCCGTGGCCTGGCTCAGTTCCTCCCCGACGCGGCGCGCGGCTGGGTGATCCTTGCCGCTGCGCTGGCCTGCCTTGGTGGCGGAGCGATGCTGGCTGGGCGGGTTTTTGCGCTAGACTGGCTGGCGCTGCTTACCCTGCCCGGAGCGCTGCGTAGTTCACGCAAGGGCGCAGCGGCTGCGGCGATGCCGCTGATCGCCCGGCGCGAAAAAACCCAGCGCGAGCCGCGGCCCGAGCTGGCTCCCGCCGCTCCGCGTCGCCCGACCGAGATCAGCGAATCCACGCGCTCGGCCAAGCCCGCGCAGCTGGCCAACACCAGCCGCCAGGGCGACCTGTTCGACAAGTACGAGTTGCCAAGCCTTGACCTGCTGGCCGATGTCCCGGCCAATTCCGCGCCCAAGGTCGACAAGCTCAGCCTTGAACGCAACGCCCGCCTGCTTGAAACCGTGCTCGACGATTTTAACGTCAAGGGCGAGATCACTGCGGTTCGCACCGGGCCGGTCGTGACGATGTACGAGCTGGAGCCTGCCCCCGGGATCAAGGCCAGCCGGGTGATCGGCCTGGCCGACGACATTGCCCGCAACATGAGTGCGATTTCGGCGCGCGTCTCGGCCATTCCGGGGCGCACCGTGATGGGGATCGAACTGCCCAACGCCAACCGGCAAATGGTGGCGCTGCGCGAGCTGGTCGCCTGTGATGCCTTTGCCGGGTCCAAGGCGCTGCTGCCGATCATCCTGGGCAAGGACATCGCGGGCGAGCCGGTGGTCGCCGATCTGGCTGCGATGCCGCATCTGCTGGTCGCGGGCACCACCGGTTCGGGCAAGTCGGTGGGGCTCAACTGCATCCTGCTGTCGCTGCTTTATCGCCTGACTCCGGCGCAGTGCCGTCTGATCCTGATCGATCCCAAAGTGCTCGAGCTCAAGAGCTACGACGATATCCCCCACCTGCTCTCACCGGTGGTGACCGAGCCAGCCAAGGCGGTGCGTGCGCTCAAGTGGGCAGTCGAGGAGATGGAACGCCGCTACCGCATGATGAGCAGCATCGGCGCGCGCAATCTGACGGGCTTCAACGACCGGGTTCGCGCCGCCGTTGCCAAAGGCAAGCCGCTTGGCCGCCGCATCCAGATCGGCTTCGACCCCGACAGCGGTGAGGAATTGTACGAGGACCAGCAGCTCGATTACCAGGTGCTGCCGCAGATCGTCCTGATCGTCGATGAGCTGGCGGATCTCATGATCACTGTAGGCAAGGAGATCGAGGTTCTGATCCAGCGCCTCAGCCAGAAAAGCCGCGCGGCCGGGATCCACCTGATCATGGCCACCCAGCGCCCGTCGGTCGACGTCATCACCGGGGTAATCAAGGCCAACCTGCCGACCCGGATCAGCTTTCACGTGACCAGCCGGATCGACAGCCGCACGATTTTGGGCGAACAGGGCGCCGAGCAGCTGCTGGGCAAGGGCGACATGCTTTACAAGCCCAACACCGAGCCGGTCCGTCGCGTCCACGGCCCGTTCGTGAGCGACGAGGAAGTCGAAGCCATCGCCGATCACTGGCGCGGCCAGGGCAGGCCGGAATATGTCGATTCGGTCACCGAGGAACCCGAGGACGGCGGCTTTGGCTTCGAAGACATCGACGCTGCCAGCGACAGCCCGGACGAGCGCAAGTACCGCCAGGTCTGCCAGCTGGTGTTCGAAAGCCAGAAAGTCTCGGCCAGCTGGATCCAGCGTCAGATGGGTGTCGGCTACAACACCGCCAGCAAATGGGTCGAGAAGATGGAAGCTGACGGCTTTGTCGGCCCTTCGAACCACGTGGGACGACGGGATATCTATCGCGACGAGAACGGGAATCCGTTATAGGAAAGATCACCCCTAAAACGCGTCACGGCGAGCCCTTCGCCCAGCTCAGGATAAATTGCAGCTTTGCCGCAGCGAAGCATTCCAGGGCTCAGCGCGTTACGCTCTGGATTGCCGCAGACCTTCGGTTCTCGCACTGACGATGCCGAGTGGATAGTGCCCCCCAACTTGCCCCAACTCGGTTTCACTTGTAACGATTCCGCCAAAGGAGACCTGCCATGCGTGTCGGCACCGTGCGCGAGATCAAGAACCATGAGTACCGCGTCGGGCTGACCCCGGAGTCGGTGCGCGAGCTGGCGGCGCATGGGCATGAGGTGTGGGTCGAGACCGGCGCGGGGCTGGGGATCGGTGCGACCGATCGCGATTACGAGGCCGCAGGGGCAACGATCAAGCCCGATGCCGCCAGCATTTTCGCCGCCTGCGAAATGGTGGTCAAGGTCAAGGAGCCGCAGCCTGGCGAGCGGGCGATGCTGCGCGAGGGGCAGATCCTTTACACTTACCTTCACCTCGCGCCCGATCCCGAGCAGACTGCCGATCTGGTCAGGTCGGGGGTCACCGCGATCGCCTATGAGACGGTCACCGGACCGGGCGGATCGTTGCCACTACTCAAGCCGATGAGTCAGGTCGCCGGGCGGATGAGCATCCAGGCCGGGGCGACCGCGCTGGAAAAGGCCCACGGCGGGCGGGGCGTGCTGCTGGGCGGGGTGCCGGGGGTCATGCCGGGCCGGGTCATGGTCATCGGCGGCGGGGTAGTCGGCTTCAATGCGGCGCAGATGGCGGTCGGGCTGGGCGCGGACACGACGATCCTCGACCGCGATCCCGAGGTACTGGAAAAGCTCGGCATCCATTTCGAAAGCCGCGCCAAGACGCGCTTTTCCAACCGCGCCAACATCCAGCAGATGATCTGCGAGGCCGACCTGGTGATCGGCGCGGTGCTGGTCCCCGGCGCCGCCGCGCCCAAGCTGGTGACCCGCGACATGCTGGCTTGCATGAAGCCGGGCGCGGTGCTGGTCGATGTCGCAATCGACCAGGGCGGCTGTTTCGAGACCAGCCATGCCACCACCCACGACAACCCGACCTATGTTGTCGATGGCATCGTCCACTATTGCGTCGCCAACATGCCCGGCGCAGTGGCGCGGACCAGTACCTATGCGCTCAACAACGTGACTCTGCCCCATGCCCTGCGCATCGCCGATCTGGGCTGGCGGGCCGCGCTGGAGGCCAACCCGCATCTGGCCGACGGGCTCAATGTCCACGCGGGCAAGGTCACCTATCAGGCGGTGGCCGTCGAACTGGGCTATGATTACGTGCCGGTGGCCGATTTATTGCGATAGACGGTCCCGGTTCAGTCAACGCTTCGTCCCGATGAGACACCTGCTCGTTGGCTGAATCAGGAACCAGGCAGCGGCACCGCGTCTGCCAGAATCCGTCGCTGGCTAGCTTGTTCGGGTCGCCCTGATGGTCCGAATGCTTGTAGTGGAGGCGGTGCCGGTTCACCCTGGCGGTCGGAATCGACGTAGACTTCGAACAGGTTGTTGACGATGGTTACGGTCTTGGTGAACCAGTCGGCGTAGTTGAGCGAGCGGTGGGCGATGCCCAGGTGCAGCACGTCGGCGAGATAGACCCCGGCCAGATACCAGAACACGATGAAATAGAGCGCCCCGATCGCCAGCCCGAGCAAGGACCCGCTGCCGGTCGGCGCGAACACCATGCACGCCGACGCATAAACAGCGACAATCGCATAACCGACGGCGTTATAACTCTTCATCTGGGGTCCCCCCTCGTTGACCCCGTGCGCCGACTTAGTCCGTCACACCCAACTGCCACAGGATAAAGGCGAACTCCTCGGCTGTCTCGCGCAACGATTCGAATCTCCCCGACTTTCCGCCGTGGCCCGCGCCCATGTTGGTCTTGAGCAGCAATTCGTTGTCGTCGGTCTTCAACTCGCGCAGCTTGGTGACCCATTTGGCCGGCTCCCAATAGGTCACGCGCGGATCGTTGAGTCCGGCGGTGACCAGCAGCGGCGGATAGGCCTGCGCTTTGACCTGATCGTAGGGTGAGTAGCTGCGGATCAGTTCGAAGGCGGCCTGGTCCGCGATCGGATTGCCCCATTCGGGCCATTCGCCCGGGGTCAGCGGCAGGGTCTCGTCGAGCATGGTCGCCAGCACATCGACGAACGGAACATGTGCGACGACCGCGCCGAACAGGCCGGGATCGGAATTGATCACCGCGCCCATCAACTCGCCCCCGGCCGAACCGCCTGCGATGGCGATTTGCCCGGCCGTGGTGAGGCCACGCTCGATCAGGCCGTTCGCGACATCGACGAAGTCGGTGAACGTATTGCACCGCCGCTCCAGCTTGCCCGCCTTGTACCACGCCCGCCCCAAGTCATCCCCGCCGCGGATATGGGCGATGGCATAGGCAAAGCCGCGATCGACCAGGCTCAGGCGCGTAGTGGAAAAGCCTGGCGGGATCGAGATGCCATAGGCGCCATAGCCGTAGAGATAGAGCGGGCCGGCACCGTCTCGATCCTTGCGCCTGACCACGCTGACCGGGATGGCGGTGCCGTCGCGCGCGGGGATTTCCAGTCGCTCGGTGGTGTAGAGCGTGGCATCGTAGCCTGAGGGGATTTCCTGCACCTTGAGCACCTCAAGGCGGCGCTCGGCGATGTGGTAATCGTAGGCGGTGGCCGGGCTGACCATCGATTCGTAGCTCAACCGAAGCCGGTCGACCGCCCATTCGGGATTGTCGCCCAGCCCGGCGTCATAGCTTTCTTCGGGGAAAGCAATCGGCTCGATCCGGCCCCGATTGATCGGATCATCGTCGTACCAGCGCAGTTCGATCTGGTCCAAGCCGCTGCGGCGTCCTTCGACCACGTAGAAGTCCCGGAACAGGTCGACGCCGGTGAGGTAAAACGCGTCCGATCCCTCGATCAGGGTCGTCCAGTCATCTGGCGCGGAGAGCGGAGCCGTGGCCAGGCGGAAGTTCTCGTGGGTGTCGTTGGCGTGGATATAGAGGACTTCATCGCGCTCATCGACTTCATACTCGACGCCCTTTGCGCGGGCTTTGACCAGGATCGGTTCGGACAGCGGATCGTCCGCCGGGATCAGCCGGATTTCGCTGGTCTCATGGTCCGAGGTGCCGATCATCAGCCATTTCTCGTTGGCCGACAGCGACGAACCGACGCGGAAGCCTTCGTCGTCCTCATGGTACAGCTCAACATCGTCAGCGAGCGGCTGGCCCAACCAATGGAGCCGGGCATTGTCGGTGCGCCACTGCTCGTTGGCGAGGCTGTAGACCAGCCCTGTGTCGCCCGCGACCCAGACCAGCGCCGACAAGGTCCCGGGGATTTCGTCTGGCAAAAGCGCGCCCGTCGCCAGCACCTTGATCCGCGCCGTGAACCGCTCCGAACCGTTGTCGTCGATGGCATAGGCGAGCAGCGTGCCATCATGGCTGACCGACAGCGCCCCCAGGCGGAAATAATCGCAGCCCTCGGCGAGCGCGACTTCATCGAGGATCAACTCATCTGCAGTTTCATCGTTCCGGGCTGAAACCGGCCTGCGCCACCACTTCTTGTATTCGGCACCATCCTCGAATTCGATCCAGTAGAGCCAGTCGCCGTCTTTCTGCGGCACACTCTTGTCCGCTTCCTTGATCCGCGCCCGCATCTCGGTGAACAGCCCGTCGACCAAAGGCTTGTGCGGCGCCATGCGTGCTTCGAACCATTCGTTCTCGGCGGCAAGGTGGGCGAGCACTTCCGGATCGGTGACCACGGGATACCCGGGGTCGCGCAACCAGGCATAGTCGTCGTGAACCTCGATCCCGTGGTGGCTGGTGGTGGACGGCTTTTTTGGCGCAACGGGGGGTGTGGTAAGTGTCATCGCCCGGCTCTATGTTGGTGGTCTGCAACCCGCAACCCAGCCCGTCACCAACACCGAGAACCCCGATGCTGATGCACACCCACGAATCCCGCCTTGTCGCGCTACGCGAAGAGCTCAAAAAGCAGAAGCTCGACGGTTTCGTCATCCCGATCTCGGACGAACATATGAGCGAATATGTCGGCGGCTATGCCCAGCGGCTGGCCTGGCTGACCGGCTTCGGCGGATCGGCCGGGACCGCGGTGGTCATGGCCGATCAAGCGGTGATGTTCGTCGATGGGCGCTATACCCTGCAAGTGCGCGATCAGGTCGACGGGCGGTTCTGGTCCTACGAAAGCGTGCCTCAGACCAGCGTGGCCAAATGGCTCGGCGCCCATGCTCCAGCCGGCGCGCGGATCGGCTATGATCCGTGGCTGCACTCCAAGCCCTGGGTCCGCGCGGCGAGCACGGCGCTGGAAGAGCGCGGCGCGCAACTGGTCGTGGTCGAAGCCAACCCGATCGACGCCGTTTGGGCTGATCGCCCCGCGCCCTCCCTCGCTCCCGCAATGGTCCACCCCACCGAACTGGCCGGGCAGGCGAGCGAGGCCAAGCGCGCCGCCGTGGCCGAATGGCTGGGCGCAAACAAACTCGATGCCGCAGTGATTTCCGCGCTCGATTCGATTGCCTGGCTGCTCAACGTGCGCGGTGCCGACGTCGAGCGTACGCCAGTCGCGCTGTCGTTCGTCCTCGCCCGCGCCGACGGCACCGCCGATCTGTTCATCGAGCCCGATAAGCTCACCCCCGAGGTCCGCGCGCATCTCGGCAATGCAGTCTCAGTTTATCCGCGTGAGGCTTTCGTGCCTGGGCTCGAAGCCCTGAAAGGCCTGCGCGTTGCGGTCGATCCCGAGCGTTCGGTCCAGGCGGTCTACGCCGCGCTTGAGCAGGCCGGGGCGGTCCCGGTCGAACTGCGCGATCCGACGGTCCTGCCCAAGGCGATCAAGAACGCGGTTGAGCAGTCGGGGCACCGCAAGGCGCAGGCCCGCGACGGCGCGGCGGTGACGCGGTTCCTTCACTGGCTGTCGCAGGAAGCTCCTTCGGGCCAGATCGACGAACTCCGGGCCGCCGAGCAGCTCCACCAGTTCCGCCGCGAGACCGGCGATCTGCGCGACCTGTCGTTCGACACGATCTCGGGCGCCGGACCCAACGGCGCAGTGGTCCACTACCGGGTTAGCGAGGAAACCAACCGCACGCTTGATCCGGGCAGTGTGTTTCTGGTCGATTCGGGCGGGCAGTATCCCGATGGCACGACGGACATCACCCGCACCGTCTGGATCGGGCCGGGTGACGCGCCTGCCCAGGTAAAAGACCGCTTCACCCGTGTTCTCAAAGGCCACATCGCGCTGGCCCGGGCGGTGTTCCCGCAAGGCACCGTGGGCAGCCAGCTTGACGGTTTCGCCCGGCAGTTCCTGTGGCAAGCCGGGCTCGACTACGCCCACGGCACTGGCCACGGCGTGGGCAGTTTCCTTGCCGTCCATGAAGGCCCTCAGCGGATCGCCAAGGCCGCGGGCGGTCAGGGCGGGAGTGAGCAGGAACTGCTCGCCGGCATGTTCCTCTCCAATGAGCCGGGCTACTACAAGACCGGCGAATACGGCATCCGCATTGAGAATCTGGTTCTGGTCGAACCGCGCGAAATCGAGGGCGCGGAAGGCGATTTTCTTGGTTTCGAGACGCTGACTTTCGCGCCGATTGACCGCGCTTTGGTTGAGCGCAGCCTGCTCACCGCTGAGGAGCTGCTCTGGTGGAACACGTATCACACGCGGGTGCTTGAGGTTGTCGGGCCGCAGCTGGAAAGCGCGGTGAACATATGGACGCAGGCACAATGTGCCCCCTTGTAGGACTTTCGATGTTCTTGTAATGTTCCTGACTTGCCGAGTCGCGGGAGAGATCGCATGCTGGCCTACGTTACTTTGGGAACCACCGATCTGGCGCGCGGCGCACGGTTTTACGATGCCATCGCCGAAGAGCTGGGCATCACCCGGATGATGGAGTTCGACACCTTCATCGCCTGGGGTGCGCCCGATGGAGCACCCGGGATTGGCCTGACACTGCCGTTCGACGGCAATGCGGCGAGCTTGGGCAACGGGGTTATGGTCGCGCTGGCGGCGCAGGATCGTGATCAGGTCCACCGCCTCCACGCTATTGCCCTGGCTCACGGCGGCAGCGACGAGGGCGCCCCGGGGCCACGCGGCGACAGCTTCTATGCGGGGTATTTCCGCGATCCCGATGGCAACAAGCTCAATGCCATCGCCATGTCGAGCGGAGCGTCCGAGGCGGAACATGCCTGAGCCCTATCGCCTCGAACGGACCCCGATCCATCTCGGCCTCGGTGCCACGGCCCGGGCCCAGCCGGTTCATCACGGCCGGTTCGGGCACCGAACACCGGCCGCGATAAGGAGTCGTGTTATGATTTCAGTGCGACAAATGGCGACACTTTCGCGCGTTGGCGGCACAATCATGCGACAAGCAGGGGCTACATACAGTACCAGAAGCCGCGCGGCTTGCTGTTTCCCCTCCTTCCCATGCTCCGCGCGGCTTCGCCCATTTTGAGGAGGCTTGAATGAAAACCTGGATGATCGGCTTGTCGCTCGCGGGCCTGGCGGCGGCTGGAACTGCCTACGCGGCGCAGGACAGTATGACCAATTCCATGAGGGGCAAGATCATGACCCGGGCCGATGCCCAGGCGCGGGCGGCCCAGTTGTTCGATCGGCTTGACGGCAACCATGACGGCAAGCTCGACGAAACCGATCGCGCTGCGGCCGCAGGCCTGGACTTCGATCGCCTCGACAGCGATCATGATGGCAAGATTTCGCGCGCCGAATTCATCGCGGGCCTCGCCGGTGGTCATCGCTTGGGCGGCATGGGCGGAGGCCGTGGGCAGATGCCGCGCGTCGGCTCGATGATGGCGCGGATGGCCGACACCAACCACGATGGCGCCTTGTCGCGCGACGAATTTATTGCCGGCGCGCTGGCCCGGTTCGATCGCAACGATACTAACCACGATGGCAAGCTGACCCCCGAGGAACGTCGCGCCGCATTCGGCGCGATGCGCCAGCATATGCGCGGGATGAAAGGCGGAATGAGCGGAATGGGACAGGGTCATGACGACATGCCGCCGCCACCGCCCGGCACCTGACCTGCCGGAAGTCTCCTTGCCGGGGTCGTTTAAATGACTGAGCCGGGGCCGGTCAGCGTGCTGCTGGTCGATGACGAGACCGGCTTGCGCCAGCCGCTGGCAGAATATCTCGTCCGCCAGGGCTTTGCAGTCAGCCAGGCAGCCAACGCGGTCGAAGCGCGCGCCAGCCTGGCCACCGCGCTGCCCGATCTGGTTCTGCTCGACATCATGATGCCGGGTGAGGACGGCCTTTCGCTTTGTCGCCATCTAGTCGAAAGCCGATCGGTGCCGACGATCCTGCTGACCGCACGGGGCGAGGCGACCGATCGGATTGTCGGACTGGAGATCGGCGCCGATGACTATGTGGTCAAGCCGTTCGAACCGCGCGAACTGGTCGCCCGCATCCGCAGCGTCCTGCGCCGGGCGGGCCGGGTAGCTGCGGCGGGCGACGACGTTGCGCCGCTCGCATCCGACTCGGAGTTGTTCGAATTCGAGGGCTGGCGGCTCGACTCGCTCAAGCGGCGCCTGACCGATCGTGAAGGCGCGGTTGTGGCCATATCCTCGGCCGAATTTCGCCTCCTTCGCGCCTTTCTGGAACATCCGCGCCAGGTGCTCGACCGCGACCGCCTGCTCGATATGGTCCAAGGCCGCGAGGCTCACCTGTTCGATCGCGCGGTCGACAATCAGGTCAGCCGCCTGCGCCGCAAGATCGAGCTCGACAGCCGCGATCCGCAACTGGTCCAGACGGTCTGGGGCGGGGGCTACATGTTCGCCGCCGACGTCCGCCGCCTGCCCGCATGATCCGCGTAATCGCCTGATGCGCCTGCCCACTCCGCACAGCCTGCAGGCCCAATTGCTCCTGGCGATCGCGGTCGCCCTGTTGCTCGGGCAGGGCTTGAGCGCCTTGCTGATCTATCGGGCTCAGGAAGGTCGGCGCGATGCGGCATTGATCCACGCCGCCGCCTATCGCCTTATCCAGTTCGCGGATCCACGCGAAGACGATCAAGGCCGTAGTCCGCGGATCGAACGCACTGCGGCTGTGGTCCGCCAGCAAAGCGAGGTGCGGGATGCCGACGCGGAAAACGAACTGCGCCAGGTGCTCACCGATCAAGATGTAGCGGTCAGCCAACTCCTGGTGTTTCGCCGCGCCATGATCAGCGATTCGTGGTGGCAAGCGCGGCCGCATCGCCAGATCGTCTTTCGCAACTCGCACCGCAGCCAACCGCTGACTTTGCTCGTCGCCGCTTTCCAGCCTGCGGGGTCGTCTCAATGGCTGGTCGCAAGGGTTCCGATCCCGCCGGGCGCGCGGATGCTGCTGGTCCCGCTGATCGTGCAGACATTGTTTATCTATCTGCTGCTGGTCGGTGCGGTGGCCTTGCTGATGCGCCGGATCACCCGGCCGCTGGCGGCGCTGACCCGGCGGATCAAGCGGTTTGCCGGGGCTCCTGCCGCTGGCAGCCCGTTGGTCGCCGAAGGCCCGGAAGATCTTCGTCGGCTGATCGAGGCGCACAATGCAATGGAAGCGCGCATCGCCGCGCTGATCGATGAGAAGGACGTCATGCTCGGTGCGATCGGGCATGATCTCAAGACGCCGCTGGCGGCGCTGCGGGTGCGGATCGAATCGGTCGAGGACGAAGGCGAACGCGGGCGCATGGCCGGGACCATCGAAGATATCGTGCGCACGCTCAACGATATCCTCTCGCTGGCCCGAATCGGTCGTTCGAACGAACCGCGCGAAATGACCGAGCTGTCGGCGTTGGTCGGCGCAGTGGTCGAGGAATACGAGGACATGGGCGAGCCGGTCACGCAGGGCGAATCGCCGCGCATCGTCGCCCCATTGCGCGCCACCTGGCTGCGCCGGGCGCTGCGCAACCTGATCGGGAATGCCTTGCGTTATGGCGGCACAGCGCGGGTTTCGCTAGTCCGTGAAGGTCAGTCCGCACTGGTGCGGATCGATGATGACGGCCCCGGCATCGCGCCCGAGGCAATTGCCCACATGCTCGAACCGTTCATCCGCGGCGACCCTTCGCGCAATAGCGAGACCGGCGGCGCAGGCCTTGGCCTGACCCTGGCCCGGGCCATCGCCGAACAGCACGACGGCGCGCTGAGCCTGGCTAACCGCCTCGCGCCGGACGGCAGCATCGCTGGCCTGACCGCGACTTTGCGGCTGCCGCTGGAGTAGCGGCTTCCTACCTCAACTTCACCAATGCCGCCGAAAGTTCGTCCGCTCGTGCGTCATGCAGCACGCCGCAATTGCGCACCCGCTCGATTGTTCGCTCCAGCTCCAGCGCGCCGGTCTTGCCTTTGAGCAGCGGCCGCAGATCGCGGGCAAATTCGTCGGCCTTGGCGATCGAGCAGAACGAGCCGAGCATTCGCGGCAGGCGAGCGCTGAAGATACCGTTGCTGCCGCCGAACAGTTCGTCCATGTGCGCACGGACCCAGCCATAACCGATGTCGCGGGTCTTAGGAGTGCGGGCGATAGCGCTGATCTGCGCGCGCCGTTCGCTGGCGCGCAGGCGGGTGTCGTGCAGATCGCCCAGCAGCCACGTCGCGATCTCGTTCTTGCCGCTGGTTGCTACGGCGTCGAGCGCTGCGGCACGCAGAAGCACATCTTCCGAAGCCAGGCCCCGGTCGATCAGGCCTTTCGCAGCGGGCAAGCCGCCGCGGGCGATATAGCTATCGAACGCCGTGCCGAACCAGGCCGGATCGAGCGCACCGGTTTTGCCTGCCAGATAGGCCTGTGCAGCATCGGCCAGACGCGTATTGAGCACTGGAATGGCGCCGCCGCCGACCAGCTTGTCGACGATCTGGAGGCGTTGCCGCGAGCGGATCGAAGCCTCGCGCGAATAGGCTCCAAGCCGGGCGTCGAAGCCCAGGCGCGCCAGCAGCGGCACATACAGCCGCGCGGTCCAGTTGCGCCAGGCCGCTGCGGCGGGGGCGTCAACATAACCTGCATTGACCATGCCGTCGATCGCATCGGTCGCCGCGCCGCTGGCATAGCTATCGGGATTGCGCACCAGCTTGGCCGTCAGCGCGATCAACTGGGCGGGGTTGGCGCGCCCGGCCTTGAAGCTCGCTTCGAGCGAATCCTGAACCGCCAGCGCCTCGTTTCCGGGCAGGCGATCGGTCACGGCGATCAGTGCGTCCCAGTCCCGCGCGGGAAGTTCGAAGCGGTAATAGCCCGCGCCGCCCGCGTTGGGGACCAGCGGACCCGAACCGGTCAGGCGTAGCGGCGCACTGGCCTCGGTCAGCAGGCTGCAACTGCGCGCATGGCCCTGGCGCGCGCACAGTGGCACGCCCCAGCGAGTCGTCGGCGCGGTCGTGCCCAGAACGGCGTAGCGCGACTGGGTAACGCTCCATTGCCTGCCCGGCCCGCGCGCAAAGCTGAGCAGCGGGACGCCCTGCTGGTCGGTGAAGCTTTGCATCGCCGATACGATGCGCGGATCACCCGCAGCCTCGGCCACGGCGGCAAAGAAGTCACTGGTCGCGGCGGTGCCATAGCGGTGCGTGGCCATGTACCGGCGCACGCCATCGCGGAACTTCACATCGCCCATGAATGCGGCGATCATCGCCACCACCTGGCCACCTTTGCCATAGGTGATCGAATCGAAGGCCTCGTCGATCTGGGCGTTGCGGGTGATCGACTGGTGGATCGGCCGTCCGGCGAGCAGCGCGTCGGTGTTCATCGCCGAGAACCCTTCAGCCACCGCGCCCGAACCGATGCCCAGGTCCGGACGCCAGGCGTTGCCGATGCGAAAGCCCATCCAGTTGGCGAAGCTTTCGTTGAGCCAGATGTCGTCCCACCACGCCGGCGAGACCATGTCGCCGAACCATTGATGGGCCAGTTCATGGCTGACGACCATGCCAAAGCCCCGCTTCTGGCCCGTGGTCGAGGCATCGCTGAGCACCAGATTGCCGTCGCCGTAAAGGTCGGCCCCGGCATTCTCCATCGCTCCGCCAATGATCGGGGTAGTGATCTGGTCGAGTTTGGGAAAGGGGAAGGCTTGCCCGAAATAGTCTTCGAGGTGGGCGACGATGGCCTTCGATCCCTCCAACGCGAAGCCGAGCTTGCCCGCGTTGGGCCGGGTAGAGACGATCCGCAGTGGCAGCGGTGTGGCGCGCTGCGGGGAAGCGGGGACAACGCCGTCGGTGGTCGTGAACGGCCCGACCATCATGGCCAGCAGGTAGGTCGGCAGTGGCAGGGTCGGGGCGAAGCGGTGGACTTCGCGACCGTTCTCGAGCGTTTTCGAAGCCTCCGGTGCATTGCTGACCGCGACGAGGCCCGGCGAGGTGCGCAAGGTTACCGTAAACGGCGTCTTGAACCCGGGTTCATCGAAACCGGGGAAGGCGGCGCGCGCGTCGATCGATTCGAACTGGCTCCAGCTGTACCACTGACCATCAACCTTGACCCGGAACAGACCGAGCGGGTTGTCGTCGAAGGCAGCGTCGTAATCGAAGGCCAGGGTGACAGGCCCGGCGGGCAGCACTTCGGGAAAGGTCAGCCGGGCAACGCCGGTGGGATCAAGCTGGGTAAAGCGGCCCGGAATGCTCCGTCCGCCGACCACCGCCACCGCCTTGTGCATTGCCAGATCGCGGCCGTGGAGGTCGATGAAGCTGGATGCCCGCGCCAGCATCGCGTCGATCTCGACATGGCCCGAGAAGCGCTCCCTGGCCGGGTCTAGCGTCAGGTCGAGACGATAGGCCGACGGCCTGACGTCCCCGGTCAGCTTGCCCTGGGGGACCGGCGCCAGAGCAGCGACAGCGCCGACGACCGTATCTTGCGCAGCGGTCTGGGCGAGGGCTGGAGAAGCGGAGAAGAGCGACAGGCAGGCGGAAGCGAGGAGCAGCGAACGCATGGGAAACCTTGGCGAGAGTAACGGTTGCATCAGGTCACAGCCGATTGGGCAACTGATTGCAATGGAAACTTCTGCCAGGGCCCGCTCAGGTCCGACCAGCGTCGCAGTTTACCGCAGCAACCCCCCCAACAAGCCGCGCGCGAACCGGCCGAGTGCTGCGCCGCCCAGGGCAGTGCCGATCGTCCCGGCAACCGCGCTCGCTGCCGAAGCGCCGATCGAGCCGCCCGAACGCCGTCCGGTCATCGAGCGCGCGGCCATCGACCCGGCCGATGCCGCCGCCGCGCCCAGGGCGGCCCGGCCGGCGCGTTCCCACAGCGAGGACGACGCGCGGGGCATGGCGCGCTGCGCTTCTACCCCTTGCTCCGCCACGACCTGTGCGGCGGCGGTGGCATCGGCAGTCTTCTGCGCCAGCACTTCGGCGGCCGACTGGCGGTTGACCAACATTTCATACTTGCCTTCGCACGGGCTGATCGACTGGATGATCGCGCGTTCTTTAGCTGTCACCGGCCCCAGCCGCGAACGGGGCGGGGCGATCAAGGTGCGCTGGACAATCGACGGACTGCCGTCTTCCTCCAGGGTTGAGACCAGCGCCTCGCCCACCTTCAGTTCGGTGATCGCCCTTTCGACGTCGAGATCGGGATTGATCCGAAAGGTCTCGGCCGCCGCCTTGATCGCCCGCTGGTCGCGCGGGGTGAAGGCGCGCAGCGCGTGCTGGACCCGGTTGCCCAGCTGGCCGGCGATCTTTTCGGGAATATCGATCGGGTTCTGAGTAATGAAATAGACGCCAACCCCTTTCGATCGGATCAGTCGAACCACCTGCTCGACCTTGTCGAACAGCGCTTGCGGGGCATCGTCGAACAACAGGTGCGCCTCGTCGAAAAAGAACACCAGCTTGGGCTTTTCCGGATCGCCGACTTCGGGCAGCGCCTCGAACAGGTCGGACAGCAGCCACAGCAGGAAGGTGGCGTAGAGCTTGGGGCTCTGCATCAGCTGTTCGGCGGCGAGGATGTTGATGTAGCCCTTGCCGTTCTCGTCGCAGCGCAGGAAGTCCGAGATTTCGAGCGCCGGCTCACCGAAGAACTTGGCCGCACCCTGGCTGTCGAAGGCGAGCAGCTGACGCTGGATGGTGCCGACGCTGGCGCGGCTGACGTTGCCATATTTGGCTGCCAGTTCCGAGGCGTGCTCGGCGGTGTGCTGGAGCACCGCCTGCAAGTCCTCCAGGTCGATCAACAACAGCCCCTGGTCGTCGGCATAGCGGAAAGCGACGTTGAGCACGCCTTCCTGCGTATCGTTGAGCCCCATCAGCCGCGACAGCAACAACGGCCCCATCTCGGAAATGGTGGTGCGGATCGGGTGGCCCTGGACGCCATACAGATCCCAGAAGATCGCTGGATTGTCGTGGTAGGTATAGTTGACAATGCCGATCTGTTTGGCCCGCGCTTCCAGACTGTCGGCATGGGCGAAGTCGTGGCTGCCCGACATGGCGATGCCCGAAAGATCGCCTTTCACGTCGGCCAGGAACACCGGCACGCCATCGGCAGAAAACTGCTCGGCGATGGTCTGGAGGGTCACGGTCTTGCCGGTGCCGGTGGCCCCCGCGATCAGCCCGTGGCGGTTGGCCCGGCTCAAGTGGAGCAGCTGCTTCTCGCCGGTCGCGCCCATGCCGATGTAGATGTCGTCCATTCCTGCGTTCCCCGGCTCTTCGTTAGCCCTCGATAGAGCGCACCGGGCTTGGGCGCGAGAGGCTTTTTGCAAGCATGGCAACACCCGGCTAGAAGCCCCGCCTGATGACCGGTCCTTTCGTTCTCCTCGATGATGCGCGCAGCCACGGGGCAAGTCCCGCGCGGCTCTATCGCGATCCGGTGGCGGTGGTGGTGGCGCGGCGGGCGGAGGAGATTGTTTCGGCGCTCGCACGGATCGACGAGCTTCGCGGCGAGGGATACGAACTGGCCGGCTGGCTGGCCTATGAAGCAGGGCTGGCGCTGGAGCCGAAGCTGGCCGGGCTGTGTCCGCCGCGCACCGGAGCGAACGGGCCGCTGCTGTGGTTCGGGGCCTTTGCCGGGCACCAGCCGATTGCCAGCGAAGCCGTGCCGCAATGGCTGGCGGATAATGCCGGCGGGGTAACCGGCGCGATTGGCCCGCTCGAACCGCAGCTTTCGCTCGGCGGCTATACCCGCGCCTTCATCGCGCTGCAGGAAGCCATTGCAGCAGGCGATATCTACCAGGCCAACCTGACTTTCCCGCTAGCCGGAAGCTGGAGTGGTGACCCGCTGGCGCTGTATGCCGCGATCCGACCGGCGGCAGGTGCGGGCTATGGCGGGATCGTGTTTGACGGTTCGCACTGGCTGTTGAGCTTCTCGCCCGAGCTGTTCTTCGCGCTCCATGAGGGCGCGGCCATGGTCAAACCGATGAAGGGTACGCGACCTCGCGCCACCGACCCGCACGCCGATGCCATGCTTGCTGCCGAACTGGCTGGCTCGACCAAGGACCGCGCCGAAAACCTGATGATCCTCGACCTCATGCGCAACGATCTCAGCCGGGTCGCCGTGCCGGGCAGCGTGCGGGTGGAAAATGCCTTTGCGATCGAGAGCTATCCCACGGTCCACCAGATGACTTCGACCGTGCGCGCACGGCTGCGTCCGGGGCACGGTGCGGGCGAGCTGCTGCGCGCGCTGTTCCCCTGCGGCTCGATCACCGGCGCGCCCAAGATCCGGGCGATGGAGCTCATTGCCCAGATCGAGCGCGATGCCCGCGGCGCCTATTGCGGAGCGATCGGCCGGCTCGATCCGGCTGGTCCAGATGAAACTGGTGAGGCTGCGTTCAATGTGGCAATCCGCACCTTGCGGCTGTCACCCGAGCACCGCGCGCCCGAGCATGGGGGCGGGCGCGCGGTGCTTGGTGTTGGCTCGGCGATCGTCGCGGATTCGCAGGCCCTGCCCGAATGGCGCGAGTGTCTGATCAAGGGGAGTTTCGTGCGGCAATCGACGTCTTCAGTCGCGGCCGCCCGGTTCGACCTGATCGAGACCATGGCCTTTTCACCCGAGACCGGCGTGCCGCTGCTCGACCTGCATCTTGAACGGATCAAGGCGAGCGCGCTGGCGCTGGGCTTTGCCTGTGATCGCCATGCGCTGCGCAATGCGATCCAGGCGCTGTGCTTTGAGGCCGAGGTGCCGGGCAAGCTGCGGCTGGTGGTGGCGCGCAGCGGGGCCTACGCGCTTGAGATCGCCGCTCTAGCAGCGCCGCTGGCCGAGCCGATTGCGTGCATCGTTCTGCCCCTACCGCTCGATCCGAGCGACTGGCGGCTGGCGCACAAGACCTCCGACAGAGGCTTTTATGAGGCCGCGCTGAAAGTCGCGCAAGGCGTTGGCGCGGGCGAGGCATTGCTGATCCGCGACGACGGGTTGCTCACCGAAGGTAGTTTCACCAACCTGTTCGTGGCGGGCGAGGGAGGCTTGCTGCGTACTCCCGCAGCCCACCTCGGGCTGCTGCCCGGGATTCTGCGACGCTCGCTGCTGGCAAGCGGACGCGCGGTTGAGGCGGAACTGACGTTGGACGATTTGACAGGTGGCTTCCTGCTCGGCAACGCCCTGCGTGGCCTGGTCCCGGCTACGTTGCTCGCGCCATGATCTCGCAAGCCCTTGCCCGCATTACCCCGTCACAGACCACGGCGATGACCGACCGCGCGATTGCCTTACGCGGGCAGGGCCGCGACATCATCTCGCTGTCGGTGGGCGAGCCCGATTTCGCCACCCCGCCGCATGTCGTGGCCGCGGCCAAAGCGGCGCTCGATGCGGGCGATACCAAGTACACGGCGGTGGGCGGCACAGCGCGGCTCAAGGCCGCCACGGCGCTGCATTTCAAGCGCGACCTCGGCATTGACGTCCCCGTCAGCCAGGTCACGGTCAGCGCCGGAGGCAAGCAGGCGATCTTCCACGCGCTGCTGGCCACGCTCGATCCGGGCGATGAAGTCCTGATCCCCAGCCCGTGGTGGGTCAGCTATCCCCAGATCGTCCGCTTTGCCGGGGCGCAGGTGGTGGACCTGCCGACGCGTGCGGACAGTGGTTTTCGGATCACGCCCGAACAGCTCGAAGCCGCGATCACCCCGAAAACGCGCTGGTTGCTGCTCAACAGCCCGGGCAACCCGACCGGTGCGACCTATCCGGCGGACGAACTCCGTGCGCTGGGCGAAGTGCTCCGGCGTCACCCCCGGGTGCTGACGTTGAGCGACGATATCTACGCGCCGCTGCGCTACACCCCGGGTCGTCATGCCACTTTGGCAGTTGAATGCCTCGATCTGGCCGACCGCGTGCTGACCATCTCGGGGGTTTCGAAAAGCCACGCAATGACCGGCTTCCGCATCGGTGTCGCGGCCGGGCCGCAGTGGCTGATCGCGGCGATGGAAGTGCTCCAGTCGCACAATTCGGGCAACCCGGCCTCGATCAGCCAAGCCGCTGCCGTGGCGGCGTTCGAAGGCCCGCAGGATTTTCTGGCGCAATGGTGTGAACGGTTTCGCCAGCGCCGCGACCTGACCGTGGCGGCGATCAACGCCATTCCCGGGCTATCCACTCCGGTGCCCGACGGCGCATTTTACTGCATGGTCGATGCCGCGCCGCTGATGGAGCGCTTCGAGACCGACGGCGCGCTGGCGCTGCACCTGCTCGACCATGGCGTGGCCGTGGTTGCCGCCTCGGCTTTCGGCGGAGCAAATGGTTTTCGTATCAGCTTCGCCGCCGACGAAGCGCAACTCAAAGAAGCCTTGCGGCGGATCGCTGGAGCACTGGCATGACCGAAATACCGTCCACCCCCGCTCCTTCTGAGCCCGCCGAAGGATCATCCCCAGCGCCAGCCCCGTGGCAGTACCGGACGCCCTATCCGATCCTGTTCGAAGACGGCGAGGCGCTGGTGATCGACAAGCCCGCCGGGCTTCCGCTGGATCGCCCGCGCGCCGGGG